>NZ_JACBIU010000001.1:0-625958 GCF_013839555.1 Nocardia sp. GTS18 | reverse complement strand
GCCTCGGGGGTGGGCTCGGGATCGCGGGTGGTGCCCGGGTTTTCGGCGGCCGGGGCCGGCTCGTCCTGCTGCGTTCGTGGTGCCGGCTCGGCCTGGCGCGGCTCGGTGTTCTCGGGCGCGCTCGAGTGCCCACCGCCGGTGTCCTCGGTGCGCTGGGTGGGGGCCTCGCGCTGTGGGCCCGCCTCGACGGGCCGCGCCTCAGCGGGTGAGGACCCCCGGTCGTTCTGCGGCAGACCCGCACCTTCAGGCGGCGTGGTCTGCCCTGGCGGGTCGGCGTCTCGGGTCGGGCTCGGGGTTTCCGGGGCCCGAGTCGGAGTGGGGTTCGGGTCGACGCCATTGCCCGACACGCGCCTGCCCGCGTCGGCGCCGCGTTTGAGCGCGGAGATCGCGGTCTTCACACTGCCACCACCACCGGTCGCGGCCGTGAGGATGAGGTCGGGGGCCAGCGACCCGGCGAATTCGAACGGGTTGGCCCTTGCCTCTTTGAGGATGGCGTCGACCGCCGCACCCGGATCGGCTACGGCGACAACGAGTCCGGTCCCCAGATCGGACAACCCTTTGGCGTAGTCGGCGGGATGGGTGATGTTGTAGATATCGGTCGGATTCACCTGGCGCACCAATTGCACCATTCCGGTGATAGCGGTGAGGAATCCGGCGGTGAAATTCAGGGCAGCGTGGTCGAGCACCCCTTTGAGGTCGGAAATATTGGCGATCCACCGCTCACTGAACGGCGGTTCCTTCGGCGCCCGCTCGGTAGCTGTCTCGATCGCGCCGACCGCGATCGATGCGCCGTTGTCACGCTGCACCCGTGCGCCGCGCAGGATTTCGCGCGCCTCGTTGCGAATGGACGTCCAGGTATCGATGAGCGGATTCGCCTGTTGCTGCTCGCCGGTCAGACCGTTCCACCAGGTTTTCTGCCGACGTTCTTCGGCATCGGCCGCTTTCCACCGGTCGATGGCGGTCTGGGCCTTGTCCTGGGCGGCCTTCACCTCGTTCTGCCAGGCCTTCAGTGCCTCGGCCGCGGCCGCCATCGCGTCGGCGCCGTCGAACCAGAGTTTCGGCTGTTTGTCGTAGACGGCATTGAACGCGTCGGCGCCCTTACCGGTCCATTCGGTGGCATCGATCTTCTGCAGCGCCTGACCGGTCGATTCGATCGCCTCGGCCATCTTCGTCAATGTCTCGGCGGCGGAACCGATTTCGGACGGCTCGCCCAGGATCAGCTCTTTGGGGTCCTCGGTCCGGCCCAGCTCTTCCTCTTCGACGTCGCCCCCGGTCGCGGAGGCGATGTTGTCGCCGAGATCGTCGAGCGCATTACCGAATTTCTCCAGCCCGACGTGTTTGGCCGCGTCACCGACTACATCCAGGCCGTCGTCGATGATCTGGCCCGCACCCTCGACGACATTCTCGACACCGTCTTCGATCGCGCTGCCGACTTTGTCGATGAAATCGCCGATCCCCACGGACTACTGGCCCCCCTGCTCCTTCTTCATGATCTCCGCGGCTCGCTCGGCCGCACCGGTATTCCAGCCGGGAGTTTCACCGGTGAGTAGGCTGCCGGTCACCGGACTGATATTCGCGTACGCCTGCGGTCCGACCGCCTCGATGACCTTCATATTGGTCTGAATGTGCTGGCCGGCGTCCTGAAAGGACTTCACGCTGTAATCAGCGTTGCGAATGTGGTTGAACGAATTGTCGGCGAACGTCTCACCCCAGGAACGCTTGGTGATCTCCTCACCCGACAGATGTGGATTGCCCGCCATATGCGTCCACATCGTCTTCAGCGTGTCCTCGGACTTGGTTTCCATCTCGTCGTAGCGGCCCGCCGCCAATCCCAGTGTGCGGGCGATCGAGTTGCCCGCCTGCACCAATGCGCGCACACCCCACGACCACCGCTCGGTGAATTCCTCGAAGGTCTTCTGTACCGTCTGTTTGCCCGCCTCGAGCGTGGACATCGTGAGCAGCGCGAATCCCCGGCCCATATTGCCGGTCTCGCCGATCCCCATCTCCGACAGCTGACCGATGGTGTCGTCGATGCCCGTCGCGGCCTGTTGCAGCACCGCGGGGTCGACTTTCAATGTGGTCATCGCATGCCCCCGTCTGTCGCGTGTTCGGTGAGATCAGGTGGAAACGCCATCGGCGCGGAACCGACGATGTCGATCGCTATTCCGGCGGGTTCGTCGCGCGTATCCAGGTAGTCGCGCAGGCGCCGCCCGAAAATCCAGTGGTAGCGGTAGTCCTTGTCCTGGTCGACGGCATTGTCGAGGCGATCGCGCGCGGCGACGAACCGGGCGTATTCCTCGACGCTGGTGAACGCGCACAACCAGTCGACACCACCCAACGGCAGGAAGAAGACCCGGTTCTCGGCGGTGAGTGGAACCAACAGGGCGGCCTGCCGAAACGCGGCGAGCAACGCGTCCGGCTGCCCGAAGCCCGCGTAGAAGGCTGCTATTTCGGCGTGGAGGCGTTCCCTGCCGTCGCCATCGGTCATCCGACGCAACCTCCCCCGCACCCCGTTCTTCACTCTCGAACGGCAGTGTACGCGAATGACGGCCGTCGTAGGGAGTCCCGGAATCCAGGGGTCTGTCGCACAATTCGCGCGATTCCGTCGGAGACGGGGGTGAATGCCGAGGTCGTGAGCTCGGCGGTCGATCGGTCGAGATCGGTTCAGGGTGAGTGTAATCGGTGTGTGCGAGCGGGTGGCGCGGTTAGTTTGCGGTTCTCGATGAGGAACGCAAGGAGACACAGTGTCGCAAGCAGAGACCGAGCCGCGGCCGGGTAGTGCTTTCAGGTGGAACGAGGATTGGGCGGCGACCGTTGTCGGTCTCGTGCTGATCGGTCTCGTGCTGGTGGGGGCGATTCCCGATTGGCTGGTGCCGTGATGGCGGAGGTGAAGACCACGTCCGAAACCGCGGCGGTGCAGGGGAATACGCGCGCCACTTCTACCGATATCGCCGCCGGGGTGCTCCTTGTGCTCGTGCTCGGCGCGCTGACGCGATTCTTCGACACGCAGGTGCCGCAGTGGGCAGCCGACACGCCGTTGAAGCGAGTCGCGAAGACCATCGAGTACCCGGTGTACGCGATCGCGATCGGCCTGATCGGGAACGTGGTGCTCGGCAAACTCGGTCTGCGCGAACGGCTTTCGGCCGGGTTCCGGACGGAGTTCTTCATCAAGACCGGCGTGGTGCTACTCGGTGCCTCCGTCAATCTGAAGATTCTGGTGACGGCGGCGGCGCCCGCGATCGTGCAGGCGCTGGCCTTGATCACCATCGTCTTCGGATTCACCTGGTGGTTCGGTGGGGTGCTCGGGCTCGACGACAAACTGCGCGCCCTGCTGTCGTCCGCGGTGTCGATCTGCGGGGTGAGCGCGGCCATCGCGGCGGCCGGGGCGGTGCAGGCGCGGCGTGAACAGATCGCGTACGCGGCCTCGCTGGTGATCATCTTCGCGCTGCCGTCGATCTTCCTGCTGCCTTGGCTCGCTGACCTTCTCGGGCTTTCCGATGCGGTCGCGGGTGCGTGGATCGGCGGCAATATCGACACCACGGCGGCGGTGGCCGCCGCCGGTGCGCTCGCGGGTGAGGAATCGTTGCAGATCGCGACGATCGTGAAGACGACGCAGAACGCGCTGATCGGACTCGTCGCGATCGCGCTCACCGCGTGGTTCGCGTTCCGGGTGGACCGCACGCCGGGTGCCGCGCGCCCGAGCCTCGGTGAATTCTGGGCGAGGTTCCCGAAATTCGTGCTCGGGTTCGTCGCCGCGTCGATCATCGGCACCCTGTACCTGCAATCGGTCGACAAGAAGACCGGTGCCGCGCATATCGCGATCGTCAACGACCTGCGGACCTGGTTCCTGATCCTGGCCTTCGTGTCCATCGGCCTGGAATTCTCGCTGCGCGGATTGCGCGAGGCCGGGTGGCGGCCGATCGCCGTCTTCGGTTCGGCGGTGCTGGTGAACCTTGCCGCCGGACTCGGCCTTTCGGTGCTGCTGTTCCGTGACTTCGCGGCCTGACCTGGTCGAACGCCTGCTCGCGCGGCGGGTCCAGATGGGGCTGCATCCGCCGGCAGCGCCGAGCCCGTCGGCGGCTGAGCAAGGACGGCCAGGGTGCTCTGCGCGGTCAGGTCGCGGCGCCGAGCTTCTGGGCGCAGGCGAGCAGTTCTGTGCGGTACAACTCGCGGTCGCCACGGGAGACCGCCGGATGCAGGGGCCCGATCTGCAGTTCCCAGCGCGGCACCTCGTCACGATCGAACACCGGTACCGCGAGGTAGGCGATGGGTAACGGTGCCGCCGCGGCCAGGTCGGGGGCGGTGTGGGGGTAGCCGCTGAGGTCGCCGAGCAGGCCGAGGACGCGACGGCGTAGTGGTCCGGAAGCCGGTGAATGTGCCAGGTGGCCTGCTACTTCGGCGAGCACATCGAGGGTGGCGAGGTCGGCGGGGTCGATGCCCCAGACCGCGAGTCCGGCGGAGCGGATCTCGGCGAGCGCGGTGGTCAGTTCATCGCGTCGGCCGGGGTCGGCGGTGGCTAGCCACGCGCGCTGCCGTTCCGGGGCGCAGAACGCGATGACACTCGCGCCTGCGGGAGCGCGCAGCGGCACGCGGGCACCGACCTCGATCCCGGCGGGCACCCGGCCGTGATGGGCGGCCAGGCCGACGAAAGTCATCGAGGTCGACGAGACCACCGCCAGCGCGGCGCCACACCCGACCCGGCGGGCCAGCTCGCGCAACGCGGCGTCCGCGCCTGCGGGTGCGGCTGCCCGGTGTGCGGTGGGGAACGCGGGCCCGAGCCGGTAGGTCAGGTCGCGAGAACGCAGCGCCCAGCCACGCGATTCCAATGTGGTGAGGATGGCGGCGACCGTCGACCGGCTCAGTGCGAGCCGGTCGGCGACGCTCGCGGCGGTGAGTGGTGCCTCGGCGGCGAGTAGCTCGACGACGGAGACGACCCGATCGGTCGGTGGTGACGCGGTCACGCATTCCCTCTTGTTCTTCCCGACGCGGTCGTCTAGCGTCCGCGTGCCGAAAATCCGATTCGACGACACGAATATTCGTGTCCGGAGGAATGTTATGCCGCACTCGTCGCTCCTGGACTCTCTCGACATCACCGACATCGACTTCGCCTTCCAGGACACGCCCGACCTGCACCGTGTGCTGGCCGACCTGCGGGCCCGCCGGCCGTACGCGATCGTCCCCTTCGCGGGGACGCGTGCGGTGCTGCTGCTCACCCATGACCTGGTGTCTGCGGCCTTCAAGGACGAGGAGACCTTCCCGGCGCAGGCGGTGTACTCGCTCACCACCGAACCGGTGCTCGGCCGCACCTTGCAGTGCATGACCGGCGACGAACACCGGGTGAACCGGGCCATCGTCGCCCCACCGTTCCGGCGCAGTCTGGTGAGCGGCTGGATCGAACCGCTCCTCGCGCCGGTCGCCCACGAGGTGATCGACCGCTTCGCTCATCTCGGCGCTGCCGACCTGGTGGCCGAATTCACCACGCGCTACCCGGTTCTCGTGATCAGCAGATTGCTCGGTCTGCCCGTCGGCGACGAGGCGACGGTGTTGCGCTGGGCGCACGACCTGTTCTATTTCCCATTGGATCCCGCTGCCGCACAACGGGCTTCGCGAGAGTTCGCCGACCATGTGCTGCCGATCATCGCGGCCCGGCGCGAGGAGCCCGGTGCGGACCTGATCTCGAAGCTGGTCACCGAGAGCGTCGAGGGAACCACCCTGTCCGACGATCAGATACTCGCCTTCCTACGGCTGCTGTTCCCGGCGGGCGCCGACACCACCATGTTGGCTCTGGGAAATACGTTGTCCGCCTTGCTGACTCATCCGGACCAGCTCGCCCTGGTCACGGCCGATCCGGCGGACCAGGCAGAGTGGGCGATCTGGGAGGGATTGCGCTGGGAACCACCGGTCGGGCTGCTGCCTCGCGCCTGCCCGAGGGACACCCACTGGCAGGGTCTCGACATTCCCGCCCTCACCCCGATGTTGTTCGCCGTCAACGCCGCTCACCGTGACCCGGCGAAATACCCCGCGCCACACGAGTTCGACATCTCCCGCCGCGCCACCACCATGCTCTCGTTCGGACAGGGCCCACACAGTTGCCTCGGCAGCTGGCTGGCGCTGGCCGAACTCCGCACCGCCCTGATCGCTCTGCTCACCCGCCTGCCCGATCTGCGGCTGGCCGATGCGGCGGCGGCCGAGGACGCCACCGTGACCAGCCAGGTGGGCACCGCGCTCCGCGGCCCCACCGCCCTGCGCGTCCGCTGGAACCGAACGGCTTCCTGACCTGCGACATCCTGGCGCGTAGGCTGAACCTTGGTTTTGTCCGGACAACAACGGATCGGGGCGAACACATGTCGAACAAGGACGAACACGAAGAGAAGATCGAAAAGGAACAGGTCGAGCGCGAGGAAGAACGCCGCAGGCTGGAAGAAGAAGAGGAACGCCGCCTGCGTTGAATTCAGCCGAACCGTGACCTGAGCCATCCAACTGTGCCGTCGGGCCTGAAATTAAAGCGGGCTCGAGGATCTTCGGTGGCGCGATCGTCGAGCGGGATCAGACGTCTTCGGGGGTGCGGACCAGGGGGAGGCCGAGGTCGATGTCGGTGGTGGTGGCGTCTCGGGTCGGCCAGCCGGGGTACGGGGGTGGGGTGCCGCCGAATTCCGGGCACAGGGCGTGGAAGTCGCAGTAGCGGCACATCGAATTGCGTTGGGGTGGGAAGTCGCCCGTGCGGCCCGCGTCGAGGATGGCTTGCCACAGGGCGGTGAGGATGCGGGCGAAGCGGTCGAGTTCTTCGCGGTCGGGGGTGTAGGTGAGCAGTACCTTGTCGGCGAGGTAGATCAGGCGTAGCTGTGCGGGGAGGATGCCGCGGGTGCGCAGGATGACCAGGGCGTAGAACTTGAGCTGGAACAGGGCGCGGGCCTCGTGCTGGGGGCCGGGCGCGCGGCCGGTCTTGTAGTCGACCACGCGCAGCAGACCGTTGGGCGCCACGTCTATGCGGTCGACGAAGCCGCGCAACGGGATCTCACCGTCGAGGTCGACCTCCACCCGCTCCTCCAGACCGTCCGGATCGAAACGGGTGGGGTCCTCGAGCTCGTAATACCCGGCGACCAGGCGGCGCACCTCATCGAACAGCGCCTCCGGACCGCCCGCCGCCACCAGCTCGTCGAGCCCCTCCCGGCCCGCCCGCACCCGCTCCCACGCGCCGGGAACCAGCTCGGCCGCCCGGTCGGGCCCACGCTCGGCCGCGGGTAACCCGAAGAGGTCCTCGAGCACCGCGTGCACCACCGTGCCGCGAACGGCCGCGCGCGTGGGTGGTTCCGGCACCCGATCGATCGCCCGCAACCGGTACTTCAACGGGCACTGCTTGAAATCGGCTGCGCGCGAAGGAGACAACGCCGGACGCGACCGGGTGACCGGTTCGGCAGAGGTCTCGTCGGCGATCGACGCGGACAGGGGCACTGACATGTTCGCCACGGTAACGGCACCTACCGACAGGTTCACGATTCGTCCATCGGGGCGGTGTCTGTCAAGATCGCCGAATGCGAACGATCCGGGTGGGGGCGGCCGTGGCCGCGATGATCATGCTCAGTGCTTGTGAGGAACAACTGCCGCCTGTGGCCACGAGTACATCGGCCAGTGCACCGACGACCACCGCGACCAGCTCCGAGCAGGATTTGCGGACCGGCAAACTCGCCGAGGGCTTCCGGATGGCCGACACGCTGACCCTCGGCTCCGATATCGACCCGACCTTCGTGCGCCGAGGACCGCTCGGTGTCCTCACCGAGCCGATGCTCACGATCATGGCGGGCCACAACAACGCGGTGAGCGCCGCCGCCGCGGCCGAGGGCCTGATCACCGGCTTCGCCGTCCAGCGCTCCAACGGCGGCGAGACGAGCGCCGATACCCAGTGGCTCACCCACGGCATCCTGCGTTTCCCCGACAGCGCGTCCGCGACCAGGGCGGCCGACGCCCTGGCCACCGCCGCGACCACACAGAGCGGTCTGCTCGAATCCGGTGACTGGGTGGTCACCGACCTGCCGGAAGCGCCGGACAGCCGGGTCGTCACCATGACGAACCGCGGCAGGCTGGACGGCATGGCCTTCACCCCGCACCGGGAGTACGTGGTGTTCACCCGGATGAGCAACGGTGCGCTCCCCGGGATCGGGAAGATCGTCCGCGCCGCGCTCGAACATCAACGCCCCGAACTGGATTCCTTCGCGGCCACCCCGGTCGCCGAGCTGGCGAAAGTCCCCTACGACCCCACCGGGATCCACGCACTCGCCGTCGGCAAGGGCGGTGCGAGCCGGGGAGCCTTCGGCAGGCACGCCGCGGCGCATTACGCCGACGACCAGCAGGCGGCCCGCGCGCTGTTCGACAAGGTCGGGGTGAGCGCGTTCGGCGTCGAAGGCAGCATCGTCTACCGCGCCGCCGACGCCACAGGCGCGGCGGCCTTGCTCGCGGCCGACACCGCCGAGTTCGGTTCCGATCGGGAATGGAAGTCGACGGCTGCCCCGACGGCCGTCCCCGGATCGGTCTGCTGGGCCGAGACCGACGAGAGCAGCTGGGCATGCCTGGTGTCGGTCGGTCGCTACGTCGCGCAGGTCCCGGCCGACACCGAAGCCGAAGCGCACTCCCTCCTCGCCGAACAGCACCGCGTGCTCACTGCCGCGAAATAGCTGACCCGTCGATCGCGCGCATCGCCCCGCCTGGCAGGCTTGAGACTTCCATTCGAAGAACGGGAGATACATGACGGCCAGACGGACCGGTCCATTCGCGATCGGGGACCGGGTGCAGCTGACCGATGCCAAGGGGCGCCTCTACACGGTGGTGCTCGAGGAGGGCAAGGAGTTCCACACCCACCGCGGCGGCATCAAGCACGACGACCTCATCGGCGCCGACGAGGGCTCCGTGGTGAAGTCGATCAACGGCACCCCCTACCTGGCCCTGCGCCCGCTGCTCACCGACTACGTGCTGTCGATGCCGCGCGGCGCCACCGTCATCTATCCCAAGGACGCCGCCCAGATCGTGCACGAGGGCGACGTGTTCCCCGGTGCGCGGGTGCTCGAGGCAGGCGCCGGTTCCGGTGCGCTGACCTGCTCGCTGCTGCGCGCGGTGGGCTCCGAGGGGCAGGTGATCTCCTATGAGATCCGCGACGACCACGCCGAGCACGCCGTGCGCAATGTGGAGACGTTCTTCGGTGAGCGCCCGCCGAACTGGTCGCTGACCGTCGCCGACGTGGCGAACTACGACGGCGAGCAGGTCGACCGGGTGGTGCTCGACATGCTCGCGCCCTGGGACGCGCTGCCCGCGGTGTCGAAGGCGCTGGTGCCCGGTGGCGTGCTCATCGTGTACGTCGCCACGGTCACCCAGCTGTCCAAGGTCGTCGAGGCGATGCGTGAGCAGGAGTGCTGGACCGAGCCACGCTCCTGGGAGTCGATGGTTCGCGGGTGGCATGTGGTCGGGCTCGCGGTGCGTCCCGAACACCGGATGCAGGGGCACACCGCGTTCCTGGTGAGCGCGCGCCGCCTCGCCGAAGGCACGGTGACCCCTAAGCCGCAGCGCCGTCCGTCGAAGGGCTGAGTTCGATCACGGTATGCCCCGCCACGGGTGCTCGGCTGGGCGCTTCGGCAGCCGATGATCAGCTGGCACAAGGTCGACACGGCATGGCGGAGCGGCGCGCCGAGCGAGGACGCACCGCCGTTGGTCTCGACGCGCTCGGCGATCTCGCGCTGTCGTGAGCCAGCTCTCTCACCGCCCCGGAGCCGCGGGCCGTTCATGCTCTGGTTAGCAGCCGTGCGCCGCACAGTGCCGTGGCGGCGACCGCGAACCAGGGCAGCCCTTCCGAGGTGAGGCCGCCTCGAGTGGCCTGCAGAATCGCGAGCCCGGCCGCCGCCACAGCGAACAGCACGGCGGCGGAACGGGCGCCGCGCACCGTCGCGACCGAGCCGTCCCACCAGCGCATCGGCGTGTTCTCCAGCCCGCGCAAGGCGAGGAACGCTAGCGCGGTGAGGACCAGCGTCGCGCCGAGCTGCACGGGGGTGAGCAGCCAGAACCCTTGGTGGGTCGGGCCGACCCGATCGCCACCGGCCAGGTGACTCGCGACGAGCACCGTGAGCAATGCGGGCATGTGCCACAGGTAGAGCGTCATCGCGCCGGTGTTGCCGATGACCGTGAGCCACCACACGCGTGGCCGCGCCGCCAGCCGCCGTATCCACGGGGCCAAGGCGATCGCCGCGCAGCACAGCACCATCGCGTGCCCCGCGAGCAGCAGCGACGGTGGCGCCAGGTTCGACAACCGCTGCCCGGGAACCGTCACCATGCTGGTGTCGTACGGCCCGGCGACGACCAGCGCCACGTCGACGAGCAGGACCACACCGGCCAGCAACGCGGCGACCCGACGGGACAGCAGGCCGCGCAGATAGCCGATCCCCAGCACCGCCGGGATCAGCCACACGACGAGATTCAGGAAGCCGGCTTCGGCAGGTCCACCGCCGAGCCGCACCGCGTCGACGATCGCGGTGGCCAGCACGATCGCCGCGATCGTCGCGAACATCCTGCCGGTGCCGGTCACCCAGGTGGCCAGCAGCGGTGTACAGGCCAGCACCGCCAGATACATGCCGAGAAACCACAGCAGCTGCACACTGGTGATCGCGAGCGGCCGCTGCCAGCCCGGCCCGAGCGCCGACCCGGCGGCGAACACCAGCGCCGCCGAGGCAGCCAGAAAGTAGCCGACCGGCCGGATCAGCCGCTGCGTGCGCCGGAAAAGCCAAGCACCCCAAGATGTTCCGGGGACAATACCGCGCGCGCCCGCCGCGACGCCCGCGAAGAAGAACAGCGGGAGTACCTGCAGCAGCCAGGTCAGCGGCTGGAGGGCAGGCAGATCGGCGAGCACATTGCCGAAACGGACGTCGTCGCCCGACACCGACACGGTCAGCATCAGGCAGTGACCGACCACCACGACCACCAGCGACGAGATCCGCAGCAGATCGAGGAACCGATCGCGATCGGCGGGTGTATTCGCCGCCACCACAGCCACACTCGGCACAACACTCATGCCGCAACCATCGCAGAAACCGGGCCGCGACCACAGCGCGGAACTACCCACCCCGTGCGTGGAATTACTCGGATACGATCCGCCGAACCGATTTCCGCGCGCCGGAGGCGGATCGCCGCCCGGCGGCACACGAGGGGGAGAACGTATGACCGATCAGTCCGAAAAGCCGATGCGGGACCCGTCGGCGGGAACCTTGTACCCGGGCACGTCGGCCCGGTTCTACCGCGCCGCGTTCAACGTCTTCCCGCCGTACCTGTTCGGCGGCGTGCGCGTGAAAAGCATTGCCCCCGACTGGACCTCGGTGCACGTCACATACACGGTCCGGTGGTGGAACCGCAACAGTCCCAACCGGGCGGCCTTCGGCGGCACGCTGTACTCGATGACCGACCCGTTCTTCGCGATCCTCGCCTACGGCCAGCTCGGGCGCGGGTACCGCATCTGGAACACCACCGGGTCGATCGAGTTCCTCACACCGGGCCGCGGCGCGGTCGCCACCGACATCACCCTGACGACCGAGGAGGTGGTGGCGATCAGGGAGACCACCGCCGACGGGGCGAAGTCGCTCACTCAGCACACCGCGCAGATCTTCGATCGGGACGGGACACTCGTCGCGCGCGCCGGGCAGACGCTCTACGTGCGCCGCTTACGGGACTGACCGGGCCGCTACGGCGCCGATCGGCCCGGGGTGATACATCGGGGTCCCTGGGCCGGAGCGGGACGTCAGGCGGGCGTGCAGGGCGCTTGCGCGAAGCCGAGGAGCAGGCAGCCGCTGGCGTCGGACAGCTTCCAGGTGCCGTCGACGCGCTCCCAGGTCACCGGGAAGGCGGGCGCGGTGCCGTGCGGCGAGGTGATGGTGACGTCGGCGGTGGCCTTGTCGCCGCTGGTCGCGACGTTGTCGACGGCGAAGGTCAGGGTGTAGCCGGCCAGCATGCCGTTCATCTGGTCGATATTGGCCTTGCGCGCCTCACCGTTGACGATCAGCTTCGCCTTCTCGTCGCTGGACAATCCCGGGTCGGCGAACTGGACGAGTGTGGCCTTCAGGGAATCGGCGGACGGTGCCCCCGCGTTGTCTCCGGTGGGCGCCGGAGTTGCCGAAACGCTGGACGGAGCGGCCGAGATGCTGGTACTGCTGCTGGTGGCGTTCGTCGAGGAATCGTCGGAACCGCAAGCGGTGAGGCCGACGGCGAGGGCCGCGGCGGCGGCAGCGACGGTGACACGGATCGTGCGGGTAGGAAGGAGCATGTTCGGCAACAACCTTTCGGCTCGATGGGCGAGTAGCCCGCCCTGTGCCCCGTACGGGCTTAGGGGAGCCTAACAGGATGGATTCGGTGGTTTGATGTCGTACCGACCGTACAAGATGTGATCACGACGAAACCATGTCGGAAAGCGAGAACGGACCGCGCCCGGTAGCGTTGATAGACCGGGACTGGGAGGAGCAGCATCATGAGCCCCAACGAGAATTCGGATTCGGCGGCCTGGCGAGAGCTCGAGGCGGTACGCGCCGAGGCGGCTGCTCTCCGCAGGCAACTCGCCGACTCGCCGGATCGCGCACGCGAATTGGAAGCACGAATCGATTCGCTGACCATCCGCAACGGCAAACTGATGGACACGCTCAAGGAAGCGCGCCAGCAGTTGATCGCCCTGCGTGAGGAAGTCGACCGCCTGGGCCAGCCGCCCAGCGGATACGGCATCGTCATCCACACCTACGACGATCAGACCGTCGACGTGTTCACCTCGGGTCGCAAGATGCGCCTCACCTGCTCACCCAACATCGACGCCGAGACCCTCGAGTACGGCCAGACGGTGCGCCTGAACGAGGCACTCACCGTCGTCGAGGCGGGCAAGTTCGACGCGATCGGCGAAATCGGCACCCTGCGTGAGATTCTCGACGACGGCCGCCGTGCCCTCGTGGTCGGGCACGCCGATGAGGAGCGCGTGGTCTGGCTGTCGGGCCCGCTGTCCAAGATCGCCGAGTACGACGACATGGACGACCCCGATTCGCCCATTCGCAAACTGCGCCCGGGTGATTCGCTGCTCGTGGACACCAAGGCGGGCTTCGCCTTCGAGCGGGTGCCCAAGGCCGAGGTGGAAGACCTTGTCCTGGAAGAGGTTCCCGATGTCGACTACACCGACATCGGTGGTCTCGGCCGTCAGATCGAGCAGATCCGCGACGCGGTGGAACTGCCGTTCCTGCACAAGGATCTGTTCCGCGAGTACGCGCTGCGCCCGCCCAAGGGCGTGCTGCTCTACGGTCCCCCCGGCTGCGGTAAGACGCTGATCGCCAAGGCCGTCGCCAACTCGCTGGCCAAAAAGATCGCCGAAGCCCGAGGTGAGGACGCCAAGGAGGCCAAGTCCTTCTTCCTCAACATCAAGGGCCCCGAGCTGCTCAACAAGTTCGTCGGCGAGACCGAGCGCCACATCCGCATCATCTTCCAGCGGGCGCGCGAGAAGGCCTCCGAGGGCACCCCGGTGATCGTGTTCTTCGACGAGATGGACTCGATCTTCCGGACCCGTGGTTCGGGTGTGTCCTCCGATGTGGAGACCACCGTTGTGCCGCAGCTGCTTTCGGAGATCGACGGTGTGGAGGGCCTCGAGAACGTCATCGTGATCGGTGCGTCCAACCGCGAGGACATGATCGACCCCGCGATCCTGCGGCCCGGCCGCCTGGACGTGAAGATCAAGATCGAGCGGCCCGACGCGGAATCGGCGCAGGACATCTTCTCCAAGTACCTCACCGAGACGCTGCCGCTGCACGAGGACGATCTGCGCGAGTTCGACGGCGACAAGCAGGCCTGCGTCGAGGCGATGATCGAGAAGGTCGTCGACCGGATGTACGCCGAGAGCGACGACAACCGGTTCCTGGAGGTCACCTACGCCAACGGTGACAAGGAGGTCCTGTACTTCAAGGACTTCAACTCCGGCGCGATGATCCAGAACATCGTCGACCGGGCCAAGAAGTACGCGATCAAGTCGGTGCTCGACACCGGCAACCCCGGTCTGCGTATCCAGCACCTGTTCGACTCGATCGTCGACGAGTTCGCCGAGAACGAGGACCTGCCCAACACCACCAACCCCGACGACTGGGCGCGGATCTCGGGCAAGAAGGGTGAGCGGATCGTCTACATCCGCACGCTCGTCACCGGCAAGAACGCCTCGGCCAGCCGGGCGATCGACACCGAGTCCAACACCGGTCAGTACCTGTAACCCTCGCCGACGGAGGCCGTGTTCCCGCTTCGGGAACGCGGCCTCCTCGGTGTTCTGTTCGGGTTTTTTTCACCGAAACGCTGCGCGCGGATAAGTGAATAAGGCACGCTTCACTTGTCTCTCCCAGTGAGGGAGACCAGTTACGAGGGAGTGTTGCCATGACCGGTTCGGCCGCCGATTTCCTGACCGAAGTGATCCTGCAGACGATCGCCAACCTGTTCAGCTCGATCAGCGCGGGCTGATTCAGCCCGGTTGCGCCGAAGGGCCGCGTCTCCGTTCCCGGAGACGCGGCCCTCGTGCGTTGTGGCTCAGTTCGCGGTGGTGGTCACCTGGTCGAGGACGACCTCGGCCAACGGGGTACCGTCCGAGCCGCCGCCCGCCACGCCGCCGTTCGCGATCGTGGTCAGCGCGTCCATGCCGGAGACCACCCGTCCGAACGGGGTGTAGTTGGGTGGCAGCGTGCTGTCGCGGTAGACCAGGAAGAACTGGCTGCCGTTGGTGCCCGGTCCCGCGTTGGCCATGGCGACGGTGCCTGCCGGGTACACCGCGCCCGCGAGGTTCTCGTCGCCGAACTTGTAACCGGGCCCGCCGAGGCCGGTGGCCGTCGGATCGCCGCACTGCAGGACGAAGATGCCTTCGGTGGTGAGCCGGTGACACCGGGTGTGGTCGAAGTAGCCCTCGCCGGCGAGGAAGGCGAACGAGTTCACCGTGCGCGGCGCCGCGGCGGCATCGAGTTCCAGTTCGACGGTGCCGCAGGTGGTTTCGAGAGTTGCCGTGTAGGCGGCGGCCGGGTCGATGGTGAGCGCGGGCTCGGCAGGCCACTGCTTGCCGTTGGGTTGGCCCGGTGCGGCCGGGCTGCAACCGGGCAGTACCTGTTGCTGCGGCGCGGTCTGTGCGGCGGGCGCGACGACGACGAGCGCGGCCGCGGCAACGCCGACGCCGAGCATCGCGCGCCGGAGGGTGCCGATGAATCGAACCTGCGAATGACTGCTCACCTGGGCGGTGTCTCCTCGAAATGGGGTGCTGCCGGACGATGTACCGCGCATCCTGCCAGCCGCGCCCGCCGGGGGCCAGGCTTTGGGACAGGAATCAGTGCGGAGTCAGCTGGACGACCACACCACCCTGCTGCCACGTCTGATAGATGTCGGCTTTGGACGGTTCGCCGTCGGCGGTGTAGCCGATCCCGTTGAACTTGGCGTTCTGCTTGTTGTCCCTGGCGATCACGGTGTACAGGTCGAGCACGGCGGCTTCGTCGGAATGCACGGTGGCGGTGAAGGTCTCGGGCCCCCCGCCGCGAGTGAGCCGCACCTCGGCGCCGCCGCGCAGGTTCTTCACCCAGGGGCGAAGCGCGGTCCCGATGAGCAGGGTGCCCTCGTGCACTGTGTAGGCCACGGGAATGTCGTAGACCTTGCCCGACTTGCGTCCGGTGACGTGCAAGGTCGCCAGGCGCTTACCGACGATGCGCGACAGCACCGGCACCTTCAGTAGACCGCGTACGAAGGTGTTGACCCGGTCCTGATACGGACGCAGTGGCTCGGGACCGGTGGTTGTCGTTGTTCCGTAAGGGTTTTCGGAGGCGCTCATGGCTCCCAGTATCGCGGCATGTGCCGGTCAGCGCGCCCGCAAGCGCCACAGCGTGGTCGTCTCGGCGGTGCGGGCGGCGGCCAGCGGGTCGTCTCGATCGCTCGCACGTGGGTGGCGTGGGCGGGTGGTGAGCTTGCCCATCACGTGCAGGCCCGCGTCGTCGAGCAGTCGGGCGATCTCCTCGGGCGGGCGCAGCCCCAGCAGTTCGGCCAGGTCCGACAGCACCAGCCAGCCCTCGCCGTGCGGGGTGAGGTGGGCGCGCAGGCCGTGTGCGAATTCCCGCAGCATCGACTGATCCCGGTCGTAGACACCACGTTCCAGGTCGGAGGTGGGGTCGCCGGGCAGCCAGGGCGGATTGCATACCACCAGGTCGGCGCGCCCGGGCGGGTACAGGGCGGGGCCGGTGACGGCGATCCGATCCGACCAGCCGAGGCGCTTGGCATTGTCGGCCGCGCACCGCAGCGCGCGGGGATTGATGTCGGTGGCGACGATCTCGGAGACGCCGCGCTGGGCCAGCAGGACCGCGAGCACCCCGGTGCCGGTGCCGAGATCGAAGGCGGTGCGGACTTCGGGGTCGAGGGGAGCGTCGGCGACCAGGTCGACGTATTCGCTGCGGGTCGGCGCGAAAACCCCGTACCCCGGGTGGATGCGGGCACCAAGTGCGGGCACCTCGATGCCCTGCTCGTGCCAGCGCTGGGCGCCGAGAACGCCGAGCAGTTCGGCGAAGGTGACGACCCGGGCGCCGTCGGCGCGACCGTAGGCCGCGGTGCACGCGGCCCGAACGTCGGGCGCGCGGCGCAGATCCAGTTCGTTGCCCGCTTCGAGGCAGATCAGCACGTTGCCGAGAATGCTTGCGCGCGTGCGTTTGCGAGCCCGCTCGCGGTGATAGAGGGCACCGAGATCGGTCGGCGCGTGCTTCGCGGGGCGGCGGTCGGCGCGGCGACCGAGCGCCTGCAGCAGCTGGCGTCCGTTGTGGTAATCACCGCGCCACAGCAGCGACTCACCCGCGCGGATGCGGCGGAAGGCGTGATCGGCCGAGAGGGTGTCGTCGGCGACGGTGACGGTGTTCGGGGCGGGCGTGCCGTTCTCCGAATGCCAGTCGGCGTGGAAGCGGTTGTTGTCTTCGGTCCAGGCGATGGTGGACACGGGGATCTCCCGGTGATCGATGTGCTGTGAGACGCGACGAGCACTTCGACGGGAGACGACAGGGGAAACCGCGGTCGCTACCGCGTCGAAATGCGCGGGTCGGCGTCGCCGAGGACCATGCCGAGCGTCACCACTGCTGCCTTTCGAGGGGAGGAACGCTCTATTCTGCCGTACAGGCCGGGTGGGCCGTCCACCGGCCGTGATTAGGCTGCGGTCATGACATCTGGACAGACCGAGATCTGGCACAACCCGCGGTGCACCAAGAGCCGGAACGCCACCGCCCACCTCGACGCGAACGGCGTGGAGTACACCGTGCGGCGCTACCTCGACGACCCGCCGACCGTCGAGGAACTGCGCACGGTGCTCGCCCGCCTCGGCAAGGAGCCGTGGGACATCACCCGCACCGGCGAGCAGATCGCCAAGGACCTCGACATGGCGAGCTGGGGCCGCACCGCCGCCGATCGGGACCGGTGGCTGAGCGCGCTGGCCGAGCACCCGAAGCTCATCCAGCGTCCGATCGTGCTCACCGCCGACGGCGGCGCCGTCGTGGCCCGCGACGAAGAATCCCTGCGCGCGCTCGACTGACCATTCGCGATTGCCCGGCGATAACTATTCGAGCACGGCCGTAACGTGTCGGCCGGATCCGATGATGTAGCTCACATCAGCGCGACACCGTGTCCGCTGCACATCTATTCGGACCGAGCGTGGCCAAGCCTGCGGATCACCGAGCAGCCCGACCACGCGCGTGGAGGTTGACATGAAATCGCTTCGCAAGATCGTTGTCGCGACCACCGCTGCCGGGCTCATCGGCGCGTCGACCATGCTCGCCGCGCCGGCGCAGGCCCAGCCGCCGGGCCACTGTTCGGTGAACCCGATCGCGGGCACCGGCGCCTTCTCCCAGTGCGGTGATCCGGTGTGGCATCAGGTACGCGTCACCTGCTGGGCCTGGTGGAACTGGTTCAGCAGCTACGAGCGTTACGGGCAGCCCGCGTTCGGTGGCTGGCATTCCGAAACCGCCTGTGATCTGCCGTTCAGCATGCAGACCTGGTCGGTGGTCGTCTACTGACACTCAGTCTCGGGGGCCTTCGTCCCCGGTGAGCAGGTCGTCGAGCGCGGCCCGCGTATCGGGGACGAAGGGCCACGTCGGGTCACTCAGCGCGGCCCGCAGTTCGGCCTCGGTCCACCACCAGCCGTCCGCGATCTCGGACGGCTGGTGGTGGATCGGACCGTCGTGGCGGTACTCGAAACCGAACAGATGACAACGCAGGTGCCTGCCCGCCCACACACCGTCCCAGGACGCCGTGGCGCGCAGCGGTAGGCGCGTGCCCGGCGTGACGGTGATGCCGAGTTCCTCGCGCAATTCGCGGACCGCCGTGTCGGCCGGGTCCTCGCCCGCGTCGACCACGCCGCCCGCCAGACAGTCGTGCATCCCCGCGAAGACGAGTTTGCTGTCGGTGCGCCGATGCACGTAGACGCGCGTCCCGTCCAGGGATCGGACGAGGACGCCCGCACTGGCGTGCCAGAGCCCGTCGCGATAGACGACGCCCCGCTCGGCCGTGCCGGTCACGCGGCCCTCGGCGTCGTACACGGCGAGCAGTTCGGACTCCGGATGCGGCGACACGGCCCGAGACTAACCGGCCTTTCTGCGCCGCGGTGCCGCGACTGGCGCCGCGGCCTCGGGTACGAAGGCGCGGCGGAGGAGATATTGCTGGCAGAGGGTCCACAGGGCGTTCGTCGCGAAGTACACCAGGACCACGATCGGCAGGATCGCCCCGCTCACCAGCGCGCCCGCCGGGAACACCCACAGCGACAACGTCCGCATCACCGCGGCCGTCGGGTTGTCGGCCGCCAGGGGCGTGAGGCGAGCGGTGCAGTGCGTGGCGAGCGCGGCGATCACCACCAGCGCCACCACGAACACAGCCGCCGACGCGCCGGCCCCGAACAGCGTCGCCGACAACGGCGCGCCGAACAGGCGGGCATCGAGAAAGGCCCGGACCTCGTCGGCACCGAAGAAGTAGTTCGCGGTGGCCGCGTTGACCTCCGGAGACAACGGTGTGCTCGTCGCGGTGAATGGGCCGACGGCGAACGCCCCGGTCCGGTCGAACGAGCGCAGCACATGGAACAGGCCGAGGAAGACGAAGGCCTGCGCGATCATCGGCCCGAAACCCGCGAACAGGCGCACGCCGTGCTCGCGGTGCAGCCGGCGGATCTCGGTCGTCTGGGCGAGCGGATCGTCCTTGTGGGTGCGGCGGTTGCGGTCGATGCGAGGTTGCAGCGTGCGCAGAACCGCTTGTGACCTGGCTTGGCGCAGCGCTGTCCTGACAAGCAGCGCGCGCACGGTGACAACGAGTGCAACGACGGCGATCAGCCAAGTGAAGCCAGTGGCCTGGCCGAAGGCGAGGGCGAGGAGTTGGTGCCAGCACCACAGAAGTGCGGACACGGGGAAGTACACGAAATCGAGCATGGCGGAACGACCTGTCCGAAGGGCGTGCGCGACGGCACGGCAGGGGAGTGGGATCACGGAATCCGACAGGCGCGCGGCCCGTCAGCGGTGATCGATTCCCGGTGCTCGGGGACGTGGACGACCGGCGCCGTCCGGATTGCTCTGCGGCAGGAACGCGCCACGCAGCCTGCGCTGCGCCGAACGGGGCGGACCGGCACACGCGACTCGGACGGGCACGTGCCTGCCGCTGATGACGGCGGCCAGCGCGCACACCATGGCGGCCGCGACCGCACCGAAGGCGAGCATGCGCGCGGTCTCGCCGCCGGGAGTCGTCATGAGCACGAAGGCAGGCAGCACGCACGCGAGAACCGCGTACGCCAGAATCATCGCCCGCGCCTGCACGCCGCCGAGCATACCGGCGCCCCCGCACCGTGCCGAGGGATCTAGGCCCGTGATCCGAGCGGCGCGGGATCGCGCTACGCTGGCGAGGAACCGGACCGTGGTCACCGGTTGCTGGAACGCGATGTCACGGTCAGTTTTGTGCCGCGTATCGTTGGCACTGTGATCGCATCATCCGCGCAGGCCGAGCAGACCGCAGGCGACGGGCGCGCCACCCGCTGGCAGGGCCACAAGGCCCGGCGCCGCACGGAGATGATCGATGCCGCCATCGAGGTCATCGAGGAACACGGCAACGAGATCTCGGTGCAGCTGATCGCCGAACATCTCGGACTGCCGAGACCGGTGGTCTACCGCCACGTCGGTGGACGCTCCGAACTCGACGCCCTGGCCCGCAGGCGCATCCTCGATCTGCTGCTCGCCGAACTGCTGCCGACCCTGCGTCCCGACGGCACCCTCAAAGAGGTGGTGCGCGCGGTGATCCGCACCTACCTCGGCTGGATCGAACGCCATCCGAACCTGCATCGTTTCCTCAGCGACGCCGCACCGCAGGTGGAGGGTGCTCCCACGCTGTCGCCCGCGGGCCGGGAGATGGGTGGTCAGCTGGCCGACATGTTCTCCGCGACCCTGGCCCGCTTCGGTATCGATCCGGCACGCGCCCGGCCGATGGCGCTGGCCGTGGTCGGTCTGGTCGACGCGGTGATCGCCGGCTGGCGGGCCGAACCGGAACCGGTGCTCGGCGCCGAACAGATCCAGGGCATCCTCACCGAATCGGTGCTGTCGCTGCTGGAGGGCAACGCGCGCAGCCTCGGTGTTCCGCTGCAACGGGATTCGCTCGTCGCCGACCTGCTCGTCGCCCCCGAGGCGGCCCCGCCGCCCGAGGACCGGCTGCGCTGAGCGTCAACCGCGGGCCAGCGCGGTGTAGGTGCGCTGCCACAGCCACTCCACCGGCCCGCGCTCGAACCGCCGCAACCACAGGTGGGCGAAGCAGGCGATGAGTGCGACCACCAGCAGGTAGATCCCGATCGTGAACGGCACACGCGCACCGTCGGACACCCGGGCCGCCAGCCCGAAACCCCATCCGTAACACAGGATTCCGGCGATCAGGTTCTGCAGGATGTAGCAGCTCAGCGCGGTCCGGCCGACTTCGCTCAGGCGTGCCCCGGTGAAACCCACGCGCGGATCGCGCAGGTAGTAGGCGGCGACGGCGGCGAGGATGCCGAGCGCTACGAACGGCGCGGTGCCGTACCGGGTGAACAGGACCAGGTCACCACCGCCGAACACGCCGACCGCGAAGTCCACGGGCGCGGCGACGCCGAAACCGATCACCATGAGCCACCGACGAATTCGCGCACCCTCGGCCCGGAACACGCCCGCCCAGTACAGATGGGCGCCGAGCAGGAACAGCGCGATCGACATCGGGAAGACGAAGATCGTCTCGATGCGGAACGTGAGAACGTTGTCCAGCCGGAATGCGACCAGCTCCCAGAACGACCCGTCGGCATAGGGATTCGGGTCGAGGCTCGAAGGCGTGGCGCGGGTGCCGTCCGGTTCGAAGGCCAGCGCCACCGCGAGCAGCGTCAGCATGCTCACGTGCACGGCGCTCGCCACGATCACCCAACGGCGTTGCGCGCGTTGGCTTGTCGCCAGCAGGTAGGCCACGACGAGACCGGTGACCGCGTACCCCATCAGCACGTCGAACTCCGCGACGAGCAGGAAGTTCAGCAAACCGTCCAGGAACAGCAACGCCGCCCGGATCGGATACTTCCCCGGCCAGCTCCGGCCGGCCCGCCGGGCGGAATCCTGCTGGATCGCCAACCCGATCCCGAACATCACCGTGAGCAGGCCGAGGAATTTGCCCTGCGCGAGCTGCTGCAGCACCCGCTCGGTCCACATCCACCCGCCCTCGGCGGCCGCACCGAGCCCGTCGAGATATCCGACGAGGCCCTCGGGATCGGTGAAGATCCAGACATTGGTGCCGAGCGTGCCGAGAATGGCTATGCCGCGCAAGACGTCCAGCGCGGGCAACCGTCGTGGCCCGGCCGTCGCCACGGTCTCGGTGCCGGTCTGCGTCACGATCTCGCTCATGATCCGAGTATCGCGAGCACCGGTGCCGACGGGATCGCCCACGAGGACCATCGAAGGTCCCCCGTCCGGGGGACCCGGCCCCGATCGGCGTGCCGCGCCGGTACCCGAGGCGACCCCGTGGAGCCGAGATGACGGTGTGGGCGTGGCGCGTCGCCTAGGCTCGTCAGCATGCAGCGCATCATCGGAATCGAGGTCGAGTACGGCATCTCGACCCCCACGGAGCCGACGGCCAACCCGATCCTCACCTCCACCCAGGCCGTTCTCGCCTACGCGGCCGCCGAAGGGGTGCCGCGCGCCAAGCGCACCCGCTGGGACTACGAGGTGGAATCCCCGCTGCGTGACGCACGCGGTTTCGACCTCAGCCGGATGAGCGGGCCCGCCCCGGTCATCGACGCCGACGAGGTCGGCGCGGCCAACATGATCCTCACCAACGGGGCCCGGCTCTACGTCGACCACGCCCATCCGGAGTACTCCGCGCCCGAGGTCGTCGACCCGCTCGACGCCGTCATCTGGGACAAAGCGGGCGAACGGGTGATGGAGGCCGCCGCGCGCCACGCCTCGAGCGTGCCGGGCGCACCGCGCCTGCAGCTGTACAAGAACAACGTCGACGGCAAGGGCGCCTCCTACGGCACCCATGAGAACTACCTGATGAACCGCGATACGCCGTTCAGCCACATCATCGCCGGTCTCACCCCGTTCTTCGTCTCCCGCCAGGTGATCTGCGGGTCCGGCCGGGTCGGCATCGGCCAGTCCGGTGACCACGCGGGCTTCCAGCTGTCCCAGCGCGCCGACTACATCGAGGTCGAGGTCGGTCTCGAGACCACCCTCAAGCGCGGCATCATCAACACCCGCGACGAACCGCACGCCGACGCGGACAAGTACCGGCGCCTGCACGTGATCATCGGTGACGCCAACCTGGCCGAGATGTCGACCTACCTCAAGGTCGGCACCACCGCGCTGGTGCTCGACCTGATCGAGGCGGGCGAGGACCTCTCGGAGTTCCAGCTGGCCCGTCCCGTCACCGCCGTGCACCAGATCAGCCACGATCCCACCCTGCGCGCCACCGTGGCCCTCGCCGACGGCCGCGAACTGACCGGCCTTGCGCTGCAACGTCTCTACCACGAGCGGGTGGCCAAGTTCATCGACCGCGAAGGCAACGACGACCCGCGCGTGCGCGATATCGTCGAGAACTGGGCCATGGTGCTCGATCTGCTCGAGCGCGACCCGATGGAATGCGCCAATCTGCTCGATTGGCCTGCCAAACTGCGTCTGCTCGAAGGCATGCGCAGCCGTGAGGGCCTGGGCTGGGCCGCCCCGAAACTGCACCTGATGGACCTGCAGTACTCCGATGTGCGCCTGGACAAGGGCCTCTACAACCGCCTGGTGGCGCGCGGGTCGATGAAGCGCCTGGTCAACGAGCAGGATGTGCTCGACGCGATGACCAACCCGCCGACCAACACCCGCGCCTACTTCCGCGGCGAGTGTCTGCGCCGGTTCGGTGCCGATATCGCCGCCGCCAGTTGGGATTCGGTGATCTTCGATCTCGGCGGCGATTCGCTGGTCCGCATCCCGACGCTGGAGCCGCGGCGCGGTACGAAAGCCCACGTAGGCAAGCTGCTCGAGGCGGCGGAATCGGCGGCCGATCTCGTCGAACAGCTCACCCACTGAGGCGAACAGCAGCACGACCGGGCGACAATACGATCGCTAATCGACCATGTTGTCGGATCTGCTCGGTAGGGTTGAAGAACGAGCACGATCATTGAGTGGAAGAGGAGGTCGGCTGCCATGGCACAAGAGCAGACCAAGCGCGCCGGGGGTGGCGACGAGGACGAGGGCCCCGAGGGCGACGGTGCGGCAGGACAGGAGCGGCGCGAGAAGCTCGCGGAGGAAACCGACGACCTGCTCGACGAGATCGATGATGTGCTCGAGGAGAACGCCGAGGACTTCGTGCGGGCATATGTGCAGAAGGGCGGCCAGTGACCCAAGGTGACCCGTTGCGTCTGCACGCAGGTCGGACGCTGTCCTCGTTCACCGAACATCTCCGCATGCACGCGCCGGACCTGTTGCCCGCCAACAGGTTCGGCGGCAGCGAGCTCGTCGGCGCGGACTTCGCGCCGCACGGCACGACCATCGTCGCGGTCAGCTACCGCGGCGGTGTGCTGATCGCGGGCGATCGCCGGGCCACCCAGGGCAACCTGGTGGCCTCGCGCGACATGGAGAAGGTGTACATCACCGACACCTTCTCCGCCGCGGGCATCGCGGGCACGGCCGGGTTGGCCGTGGAGATGGTGCGGTTGTTCGCGGTAGAACTCGAGCACTACGAGAAAATCGAAGGGGTCTCGCTCACCTTCGACGGTAAAGCCAACAAGTTGTCGAAGATGGTGCGCGAGAACCTGCCCGCGGCCATGCAGGGCCTGGCGGTGATCCCGCTGCTGGTCGGCTACGACGACCAGGTGACCGACCCCGACAAGGCCGGGCGGATCGTGTCCTACGACGTGGTCGGTTCGCGCAGTGAGGAACGGTTCGGCTACACCGCCGTCGGTTCGGGCTCGAACTTCGCCAAGTCCTCGCTCAAGAAGCTCTACCGGCGCGGACTGGACGCGGACCAGGCATTGCGGATCGCGGTGGAGTCGCTGGTCGATGCCGCCGACGACGACAGTGCCACCGGCGGGCCCGACACGTTGCGCGGGATCTACCCGACGGTGGTGACCATCGACGCCGAGGGCGCGGCCGATGTCACCGAGGAACGGCTCGGTGAGGTCGCCGCGGCGATCGCCGCCGACCGGGAGGCCGCAGTGAACGGGGGTGCCAGCGCATGACGCTGCCTTACTACGCGTCCGCCGAGCAGATCATGCGGGACAAGACCGAGCTGGCCCGCAAGGGCATCGGTCGTGGTCGCAGCGTGGTCGTGCTGGTGTACGACAAGGGTGTGCTGTTCGTCGCCGAGAACCCGTCGGCGACCCTGCACAAGATCAGCGAGCTCTACGACCGCATCGGTTTCGCCGCGGTCGGCAAGTACAACGAGTTCGAGGCGTTGCGCCGGGGCGGCATTCTGCAGGCCGACCTCAAGGGTTACCAGTACGACCGGCGCGACGTGAGCGGGCGTTCGCTGGCCAACCTGTACGCCCAGAGCCTGGGGTCGATCTTCACCGATCAGCTCAAGCCGTACGAGGTGGAGTTGTGCGTGGCCGAGGTCGGCTACCCGGAGCAGGTGCCGACGTCGGTGCTCTACCGGATCACCTTCGATGGTTCCATCGTCGACGAACGCGAGTTCGTCGTCATGGGTGGCACCACCGAGCCGATCGTGACCGCGCTCAAGGCGGCCTACAAGCCGGGTCTCACCCTCGACGAGGCCCTGAAGGTGGCGATCGGCGCGCTGCAGGCCGGTCAGCCCGAGGCCGACAAGGACAAGCGTGTGCTCAGTGTGTCCTCCCTCGAGGTGGCCACCCTCGAGCAGGCACGTCCGCGCCGGGCGTTCCGGCGCCTGCAGGGCGCCCCGCTCGAGCGGGCATTGGCCGGGACGACCGGCAAGAAGGTGACCGAGGCGAAGCTGCCCGAACCCGAGGACGGTTCGGACGGCTGACGCCGACGTGAAGATCGTGA
This sequence comes from Nocardia sp. GTS18, assembly GCF_013839555.1. Taxonomy (NCBI): domain Bacteria; kingdom Bacillati; phylum Actinomycetota; class Actinomycetes; order Mycobacteriales; family Nocardiaceae; genus Nocardia; species Nocardia sp. GTS18. Next base: position 600,447 of record NZ_JACBIU010000001.1, on the reverse strand, counting down.
TCGGGCCCGTGAACCACCTCGGTTCACGGGCCCGACCTCGTCGTGGGCACACGGTCGTTCACTGTCCGAATCGTTGTGAACACGTATGCGAATGGGATCTCAGAGCGCCGCGCGGGTACTGGTCATGGCTGTAGTGTCGATAGTGTGCAGCGACGAATCATGGGGATCGAGACCGAGTTCGGTGTGACATGCACCTTCCACGGTCACCGTCGGCTGTCCCCCGACGAGGTGGCCCGGTACCTGTTCCGCCGGGTGGTGTCCTGGGGCCGTAGCTCTAATGTCTTCCTTCGCAACGGTGCCAGGTTGTACCTCGACGTCGGATCGCATCCCGAGTACGCCACGGCCGAATGCGACAGCTTGGTGCAGCTGGTCACCCACGACCGGGCCGGTGAGCGGGTGCTCGAAGAGCTGCTCATCGACGCCGAGCAGCGGTTGGCCGAAGAAGGCATCGGCGGCGACATCTACCTGTTCAAGAACAACACCGACTCCGCGGGCAATTCCTACGGCTGCCACGAGAACTTCCTCGTGGTACGTGCCGGCGAGTTCTCCCGGATCTCGGATGTGCTGTTGCCGTTCCTGGTGACGCGTCAGCTCATCTGCGGCGCAGGCAAGGTGCTGCAGACGCCGAAGGCGGCCACCTTCTGCCTGTCGCAGCGCGCCGAGCACATCTGGGAGGGTGTGTCCTCGGCGACCACCCGGTCGCGCCCGATCATCAACACCCGCGACGAACCGCACGCCGACGCCGAGAAGTACCGGCGCCTGCACGTGATCGTCGGCGACTCGAACATGGCCGAACCGACGACGATGCTCAAGGTGGGCACCGCCTCGCTGGTGCTGGAGATGATCGAGGCCGGGGTGTCGTTCCGCGACTTCGCCCTCGACAACCCGATCCGCGCCATCCGCGAGGTGAGCCACGACCTCACCGGTCGTCGGCCGGTCCGGCTGGCCGGTGGACGTCAGGCCAGTGCGCTCGAGATCCAGCGTGAGTACTACGCGCGTGCTGTCGACCACCTGCGCAATCGGGACCGTGATCCGCAGATCGACGCGGTCGTCGACCTGTGGGGCCGCACGCTCGACGCGGTCGAGGCGCAGGACTTCGCCAAGGTCGACACCGAGATCGACTGGGTGATCAAGCGCAAGCTGTTCCAGCGTTACCAGGACCGGTACAGCATGGAGCTGTCCGATCCGAAGATCGCCCAGTTGGACCTCGCCTACCACGACATCAAGCGTGGACGTGGGGTGTTCGATCTGCTGCAGCGTAAGGGGCTGGCGAAGCGGATCACCGAGGACGAGGCGGTGGATGCCGCGGTCGAGACGCCACCGCAGACCACCCGGGCCAAGTTGCGGGGTGACTTCATCACCGCGGCTCAGGAGGCCGGCCGTGATTTCACGGTCGACTGGGTGCATCTCAAGCTCAACGATCAGGCGCAGCGGACAGTTTTGTGCAAGGACCCGTTCCGGTCGGTCGACGAGCGAGTCGATCGGCTGATCGCCTCGATGTAGGCGAACCCCCACAGACGGGGGGACCGACAAAACCGGTGGCGCATGGGAGCGAATGCGTAGGCGCCACCGGTTTTGTGCTGTTCGGAGAAGCCGAGGTCGCCTGCGCCGCTCCGCCGCTGTCGGGCAGTGCCGTAGATCAGTCGGCGACAACCGCCGCATAGGTGGTCTGTAGCCCCGCGATGAACGCTGTGAGAGCCAATTCGAAGCTGTCGTCGTCGATTTCGTCGGCGATCGCGCGGAGCAGGTGGGCCTGGTTCAGGTGGGGGTAGCGGTCGCGGTAGACCTGGACGTCGTCGGCGAAACCGCCGGCGAACGAGCCGACCGTCGAGCCCATCACCAGGTAGCGGGTTGCGGCACCGATCATGGTGGCGTAGCGCGGCGGCCAGCCTGCCCCGACGAGGCCACCGTGGACGGCGTCGGCGGCGCGCAGGTTCTCGGTGCGGCGACCGGGGCCCGCGGCGAGGTAGGGCACGAAGTTGGGGTGGGTGGCCAGGGCGGCTCGGTAGCTGCGGGCCCAGGATGCCAGCGCCTCGTCCCAGGTCGCGGTGTCGAAGGCTGAGGTGTCGACGCGGCTCATGACGCGGGCGGCGATGTCGTCGAGTAGCTCGTCCTTGTTGGGGTAGTGGCCGTAGAGCGAGGCGGCCTGCACACCGAGTTCGGCGGCCAGCTTACGCATGGAGACCTCGGCCAAGCCGTCGCGGTCGATCAGGGCCAGCGCGGCCTCGCGGATGCGATCGCGGCTCAACAGCGGTACGCGTGGCCTGGCCAATGCGCCTTCCTCTCCTGCGGGAACTCCTCGGAACACGAACCGTATCACCGGGGGCGGAGAACACCTCTTGATTAACCGAACGCCGTTAGGATACGGTGCCCGAGTAAACCTAACGCCGTTTGGTTCAGGAGTGTCCTGTGGATTTCCAACTCTCGTCGGCGCACAGCGATCTGCGCGATCTCGCCCGTAGCTGGGTGGAGAAGGAGGTCGTACCGCATGCGACGCGGTGGGACCGTGAGGAATCGGTCGACCCGTCGATCGTGGGCAAGCTCGGGGCGATGGGGTTCCTCGGCATCGGGATCGACGAGGAATTCGGTGGTTCCGGCGGCGACATGCTCGCCTACTGCGTGCTGCTCGAGGAACTGGGTCGCGGTGACAGCGCGGTGCGCGGCATCGTGTCGGTCTCGCTCGGCCTGGTCGCCAAGTCGATAGCGGCCTACGGCACCGAGGAGCAGAAGCGCCGGTTCCTGCCGTCGCTGTGCGAGGGTGAGCGACTCGGCTGTTTCGCGCTGACCGAGCCGGGCACAGGCTCCGACGCCGCGGGCCTGATCACCCGCGCGACCCGTGAGGGCGACGACTGGGTCATTTCCGGTACCAAGATCTTCATCACCAACGGCACCTGGGCCGACATCGCCCTGGTGTTCGCCCGCACCGGCGGTCCCGGTCCGAAGGGCATCACCGCGTTCCTCGTGCCCACCGACGCACCGGGTTTCGGCCGGACCGAGATCAAGGGCAAACTCGGGCTGCGTGGCCAGGCCACCGCCGAACTCGTGCTCGACGGCGTGCGCGTCTCCGACGCGAATCGGCTGGGCGAGCTCGGCCAGGGTTTCCGTATCGCGATGGGCGCGCTGGACAAGGGCCGCATCGGCGTCGCCGCCGGGTGCGTGGGTGTGGCGCGGGCCTGCCTGGAGGCGTCGGTGCGTTACGCCGGTGAACGCGAGCAGTTCGGCAAACCGATCGCGGGATATCAACTCGTGCAGGAACTGCTGGCCGATATCGCGGTGGAAACCGAGGCCGCGCGGCTGCTCGCCTGGCGCGCGGCCGACCTCGTCGACCGGGGTGAGCCGTTCGGTACCGCCGCGTCGATGGCGAAGCTGTTCGCCTCCGAAGCCGCGGTGAAAGCCGCGAACAACGCCATCCAGGTGTTCGGCGGGTACGGCTACATCGACGAATACCCCGTCGCCAAGTATCTGCGCGACGCCCGCGTGCTCACCCTCTACGAGGGCACGACCCAGATCCAGAAACTGCTCATCGGCCGCGCCCTCACCGGCGTGAACGCCATTGTCTGACACAGGAGTACGACTCATGCCCTCCAGAACTGCCTTCGTGACCGGGGCCGCGCGCGGTATCGGCGCGGCGACCGCGGCGCGTCTCGCCGAGGACGGCTGCGCGGTGGCCGTCGTCGACCTGGACCCCGACGCCGCGGTGCTGGCCGCCGGAAAGATCAACGCCGCGGGTGGCACCGCGATCGGCATCGGCTGCGATGTGTCCGACGAAACCCAGGTCGCCGCCGCGGTGGCCCGCACCGTCGCCGACCTCGGATCCCTCGATGTGCTGGTGAACAACGCGGGAGTGCTGCGCGACAACCTGCTGTTCAAGATGTCGGTCGACGACTGGGACACCGTCCTGGCCGTGCACCTGCGCGGCGCGTTCCTGTGCAGCCGAGCCGCGCAGAAACACATGGTGCACAACAGAAGTGGGGCCATCGTCAACACCTCGAGTGTGTCAGCGCTCGGCAATCGCGGCCAGGCCAACTACGCCGCCGCCAAGGCGGGCATCCAGGGACTCACCCGGACGCTGGCGATGGAACTCGGCCCGTTCGGCATCCGCGTCAACGCGGTGGCGCCGGGCTTCATCGCCACCGAGATGACCGCGGCCACCGCCGAACGGATGGGTGTGAGCGCCGAGGACTTGCAGGCGAAGACCGCCGAAATCACCCCGCTGCGGCGCGTCGGCACCCCCGCCGACATCGCGAACGTGGTCGCGTTCCTTGCCTCCGACGACGCCGGATTCGTCACCGGGCAAACCCTGTACGTCGACGGCGGACGCCGTCTCTGAATCGCGGAGATCATCATGCAGCGAACAGTTTTCACCGACGAGCACGAAGCGTTCCGTAAAACGGTGCGCGCGTTCGTCGAGTCGCGGGTGGTGCCCGTGTACGACCAGTGGTACGAGGCGGGCATCGTGCCGCGCGAGTTCTACCGCGAGCTGGCCGAGCTGGGTGTGTTCGGGATCGAAGTGCCCGATGAATACGGTGGCGCCGGTATCGAATCGTTCAAGTTCCAGGCCGTCCTGCTCGAGGAGACGGCCCGGGCGGGTGTGTCCTTCGGCGGGTCCGGTGTGCACGTGGGGCTGTGCCTGCCCTATCTGAAGAACCTCGCCACCGAGGAACAGAAGCAACGCTGGCTGCCGGGTTTCGTGTCGGGCGAGATCATGTTCGCCATCGCCATGACCGAACCGGGCACCGGCTCCGACCTCGCCGGTATGCGCACGACCGCCCAATTGTCCGAGGACGGCACGCATTACGTGCTCAACGGCGCGAAGACGTTCATCACCGGCGGAGTACACGCCGACCGCGTGATCGTCTGCGCGCGCACCGCGCCGCCCTCGGACACCGATCGCAGACACGGGATCTCACTGTTCGCGGTCGATACGACCTCGCCGGGATACGCGGTCGGGCGCAAACTGGACAAGCTCGGGCTGAAGGTGTCCGACACGGCGGAACTGTCCTTCACCGATGTGCGGGTGCCGGTGCCGGATCTGCTGGGTGAGCCGCACCAGGGGTTCGGTTATCTGGGGCAGAACCTGCCCCAGGAACGGCTGTCGATCGCCCTCGGTGCCTACGCGCAGGCGAAGGCGGCGATCCGGTTCGCCCTCGAATACACCAGGGACCGCAAGGTTTTCGGTCAGCCGGTGGCGCAGTTCCAGAACACCAAGTTCGAGCTGGCCGCCTGCCAGGCCGAGGTCGACGCGGCCGAAGCGGTGGTCGACCGAGCCCTCGACGCACTCGACAGCGGCGAACTCACCCCCGCCGACGCCGCATCGGCCAAACTGTTCTGCACCGAGGTGGCCTCGCGAGTGATCGACCGCTGTCTGCAACTGCACGGAGGCTACGGCTACATCACCGAATACCCGGTGGCGCGTTTGTACGCCGACAACCGGGTGAACAGGATCTACGGCGGCACCAGCGAGGTGATGAAGATGATCATCGCCAAGAACATGGGTTTGTGATGGGCACCGCGTACCTGGTCGACGGTGTGCGAACTCCCTTCGGCCGTTACGGTGGCGCACTGGCCGAGGTGCGGCCCGACGACCTTGCCGCCCACGTGATTTCCGCGCTGATGCAACGGTTTCCGGCGGTGGACTGGGCGGCCGTCGACGATGTGGTGTTCGGGTGCGCCAATCAGGCGGGTGAGGACAACCGCAACGTCGCGCGAATGGCGGCGTTGCTGGCCGGTCTGCCGGTCGGCGTGCCGGGCGTCACCGTGAACCGTTTGTGCGCCTCGGGGCTGGACGCGGTGGGGTACGCGGCGCGGGCGATCCGGGCGGGTGATGCCGATCTCGTGATCGCCGGCGGCATCGAGTCGATGACGCGGGCGCCCTACGTGTTGCCCAAAAGTGCCGCGCCCTGGGATCGTTCGGCCCAGCTGGCCGACACCACCCTCGGCTGGCGACTGGTGAATCCGCGCCTGCACGCGCGATACGGCACCGACACCATGCCCGAGACGGCCCAGCACGTCGCCGACGAGCACGGCGTTTCCCGCGCCGACCAGGACGCCTTCGCGCTGCGCTCGCAGCAGCGGGCGGCGGCCGCGATCGCGCGCGGGCGCCTCGCACGCGAGATCACACCGGTTCCGGTCGCGCGGCGGCGTGGCGAACCGGTCGTCGTCGAGCGCGACGAGCATCCGCGCGAGACCAGCGCCGAGAAGCTCGCCGCCCTGCCGCCGGTGGTGGCGGGCGGCTCCATCACCGCGGGCAACTCCTCGGGCATCAACGACGGTGCCGCGGCGGTCCTGCTCGCCTCCGAGACAGCCGTGGATCGCTTCGGCCTCACCCCGCTGGCCAGGGTCGGCGCGGTGACGGCGGCGGGGGTGCCGCCGCGCACGATGGGCATCGGCCCGGTTCCGGCGGTCGGCAAGCTACTCGCGAGAACGGGTCTCGGCATCGGCGACGTCGACGTGTTCGAGCTCAACGAGGCCTTCGCCGCCCAGGCGCTCGCGGTGACGCGGGCGCTCGGTCTGCCCGACGACGCCGAGCACATCAACCCGAACGGCGGCGCGATCGCCCTCGGCCATCCGCTCGGGGCCAGCGGCGCCCGGCTGGCCCTCACCGCGGCGCTCGAACTGGCCGAACGCGACGCGCAGCACGCGATCGCCACCCTGTGCGTCGGTGTGGGCCAAGGTCTGGCCGTCCACCTGCACCGGTGACCGGCCCGCACAACCGCCGATCGTGTCGCCGTCCGAGCGCGCCCGCAGCACACCCGCACCCGGACGAAAGGTTCGCATCCCGGCCGCCACGCGCAGCAGCCCGACCCGCGCGGCACCGGCAGCCTGCGCGGCCTCGATATCGGCCACCGTCGTGTCACCCGCCGGCACCACCCGTCCCCACCCGCAATCCGTGACGATCCCGACCCGGTCGGAGTCGATCTCTCGCCCATCACCGCAACGATGTCCGCTCGCACCAGCGGACTCGGACAACACCTCGCCGACGCCGTCGAACCCAGGAGCACCCGTGAACGCCACCCTCTCCCTGGCGAGCATCCTCGCCGAACCCGCCCGCCGCCGCCCCGAGCACCTCGCCCTGATCGAGGGCGAACACCGCATCACGTTCGCCGATCTGTGGCGGCAAGCCCGCGCGCAGGCCGCCGCGCTGATCGCACGCGGCGTGAAACCCGGTGACCGTGTGGCGCTGCTGTGCCCGAACACCGTCGACTTCCCGCGTGCCTACTTCGCTGTGTTGGCCGCAGGAGCGACGGTGGTGCCGGTGCATCTGCTGCTCACCGCGCCGGAGATGGAATACGTCCTGCGCGACAGCGGCGCCCGCCTGCTGATCTGTCACCCGATGGTCGCGCAGACCGGTGGCGAGGCCGCGCGGGCCGCCGGAATCGAGATGGTGGCGCCGGAAGACCTTGCCGGCGAGCCGATCCCGACCTTCGTCTCCCGCAGCCCACTCGACACGGCCGTGGTGTTCTACACCAGCGGCACCACCGGCACCCCCAAGGGCGCCGAGCTGAGCCATCTCAACATGGTGATGTGCGCGACGGTGAACACCTTCGACGCCAACGAGATCCACCGCGACGACATCGCCCTCGGCGCCTTGCCGCTGTTCCATGTGTTCGGGCAGACCGTGTCGATGAACTCGCACTGGCGCGTCGGCGGAACCCTGGTGCTGATGCCGAGATTCGACGCCGCGCAGGCGATCGCGTTGATGACGGCCGAACGGGTCGACCTCTTCCACGGGGTGCCGACCATGTACCTGTCGCTGATCGAAGCCGCCGCGACCGCAACCGAGCTCCCGGCGCTGAAGCTCTGTGTCAGCGGCGGTGCCGCACTGCCGGTGTCCGTGCTCGAGGAGTTCGAACGGCTCTTCCGGGCACCCGTGCTCGAAGGGTACGGCCTGTCGGAGACCTCGCCCACGGCTGCGGTGAATCAGCCGGTGTACGGAACCGAGGCAGGCACCGTCGGACACCCGGTATGGGGTGTCGACGTGGAGATCGCCGACCCCGACATCGCCGACCGCATCGAGCTGCTGCCGGTCGGCGAGGTCGGGGAAGTGGTCGTGCGCGGCCACAACGTGTTCAGCGGCTACACCGGCAGGCCGGAGGCGACCGCCGCCGCCGTGATCGACGGCTGGTTCCGCACCGGCGACCTCGGCACCCGCGACGAGACCGGCCGGATCCGCATCGTCGACCGGATCAAGGAGATGATCCTGCGCGGTGGCTTCAACGTGTACCCGACAGAGGTCGAGGCGGCGCTGATGCGGCATCCACGCATCGCCCAGGTGGCGGTCATCGGGGTGCCCGACGAGCACTACGGCGAGGAGATCGTCGCCGTGGTCGTGCCCGACGGCGAGGTGAGCGAGCAGGAGGTGATCGAATTCGCCAGATCCCGGGTCGCCAAGTACAAATACCCGCGTCGCGTCGAGTTCGTCACCGAACTCCCGCTCGGGCCCACGCACAAAGTGCTCAAGCGGGAACTGCGACAGCGTTTCGGCTCCGGGGAATGACCGATGTCGTGGCGAGAAGCCGCTCGTCGTGCCACGCTCGGAGGACAGGTACTTCTCGCCATCGATGCAGGAGGTATTGATGAAGCTGGCCGCCGTCACGATCGACTGTCCCGACCCGGATGCGCTCGCCGAGTTCTACGCGCGGGCCACCGGCTTCGAGCGCAGCCCCGACTCCGATCCCGAGTACATCGAGCTGACCGGCCCGAACGGAGTGTCACTCGGCTTCGAGCGCGTCGCCGACTACCGCCCACCACAGTGGCCGGGACAGCAGACACCGCAGCAGTGCCACCTCGATTTCGCGGTCCCGAACCTAGACGAAGGTGAAGCCCGGCTGCTGACGCTCGGCGCCACCAAAGCCGCGGTGCAACCGGAACCGGATCGCTGGCGTGTCCTCATCGATCCGGCGGGGCACCCGTTCTGCTTGGTGATCGACGGCGCCTGAGGCCGGTCGACGGCAATCGTGCGCCGACGCGCGAGCCGACGCCCTCGACCATTACCCTCTATCGAGTGGCGATATCCAAGGTCGAGCGGCTGATGAATCTGGTCATCGCGCTGTTGTCGACCCGGCAGTTCCTGAGCGCGGAACGTATCCGTGACAGTGTGGCAGGTTACGAGGAGTCCGCGACCGACGAGGCGTTCAGCCGGATGTTCGAGCGCGACAAGAACGAACTCCGCGACCTCGGCATCCCGCTGGAAGTGGGTCCGGTCGGTCGCTTCTCGACGCTGGAGGGCTACCGGATCAATCGCGACGCCTACGAACTGCCCGATATCGACCTGTCCAGCGAGGAAGCGGCCGCCGTCGCGGTCGCCGTGCAGATGTGGGCGTCGCCGGAACTGGCCGGTGCCGCCGAAGGCGCGTTGCTGAAGCTGCGGGCGGCCGGCGTCACGGTGGAGACCGACAACGTGGGCGTTTCGGTGCCCGCGGTGCCCGCCCGCACCCGTGGTTCCGAACCGGTGCTGCGCGAACTGCTCGCCGCCATCGACGCGGGGCAGGCGGTGCGGTTCGGGCACCACAGCGCCGTCACCGACCCGTTCGTCACCCGCGATGTCGAACCGTGGGGTGTCGTCACCCGCCACGGTCGCTGGTACCTGGTCGGCCACGACCGGGAGCGCGACGCGGTGCGCACCTTCCGGCTCTCGCGGATCGGGGGCGAGGTGAAGGCGTACGGGCCGGTCAACGCGGTACACAAACCGGCCGACGCCGATCTGCGCGCCATCGTCGACCGGGTCACCGGCGACGCGCCCGTCACCGGGACGGCCACCGTGTGGGTCGCCAAGGGCCGCGGCCGCGAACTGCGCCGCATCGGCACCGAGGTCGACACCCGTGACCTCGGCGGACGCCCGGGCTCGGTGCTCGAGGTCCCGGTGCGCTCACGCGACTGGGTGGCCCGGCTCATCACCGGTCTCGGCCCCGATGTGCTGGTGCTCGATCCACCGGAATTGCGCGCCGACGTGATGAACCGGCTACGGTCGGTACTGGACCACACGGAGGTGACATCGTGAGTTCGCGCCTGTCCCTACGACTTTCACGCCTGCTGAACATGGTGCCCTACCTGCTCGCGCACCCCGGCATCAGCGCCGCCGAGGCCGCCGCCGAACTGGGCGTCACCACCAAGCAGCTGATGAGCGACCTCAACCAGCTGTGGATGTGCGGGCTGCCGGGTTACGGCCCCGGCGACCTCATCGACCTGTCGTTCTCCGAGGAGAGCATCGAGGTCACCTTCTCGGCCGGCATCGAACGCCCGCTGCGCCTGACCTCCACCGAGGCCACCGCGCTGCTGGTGGCGCTGCGCTCGATCGTCGAGATGCCGGGCATGGTCGACCCGACCGCCGCGCACGCCGCGATCGCCAAGATCGAATCCGCCATCGCGGGCGGCGATGTCAGTCGCCCGCCCGCGCAGGTGCCCGTCGAACGCCCGGTGGTGGCCACCGTGCGCGCCGCCCTCGCCGACGCGCACGCACTGCGCCTGGTCTACTACTCGGCCAGCCGCGACGAGGTCTCCGAACGCGTGGTCGACCCGATCAGGGTGGTGCTGGTCGACAACAACAGCTACCTGCAGGCCTGGTGCCGCCAGGCCGAAGGCGTCCGGCTGTTCCGGTTCGACCGCATCGAGGACGCCACCGAACTCGACGAACCGGCCCGTCCACCGAGTCACGCCGCCGCCGACGCCGCCGCGCTCGACCTTTTCCAGGACGACCCCGACGTACCGCTGGCCCGCTTACGCATTCGCGCGGACTACGCCTGGGTGCTCGACCAGTACCCGATGCATCGCATCCGGTCGCGCCCCGACGGCAGCATCGAAGCGGGCATGCGATTCGCCTCGGCCGACTGGATGGCCCGGCTGCTGCTCGGGTTCGGCACCGGCGTGAGTGCGCTCGGGCCGCCCGAACTGGTCTCGGCGGTGCGTGAGCGCGCCGATGCCGCCCTGGCCGCCTACGCGGCGGCCGGACTGCTGGGGGAGACCGAACCCGCGTGAGTCAGCGAGTCCTCGTCCTCGGCGCGGGTAGCGTCGGGGTTTTCGTCGGTGGTCAGCTGGCCGCGGCGGGTATGGAAGTCATCTTCGTCGGACGTCAGCGGGTCCTCGACGACATCGCCGAACACGGTCTGCGCCTGACCGACCTCGACGGCGGTGCCACCGAAGTCGGCCCCGACCGGTTCGGGCTGGCGCTGGCCCCCGACGAACCCGAACGCGCCGACCTCGTCCTGGTCACCGTGAAATCCGCCGACACCGCCACCGCCGCGCGCGCCGTCGCGGGACGATTACGCCCGGGCACCCCGGTGGTGAGTCTGCAGAACGGCATCGGCAACGACACCGTCATCCGCGAGATCCTGCCGACCAGTGTGGTACTGGCGGGCATGGTGATGTTCAACGTGGTGCACCGGGGCGAGGGCCGGTTCCACCGGGCAAGCGACGGTGTCCTCGCCATCCAGGACGACCCGGTCGTCGACCGGTTCGCCGACCGTTTCCGCGAGGCGGGCCTGCCGCTGCGCCGCCACCGCGACCTGCGGCCCGTCCAGTGGGCCAAACTCCTGCTCAACCTCAACAACCCGATCAACGCGCTGTCGGGCAGACCGCTGCGCGAGGAACTGGCCGACCGCGACTACCGGCGCTGCCTCGCCCTCACCCAGTCCGAAGCCCTCGCGGTGATGAACACTGCGCGAATTCGGCCCGCTCAGCTCACCCCGGTGCCACCGGAACTGATGGTGCATCTGCTGCGCGTCCCCGACTCGCTGTTCCGGCGGGTGTTCGGCCGGGTCCTCGCCATCGACCCGGTGGCGCGGTCATCGATGGCCGACGACCTGGCCCGTGGCAAACGCACCGAAATCGCTTGGCTGTGTGGGGAAATCGTGCGCCTCGGGGAAATGGTCGGGCGGCCGACACCGGTCAACCGCAGACTCGTCGAACTGATCCGGGCCGCCGAATCCGGCGACGAACGACGCTTCAGCGGCAGCCGCCTGTTCGCCGAACTGACCGCCGCCGCACGCGCCGTCGCCCGTTGAACGGGTGGCGAACACCTCCACGGGCGCGGGTCCACGAAACTGCGCGCACAGGTAGCATCGGTAATCACCACAGTCTTTGGAGGTAACTCATCATGGGAACGTTCAGCTGGTCGCACCTGCTGATCATCGCGCTGCTGTTCGTCCTGCTCTTCGGTGCGAAGCGGCTGCCGGACGCGGCGCGCGGTCTCGGCCGGTCGCTGCGGATCTTCAAGAGCGAGGTCGGGCAGATGCAGGCCGAGTCCTCGGCCACCACCACCGCGCCCACCGATGCGGCGCCACAGCAGCAGCTGCCCGCCTCGGCTCCGCAGGTCCAGGCCACCCCGGTCGCGCAGCCGCAGCCGCAGCACAAGACGCTCTGACCCACGCATTCACCCCGGGGCGGTAGCGGCCGCTCCGGGGCGCCGTGCTGTTTGCCGAGCATCCGCCGAACCGAGGGTTAGAGGCCACACCAACCATGCGCATCCCGTTCGATCCACGGCGCAGCAAGCGCAGGACGAATCCCGACGGCACCATGTCGTTGGTCGAGCACCTGCAGGAGCTGCGCACCCGGTTGCTGCTCGCCCTCGCCGCCATCGCGGTCACCACCCTGCTCGGCTTCTTCTGGTACGCCACCCCGCTGTTCGGGCTCGACAGCCTCGGCGAGATCCTGCGCGGCCCCTACTGTGAGCTGCCCGCCTCCGCCCGCGCCACCCTGACGCCCGACGGCGCCTGCCGACTGCTCGCGACCGGCCCGTTCGAACAGTTCATGCTCCGCCTGAAGGTCGGTTTCACCGCCGGTGTGGTGCTGGCCGCGCCGTTCTGGCTGTATCAGCTGTGGGCGTTCATCACCCCCGGCCTCTACGCCAAGGAACGCCGGTACGCCTTCGGGTTCGTCGGGGCCGGTTCGGTCCTTTTCGTCACCGGCGCCGTGCTCGCCTACGTCGTCGTGTCGCACGCCCTGTCGTTCCTGCTCACCATCGGTGACAACGTGCAGATCACCGCGCTCAGCGGTACGCAGTACTTCGGGTTCATCATCCAGCTGCTCATCATCTTCGGTGTCAGCTTCGAGACGCCGCTGATCGTCATCGGGCTCAACCTCGTCGGCGTGCTGCCGTACGTGAAGCTCAAGGCGTGGCGACGCGGCATCGTGTTCGGCCTGTTCGTCTTCGCCGCGATCGTCACCCCGCAGGACCCGTTCTCGATGCTCGCGCTCGCGCTGGCACTGACCGTGCTGTTCGAGCTGGCGGTGCAGTTCGCCCGGTTCAACGACGCGCGCCGGGCCAGGCGTGCGGCCGCCGACGGCCTGGCCGGGCTGTCCGACGACGAGGCCTCGCCGCTGGGCACCCCCGATCCGGTCGCCCCGAGCGGACCCGTCGAGGACGCACGGAAAACAGAGCGACCGGTGTCGGACTACTCCGATACGCTCTGAGATGTGACCGATTCTCCCGCGCGGACCAGCGAGTTGGCGCAGTTCGCCAGCGAAATCTCGTTCGACCTCGACCCTTTCCAGCGCACCGCGTGCGAGGCCTTGGAAGAGGGGCACAGCGTGCTGGTCTGCGCGCCCACCGGTGCGGGTAAGACCATCGTCGGCGAGTTCGCCGTGCATCTGGCGCTCGCCTCGGGCGGCAAGTGCTTCTACACCACGCCGATCAAGGCGCTGTCGAACCAGAAGTTCGCCGACCTCACCGCCCGCTACGGTCGCGACAGCGTCGGCCTGCTCACCGGCGACCAGTCCATCAACCCCGACGCGCCAGTGGTCGTGATGACCACCGAGGTGCTGCGCAACATGCTCTACGCCTCCTCCGACGCGTTGCGCGGGCTGTCGTACGTCGTCATGGACGAGGTGCACTACCTGGCCGACCGCTTCCGCGGCGCGGTGTGGGAGGAGGTGATCCTGCATCTGTCGCCGGATGTGCGCCTGGTGAGCCTGTCGGCGACGGTGTCGAACGCCGAGGAGTTCGGCGCGTGGATGGAGACCGTGCGCGGCGACACCGCGGTGGTGGTCGACGAGACGCGGCCGGTGCCGCTGTGGCAGCACGTGATGGTCGGCAAGCGGATGTTCGACCTGTTCGACACGAAATCCAGCGATCAGAAGGTCGTCGTCGACGAAGACCTGGTCCGGTTCATCCGGCAGCGCGAGGCCAGCGACCGCATGCACGGGTACGGCGGTCCGCGCGGCCGCGGCGCCCGGGGCAATTTCCGGCCGTTGCCGCGCCCGGAGGTGCTGGCCCGCCTCGACGAGGAAGGCCTGCTGCCCGCCATCACCTTCATCTTCAGCCGCGCGGGCTGCGACGGCGCGCTGGCCCAGTGCCTGCGCGCGCGTCTGGACCTGAGCAGGCCGGGCGACGCCGAGGTCGTCGACGAGATCATCGAGAAGCACACCGGCGACCTGCCGAAGGCCGATCTGGAGGTGCTCGGATACTGGGAATGGCGCGAAGCGCTGCAGCGCGGGCTCGCCGCCCACCACGCGGGCATGCTGCCCGCCTTCCGGCACACGGTGGAGGAACTGTTCGTCAAGGGCCTCGTGCGGGCCGTGTTCGCCACCGAGACCCTCGCCCTCGGTATCAATATGCCCGCCCGCACGGTGGTGCTCGAGCGCCTGGTGAAGTTCAACGGCGAGACGCACGCCGAACTCACCCCCGGCGAGTACACCCAGCTCACCGGTCGCGCGGGCAGGCGTGGGATCGATGTCGAAGGCCACGCGGTGGTGCTGTGGCAACCCGAGGTCGACACCAGCGCGGTCGCCGGTCTGGCCTCCACCCGCACCTACCCGCTGCGCAGTTCCTTCCGGCCCGGCTACAACATGTCGATCAACCTGATCGATCGGATGGGCGCCCAAGACGCCCGCAACCTGCTGGAACGGTCCTTCGCCCAGTTCCAGGCCGACCGCTCGGTGGTCGGGCTGGTGCGCGGTATCGAGAAGAACCAGGGCGCGTTGCGCAAGCTGGAGAGCCAGCTCGGCGGCGTCGACGGTGACTTCATGGAGTACCTGTCGCTGCGTGACCGGATCAAGCAGCGCGAGCGCGACATCCAGCAGCAGGGCCGGGCCGACCGGCGCGGCGCCGCCGTGCGTGCGCTGATCGAATTGCGGCGCGGCGATGTGGTCGCGATCCCGTCGGGCAAGCGTGCGGGGCTCGCGGTGATCCTGGAACCCGATCAGACCCCCGGCGACCCGCGTCCCCTCGTGTTGACCGAAGACCATTGGGCCGGAAGGATTTCCGCCGCGGACTTCCCCGTCCCCGCCGAGCCCCTCGGGCACATGCGGTTGCCGCGCCGGGTCGACCACCGCACCGCCCGCATCCGCCGCGACCTCGCCTCGGCGCTGCGCGGAACCGGCATCTCGGCGCCCGGCCGTGGCAGGCGCAGGCGCAACGACCACACCCGCGCGGGCGAGGACCGTCAGCTGGCCACCCTGCGCCGCAGCCTGCGCGCCCACCCGGCACACAGCAGGCCCGACCGCGAACAGCTCAGCCGCATCGGCGAGCGCTACGCGCGACTGGCCCGCGAGACCGAGTCGATGCGCCAGAAGGTTGCCGCGACGACGAATTCCCTCGCGCGCACCTTCGACCGCATCGTCGGCCTGCTCGAGGAACGCGGTTTCGTCGAGCACGGTGAAGTGACGCCCGACGGCAGGCGGCTGGCCCGCATCTACGCCGAAAGCGACCTGGTCGTCGCGGAATGCCTGCGGCAGGGACTGTGGCGCGGGCTCGGTCCCGCCGAGCTCGCCGGAGTGGTGTCCGCGCTGGTGTACGAATCGCGGCAGGAGTCCGGCTTGCTCACCGCGCACGGCCCGACCGATCCCATCCGGCGCGCGGTCGCCGCGACCATCGAGGTGTGGGGGCAAGTGCGCGCCGACGAGGCGAGGCACAAGCTGCCGCCCACCCGCGAACCCGACCTGGGATTCGTCAACGGGGTGTACAAGTGGGCGCGCGGTGACGCGTTGGCCGAGGCGTTGCTGGCCAGCGGCGATCAGAGCAGCGTGATGTCGGCGGGCGACTTCGTGCGCTGGTGCAGGCAGGTGATCGACCTGCTCGACCAGATCCACAACACCGCGGACGATATCGAGATCGCGAGTACCGCGGCCAAGGCCGTGCGTGCCGTCCGACGGGGTGTCGTCGCGGTGGACGCCGCGTAGATGTTTCGTCTGTGATTTGATTTCCTGGCGTAGCCGGCCTGGCGCGGGGGGCTACCGTGTGTACAACTATGCGAGTGGAGGCGAGTGGATGAGCGGCCCGTACGGACCGAACGGCCCAGGGGAGGGGAGCAACGATCCCACCCAGCACTGGGGGGGTCAGCAGGGGGCCGGTGGCGCCGGTCCCACCCAGCACTGGGGTGGCGCGGCACAGCCGCCGCAGCAGCCGCCCCAGGGCGCCCAGCCGACCCAGCAGTGGGGTGACCCCAACGCCGGACAGCAACCGCAGCAGCCGTGGGGTCAGCCCCAGCAGCCGCAGCAACCTCAGCAGCAGCCCCAGCAGCAGTGGGGCCAGCCGCAGCAGCCCCAGCAGCCGCAGCAGTGGGGCCAGCCGCAGCCGCAGCAGCCGACCGGTCCGCAGCAGCAGTGGGGTCAGACCCAGCCGCCGCCGCAGGACTGGAACGCGCAGCAGCCCGCAGGCGCCCAGCAGTGGGGTCAGCAGCCGCAGCAGCAGTGGGGTCAGCAGCCTCAGCAGTCCCAGCAAGGTCCCGGGGGCAAGGGTAAGAGCAAGGGCCTGATCATCGGCCTCGTCGTGGCCGGCGTGCTGGTGATCGCCGCCGTGATCGGCCTGCTGCTCGTCGTGTTCTCGTCCGACGAGCTCGACCAGTCGGCGGTGCAGGACGGTGTCTCCTCGGTGCTCACCGGCTCCTACGGCATCGCGGACGTCTCCGATGTGTCGTGCCCGTCGGGTCAGAAGGTCGAGGTCGACGCGACCTTCACCTGCGACCTGAAGGTCAGCGGTGAGGACAAGAAGGTCACCGTGAAGATCACGAAGGAAGACGGTACCTACGAGGTCGGCCGCCCCAACTAGGCTGTCGTACTGCGGTTTTCAGCCTACCGCCAGGTGGTTTCCGGGCCGCCCGCTCTGTATGCGGGCGGCCCGGCGTCGTTCACGCGGTGTGCGCGGCGGCCAGCGCCGTGATCAGCCGGGTGATCGGGCTCTCGGCGTTGTAGGCGGCCGCGAGTTCGCGTAGCCGCTCCGGGTCGGCGGGTGCCGCGGGCAGGGTATCGGGGCCCGACAGCTCCACGTCGGCATCGCAGACCACCCGGACCACCGGTGCGGCGGCCTTCAGATAGTCCTGTGCGGCAACGAGTTTGGCCCGCACACCCTTGGCGAGATCGGATGCGGGATCGTCCACGGCGGCCATCAGGGCGTCGAGGGAGCCGAACCGGGAGATGAGCTGGGCGGCGGATTTGTCGCCGATGCCCGCCACACCGGGCAACCCGTCGGAGGCGTCGCCACGCAAAGTGGCCATATCGGCGTACGCGGGCCCCGCGTTCACCACGGGCACACCGTATTTCGCGGACACCTCGGCGGGCCCGTACAGCTCGGCCTTGGCCAGGCCACGGCCCGCGTAGAGCACCCGCACCGGCGGTGCCGGGTCGTCGCGGACCAGTTGCAGCAGGTCGCGGTCGCCGCTGACGACGACCACGGAATCGGTGCGCTCGCGATGGGCCAGGGTGCCGAGGACGTCGTCGGCTTCGAGCCCCTCGGCGCCGCCGGTGGCGATCCCGGCCGCGGCGAGCACGTCCAGGATCATGGGCACCTGCGGGGTGAGGGTGTCGGGGACTTCTTCGGCGCCGGGCGCGGCCGTGCTGCTGGTGTCGAGGCGGTGCGCCTTGTACGACGGCACGAGCGCCACCCGGAACGGCGGGCGCCAGTCCAGATCCAGCCCGACGACGAGCCTGCTCGGCCGGTGTTTGGTGATCAGCGAGGCGACCATGTCGGTGAAGCCGCGCACCGCGTTCACCGAGCGGCCGTCGGCGCCGCGCAGTTTGTCGGGGATCGCGTAGTAGGCGCGGAACCACAGGCTGGCGCCGTCCAGGATCAACAGGGGTCCACGGGTGCTCTCGGCAACGGTCACCCGGTGATTGTGCCCTGTGGCTCCGACAGGTGAGCGGGATCGTCGCCGCGTCGTCCGATGACGTCCAGGCCATGGGGGCGCGGCGCCCGCGATCGCACGTCGTGCGGGCGACTCTGCGCGGGTCGCGGCGCGGCGGGTAACGTCGGAAGCTATGAGCGCGCACACGAATGCCAGGTTCGCGGCGAATGTCTACGGTCAGCGGCTCGAGCGGGCGGTGGAGTTGATGCGCGCGGCGCATCTGGACGCCCTGCTCATCACGCCAGGTCCCGACCTGCGGTATCTCATCGGGTCCGATGCCGAATCGTTCGAACGGCTCACCTGTCTGGTGATCACCGCCGACGGCGCGACTCCGTCGGTCGTCGTGCCGAAGCTCGAGCTGGCCGCGCTGGACGGCTCGGCGGCCGGGGAACTGGGTCTGCGGATCCTCGACTGGGTCGACGGCGTCGACCCGTACCAGCTGGTCCGTTCCACCCTGCACGCCGGTTCCCGCATCGCCGTCGCCGACGCCATGCCCGCCCTGCACCTGATTCCGCTGGCCGAGCAGACCACGGGGCTGCCGTCCTCGGCCACTCCCGTGCTGCGCCAGTCGCGGATGATCAAGGACGAGGCCGAGATCGACGCCTTACGCCGTGCGGGCGCCGCGATCGACCGCGTGCACGCCCGGATGGGCGAGTTCCTGCGGGCGGGCCGCACCGAGGCCGAGGTGTATGCCGATATCGAGGCGGCGATTCGCGAGGAGGGGCACACCGAGGCGGAGTTCGTCATCGTGGGCAGCGGCCCGAACGGCGCCATCCCGCACCACCTCTTCTCCGACCGCGTCATCGAACAGGGCGACGTGGTGGTGATCGATATCGGCGGACCGGTGACGCCCGGCTACTACTCCGATTCCACCCGCACCTATGTGCTCGGCGAGCCGAGCACGCAGGTCGCCGAGCGGATGGCGTTGCTCGAGGCGGCGCAGGCGGCGGCGGTGGCCGCCGTGCGCCCCGGCGTCACCGCCGAATCCGTCGACGCCGCCGCCCGCACCGTGCTGGCCGACGCGGGTCTGGGCGATGCGTTCGTGCACCGCACCGGACACGGCATCGGCCTGTCGGTGCACGAGGAGCCCTACATCGTGGCGGGCAACGATCTGGTGCTCGAGCCGGGCATGGCGTTCAGCATCGAACCCGGCATCTACTTCCCGGGGCAGTGGGGTGCGCGCATCGAGGACATCGTGGTCGTCACCGAGGACGGCGTGGAGTCCATGAACCAGCGCCCGCACGGCCTGACCGTGTTGTAAACGGCCACAAGCTATTTGAGCGTGCTCGACGACAGCACCCGGCGCACCTGGATCGCGACGACCACGCGCGTGGGGTTCTCGCGGGGCACGCGGTAGCGCTCGGTGTAGCGGCGAACGGCCTCGGCGACATCGTCGGCGTCGGTCAGCACGGTGGCCGGCCCCTCGAGGGTGAGCCACCGCGCCCCGTCGACCTGGCTGACGGCCGCGTACCCACCCCGCGCGGCATTACGGGCCTTCACCGACGCGCCATCGGTGATCACCCGCGCGATGCCGCTGTCCGCGTCCCAGGTGAACCCGACGGCGACGACGTGCGGTGTGCCGTCCGCCCGCAGGGTGGTGAGGGTGGCCAGGTGCCGCTCGGCGACGAACGCGAGGGCGGCGGGGGAGAGCTGTGTGGTCGCGGTGGGCATGTGTTCGACGCTAGCCGGTCACCCCGTGCGCTCGGTCGGCGGGCGCGCGCCCACAACGGCACCCTTTCAGGCAGCGCCGGGCGGTCGGAGGGGTGTTCGCGGGCCTGCCGCTCGAACTGACCGCCGTGCGACACCCGGCCGTTCGGCCGGCTGTCGGTGCCGGTGCCGCGTGTTCGAACGGGACCCCGGTGTCGCTTCGCCGGTCGCGGTTCGTGATCGCGGGGAGGCTCGGTGGCGGCGGGAACCCGGGATGACACACTGTGCGCATGGGAGAGCAGCAGGCGAACCGGGGCCCGGTCCTGGTTCTGGGTGGGCGCAGTGAGATCGGGCTGGAAGTGGCGCGCAGGCTGGCGCCGGGCCGGGTGGTGATCCTCGCCGCCCGCCGCTCCGATGCGCTGGCCGCCGAAGTCGAGCAGGTACGCGCGGCCGGGGCGACCGCGGTGCACACGGTCGAATTCGACGCCGACGACACCGCGACGCACGCCACGCTGCTCGAGAAGATCGCCGCCGAACACGGTGGAATCGGCACGGCCGTCCTGGCATTCGGCGTTCTCGGCGACCAAGCCCGCGCCGAACGCGACCCCGACCACGCCGTCGCTGTCGTACACACCGACTACGTCGCCCAGGTCAGCGTTCTCACCACCCTCGCGAATCTGATGCGCGCACAGGGCAGTGGCCAGATCGTCGTCTTCAGTTCTATCGCGGGCGTACGGGTCCGGCGGGCGAACTACGTCTACGGTTCGGCGAAGGCGGGCCTGGACGGTTTCGCCAGCGGCCTCGGTGACGCCCTGCACGGAACTGGTGTCCAGTTGCTGCTGGTCCGATCGGGTTTCGTCATCGGCCGGATGACCGAGGGCATGGACCCCGCGCCCATGTCCAGCACCCCCGACCAGGTCGCCGACGCCGTCGTCCGCGCCCTGAACAAGGGCGCCACCCGAGTCGCCGTCCCCGGCCGCCTAGCGCTGGCCTTCTTCGTGATGCGCCTTCTGCCGCGGTCCATCTGGCGCCGGATGCCACGGTGATTGCCGCCCCGATGGTCCGCTGCGCGCGTGTCGCTTCGGCGCCGGACGCTGCGATGACCTCGGCTTCGATGGCGCGGCGTGCGCGTCCCGGTTCGGCGCCGTATGTCGCGGTGGCTGCCGTCCCGACGGCCCGGCGTGAGCGCATCGACACTGCTCTGCGTGCGACAACGACAGTCCGCTCGCAGACGGGTGGGGTACCCCGATGACTAGTGCGGCGTGGTCGGGTGTCCCGATCCGCGTGGTGGGTATCGGCGCGGACGGGTGGGGTGGCCTGGGGGAGCGGGCCAAAGCGGCAGTCGAGGACAGCGAAGTGGTGTTCGGGTCGCCGCGACAGCTGGCGCTGGTACCGGACGGGAAGTTCGAGCGAATCCCGTGGCCGACACCCCTGCTGCCCGCTCTCCCGGAACTGCTTGCGCACCACAGCGGTCGGCGGCTCACCGTGCTCGCCAGCGGCGATCCCATGTTCTACGGCATCGGTGCCACCCTGGCCCGCATCGTCGGACCCGGCGCGCTCGACGTGTACCCGCAACCGTCGTCGGCGTCGCTGGCGTGCGCCCGGCTCGGCTGGCCGCTGGCCGAGACCCCGGTGGTGAGTGTGGTCGCCCGACCGCTCACCACGGTGCTGCCGGAACTGGCCGACCGCCGTCGAATTCTCGTCCTGAGCGAGAACGAATCGACCCCGGCCGCGCTGGCGAAACTGCTGCGCGACAACGGTTTCGGTGCCTCCACGCTCACCGTGCTCGAACAGCTCGGCGGCGAGAACGAATGCCTGCGTACCGGCACGGCCGACGGCTGGCAGCAGCCCCCGGGTGACCCGCTCAACCTCTGTGCCGTCGACTGCGTGGCCGACCCGCATCACCCGCGCCGCACGAGAATGCCCGGCCTGCGCGACGATTCGTTCACCGGCGACGGCCAGCTCACCAAAGCCGAGGTCCGCGCACTCACCGTCAGCGCCCTCGCCCCGGCACCCGGCGAACTGCTGTGGGATGTCGGCGGCGGTTCGGGCACCATCGCGATCGAATGGTGCCGTACCCACCCGGCGTGCCGCGCGGTCACCTATGAACGCCTGCCCGCCCGTCGCGATCAGATCGCCACCAACGCGCACGCGCTCGGTGTGCCCGGCATCGCGGTGCGCGGCGCGTTCCCCGACACCCGCACCGACTCCCCGGCGCCCGACGCGATCTTCCTGGGCGGCGGACTCACCCAGGACGGCGTTTTCGACGCCTGCTGGCAACGCCTGCGGCCCGGCGGCCGCCTGGTGGCCAATGCGGTGACCGCGGAGTCGGAAACGCTGCTGCTGGCCTGGTGCGCGCGCCACGGTGGCACCCTGCGCAAATTCCAGATCTACCGAGGTGAACCGCTCGGCGGGTTCACGGCGTGGCGGCCGCAGCTTCCCGTCGCGCAGTGGATCGTCGTCAAACCGCGCGCAAATTCCTGACGAGTCACCCGTCGTCTCGCATAACGATGTGCCGGGGTGTGCGCCCCGAATTTGCTCCTTTTCGGGTAACAGGCCGATGCGACTGTTCAGTCCACACGTGGTCTCGCGCGCCACCGGCCGAACATCGCTCGCACGCGGCGTATGTCTTCGATGGCATCGAGATGCTGGGCAATCGCCCAGTGTGGCTACCGGACTCGAAACCGGTGTCGGCTCGCCGGTGCGCCCGCATCGCCGACCCGGGCGTGGGTGGCGAACGTGCTGGTCAACCGTCCATGTCGACACTGTGCCGATCACGGTCAGATCACGGTCAGATCACGGCGGAACGGTGAGTGCATCTGCAAGCTCATCCAGAAAGTTATGCGCCGAAGGTGTAACACTTCCTCAACGGGGGTATGGTCGGGCGCGGCCCGGGCAAAACTCGGAGCCTCGATTTCGATGGACGGAGTTGTATGCGGTGCACCAGGTCGACCACCCCTGACCGGGACGACGTCAGCGGGCAGTCCTGAGAGTTCTGATCCTCGGCGGTACGGGCGAGGCTCGTGAGCTGGCGAACCTGGCGTCCGGTGAGCGTGGAGTCGACATCGTCTCCTCGCTGGCGGGACGTGTCGCCAACCCGCGATTGCCGGTCGGTCCGGTGCGCATCGGCGGATTCGGTGGTGTCGAGGGCCTCCGAACCTGGCTACGCGAGAACCGTATCGATGCCGTCGTGGATGCCACCCACCCCTTCGCGGCCCAGGTCAGTACCCATGCGGCGACCGCGGCAGCCGACCTCGGCCTGCCCGCGCTGCACCTGCGCCGCCCCGAATGGGTGCCGCGCCGGGGCGATCTGTGGACGCGGGTACCCGATCTCGCCGGGGCAGCCTCCGCCCTGGCCGACCGGGGCGAGAATGTGCTGCTCACCATCGGCCGCCAAGGTGTCGGCGCCTTCGAGGACTGTCGCAGGCAGCGTTTCGTCATCCGATCGATCGACGCGCCGACCGCCCCGCTGCCACCGCGCTACGAATTGCTGCTCGCGCGTGGGCCGTTCACCTTCGACGAGGAACTGGTGCTGATGTCGCGTCATCGCATCGACGTCCTGGTCACCAAGAACAGTGGCGGTGCGCAGACCGAGGCGAAGATCGCCGCGGCGCGCACGGCCGGCGTGCCGGTCGTCATGATCGAACGCCCACCCCTGCCTGCGGGCGCGAACGTCGTCGAGGAGGTCGGCGCCGCCCTCGACTGGTTGCGGCTCGCGACCGCGCACAGCGTTTCCTGAGCTCAGCGCGGCGGTTGCCCGGCAAAGACGGCGGGCAGCTGGTCGAACCACTGCAGCACCGCGCGCTCGTAGGCGATCCCGAATTCGAGAGTGGCGCGCTGATGCGGCGCCAGAGCGGTCGCGTCCTCGTCGAGATAGCGGTCGAGCCGGTCCTGGTGAATGTTGCGGTTGGCGGTGATGATCCGGTCGCGGTGCGTGGGATCGAGATGTTCGCCGAACGACAGGGTGAGCAGCAACGGCACCCGGATCGTCTCGGCACCGGGATCGCGGGCGATCCATTCGGCGAACGCCTCCCGCCCGGTGTCGGTGATCCGGTAGGGAATGCGCTCTCGCGCACCCCGTTCACCCTTGGTCACCAGGCCCGCGGTGTCCATCGTGGCGAGTTCGCGGTAGACCTGGCTCTGGGTGATGGTCCAGAAGTCGCCGATGCGTTGCTGGGCGAGAGTCGCCAGGTCCCAGCCCGACATCGGACCCTCGTGCAGGAACCCCAGCAGCGAAGCCGCGGTGGAGTTCAGTGGGCGGCGGCGGGTCGCGGTGTCGGTCAACGGTCAACTCCCTTCGAACTACATTCCTATGTGGAATGTTAGGCCAGTGTGGGGGTCGCGCCAAGGTTGCCCGTGTCGCGGCGTGTCGTGCGTCTAGGCGTTCTCGTAGCGGCGCGCCGTGAAAACGCGGGTCCCCTCAGGCGTGTCGAAGGCCGTCGTGGTGGAGGCGCCGATGATGAGCAGCGTGCGCATGTCGACCTCGTCGGGGTTCAGGTCGGCGAGGGTCACCACCCGCACCGATTCCGTCGGGCCACCGACATCGCGACCGAGCACCACCGGCGTCTCCGGGTCACGATGGGTCAGCAGGATGTCGCGCATCGCGCCCACCTGCCAACGTCGCTGCGTGGAGGCCGGGTTGTAGATCGCGATCGCCATATCGGCCGCCGCGACGGCCGAAAGGCGTTGCGCCACAACCTCCCACGGCTTGAGCCGATCGGAGAGCGAGATCATCGCGTAGTCGTGGCCCAGCGGCGCGCCCACCCGGCTCGCCACCGCGTTGGCCGCCGTCAGCCCCGGCAACACCCGCACCCGCACATCCTTGAACTGCGGTTCGGCCGATACCTCGAGCACCGCCGAGGCCATCGCGAACACCCCCGGATCACCGGAGGACACCACGGCGACCCGCGCACCACGCTTGGCCAGATCGAGTGCCATCGCGGCGCGCTCCGACTCGACCTTGTTGTCGCTGGCGTGCCTGCGCTGGCCGGCCCGCTCGGGGACACGGTTGATGTAGGTGGTGTAGCCGACGAGATCGGTCGCCTCGTCCAAGGCGGCAGTGACCTCCGGGGTGGTCCAGTCCGCAGCGCCGGGACCGAGGCCGACGACCACGACTTCGCCTGCGGCACCTGCCGATTCACCGTCCGCAGCATTGCTGGTCGTCGGCTCCGACGTGTTCGTCGGTGCCCCGCGGTGCTGTCCGCCGACGAGGGCCGCGACCCCGGTGGTCGGGGTGGGTCCGGGAACCAGCGTGATCGAGAAGTAGGGCACATCGGCCTCGTCGACATCGGCGGCCGCGAGTACCCGCTGGCGGGTGCTGCTCGCGCGTTCGACGTAGTAGGCGTCGTCGAGGCGACCGGCGTCGGCGAGCGCCCGGCGCACACCGGGGAAGGTGCGGCCCAGCTTCATGATCGCGGCGGCGTCGGTCTCGCGCAGCCGCTCGGTGAGTTCGTCGACGGGCATGGTGCCGGGCAGCACCGTGAGAACCTGCTCGCCTTCCACCAGGGGCGTGCCGAGTGCCGCCGAGGCCGCGCTCACCGAGGTGATGCCGGGGACGATCTCGGCGTTGAACCGGTCGGCCAGGCGGCGGTGCATGTGCATGTACGAGGAGTAGAACAGCGGGTCACCGGCCGCGAGCAGGGCGACATCGCGTCCGGCGGCGAGGTGGGCGGCCAGCCGGGTCGCGGCCTGCTCGTAGAACTCGTCGATCGCGCCCTGGTACCCGCCGGGGTGGTCGGTGGTCTCGGTGGTCACGGGGTAGACGAGGTGCTCTTCGATCTGACCCGGACGCATGTACGGCTCGGCGATGCCCCGGGAGATGCTGCGCCCGTGCCTGGCGCTGTGGAAGGCCACCACGTCGGCGGCGCCGATGAGCCGGGCCGCTTTCACCGTCACCAGTTCGGGATCGCCGGGGCCGAGGCCGATGCCCCAGAGTGTGCCGCTCATTCCTGTTCGCTCGCAATCGCGTTCAGCGCCGACGCGGTGATGGCGCTGCCGCCCCGCCTGCCGCGCACGGTCAGATATTCGACGCCACCGAAGTCGATCAGCGCCTGCTTGGATTCGGCCGCGCCGATGAAACCGACGGGGATGCCGATGATCGCGGCGGGTCGCGGTGCGCCTGCGTCGAGCATGTCGAGCAGGTGGAACAGCGCGGTCGGGGCGTTGCCGATGGCGACCACCGCGCCGTCGAGTTCGGCGCGCAGCAGTTCGAGCGCGGCGACCGAACGGGTGTTGCCCATGCTCGCGGCCAGCTCGGGCACGCGCGGATCGGTGAGGTTGCACAGCACCGGGTTGTCGGCGGGCAGCCGCTTACGGGTGACACCCGAGGCGACCATATTGGCGTCGCAGATGATCGGTTTGCCCGCCCGCAACGCGGCGCGCGCGGCCGCGACCACACCGGGGGTGTAGGCGATGTCGCCCGCCAGGTCGACCTGTCCGCACCCGTGGATCATCCGCACCACCACGCGCTCGACATCGGCGGGAAAACCGGCGAGGTCGGCTTCGGCGCGGATGGTCGCGAACGAGCGCCGATAGATCTCGGCCCCGTCGGTGAGGTAGCTGGTGCGCACGTCGGACATGCGCACAACCCTAGAACCTGGCCGCGACGTGGTGTTCGGCGCGGTCGGCTCAGGTGCGCGGGCGCTCGAGGATGCGCGACATCACCAGCGAACTCCTGGTGCGCCCGACGCGCGCGTTCTCCCTGATCCGCTCCACGGTCACCTCGATCTCGGCCATGTCGGTGGCCATCACGTGCACCAGCGCGTCGGCTTCGCCCGCGATGGTGCACACTCCGACGACCTGCGGGATCGGTTCCAGTGTCCGGCGCAGTTCGGCGGGGGAGATGTTGTCGCGGTAGTACACCTCCACGTACGCCTCGGTGGTCCAGCCGAGGGCGACCGGATTGACCAGGGCGGTGAATCCGGTGATCTGCCCACCCGCCACCATCTTGTCCACCCGCCGCTTCACCGCGGGCGCCGACAATCCGACGATCGAGCCGATCTCGCCGAAGGTGGCACGTGCGTTTTTCAGCAGGGCGGCGAGAATGCGGCGGTCGATGTCGTCCATGGGGATCCTCTCACGCAATGGATCACCATTTTCCCATCGATACGTGCAATGGATCGGTGTTCCCCGCGCAACGTGGCGACATTTACCGTCGAGACGTCGATTCGCGCCGCGCAGCCACCGGGAGTCCTGATGACCGCCGTCCTTCCCCTTCCCTCCTCGACTCCGGCGCGGGTGGCCACCCCGCGCCGCTTCGTGATGTGCCGACCCGACCATTTCGAGGTCACCTACGCGATCAATCCGTGGATGGATCCGGCAGCGCCGGTGGACCGCGCGCGGGCGCTGTCGCAGTGGGAGATCCTGCGCGCACTGCTCGAACAGCACGGACATTCGGTGGAGACCGTGCCGGGTGAGCCGGGCCTGCCCGACATGGTGTTCGCCGCCAACAGTGCGATCGTGATCGGCGGGCGTGCGTTGTCGGCCCGCTTCGCCCATCCCGAGCGGCAACCGGAGGGCCCGGCGTTTCACCGCTGGTTCGCGGCGCGGGAGCTACGCGAGCTGGCGGTGGCGGCCGAAACCAACGAGGGGGAGGGCGATTTCGCGTTCGCGGGCGATCGGATCCTGGCCGGCACGGGATTCCGCTGCACGGCGGCCGCCCACGCCGAGGCCGAACGGTTCTTCGGCCTGCCCGTGCTGTCGCTCGAGCTGATCGATCCGCGCTTCTATCACCTCGACACCGCGCTGACGTGCCTCGACGAGACCACCATCGCCTATTACCCAGGGGCCTTCAGTCCGCAGGCCCGCGAGGCCCTGGCCGTCCATTACCCGGATGCGATCCTGGCCACCGAGGCCGATGCCCTGTCCTTCGGCCTCAACGGGGTGAGCGACGGCCGCCACGTCTTCCTCGACCCGGGCGCGACCGGGCTGATCGCCGCCCTGCGCGAGCGGGGTTTCGAACCGGTCCCGGTCGACATGTCCGAGCTGCGCAAAGGTGGTGGCGGCGTGAAGTGCTGCGTCCTCGAACTGCACACACCCCGCGAACCCCGACCCTGAGCCGGCCGGGGAGGCTGGGTTCCCGGCCGACCCGGTCATTCGAACTCGGTGCCGCCATCGCGCAGCAGGTACGCGTCGGAGACGATCTTGCCGATGGCACGGCCGCCGAGCACGGGCGAGTACCGCTCGCTCGCGGCACGAACTACCAGCCCCTCGCGGATATTGCCGCCCGTCCCGCTGACGGTCTCGGTGCCCTCGGCCAGCTTCAGCAACAACTCCGCGTCGTAGGGGCCTTCGTACAGGACCGGTACGCGCGGTATCTCGAGGCCGAGTTCGCCGAGCAGCGAGCCGATCTCGTGGTGGTCGAGCCAACGCACCGGCGCCCCCGCCTGCTCGACCGCGAGGTCGAACAGGGCGAAACCGAGCGTGTCGTCCTGCGCGGCCGACGCACCGTAGTGCAGGTCCTGCACCCCGGCCCCGAACACCTCACCGAAGAGTCCGACCCGGTCGGCGTCGAGGGCATGGGCGAGCTTGCGGGCGGCCTCGTCGAGCCGATGGCTGTGCACCGCCCGCCAGTACAGGTTGCCCTCGGTGCGGATCAGTGCCTGCGACCGGCCACCGATGCCCTTGGACGACACCAGGACCCGATCCTCGGCACGCAGATGGGTGAGCAGAAAAGCGGTGCCGTGGATCTTCTCCGTCGCCACCACCGGCTCGCCCTCGGTGAAGATATCGGGGAACCGCTTGATGTTCTCCACATCGATCCAGCGCAGCAGGTCCGGTGCGGGTTCCACTTGTCCCGACATCGAAACCGGCACCGGCGGCACCCATTTGGTCACGCCGAGCTCGGCGGCGAAGTCGGTGCGCGCCTCGGCCGCCGCCGCGAGATCCGTGCCCGACAGCGCGCTCGGCGTGCAGACGATGCCCTGGGACACCTCACCGCGCAACCGCACCGCCTTCACCCGATTGCGTTGCGCCCCGGCCAATTTGCCGGTGAGACCCAGCTCGACGATCAGCGGGTCCGGAACGACCGCCTGTTCCGGGATGTAGACGGCGTGGTCGCCGGTGACGAACTGTCCCTTGGCAACGACGGCCCGGTACAGCCCGACCTGGGCCAGCTCCAGCCGGTCGGCGTTCGGGTGTGGGACGACGACCAGCCGCTCGGCCGTCACTCGCAGTGTGGACATGGGAACCCCCTCGTTTCGAGGAGGCCAGCGTAGGGCCGTCCCGATCACGGAGTCGAACGGTTTTCGCGCGGGATGCACCTGCGCGGACGGCGTTCTAAGCTCGCCTGCATGACCGAATCGAACACTCTCGCAGACACTCTGGCGATCACCGAGACGATCACCCGAATGTTCGTGTACTGCGATCAGAAGCGCTGGGACGATCTGGTCACCGAGGTCTTCACCGACGAGGTCGACTTCGACGGCGGCTTCGGCGGCGGTGTCTCGATCCGGCCGGCCGAAGACATCGCCGCCGACTGGAAGGCGGGCCTGGACTCCCTCGACGCCGTCCACCACCAGTCGGGCAACCACCTCATCGACATCCACGGCGACGAGGCCACCGCCCACGCCGACTCCATCGCCGTCCACGTGAACAACTCCGCAGCCAACGGCAAGACCCGCACTTTCATCGGCAGCTACGCCCTGGCCGCCCGCCGCACCGCCGCAGGCTGGCGGATCAGCAAGTTCCACTACCTGCTGAAAGTGATCGAGGGCAACGCCGACCTCACCTAGTCCGGTCTGTTGATCCGGTACCCGCCTTCGGTTGCGACGACATCGGTGACAGGTCCGGTCGGGCGGCCACAGCGGCGTTCGCAGCCGGACCAGTGTTGACGGCCGGTCGCCACCACGTCGGCGGCATCGAGGCCGGACTCGGCACGGTCCGCCGCGTCGGCGGGAAGGGTGCGCTCGGCATCGCGGCCAGGCTCGACTGTCGCGGGACGCCCCTCGGTCGGGTCGGATGGTTCGTCGCCGAGCACGCGCCCGGTTTCGATGGCTTCGGTGAGGTCGGTGCGGACGTCGGTGTGGGACTTGGCGCAGCCGGGGCGGCCCGCGCAGGCGCTCACCTGTAACCACGGGGAGCCGGCGTCGAAGATCAAGCCCATCGGCGCCAGCACCCGCACCACCGTTTCCGCGGGGCCCTCCTCCAGGTCGGGTAGCACCACACTGCGCCACGGCGTGAGGAACACGGGGCGTTCGACGGCGGCCAGGAATTCGGCGACCCGCGCGGGCAGTGTGCCGAGCGGAACACCCGCGCCGAGGGCGATCAGGCCGTTGTCCTGTTCGAGCCAGCCGATCGGAATGTCATGTGTCGCACCGAGTTCCAGACGCGCACCGGCGTGGGAGCGGTCCAGGGTCTCGGTGACCTTCTCGACACCGCCGGGGATCTCGTGCAACCGCCACTGCCCGGATTCCGCACGCAGGTCGAGGAATCCGCGGGCGGCGTCGAGCATGACCGTGACGGCCTCGTCGGGAGTGACGCGGATGCCGGTGTCGGTCCCGGCGAGCAGCAACGCGAACTCGTCGCCGACGGCCTGGATCCCGATATCGCCGCGCAGAGTGCTCACGTCACCGCGACCGTTGTCAAGGGTGAACAGAACCCGGCCGGGCAGGTCCGCCAGCGCGGCATCGGCCTGCAAGCCCACATCCAGGTCGGTGGCCAGCCCGTGTACATCGGCAAATCCACCCACCCCCCCGGACAACGGTGAGGCGACGATATTGCGGACTCGCTCGTGCGTGCGGCTCGGCAGCAGGCCCGCTGTGGCCAGCCGGGCGGCCAGTTCGTTCGCGTCCCGTACCCGGCGCAACTGCACATTGCCGCGGGAGGTCAGCTCGAGGCTCCCGTTGCCCAGGTCGTGCGCGGCCTCCGCGAGTACCTGCACCTGCCCGGATTCCAGTCGTCCGCCGGGCACCCGGATCCGCGCCAACGGCCCGTCGGCGGCCTCGTGCAGCCGCAGAACCCCTGGGCAAGAATCGGGAGCGCTCCTGGTCATGATTCCCCAGCCTACGACCACCGCCGGGAGCGATCCGGCGTCAGGGCCGGGTGTAGTGCACCGACACGGCGCCCGAGTCGGGGAGGGTGGTCGCGGCGGCGAGGCGCCAGGTCGACGCGTAGTTGTCGGGGAGCAGGCGCAGGCCGCCGCCGAGGGTGGTGGGGACGATGGCGAGGTAGAGGTCGTCGACCAGGTCGGCGCGCAGTAGACACTGAATGATGCTGGCGCTGTTGGTGATCAGGATGTCGCGTCCGGGGGCCGCTTTGAGCGCGCGCACGTCGGCTTCCGGGTCGCGACCGATTCTTGCGTTGGACCACGCGGCCTTGTCCAGGTCGGACTGGTCGAGGGTGGTGGTGAAGACGACCTTCTCGACCTTCGCGAGCCATTCGCCCAGCTCACGGGTGCGGGCGGAGCTGGCGGGGTCGGCGGTGATGCCCGGCCAGACCGCGGTGAACCCTTCCCAATTGGTTCGCCCGAGGACGACGGTGTCGGCGCCGCGCCAGATCCCCTCGTAGGAGATCTCGGTCTGCGGGCTGGTGATGTAGTCCATGCACCAGCTCATGTCGTCGTCGGGACCGGTGCCGCTGTATCCGTCCAGCGACACGGTGACCTCCGCCACGACTCTGCGGCCGGTGCTCTGCGGGTTGTTCGACATGGGCGACATCCTTCTCCGGTGAGCTGCTGTTTCAGAGGAAGAGACGGGACATCCCCGCCGAACTCATCGGTGGTCCCTCGCGACGTGCTCGTGTTTGCGCACCGGAAGGAAACGGTATCCGCCTAGTGTGAGTGGCGGATCGCCGCCGGAGCAGTGCCGACAGGAGAGGTCAACCGCATGCTGCGTGAATTCGTGGACAAGCGTGTAGTTCCCGCGCTCGACAAGGTCGCCCATGCGCAAGCACCGGTGGTGCAGCGTTATGTCGACTGGCTTGGGAGCAGGCACCCCGACGATTCACCGGTGGAACTCGTGCAGCGGCTGTCGCGCCAGTACCTCGTTGTCGTCACCGCCAGCGGCGTGACGGTGGGGCTCACCGCCGCCGTACCCGGCATCGGCACGCTGATCGGCCTGGCCGCCACCGGTGTGGACACCGCCGTCTTCGTAGAAGCCTCCTCGGTGTTCTCGGTGGGCGCCGCCGCGGCGTACGGCATCGCGCCCGAGGATCCGCGCCAGCAGCGGTTGGTGTCGAAGGTGGTGCTCGGCGAGTCGGGCACGAAGGTCCTCGAACAGACGGCAGGTCATACGAAGGGGCAGTGGCTCGGTGTCGTCACCGACCACATCCCGGGTCTGTCGAGCATGCCCGACGGGCCCGCCAAACGGTTCATCGTCAACTACCTGGTCAAACGCGGGCTGCTGCTGTTCGGCACCCTCATCCCCGCGGGGATCGGCGCGGTGATCGGCGGCTACGGCAACAACGCCCTCGGCCAGTTGGTCATCGCCAACGTCTATCGCCACCTGGGCACGGGTTCGCCCGAGATGGTCGCCGCGGGCACGCGCAACGGTTCGTCTTGACCTTCGAGTCGCTGCAACCCCGATCATGAGCCGGTGCCTGACACCGAACTGATCACCATCGGAGCGTTCGCCCGCACCTGCGGTCTGAACGCCAGCGCCCTGCGCTTCTACGCCGACGCCGGAGTCCTCGTTCCCGCCCTGGTGGACGAGGACACCGGCTACCGCTACTACACCCCCGACCAGGCCGGCCCCGCCTGCCTGATCCGTCACCTGCGCGCCGTCGACATGCCGTTGCCGACGGTCGCGGCGGTGCTCGCCGAATCCGACCCCGCCAGGGCCGCCGACCTCCTCGACGCGCACCTCGCCGAAATGCACTGCCGCCGCAGGGAGTTCGACGCGGCAGCCGCTGCCGCTCACCGCGCGCTCGGCGCGGACCCCCGATCGTTGCCGGACCGAAGCGGCCACGGTGCGGCGCCCGGAACCGAACCCGATCAGGCCGTGCGCATCGGCGGACCGGCGCTCGCGGCAGCCATCGACCAGGTCTCCACGGCGACCCTCACCGATCCGGCCCTGCCCGTGCTCGACACCATCCTGTTCGAAGCCCGGCCCGACGAACTGATCCTCACCGCCACCGACCGCTACCGGTTGGCCTCGCGAACCCTGCGCCCGATGTCCTCGGTGACGGCGGAGTGGTCCGCGACCATCGATGCCGCCGAACTGCGTGCCACCACCTCCTGGCTGCGCCGTCGACACAGCGTGGTCTTGCGTCCCACGCCCGATTCCATCGAATTCCGCACTGCCACCGAGGATTCAGCGGCGAGCCAGCGCTGCCGCCGCTCGCCCGAGGAATTCCCCGACTACCGCCGCATGCTGGCAGCCCTGCCCTCGACCCCGACCAGAGCTGTCCTCGACCGCGCGCACCTCCTGGAAACACTGGAACGCGCGGACTCTCCGATCGTGACTCTGCGATTCGGTTCCCCGGACACGGTCACGATCTCGGTACCGAGCCGGGACGCGTCGACCCAGCACAGCACGCAGCCGAACCCACATACCGAGCTGCGTGCAACGGTCTCCGGCCCCCCGATGACCATCCATTTCGCCGTGACCACCCTCTACCCGGCGATCGCGGGCGCGATCGGTCCCGACATCATGCTCGACCTGTCGGCCCCCGACCTCCCCGCCCACATCCGCTCCGCCGACGACGGCGACCTCCGCACCCTCGCCATGCCCTGCGAACCGGCCCCTTGACCGCTCGACCTGCCGGGTTGTGGCCCGGCAGGTTCACTGCTAGGTTAAGTGCATGCACAAGCATGGACTTACGGAACGGGGAGCCGACCCGGTCGACGACTGGTTTCGTGCTTCCGCTCTCGTCGCGACCGTCGACTCGGGCCTCGGTAAATGGCTCACGCTGCACCACGGCATCGGGCTCACCGAGTACCACGCGCTCCGGCAGCTCGCCGCCGCACCGGACAAGGAGATCCGGGTCAGCGAGCTGGCCCATCGGATCGGATTGAATCAGAGTTCGGTGACTCGATTGCTGGGGCGGCTCGAGGCAAGAGGGTTCACGCGGCGGGACTTGTGTTCGGAGGACGGACGCGGTGTGTACGCCGTGATCACCGAGGAGGGGGAGGCGCTCGTCAGGGACGCGCGCGAACCCTTCCAACTCCAGCTGGAACGCCTGCTCGACGACGCCGAAGAGCTGTCGCCGATGTTCGATGCGCTGCTCGCGCGTCGAGCGGGACGCGAACGCTCCTGACCTGACCTGGCATGCCGGGAGGGTCTTCCGCTCGGCATATATATGTATGTACAACCATAGAAGGGCAATATCGTGAACTGGCTCTACCTCGCCATCGCCGTCGTCTTCGAGATCGCCGTCGCCCTGGCAGCCGGAAAAGCGAAGGGTTTCACCGACATTCGATGGACCGTCGCCACGCTGGCCAGCGGCGCAATCGCGACCTACTTCCTGAGCCTGGCGCTGCTCACCTTCGATATCGGCGCCGGATACGCGATCTGGACCTCCCTGGCCGGCGTCGGGATCGTTGTCCTCGGAGCGGTGCTCTTCGGCCAACGAGTCGACTGGCGAAAGGCGATCGGCATCGTGATCGTCATCGGCGGTGTCGTCGGCCTGCAGCTCAGCAGTGGCGCCTGAGCAACCTCGTCCGCATCCATTTCTCACCGAAAGGCCGAACAATGATCAACCGCACTCCCGCCACCGCCTGGCTCGTCCTGCTGCTCGCAGGCGCCTTCGAAGTCGGCTATGCGCTCGCCGTCGGCGGCAGCCACGGTTTCACCGTGCTCACCTGGTCGCTGGTGGCGATCGTCTTCTTCCTCCTCACCCTCTTCGCCCTCAGCGTCGCGCTGAAAACGATCGACGTGGGGATCGGCTATGCCGTCTGGGCGGGTATCGGGGCGGTCGGCGCCGCTCTGCTCGGACCGGTGTTCTTCGAGGAAACGCTCACCCCGCTCAAAGCGTTCTGGCTCGCCGTGGTGATCGCGGGCGTGGTCTGGCTCAAACTCGCGGACCGCGCTGAAGCCGCCTGAGCGACCCCCGGACGCGGGCTGGAAAGTTGCGGGCGCGTCCGGGCCAGTACCATCGACTTGCTCGGCGGGCGTCGAGGAAACCGGTGGAAATCCGGTGCGGTCGCGCCACTGTGAACAGCCAGACCCTCTCCGGCGAGCACCGCAACCCGATGGGCGCGTCAACCCGAGGAAGGTCTCACCCTGTGATCCTGCTGCTGTCCACCTCCGACACCGACCTGCTGAGCGCCCGGGCGAGCGGCGCCGAGTACCGGTGGGGCAACCCGGCCCGGCTGCTGGTCGAGGATCTCGGGCAGCTGCTCGACGGCGTCGACCTGGTGATCGTGCGCATCCTCGGCGGCAAACGTGCCTGGGAAGAGGGCCTGGACGCGGTGCGGGCCAGCGGTATTCCGATGGTCGCCCTCGGCGGCGAGATCGCACCCGACGCGGAACTGATGGAATGTTCCACCGTGCCGGTCGGTGTCGCCGCCGACGCCCACAACTATCTCGCCGCGGGCGGCGCCGACAACCTGCGCCAGCTCCACAACTTCCTCTCCGACACGGTGTTGCTCACCGGTCACGGATTCGAACCGCCGGTCCAGCTGCCCACCTGGGGTGAGCTCGAACGCTCGGCGCGCATCCTGGAACCCCACGCCCCCACGGTCGCCGTCGTCTACTACCGCGCCCAGCACCTGGCGGGCAACACCGGCTACGTCGACGCCCTGTGCACCGCCATCGAAGCCAAAGGCGCCCGCGCCCTGCCCGTCTACGCGGCGTCGCTGCGGACCGCCGAACCGGAACTGCTCACCCTCCTCGGCCGGGCCGACGCCCTGGTGGTCACCGTGCTCGCCGCGGGCGGCAGCAAGCCCGCCACCGCGTCGGCCGGTGGTGACGACGAGGCCTGGGACGTGGCCGCGCTGGCCGCCCTCGACGTGCCGATCCTGCAGGGCCTGTGCCTGACCAGCCCGCGCGCCCAGTGGGAGGCCAACGACGACGGCCTGTCCCCGCTCGATGTCGCCACCCAGGTGGCTGTCCCGGAGTTCGACGGGCGCATCATCACGGTGCCGTTCTCGTTCAAGGAGTTCGACGAGGACGGTCTGTCCACCTACGTCCCCGATCCCGAACGCGCCGCCCGCGTCGCCGGGATCGCGGTGCGTCACGCGCGCCTGTGTCATATTCCCAACGGCGACAAGCGGATCGCGCTCATGCTGTCGGCCTACCCGACCAAGCACGCCCGCATCGGCAACGCCGTCGGCCTCGACACCCCGGCGAGCGCTATCCGGTTGCTCACCGAAATGCGTTCGGCCGGTTACGACCTCGGTGACATCGACGAGATTCCCGGCCTAGCCGAGGGCGACGGTGACGCCCTGATCCACGCCCTGATCGCGGCGGGCGGCCAGGATCCGGACTGGCTCAGCGCCGAACAGCTCGAGGGCAATCCGATCCGCATCGGCGCCACCGTCTACACCCGCTGGTTCGAGTCGCTGCCCGCCGACCTGCGCGAAGCCGTGGTCGAGGCATGGGGCCCGCCGCCCGGCGAACTGTATGTGGACCGGTCGGCCGACCCGAAGGGCGAGATCGTCATCGCCGCACTGCGTTTCGGCAATGTGGTGCTGATGGTGCAGCCGCCTCGTGGCTTCGGCGAGAACCCCGTGGCCATCTATCACGACCCCGATCTGCCCCCGAGCCACCACTACCTGGCGGCCTACCGGTGGCTGTCGTCGGCCGACGGTTTCGGTGCCGACGCGATGGTGCACCTCGGCAAGCACGGCAACCTGGAATGGTTGCCGGGCAAGACCCTCGGCATGTCCGCGTCCTGTGGCACCGACGCCGCCCTGGGTGATCTGCCACTGATCTACCCGTTCCTGGTGAACGACCCAGGTGAGGGCACCCAGGCCAAGCGCCGCGCCCACGCCACCCTCGTCGACCACCTCATCCCGCCGATGGCCCGCGCCGAAACCTACGGCGACATCTCGCGCCTGGAACAACTGCTCGACGAACACGCCAACATCTCCGCCCTCGACCCGGCCAAACTGCCCGCCATCCGCCAGCAGATCTGGACCCTGATGCGCGCGGCCAAGATGGACCACGACCTCGGCCTGGCCGAACGCCCCGACGAGGACGTCTTCGACGACATGCTCCTGCACGTCGACGGCTGGCTCTGCGAGATCAAGGACGTGCAGATCCGCGACGGCCTGCACATCCTCGGCCAGGCGCCCGAGGGCGAGATGGAACTCGACCTGGTGCTGGCCATGCTGCGCGCCCGCCAGCTGTGGGGCGGCGAGCAGAACGTGCCCGGTCTGCGAGAAGCGCTGGGGCTCAGCGAAGCCGGTGACGAAGCCCGCACCCGCGTGGATGTAGTGGAAGCCCGCGCCCGTGAGCTGCTCGCAGCCTTGCAAGCGACGGACTGGTCCGTGGATGCCGTGGACGCGCTGGTCGACGACTACGCCACCGCGATTCTCGCTGGGGGAGTGGAGGATTCGTCCGCGCCCGAGTCGGCGGGCGGTGTCGCGGTGAGCGGGCGTCTTGCGGCGGTGAAGACCGTGTTGCGGTTCGCCGCGACCGAGGTAGTGCCGCGCCTGCGCGAGACCGGCATCGAGATCGCCCGAGTACTACACGCCCTCAACGGTGGTTTCATCCCCGCGGGACCGAGTGGTTCACCCCTGCGCGGTCTCATCAACGTGTTGCCGACCGGCCGCAACTTCTACT
This sequence comes from Nocardia sp. GTS18, assembly GCF_013839555.1. Lineage (NCBI taxonomy): Bacteria > Bacillati > Actinomycetota > Actinomycetes > Mycobacteriales > Nocardiaceae > Nocardia > Nocardia sp. GTS18. Next base: position 563,084 of record NZ_JACBIU010000001.1, on the reverse strand, counting down.
CCGTCGATCCGAAGGCCGTCCCGTCGCGACTGGCGTGGGAGACGGGTCAGGCCATGGCCGAGTCCCTGCTCGCCCGCTACCTGGCCGATCACGGCGAGTACCCGAAGTCGGTCGGGCTGTCGGTGTGGGGCACCTCGGCCATGCGCACCTCCGGCGACGACATCGCCGAGGTCTTCGCGTTGCTCGGCGTGCGGCCGGTGTGGGACGAGGCGAGCCGCCGCGTCACCTCCCTCGAGGTGATCTCCCTGGACGAACTCGGCCGCCCGCGCATCGACGTCACGGTGCGCATCTCCGGCTTCTTCCGCGACGCCTTCCCGCACGTCCTCGCCCTGCTCGACGACGCCGTCCGCCTGGTCGCCGCCCTCGACGAACCGGCCGAGGCGAACTACGTTCGCGCCCATGCCGACGCGGACCTGGCCGAGCACGGCGACGCCCGCCGCGCCACCACCCGCATCTTCGGTTCCAAGCCGGGCACCTACGGCGCGGGCCTGCTGCAGCTCATCGATTCCAAGAGCTGGCGCACCGACGACGACCTCGCGCAGGTGTACACCATCTGGGGCGGCTACGCCTACGGCCGCGACCTCGACGGCGCCCCCGCCGCCGACGACATGCGCACCGCATACAAGCGAATCGCGGTGGCGGCCAAGAACACCGACACCCGCGAGCACGACATCGCCGACTCCGACGACTACTTCCAGTACCACGGCGGCATGGTCGCCACGGTCCGCGCGCTCACGGGGAAGAACCCCGAGGCCTACATCGGCGACTCCACCCGCCCCGACGCGGTGCGCACCCGCACGCTTTCGGAGGAAACCACCCGCGTGTTCCGTGCGCGCGTGGTGAATCCGCGCTGGCTCGAGGCGATGCGCCGCCACGGGTACAAGGGTGCCTTCGAGATGGCCGCGACCGTCGACTACCTGTTCGGTTACGACGCCACAACCAATGTCGTCGCCGACTGGATGTACGAAAAGCTCTCCGAGAGCTACGTTTTCGACGATGTGAACCGAAAGTTCATGGAGCAGTCCAACCCGTGGGCGCTGCACGGTATCGCCGAACGACTACTGGAGGCGGCCGAGCGCAAGCTCTGGGAGCACCCCGAACCGGAAACCCTGGACAAGCTGCGCCAGATCTACCTCGAGACCGAGGGCGAACTGGAGTAGTCCGCCTGCGCGGCCTGCAGCAGAACCCGGTCGCGGTAGATCCGCAGTGCCGCGATGACGGCCAAGACCGCGGTGAGCAGGCCGCAGGCGATGCGCACCGCATGCGCGACCTCGATCTCGGCGACCGTGCGGTGCAATTCGTCGACCGTGTACAGGGCGCGATCCTCGAACAGGATCGGCCAGCGCGGCCACAGGTACAGCATCGACAGCAGGAACATCCCCGAGACGAACGGCACCAGCGACGCGAGCAGCCAGCCGCGGGCGCGCCCCGACCACACACCGGCAGCCACGGCGAGCACAGCGCTCAGGGTCAGGAACATCCCCAGCGGGCGCATCACATCGCCGACCGAGACCACGGCGGTGAATGCCTCGCCCACCTCCAGCGATGCCGGAATGTCGTGGAAGTAGTTCGGGTACAGGAAGATCGTTTCGGCGATCGTGGTGCACACCACCAGGGTCGCCAGCACGGCGTAGACGGTCGCGGCCGTGAGTGCGACAGTGAGTTTTCGCATGGTGTTCTCCTCGTGGGTGTGCTGTCGACGTTAGGCCGACGTCGTATCGGAGACATCCGGTGCCGACCCTGAACTCGGGTCGGGGAACTCGCCCAGGTCTCGTGATCGACGGCGAACGCGAGTGGGTTGCCGTAAAACTGCAACGCGTTCTAATCTTGGCGGGTGAGCCCGGGAAACACCCTGGCCGGAAAGGGTCGCCATGACCACCTCACCGGCGTACTTCACCCGCACGGGCGCGGTGTTCGAGCCGACCAGGTTCTCGCTGAGCCTGTGGGGTCCCAGGACGCTGTCGGGGCCGCCGGTGTGCGGGTTGATGGCGCGGGAGGTGGAGGCGCGGTACTGCACCGAGGAGTTCGTGCCCGCCCGGTTCACCGTCGACCTGCACCGCGCGGTGCCCGCGGTGCCCGTGACCGTCGAGAGCGAGCTGGTGCGTGACGGCAAGCGCGTGCGCGCGGTCGCCGTCAGCCTGCGCTCGGACGACGCGGTGGTGGCCAGGGGCAGCGCGTTGCTGCTGAAGCGCTCGGCGCAGCCGCCCGGTGCGGTGTGGCGGCCCGACCGGGAGCGGCCGCTGCCGCCGCCGGACGCGCGCGCGGCGATCGAGGAGGGCCTGCACCTGTTCGGTAGCGACGGCCATGCCGACGGCTGGTCGATCCGGATGACCGAGCACCAGAACGACACCCGTAAACGCAAGTGGGTGCGCAACATCCCGGTCGTCGCCGGTGAGGAGTCCTCCCCGTTCTGCTACGCCGCGATGACGGGCGAGCAGACCAGTCTGGTCACCAACTGGGGCACCGACGGCATCGGCTTCATCAATACCGATGTCTCGATCACGTTCTCGCGCATGCCGATCGGCGTCGAGATGGGTATCGAGGCGGAAGGCCACCTCAGCGACGACGGGATCGCGGCGGGCGCGGCCGTGCTCTACGACGCCGAGGGCGCGTTCGGGATGTGCACCACCACGGCGCTGGCCAACGAGAGCCACCAGATCCGCGGTGCCGTCATCGACAAGCTCACCGACAGGGTGATGGCGGAACTGGCGTCGGGGCACTGAGCCCGCCGATCACGGTTCCTGCGAACGCATTTCGAGAGGCAGGTCGCCGGCTTCGATGCCCTGGGCACGCAAGGCGAACGGAACCTGCCGGGTGAAGCGTCGCGGGGGTCGGTAGTGGGTGCTGTGATCCGACACCAGTAACACCCGGCCCTGCCGCGCCACGATCTCCCCGGCGGCGGCCACCGGTTCACCGGCCAGGAAACTCGAATGGTGGAACCGGCCGAGCAGGTGCTGGGGCGAGGAGTACAGCGTGCCCGCGGCGTCCATGACGAAGATCGCCCGGCCGCCCTCCGGTGACCACAGGGTACTGGCCGCCGTGGTGTCGAACAGGGCGCCGTCGGCGGTGTGGAGCAGCCCGTCGCGAGCGTGGAGCCGGAACCGCAGGCGCGCTCGCTCGTCGAGATAGGCGACGTGTGTGCCGTCCCATACCCGGTTCCCCGGCAGGTGCTCGCCGGCGAACTCCGGCCGCAACGGCGTCGTCTCGAACACGGTCGGCGCGGAATCCGTTCCGGTGCCGAACAATCGGCGCATGCGGTGGGCGAAGCCCATCATGCGGGAATCAGGGTGACGATCACCTCGTCGGCCACCGTTTCCGCTTTCACCACGGCCTCACCGAGGTACAGGGTCGCGGCGCGGGGGCGGCCGTCGGGCAGAGGTACGACCGAGACGGCGTCGACGCGGCGGCCGGTGAAGGCGCTGTAAGGTTCCTCGTCGGTGACATCGAATGCGGTGTATTTGCCCGATTCGGCGACGTATTCGATATTGACCGGGTCGACGAGCGGTTCGAACGGGTCACGCCACGGCGCCGACCGGATCCGCAGTTCCGAGCCGTCCACCCCGGAATCGAGCAACAGGGTGGCACCGTTGTGGAAGGTGAACTCGATCGGGCCCTCGGAGCGGTCGACCTCGTCGCCGAGGACATAGAACATGCGGCGGACGGCGACAATGGTCCCGTCGACCGCGCCGTTGAGCGCGCTTCGGCCGTGTTCGTCGTTGTCGGACACCAGTTTCCTCTGACATCGCCGGGCAGATGAGTCATCATGTCGCCGCACCGGCTCGCCACGCAACTCCACCGGCGTGCCGCCCCGCGCCCGCCCACTCGTACCATGACTTCATGGGCGAGCCCACCCGGGACCTGGTGGAGCGTGCGGCCGAGCTGCTGGCCGGACGCCGCGTCGTGGTGGTGTCCGGTGCGGGTTTGAGCACCGACAGCGGCATCCCCGACTACCGCGGCCCCGACTCACCACCCCGCAATCCGATGACCTATCAGCAGTTCGTCGGCGACGCCGCCTTCCGGCAGCGGTACTGGGCCCGCAACCACATCGGCTGGCGGCGGATGGACGCCGCCCGCCCGAATCCGGGCCACCGCGCGCTGGCCCGGCTGGAACACGCGGGCGTGGTGTCGGCTGTGATCACCCAGAACGTCGACCTGCTGCACACGAAAGCAGGTGCTCGCCGGGTCATCGACCTGCACGGCACGTACGCCCGCGTGTGCTGCCTGCGCTGCGCCGCGGTGATCTCCCGCATGACGCTGGCCGAGCAATTGGAGGCGGCCAATCCCGGTTTCGCCGACGAGGTTTCGCACGGCGGCGGTATCGAGGTCGCGCCCGACGCGGACGCGGTCGTCACCGACACCGACCGCTTCCTGATGCTCGACTGCGCCCGGTGCGGCGGCATGCTCAAACCCGACATCGTCTACTTCGGTGAAACCGTCCCCGCCGAGCGGGTGGCGGCGGCCTTCGCGCTCGTCGACGACGCCGAGGCGCTGCTGGTGGCGGGATCGTCACTGACCGTGATGTCCGGTCTGCGATTCGTCCGCCGCGCCGCGAAAAACGGTGTGCCGGTGGTGATCGTGAACCGCGGCGCAACCCGCGCCGACGACCTGGCCGCCGTGCGCATTCCGGCGGGCTGTTCGGAGATCCTGTCCACCCTCGCCGACCGGCTCACCACCGCGACCCCGGTCGTACCGCGATGAGCGAATCGGTCGAGGCGTACTTTTCGGGCAAACCGCATTCGCGTGAGATCTTCGCAGTACTGCGCGAATTGATCGCGAGCAATGGTCCGGTCGAGGTGTCGGTGGCCTCGCAGATCGTTTTCGCCGTCGCACGGAAGTTCGCGTGGGTGTGGCTCTACAACGTCACCGGAAAGAATCCCGAAGGCACCGTGCAGATCATGCTCGCGCTCGACCGGGAAATGGCGCACGCACCGGTCTACCGGGTGACACAGGTGGGCTGTGCGCGCTGGAATCACCTGGTAGTGGTGCATTCTCTCGACGAAGCTCACGATCCACGACTGGCGGAGCTGATAGCCGCCGCCTACCGTTTCGGCGCGAAATGAACGGTAACTTGATCCCTCGGTGAGGGCCGCGAATCCGACGTGGGTAAGCTCTGGCCACCAGCGCATGAAGAGTTCCACCCGCGGCGCAAAGTTTTCCTCGCAGCGGGGTTGTCGGCCCTTGCGTGGGCCGAATGATCGACACCCACCAGCCAGCCGATCAGAACCAGGGCTTTTCCATGACCGATACCGTCGTCGCCGAACCACGCCTCACGCACCGCCAGACACTCACCATTCTGTCCGGCCTACTACTCGGGGTGTTCCTGGCCGCACTCGATCAGAACATCGTCAGTGTCGCGATCGTGCGGATCGCGAACAGTCTCGACGGCTTCGACGAACAGGCCTGGGCGACAACGGCATACCTCATCACCGCGACCGTCACCACGCCGCTCTACGGCAAACTCGCCGACATCTACGGGCGTAAACCGTTCTATCTGGTGGCGATCGCGCTGTTCGTCGTCGGTTCGGCGGCCTGCTGCTTCGCCCAGACCATGTACCAACTGGCCGGGTGCCGCGCGTTCCAGGGCCTCGGTGCCGGCGGGCTGATGTCGTTGGCGTTCACCATCGTCGGTGACATCGTGCCCGCCCGCGAACGGGTCCGCTACCAGGGCTATTTCCTCATGGTCTTCGGCATCGCGACGGTGCTCGGCCCGGTGGTCGGCGGGTTCCTGTCCGATTACGAGAGCCTCGGTGGTATCGAGGGCTGGCGCTGGGTGTTCCTGGTGAACGTGCCGGTGGGTCTGCTCGCTTTCCTGGTGGTGTGGCGGGTGCTCAACGTCGGCCATACCAGGCAGCGCAGCCGGATCGACTGGTTCGGCGCGTTGGCGCTGGTCGTCGGGGTGGTGCCGCTGCTGATCGTCGCCGAGCAGGGCAGGCTGTGGGGCTGGACGTCTCCGAAATCGCTGCTCTGCTACGGCGTCTGCGCGGGCGGGCTGCTGGTGTTCGTGATCGTCGAGTTCCTGATGAAGGACGCCGCGCTGATCCCGCTGCGGTTGTTCCGCAGTTCCACCTTCAGCGTCGCCATTCTCGGCGGATTCCTCATCGGTGTCGCCATGTTCGGGGCCATCACAATGGTTCCGCAATACCTGCAGGTGGTGCGCGGTTTCTCGCCCACCGAGGCGGGGCTGCTGATGCTGCCACTGGTGCTGGGCATCATGGTCGGCGCCCAGCTGTCGGGCCTGATCACCAAGGCCAGCGGGCGCTACAAGGTGCTGCCCGTGCTCGGCGCACTGATCCTGGCCATCGGTTGCGGATTGTTCGCCCGTATCACCTACGACGGTCCGCTGTGGCAGCCGCTTGCCTACAGCGCGATCATGGGTTTCGGGCTGGGCGGCTGCATGCAGACACTGGTGATCGCCGCGCAGAACGCGGTCGGGCGCACCGAGATGGGTGTGTCGACGGCGGCGGCCACGTTCTTCCGGCAACTCGGCGGCACCCTCGGCGTCGCGGTCTTCCTCACCGTGCTGTTCGATCGCCTGCCCGGTTCCATCCTGGGCGCGTTCGGCGGAACCCTCCCACCGGGTTTCGACGCCGCCCGGCTCGAGGCTTTGCAGAGCGACACCAGCGGCATCGCCGCCCTGCCCGACCACCTGCGGATTCCGATCCTCGAGGGTTTCACCGACTCGATGCACACCGTGTTCCTGCTGGCCGCCGATCTGGCGATCGTCGCCTGCCTGGTCCTGGTGTTCATGAAAGAGATTCCGCTGCAAGAGGATCCGGTTCCCGACGAGGCCGACGAGGGTGCCCAGCTACGGGACGTGAGCCTCTATGACGCGCACGAGATGGCGGGCAAACTGCGGCCGGGCGCGACGGGCCGGGTGATCGCGGGTCTGCTGCGCCGTGACGATGCCCGCCCGGTTCCCTCGGCGACGCTCACGCTGATCGATCAGCACGGTCACCAGGTGGCGCGCGGCAACGGCGACGCCGACGGCGCCTACATGATCGAGGCACCACGACCGGGCAACTATGTCCTCATCGCGGCCGCCGCTGGGCATCAACCCGAGGCGGTGAGCGTGTCGATCGGGGAGCGGGCCCAGCACGTCGACCTGATGCTCACCGGGGCGGGTGAGCTCACCGGCGTGGTGCGTTCGGCGCGGCGCGGGGAACCACTGTGGGGTGCGACGGTGACCCTGACCGATCCCGAGGGGGAGGTGGTCGGGGCGGCGATCACCGGCGAGGACGGTACCTACGTCTGCCGTGATGTCGTCAGCGGTACCTACACCCTGGTCGCGGTGGCCGACCACATGCGCCCCACAGCTGTCGCCCTGACCGTGCCCGAAACCGGCTCACTGCACCGCGATATCGATCTGGAACCGATGGCGATCCTGACGGGTTCGGCCTGGGTCGACGGCGACCGCCCGGTCGCGGATGTCGAGATCACCGTCCTGGATTCCAGCGGCGACCCGGCTGCCACCACCCGCACCGACGACAAAGGCCGCTACCTCGTGCCCGACCTGCCCGAGGGGGAGTACACGGTCGTCGCGCGCGGGTACCCACCGGTGGCAAGCCAGGTGGCAGTCACCCGCGGCGAGATCACCCACGACGTCACCCTGGGATACGACAACGAAGAATCGATGCATCGCCGGTAGTCGGTATTTCGAGGGTTCCAGCGCCTCGCCATCAGCGAGCGCGAACCGGAGCAGCTCAGGCGGATTCGGCGATCTGCTCGGCGCGGTAGACCTCGGCCAGCTCGGCGAGCGGGATCGTGAGTGCTTCGGCGAGGCCGACGATGGTGCCGAATGCGGGGGAGGGCATGCGCCCGGACTCGATCTTGCGCAGCGTTTCAGGAGAGATGCCTGCCCGCCCGGCTACCTCGTTGAGTTCCCGATCGCCCCGAGCTGTCCGCAGCCGCCGACCCAGCCGACGCCCGGCTTCGACCTGGGCGGGACTGAGCGGGAGACGAACCATGCCCTTGATGGTAAGTGCTCGCTCACCGAGCCGCCAAGAAAGTGCCGCTGACCGCGCTGATCCGTCCCCGGGCGTCGCGGGGATGTGAAGTTGTCGCGCTTCTGGAATCTCGCATGGCCACGATCCTGGACATGTGATCGACCATGTCCTAGCGGGTGGGGCGCCAGGGGATTCGGCCATTGCCGTCGCCCTTGGGTGTCCATTCCTCTGCCCAGTCCCAGACCTGCTGGAGAGACTCGGCTAGGAGGGCACCCTCGGTGGTGAGTTCGTAGGCGCCGCGCGGACCGTTCTTACGGGTCAGGCCTGCGGACTGCAGTTGCTGGAGGCGGTCGGAGAGCATGCTCGAGGAGCAATTGCCCATCCGGCGACGCAGGTCGAGGAAGCCGAGGGGGCCGGGTTCGAGTTCCCAGATCACGCGCAGCATCCACCGCTGGCCGAGCAGGTCGATCGCGGCCACGATCTTCGCGGAGGGTTCGGCGTTCTCGTCACCGCCGTGTGCGCTTCTCATTCGGAAGCACGCTAGCCGCTTCTGTATCAGAAGCGCGCAGGCGCTGGGACGGGGTTCTGAATCCGGAATACCTCGGGGCGTTCCCCGATGTGTGTGGGTGGTCGTGACGCCTAGCGTTGTCGAGGTGAAAGCAATCGTGCAGCGGATTTACGGGTCGTCGGCGATGTTGGCGGTGGCCGACGTCGGCCGCCCGGAAGCGGGGGCGGGGGAGGTGCTGGTTCGGGTTCGTGCGGCGTCGGTGAACGCGCGGGATTGGCATGTGATGCGGGGAGATCCGAAGATCGCGCGGTGGATGGATCGGTCGGTGTTCCGCCGCAAGGGCCCGGCGAATCCGGTGCCGGGCGGGGACTTCGCGGGGACGGTCGAGGCGGTGGGCGACGGGGTCACCGATGTGGCGGTGGGCGACGACGTGTTCGGGGAGGCGGTCAGCGGCGCGTTCGCGGAGTACCTCGCGGTCCCGCGCGCTCTCCTCGACCGAAAGCCGAAGAATCTGAGCTTCGAGGAGGCCGCGGCCGTACCGCTGGCCGCCAACACCGCCCTGACCTGCCTGCGTCACATCGCCGCCGGGAACCGGGTGCTGATCATCGGTGCCTCCGGCGGAGTCGGCACGTTCGCGGTCCAGATCGCCGGGGCCAGGGGTGCCGAGGTCACCGGGGTGTGCAGTACCCGCAATGTCGAGGCGGCAAGGTCACTCGGCGCCACGCGCGTATTCGACTACACCCGCGAGACCGTAACCGGCCGCTACGACACCGTCCTCGACCTGGCGGGCACACGGGGCCTACGCGAACTCCTTCGCCTGGTCGAACCCACCGGCACCCTCGTTCTGTCCGGTGGCGGCAATTTCGACGGTGGCAGCGTGTTCGGTCCGGTCGGCTTGCTCGCACTCGGCCGGCTGGCTCGGCCGTTCGTGAAGCCGTCGATCCGCGGCCCGCTGGCTCAGCAGAGCCCGGAGTCGCTGACTGAACTCCGTGAGCTGATCGAGTCGGGCAATGTTCACCCGGCCATCGACCGGATCTATCCCCTGGCCGAGACTCCCGCAGCCATCGACTACATGGAGTCCGAACATGCCAGGGCGAAGATCGTGATCACCGTCGCCGCATAGGTCGAATCGCCTGGCGCAGCATGGTTTCTAGCGGGCGTCGGGATCGTCCGCCGGATCTTGACGGCCGGCGGTAGCGCCTCACCGATCGGCGCGGATGTGTCGGAGCCTGATGATGTCGCTGCCATGGCGGCAGATATCCAGCGGACACAGGGTCGGCTGGATGTGTTGGTGCTCAATGCTTCCGGCGGTCTCGAGCGGGACGCGGACCCCGGCTACGCCCTGCGGCTCAATCGGGACGCGCAGGTGGATCTCGCGAAGGCGATGCTGCCTTTGATGCCGTCGGGTGGACGCATCGTGTTCGTCACCAGCCACCAGGCGCACTTCATTCACGAGAAGTCCGATGTGCCTGCGGGTTACGCACCGATCGCGCAGAGCAAGCGTGCGGGTGAGGATGCCCTGCGCGCGTTGATTCCCGAATTCCGCTCGCGGGGAGTTGGTTTCACTGTGGTGTCCGGCGACATGATCGACGGGACGATCATCGTCCGGCTGCTGGAACGGCGTGACGCGAGCAGTGTCGCGTCACGCCGTGCGGCTGGCCCGTTGCCGACTGTCGAGGATTTCGCGCGAGCGATCGTGACTGCGGCCGAGTCCGACGATGCCGACGGGAGAACGGTGTATGTCGGCGGCGCGGACTATCTCACCTCGAGTGCCGTCGGGCCCTGATCGTGTGCGGCTAGGCGGTGGTTCGACGGTGGAGTTCGAGGGCGATGTCGATGAGCTGGTCTTCCTGCCCGCCGACGAGTTTGCGTTCGCCCGCACGGACGAGCATTTCGGCGGCGGAGACGTTGTAGCGTTCGGCTTGGCGTTCTGCGTGTTTGAGGAAGCTGGAGTAGACGCCCGCGTAGCCCATCATGAGGGATTGGCGGTCCAGGAGGCATTCCTGCGGCATGGCCGGACGCACGACATCTTCGGCGGCGTCGGCGATGGCGAAGAAGTCGACGCCGGTTTTGATCCCGAGTTTGTCGCAGACGCCGACGAGGGCTTCGACGGGGGTATTGCCCGCCCCCGCACCGAAGCGGCGTGCGCTGCCGTCGATCTGGGTGGCGCCCGCGCGAATGGCGTAGATGCTGTTGGCGACGGCGAGGTCGAGGTTCTCGTGGCCGTGGAAGCCGACCCGGGCGTCGGTGCCGAGTTCGGCGACCAGGGCGGCCACACGGTCGGCGACCTGCTCGAGGACCAGGGCGCCCGCGGAGTCGACGATGTAGACGCATTCGCAGCCGGCATCGGCCATGATGCGGGCTTGTTTCGCCAGCGCCTCAGGGGGTTGGGTGTGCGACATCATGAGAAATCCGACGGTTTCCAGGCCGAGGTCGCGGGCGTAGCCGAAATGCTGGATCGAGACGTCGGCTTCGGTGCAGTGCGTGGCGATGCGGCAGATGGAGGCACCGTTGTCTTGGGAGATCTTGATGTCTTCCTTGACGCCGACGCCGGGCAGCATGAGGAAGGCGATCTTGGCCTGCTCGGCGGTTTCGGCGGCGGCTTTGATGAGTTCTTGTTCGGGGGTTTTGGAGAATCCGTAGTTGAACGAGGAACCGCCGAGTCCGTCGCCGTGGGTGACTTCGATGACGGGAACACCGGCACCATCGAGGGCGGCGACGATATCGCGGACCTCGGTGGTGGTGAATTGGTGACGTTTGTGGTGTGACCCGTCGCGCAGGCAGGTGTCGGTGATACGGATGTCGAGATCAGCGGAGTACGGCATGGGAATTCCTAACGAGGCCGGGGCGGAGGGATGCGCGCTCACACGCGGGCGGCGAGTATCTGATCGGCCATGACTTCGCCGACCTTGGTGGCGGCGGCGGTCATGATGTCGAGATTGCCGGCGTACGGCGGCAGGAAATCGCCCGCGCCTTCGACTTCCACGAACACCGATACTTTCGCCAGGCCTCCGGAGATCACCGAGGGTTCGTCGAATTGGGGTTCGTTCAGAAGCCGGTAGCCGGGTACGTACTGCTGGATGTCGGCGACCATGCGGTGGATCGAGTCGGTGATCGCGGTGTGGTCGGCGTCGTCGGGGATCGCGCAGAAAATGGTGTCGCGCATGATCGTCGGCGGTTCGGCCGGGTTGAGGATGATGATCGCCTTGCCGCGCTGGGCGCCACCGATGGTTTCGACACCACGGCTGGTGGTCTTGGTGAATTCGTCGATATTGGCGCGCGTACCGGGTCCGGCCGACACCGACGACACCGAGGCCACGATTTCGGCGTAGGCGACCGGAACGACTCGCGAGACAGCCGCCACGATCGGAATCGTCGCCTGCCCACCACAGGTGATCATATTGACGTTCGGCGCATCGACCAACGATGCGAGATTGACCGGTGGAACAACCGCCGGGCCGACCGCAGCCGGAGTCAAATCGACTGCCCGAATCCCCAATTCGGCATACCGCGGTGCGGCGGCACGATGCACATAGGCGGAGGTCGCTTCGAAAACGAGGTCTGGCTTCTCCGGTTGAGCGAGCAACCAGTCGACACCCTCGGCCGAGGTCTCCAAGCCGAGCCCACGAGCCCGCTTCAACCCTTCACTGGCCGGGTCGATCCCGATCATCCACCGGGGTTCGATGGATTCCGACCTCAACAGTTTGTAGAGCAGATCGGTGCTGATATTGCCGGATCCGACGATCGCGGCAGTGACATTCCCGTTGGCCACGGTAAGCCTCCTCGAAGTTGGGGCCGGCGAACCGGCGAAGTACTGGATTTCCGCGCCGACTCATCGGGGAGAGGTAGCGCGGTGCCGGACTAGGCGAAACGCAAACGGACTGAACCGAGTCCGGTGAATTCGGCGTGGAAGTCGTCGCCGGGGCGGGCGTCGATGGCACGGGTGCAGGAGCCGGGCAGCACGATGTCACCGGCTTTGAGTCGCACTCCGAAGGTGGCGACCTTGCGTGCCAACCAGGCGACCGCGATCACCGGATCACCGAGGACCGCGTCGCTGCGACCCTCGGCGACGACTTCACCGTTGCGGGTCAGGATCGCGTCGATGGCGGTGATGTCGATATCGGCCGGGGCGACGCGTTGTTTGCCGAGGACGAACCCGGCCGAGGAGGCGTTGTCGGAGATGGTGTCGGCCAACCCGATCTTCCAGTCGGTGATGCGTGAGTCGATCAGTTCGATCGCGGGTGCGTAGGCGACGGTCGCGGCCAGCACGTCGGCTTCGGTGCAGTCTTCGCCGGGCAGGTCCTTGCCGAGTACGAAGCCGACTTCGACCTCGACGCGGGGCAGTAGGTATTGGGAGGTGTCGACGGGGACGTCTTCGAAGACTTCCATTTCGGCCAGCAGGTGTCCGTAGTCGGGTTCGTCGACGCCCATCATCTGTTGCATCGCCTTGGACGAGAGCCCGACTTTGTGCCCGACGACCTGGGCGCCGTCACGCAGCCTGCGCTGGATGTTGAGCAACTGGATCTCGTAGGCGTCGACCACGTCGATGCCGGGGTACCGGTCGACCAGCGGCGGCACGGCCACCCGATTCTGTTCGGCGCGCGCCAATTCGTCCGCGACCTCGCTGCGCACGGTGGGGCTCAGCATGCTGCCTCCGTCCTTGTCGTCGTGATCATGCGCCCCATGCTCCTCGGCGGGAGAGCGCCTGAACGGTCCACTTCCCGCTGGCCGGAAAGAAATTCGCTGGTCTTCCCGGATCCTGGGAAAGTCACGTCTACAACTGCGCGGTGTCGGCTCGGCGAGGCATGAACACGCAGGCCACGACCATCACCACCGTCATCGCGGCGATGGCCACGAACACGAGATGTATTGCCCCGGCGAGCTTTTCCGGAGCCGTGGACCCTGCGATCCGAGCGTTGACGATCGCACCGAAGACGGCCACACCCACAGCGCTACCGAGCGAGCGGGCGAACAGCGCGGCTGAGGTGACCACACCCCGCTCCGACCAGGCTGCGCCGGTCTGTGCCGCGATGAGCGTGGGGGTGGCGACCAGCCCCATCCCCGCACCGACAACGAAACACGATGCCGCCACCTGCCACAGCGTCGAGTGCTCATCGATGAGCAAGGTCGAGGCCGCCCCGATCATCGCAACACAAGCTCCCGATACCGCGCAGGCCCGGAAACCGAAGCGCAGGTAGACCTTTCCCGCCTGAGCGGCCGACAGCGGCCACCCCAGCGTGAGCGCACCAGTGACCAGCCCGGCGACCAGCGCGCCGGTCCCCAACACCCCCTGGTTGAACATCGGCACATAGGTGGTGAACCCGAACAGCAGCGCACCACCGAGCATCGCCGCCACCGTGCTCGCCAGCACCACCGGCCGGGTGAAGATCCACAACGGCAGAATCGGCTGTGCCGCACGGGTTTCGACCACAGCGAAGACCGTCAGCAGCAGTGCGGCTCCGGCGAACACGCCGATTCCCGTCGGCGAATCCCACGCCCAGGCGCGACCACCTTCGAGCAGGCCGAGCACCAGCGCACTCGCACCGGCGGTGAGTAGGACCGCCCCGGCGTAGTCGATGCGGGACTGCCGCCGAGGCACCGTTTCGTGGAAGCCGCGCACCAGCATCCACGCGGCGAGCACGGCCAGCGGCAGGTTGATCAGGAAGATCCAGCGCCAGCCGAGATAGTCGGCGAAGACGCCGCCGAGCAGCGGACCGGTCACCGACGCCACCGCCCACACCCCGGCGAGATAACCCTGGATCGTGGCGCGTTCGGCCAGGGTGTAGAGATCGCTCGCGATCACCATGGTCGTCGGCTGGATCGCGCCCGCACCGAGCCCCTGCACCGCGCGGAACACGATCAGCGCGAGCATGCTGCTCGCCAACCCGCACAGCAGCGAACCGAGCGCGAAGACCGCGATCCCGAACAGCATCACCGGTTTCCGGCCGAACGTATCGGCCAGCGCGCCGTAGACCGGAACCGTGACAGCCTGGGCAAGTAGATAACTGGAGAACAACCAGGGGAACAACGCAAAATCGCCGAGACTGTCGGTGATGGCGAGCACCGCCGTGGCCAGGATCGTCGAATCGAGGGCGACGAGCCCGGTCGCGAGCATCAGCGAGACGAGCACCGGCCCACGCTCGGACCCGAACCCGACCGACTCCCGCGCGGTATCAACAGCCACAGCGCACCTCCCGGATCAGAAGCGGATGTGGACAGTGCCGGTGCGCGGGCGCGCCTGACAAGCGAGGATGTAGCCGGCGGCGATGTCGTCGTCGTCCAGCACACCGGTCCTGCCCATCTCGACCTCGCCGTCGAGCACCGTGCAGGCACACGAACCGCATTCACCTTCCCGGCACGAGTACGGCACATCGAGTCCGCGAGCGAGCATCACGTCGACGAGCGTCCGGTCGCGGGGCCAGCGCAGCGCGTGGACGGTGCCGTCGAGCTCCACGTCCACGTCAGCGGCTGTGTCGTCGGAGGCGACGGGTACCGGCTCGGCAAACGGGTCACCCGACAGGGAGACGAACACCTCGCTGGTCACCCGCTCTCGTGGACGATCGGCCAGCGCCTCGGTCACCGCGGCCATGAACGGGGCGGGACCGCACAGGTACGAGTGGTAGGTGGCATACGGCGCGGCGAAGTCGGCCAGCGAACCGGCATCCGGCAGACCGCGTTCGGACTGCAGCCAATGGGTCACCGTGAGCCGCTCCGGGTATCGCCGCACGAGTTCGGCAAGCGCCCGATCGAAGATCACCGACTCCCGATCACGGTTGGCGTAGAACAACACCACCTTGCCCCGGCCGCCGACCAGCGCCGAGACCAAGATCGACAACACCGGCGTGATCCCGCTGCCCCCGGCCCACAGCAGCAGATCCTCGTCGAGGGACGCCGGCGTGAAGGTGCCGGTCGGCGGCAACACGTCGATGCTGTCGCCCGCGGATACGTTGTCGCACAACCAGTTCGAGCCATACCCACCATCGGTGCGCTTGACCGTCACCTTGAGCGGTTCCCCCGTGAACGGCGAACTCGCCAACGAATAACACCGCGCCACCGGCCGCTCCCCGGGTATCCGCAGCGTGAGGAACTGACCGGGCCGATACCCGAACCGCTCCTTCACATCCTCAGGAACCTCGAACACGAACGAACGCGCCTCAGCAGTCTCCTCGACCACCGCCGCAACCCGCAGCGTCACCACCCGCGCACCAAGCGCCACGCCGACACTCGCCCTCGTCACCGATGACCTCCTACGCTCGCGAACACGTCGCCACGACCGTCCCAGTCCCATGCCGTCGTGGCGGCCCCGGCTCCCGGTGGTCGGGAGATCGCGTCACGGTGTCCGCTCACCGGGAGCTTGGGCGTTGGCCGGTGGAGCCGACCGTGAGGAGATGACGGGCTACTAGGTGGGCCAGCCGGATATGGCCACGAACGTGAAAGCGCGATCGGCGAGATACTCACGCTCGTCGGTAGGACAGTCCGACGGGGACGACCGCATCCACCACATCGGCGGAATGATTGCGACTGGCCTGCTCAAGCCGAACGTAGTGGGTGACACCGACCCCTGTAAGTGGTGTCACTTCTACACTCCCTATCGCCCGGGCCGTAGCCAATCTGTCGTTTGTGCTCGACCTTCGACCGCATCATGGCCGCAGAAAAGTGAGTGGTTGAGCAGAGGTGCAGGGCCTTGGGGGCACTTGAATGTCGGACCCCCTCAGTATCCTCATCCCATGTTCAAATCTTGTCGCTTGCGCGGCAACCGAGCGGTCACCGATCAGGATGACGATGTTGCTCCCGCACTCAACCCGGACCATGCTTGGAAAACGCTCGGGCTGGTGAACGAGTGGATTCGGCATGCGGACGCGAAGGCTGGCGTGACGCTGGCTTTCACTGGCGTGCTAGCCACGATGGTCTTCAACCTCGTCAAGGACTTCGACCGCCGCTCGACGATATTCGACCTGCTCGTCGTGCTCGCCTGTGCACTCTTGCTTCTGACGGGCGCGCTATGCGGATGGACACTCACACCTCGCGTGAACGACAGCGACGCTGATCCGCAGGCAATCAACCTGCTGTACTTCGGCAGCATCTCCCACCACTTCAAGGGCAGAAGGCAGCAGTTCAGCGACGTCCTCAGCACTCTCACTAGCGACGACTCCGAGCTGATTAGGCATCTCTCCGCGCAAGTCCACGCGAACGCAAAGATCGCTACGACCAAGGCCCGCTCCGCCAAGTGGGCGATCCGCTCAGCACTGGCAACGGGTGTAGTCGTTGCGGCACTTGCTATCACCGTCGGCGTTAGCAACTCATAGAAGGGCACTCTATGGACGGCAACTACAAGCCCTACGATTACTCGAAGAGCTCCGAGCGGATCAAGGAGATTCTGAACCAGCCGTCGGGGACGTTCCAAGAGGTCGACGGGCTGCCCGATCGGGACAAGCTGACCTTCACCAACGGCTTTTACGGGACATGCTCCGCGCTCTTTGTCGACATCCGGGGTTCTTCCGCCCTCACAGAGAAGCACAAGCGCCCGACACTCGCGAAGATCTACCGTGCGTTCATCTCTGAGATGGTGGCGTTGCTCAACTCGGATTCCCACGTTAGAGAGGTGAACATCGTCGGGGACTGCGTGTGGGCCGTATACAACACGCCTTTCACGTCCCATATCGACGACGTCTTTGCTATCGCCTCCCAGACAAACACCTTGAAGAAGCTTCTAAATCATCACTTCAAGAACAAGGGTATTGATCCCATCAGCATCGGCATCGGTGCCGACTGGGGACGTGCGCTCATGATCAAGGCGGGTTACAGCGGAAGCGGTATCAATGAGGTCATCTACATGGGTGACGTTGTGAACCGCGCTGCGCATCTCGCACACGAGGCCGGTCGTCAATGGCGGAATCCGATCTTTGTCGGCTCCGACTTCTTTGGAAACCTCAACGACCACAACCAGAAGCTTCTGACCTCTCAGTACGTACAAGGCCTCGGCAGCATCTACGCTGGAGACGTCGTACGGACCGACATGAACGATTGGATCGATTCGTTGGAGTGACCCTATCCGCCTCCTCGATTCGCAGGTCGCACGCTGAGATCTGTTAAGCCCGGCAATGACCCCGCAGGGATAAGCTGCCGGAGGCCTCGCAGGGGAGTGGTCTCCCACACACCGTGCTTGTGGAGATCATCGAAATTGGCTCCCACCCGAACGCCTCCGACGCGGAGAGGCAGGTGTCGCGGCGGAGACACTCGAGGTAGGGCTGTGTGTGCCTCAAACAGCGGCTCCACGATCAGCGAAGAGCAACTATAAGAGTTTCAGCGCGACGTTCGTAGAACGTAAGCCTCTTGTCCGAGTTTCTAGATATCCTATCCTTGAGTATGTTTGTTCCCAGAAAGTTGTCGTAAAAGAATATCTGACGAGCGTTGTGATCGAAAACCTGGTCTGCCTCAGCGGCATCTTCTGAGATTACGCTCAGGCTGTAACCATCGGCGATCGCTGCAGCGACCAACATTTTTGCAATTGTTGACTTTCCAATTCCGGGCGGGCCGCTGATAACAAGGACGCGATCACTCAAGAACTGCCCCTGCGCTTCGATGAAAGATCTGGTTGGAACAAACAGGCGTAGTGAGTCAATTATCGAAGATTCCGCAGACTCGGAACGCGTAATTATTCCCGCATCAACGACGGCTCGGATATGCTCCGCGCTGCTTAACCATAGTTTTATGTGCGCACGTTCGACGTGGGGGTATTTGCGAATTAGTGATGCTAAATCGTCGGCCGCGAGAACGAAGTTATCGACCCTGCCAACGTTTTCAATAGTCTTCGCGAATTCGTCTTTAGCTCTCGGGGTCAGAGCTCTGGACGTTACAAAGTAGTAGGTGTGAGGACGCTGCTCTCCCGCATTTGCCCACCGGGCCGCTTCCTTCTTAGCGGCGCTGCGTACCTGTGCAACCGTACTTCCTTCCATGTGCTTGCATTGCACAATGGTAACCCCGGCTGCTCCCGAGTGCCGCAAGTCGATGCCGCCATCAGCGCCGCGGGCAAAAGTTTCGTACTGGCGATCGTGTTCGGCGCCGAGCAGGTCACCGAGGACAAGTTCAAAGTCGTGATCTGACAGCGCCGCGAACATCATACGACAGCCTTCCTGGACGCCCTTAGTATCAGACTACCTGCTGTCGATATCCGTGTGTCTCATTCTCCATCGTCTGCTGGATCCCGTCTTGATCAGGTACTTGCCGACAGATCGCTTTCGAAGTTCGACAATGCCAGAACCAAAGCATGCAGACCATCGCGTAGCAGCGTCCCGGTTTCGCTGACGTGCTCGATAGGTGGGCCTGGTTGACTCCTACCCCTCGAAGAAGGCAGGGGCACGCGCGAGATGGCCGCACTGGTGCCGGAGTCACAACGATCCATACGTTGTGCCGCACCTACGGGTCGGAAGTGCGCGGCGCCAGGGGTAGTCCGACTTGGGCTGGTGAAACCGCTGCACGGCGGCTGCGAAGGAACAAGCCCAATTCGTTATCGCTCATTTCCCCTGCTTGCTCACCCCGATAGGGCTCACTCTGCACCCGGGGCGTGCGTCTCAGCAGCGGCTCCGACGGAGGGTGTAACCAAGACCTCACCCCAGTGAGTCGCACGATCTCCACACTCCATGTGGCAGGAGTTGCGGACCATCGCTGGCATGACGAGTTCACGGCGAGCGGCGACACGCAAGGGAGGGGTCGAAGATCTGATGGGCGCGCCGCTGCCCACTTGTTTTGTCAGAGGGGGAGGTCGGGTGGCAGTTGCAGGGCTACGGAGATCAGTCGATGCCAGCGAAGGCGAAAACCCGTCGCAGCCAGGTAGATCCCGCCCATCAACATGGCGAGGCGTCAGTACTTGCGGCTGATCCGAGCTTCGTACTCCGGCCTGATGGACTGCGGTATTGCAGTACTAGGGTCGAATGTGTTTGCTGGCCGTGGGTTTCTACCGTCGGATCATGCGAATTCGAGCCTTCGCTCTCCCGACCTTCACCGCCGCGGTGCTCCTGTCTGCCTGCATGACCAGCCCGGTACCCGCCGCCGCCTCGACCCTCGTCGCCACCGACCACGGACAGCTCCAAGGCACGGTCTCAGTCGGTGTCCGCTCTTGGCGCGGTGTCCCCTACGCCACCCCACCAGTAGGTGACTTGCGCTGGGCGGCACCGGAAGATGCCCGGCCGTGGGATGGTGTCAGGGAGGCCGTCGAATTCGGGGCCGCCTGTGCCCAGGGCGAATCCGTGATGGGCATGCCGGGTGTCCCCTCCACCAGCGAGGACTGCCTGTACCTCAATGTGTACGTCCCCGACTCGGGTGCCGTGGACCTGCCGGTCATGGTGTGGCTCCACGGCGGCGGCAACACTTATGGCGCCGCCGCGCAGTACGACCCCTCTCGCCTCGTCGACGGGGGTGAGGTGATGGTCGTGACCGTCGGCTACCGCCAGGGCCTGTTCGGCAGTCTCGCCCACCCCGCCCTCGACGGAGCGGACGGCGAGATCCGTTCGGGGGACTACGGTCTCCAGGACCAGCGGGCCGCCCTGCGGTGGGTCCGCTCCAATGCGGCGGCGTTCGGTGGCGACGCAGGCAACGTGACCCTTTTCGGCGAAAGCGGCGGCGGCTACGACTCCTGCGCCCACCTCACCTCCGCCGACTCGGCAGGACTGTTCGACAAGGTCATCATGCAGAGCGCGAACTGCGCCACCGACTGGGCGACGAGCCGCGAAGACGGCCGGACGACCGCGACCGCTGTCGCCGACACCCTGTGCCCTGATATCTCCGAAACGGACATGGCGGCCTGCCTGCGAAAAGCCGATGTCGCTGACGTGGTTTCCCAGGCCGACCAGCTGATGGAGGTCCAACCCGTTGTCGGCGGCTCCGTCATGCCCGTCCCGACTGGCCAAGCGCTGGCGTCTGGCGATTTCAACCGCGTCCCGATTCTGCACGGCATCAATAGCGACGAGCTCCAACCGTACGCGGCCACCCTGGGTATCGAGACCGAAGCCGACTACTTCGCCGCGCTCCAGGAGAACTTCGGCGACCGGGCTGCTGCGATCGCCGCCGAGTACCCGGCCAGCGAGTTCGAGCTGCCCGTCAAAGCGCTGGGCCGGGTACTCACCGACGCCGAGTGGGCGAGCGGGCTCGTACGGACCCGCACGGCACTGGGCGACCGGGTACCGGCCTTCACCTACGAGCTGTCGGTGACCGACGCCCCGTACTTCACCCACGTCGAACACCCGGGCTTCGGTCTCGACGCCTACCATATGGTCGACTGCGCCTTCCTGTTCGACACCCCGTTCTTCGAATCGGTGCGCGAAGACCATGAACGGCTGGCCGACCTCATGATCGGGAGTTGGTCGACCTTCGCCCGCACCGGCGACCCCGACGCGGACGGCGGATGGGAGCCGTCTAAGGCCGGCACCGAAGTCCGCAGACTCTCCTCCGAGGGGGCTGAGAACATCGACTTCGACGATGAGCACCGCATCGACTTCTGGGCCTCGCTGCACGCCTGACCCGGACGAACCGAATGCTTCATCCTCGCGAAGTCGTGACTGTCGATGATCGATCAGCTCGGACAGGTTCGATGTAGTCGTCACCTGCTGGGCGACATCTCTCGCGGCAGGGTGGTGAGTTCCCGTTTGTAGCCAGGTGTTCGGACTGCTTTTCGGACCCGGTCGAGGGTGGTTTGTTCGCCGATTGCCGGCCACAGGGCGAAAAGCTCGCTGTCGCGGCCACGCATGACGGCCTTGTCGGCAGTGGGGTCGATCGCGATGAGGCGGTCCACGACGGTGTCCAGCAGGGGATGGTTGCGTTCGGGATTGTTCGGAGTGGCTTGACGGATCGTGGCGGCCAGCAGAGCCAACTCGTCGAGCTCTGGCAGGAGGCCTTGGGCAGCACCGGTCAGCACCTCCCATAGTCCGTCGACGTCGGCGGCGTCGACGAATCCGGTAAACGCGTGGCAGACAAAACTAGGTCCGATCCGCTTGTTCGCTGCGACGGTCACCGCCGCGTTCCAGTCCTGGTGTCGAGCGACACCCGCGATCAGATGTTCTTTGAGCAGGGCCATGCCCGCACGGTCCTGCCCGGCCGCGTATCGCTTCCAGTCGGCGAAGAAGCCTTTGACATCGCCTCGGTCGGCAAGAGCGAAGCCGATGTCGCGGTACGCGCGCCAGGCGTATCCGTCGTCTATGCGTGTGGCGAGCGCACGAGCGCCGGCCAGATCGCCGGCGGCGATCCGGTTCAACACCTGCTGCCGACGAAACCCGCATGACTCGGGCAGGAGGGGGGCCATGCTGTCGACCTCATCCGAGGTGAGTGCGTCGACTGCGATCAATGCGCAAGTCGCGTCCGCGAATTCGAAGAGACCGTGGCTGCAAGCGAGCATCTGTACCTCGGTTCGGTAGTCCCGAGGCCAGCTCAGCACGCGAGTCACCGTCGGCGGCCCGTCTCCTGCACGCGGGAGGCGGCTGACGAGTTCCTCGAGGACACGGTCGCGGACGGGGACCACGGCAGCCGGTATCGGGTAGGGAGGGGTGCGCGCAGCTTCTCGCTCGACGTCGGTAATCGGGAGCGTGAGACCGGCGACGAGGGTGTCTTTCAAGCTTGGGAGATTTCCTGACATGCCGACATCGTGCCCCGGGGCGCAGACAGGTCACCTATCGCTGAACCGGAATGTGGTGATCACGTTCGGGATCCGTGCCCCTGCATCGCCGAGGCGTCCAGCGCGGGCTCTGGTTCCAGCCTCTCGCGCGTGGCGGACTCAACCACGGTGCGAGCGTTCAGGGGTGGGCTGCGGGATCTGCGGTGAAGAGGGTGCGCAGCGTGTCCGCAGTGAATTCGTCCATCGGATAAAACAATTCGATGGCCAATTCCGCGAGCGTCACATCCGAGGGTGCGCCGAAGGTGACCATGGTGCTGAACATGCGTAGCTCGCCCAGCGGGGTGGCGATGCGTAGCGGCACCGCGAACGGGGTGGGCGCACTGGGATCGGGTTCGGTGTGCGACGGGATCGGGTATTGGGAGACCTCGTCGTACAGTGCGCGCAGGATCGGGTCGCCTGTCGCCCGTACCTGGCGGAGCAGTCGTTCGAGCAGGAGTTCCCTGACCTGACCGTGGTTGATCATGTGTGTGGCGGCATCGGGCGGGCCGGGGTGCAGGGCCAGGCGGTAGACGTTGGGGCGCTCCATCAGCTGGTCGTCGACCTCGTTCGAGAAGAGGCCCATCGCGCGGTTGGTGGCAACGACATTCCAGTACCGGTCCACCGCGACCGCCGGATAGGGTTCGTGCGCGGTCAGCATGGTGTCCAGCGCGGCCCGGGCAGCGGCGAGATGGGCGTCGTCCAGGCTGCTCTCTCGATACTCCGGAGCGAATCCGCCCGCGAGCAACACCGTATTGCGTTCGCGCAGCGGAACTTCCAGAACATCACAGAGTTTGAGCACCATGGCACGGCTCGGCTTGGCCTTCCCGGTCTCGACGCAGGACAGATGCCGTGCCGAACTGTCGGCGGCCAGCGCGAGCTCCAACTGACTAAGCCGCCGTCGCTGCCGCCAATCCCTCAACAGTGTGCCGACGGGGGATTCCTGCATCGAACGCGTCACTCGGCCACGCTATCGGTCCGGCGCGACCCGGTGCCATGACCTCGGAGGTCATTGAGCCGATGACCGGCCGCTGGCAACGTCGACGCCATGACCACAATGACCACCTTTGAAGCCGGCCCCGGCCTGCGCACCGCCTTGCGGGTAGACGGCTGGAGCACCGGGCTATTCGGCACCTTTCTGCTGGCCACCGCCCCGTTGTTGCGCGAACCGCTAGGCCTGCCGACTTCCTGGTCGGTCCCCTTCGGCGTCGGCATGCTGGGCGGCGCCGCGGCACTGCTGCTCATCGCGCGCCACCCTCGGCTACCGTCTCGCCTGGCTGCCGTCGTTGTCGCGGTCAACGCCCTGTCGGCGGTACTCATGGTCGAGCTCGCTGTGATCGATCTGATTCCGCTGACGACTTGGGGCCGGGTCTTCCTGCTCGCGGGCGCAGCGTTTGTCGCGAGTTTCGCCGCCCTCGAGTTCGCGGGCCTGCATCGACGGGGACCGGTGACGCCATGACCGACGAAACCGCCGTCCTCGCCCTGCTGCGCGCGCAGATGGACGCCTGGGCCGCAGGTGACGGCGCCGCCTTCGCCGCCACATTCACCCCCGACGCCGATTTCGTCTCGGTAATCGGGGAACGCATCCAGGGCCGAACCGAACTCGCCACCGTCATGCAGGAGGGCTTCGACGGGTTCATGAAAGGCACCCGCATGGCCGAACCCGAAACCACCACGCTGCGCTTCCCCGCACCGAATATCGCGGTGTTGGTCACCGTGGGAGATCGGCCCATGCCGCCGGGCGCGACCGCGCCGCCCGATGCCCGGTCTGTCCAGACCCGAGTCGCGTTGCGCCACACTGGAACTTGGCTGTTCACAACCTTCCAGAACACCCGGATCAGCCAGTTCCCACAGTGAGTCGGGAAGATGACAGTGCGTTCGCGTTGTCCTCGTGGCCCGCATGCCCCAGGTCGGTCGACTATGAACGGGCGCGCCCTACTCAGCCGCCGGCGGCTCGTCGAAATCCACGCCGTCAGCACGAAGTGTGTCGGAGCCTGTCCGTAGCGTGCATGGAATGAATTGGAGGCCGTGGCTGGAGCTTTGGAGTGAGGAATGGATTGCAAGTTGCGATCCCGGTGACCTGGATCCCGAGGTGGTGCAGCAGCGCTGGCTCGGCTATCCCGCGGCCACCCAGGCCGACGTCGCAGCCGTCGAGCAGCGTCTCGGCTTGAGGTTGCCACCCTCTTATCGCAGTTTCCTGCTGACCACCGATGGATGGCGCCATGCCGGGGAGTTCGTGTGGAAGATGCGTGACACGACAAACCTGGGGTGGCTGCGTGATCTCGAACCCAACTGGGAGTCCTGGGCCGACCTGATCACCGAAGCCCCAGGTGATGCGCCGGGTAACCCATTCAGTCGCGGGTTGTTGATCTCGTTGCACGCCGACGTCGGGGTTCTGTTCCTCGATCCGGCCGACCGCGACGAAGACGGGGAGTGGGCCGCCTATAGCGTCTTTGCCTGGAGTGAATTTCCGCAGCGGTATCCATCGTTCACCGCACTCATGAAATCGCTGTACCAAGGCTTCCATCGACTGCGTCAGCCTGCGGGCAGAACTCGTGACAGCTGGGCTTCGGTGGCCGAAGAGGGTCGAGATCAAGCCCTTTCCGGGGACCTCGACAAAGCCATGGTGTCCCTGGAAAAGGCCCAGAATTTCGGCCAGCCGCGCGCCACAGTCCTGAGGACCCAGCTCCAGATGTTCCTCACCACTTCCTCTCCATACGACTACTCGCGGATCCTTTCGCATCTGCTACCTTCGACGCCGGTCCCGGACGGATTCTTCCGCAGTCCGCTGTTCACCGACGAGTTTCTGCCGTGCATGTTCCTCCAGCACGCGCATAAAGAACCCTGGTACGGCTCCGCCCTCGACATTGCCGAATATCTGGCAGAACGCGCACTCACCGGACACCGCCACGCCCTCGAACTCGCCCAGAAACACGCCGCTGACGAACACTCACATGTCTCCGCCCTTGATATCGCCCAGCTCCTGGAAAACGCGCAAAACGACCCCGGGCTCGAGATCGGACCTGCTATCGACGAGTACAGGGCACGGGTGCAGCAGCACGGCTACCGGCTTACCTACGGCAATCAAGCCTTCGACGCCGCAGTACGAAAGGCGCTCGCACAACACGACTCCGACCCAGCGGCACTGTGGGATGCGCTCGGGACCGCGATGACGCACTGGCAGCCCCGCACTCCGGATCACATCGCCCCGGTCGCCCTGCTCGCCGACCCTGCGTTGGCGTACAGCCTGACCCCGGAACGCGGTCGCGCGTTGCTGAGTCGTCCGCGTGGTGGCCGCTGAACCACGAGATAGGCGAAATCAGTTCTTTCCGTGGTTGTACCGCCCGGCGGCAACTCACTGGCTCAATGCTGGATCAGACCGCCGACCGGGGTGGAGGTGACGTGGCCGGTCGCCGGGAGGGTTTGTGCCAGAGCCAGGCCGGAGTCGACAAGGGATGATCGGCGGAGGTGGGCGACTTCGGAGATCGGGGTCCAGGTCGGTTCGACAGTGGCCCCGCTCGATTCGGCTCTGAGGCGGCCGCCGGTGACGCGGACGAGATAGAAGATGCCGATGTTCTGGTGCTCTACCCCCGAGTGGGCCTCATGTGCCGGGATCACCCTCGAATCCACTCCGAGTAGTCGTTCGACGACGCCGTCGAGGCCGGTCTCCTCCGCAAGCTCGCGGGTCACGGTATCGAAGGGGTCCTCTCCCTGCTCGACCCCACCTCCTGGAAGCGTCCAGTTGGTTTCGCCGCTTTCGGCGATGTGGCGAACAAGCAGCACCCGATCATGATCAAGGCAGACGCCGTATGCCGCGATTCTCGAAGTCACCCGCTGAACTCTATCTCCGCGCCCGCGCGGGGCCTCCTGCCGTGGGATTCGCAACCGTTCGCATCGACGATGGCCGCGATGATCGACTGCTGCAGGGAGGATTTGACTCTCTGAACATCGCGGCACGTCGGTCAACTGGTGAGGTGTTGCAGCAGGATCCTGTTGGTCTGCTCGAGATGTCGGCGGACAACGAATCGAGCGCTCGATCCGACAGCGGGCGACGCGCCAGACCACGGCAGCGCGGACCACAGACCGTCGAATTCGACCAAGTACTCCCGGTTCGACGGAAAGACCCGAGTGATTTCGGCAGTCACTACCGAACCCACAGGATGGCGGCTCTTCACGGCATGCCAGTCACGCTCACTCATGGCCGACCAGCGCCTACTGCTCGACCGGAATGCGGCATCGAGTGGCCAGAGCCGCACTTGCTGGTGTCTGTGCTGAAGCACCTCGAAGTCGGTGACAGTGCCGACGGTCGGCCAGCGATCGAGGGATTCCGGCAGGTTGAGGACGTCGACGAAACCGATTGGCGGCCGACCTAAATCGACGAACAATCCGATGGTGCCGGGGCGCGGGATCATCGTGACTACCCCGGAAACATGGTCGCCGACTGGATATATCCTGCGGGCCGCGTCGAGGTCCAGTTCGATCGGGTCGAGTTCGGTCATCGAGCGACCATTTGGCGATGAGGTTGCGGTACCAGCCGGCTCACGCGGGACATCTCATCGGGATCGGCGGCCCCCGACTCGAGGGCCGGATCCAGAAACCAGAAACTGAGCTGCCAGTCGGTCTTGTTAGTGAGCAGCAGACGAACGAATTCGTCGAGCTGCGCCGGATCGGATACCGCGATAGGACAATCCTGCATCCAGTCTTCGTACGGGATGTTCGCCGGCTGCGCCACCCGAGCCGGTAGTCGGGATGCAGCGCATTGGCAGTCGACCCGGACCGCTGCGCCACGCAGTCGCCGACAACGGGCCCCTTCTGGCGCACGCCACGGTCTCCTCGGGTGCACGCGGAAAGCCGCTCGACGCATGGGGAAAGCTCCGGGTGTCGAATCAGCGTGTGCACCGCGTTCGGCCCCGTAGGTCTTTTCGCAGACCCCGCCGAGAGTGGTCAACTGGCACAGTAGGTCTACTCGAGGGGACGATCATGAGTACCGCACGATCACCTATTTTTCGGCGCCGTCCGATCATCGGAGTGCGAGCAGCCGATGTCTGGTGATCGTCGGCAGCTGGTCGCTGCTGTGTGCATGCTGATCGCGGTGGTGGCTGTGCCGATCGGGCTGATCCTTGTCGTCGGTGGTTCATCGCCTCCCGTAAGGATCCGAATGCCGGGCCGACCTGCGATGGGAAGGTTATGACGCCGGGCACGGAGTGTTGGATTTTCGGCGATGATTCGTCTGGGGTTACCACCTATGAGCGGGCGGCTGAGGAAAAACGTAAGGGTGCCGAATCCGCGAAGATGATCCTGCCGACCGGACTCACGGTTCTTGTTGTCGGCGCCGTGGCTGCCACGTTTTCCTACCGCTATGCCCGGTCCGAGACCGGTACCGGCGTAGGACCTCAGCCTGCTGAACAGCCGCAGGATCACAGACCTTCGTTCGCCGAGGCTCATGCAACATCTGCGCTCGGCCAGGGAGACGTCGACGGCGCTCGAGCGATCAAGACCGACCAGCCCGCCGCGCCGGAAACCAGCCGTCCCGCGAACACCACCTCGGCCGACGACATGAAGGTCCTTCTCGCCATGGTGATGGGCAATCACTCCGCCGCCGGTCGGCTCATCGACTTCGAACAGCGTAAAGATCCCGGCGCTGATCGGGCGGTGTCGATCAGGAGGGCAATCCAGCGGCTTCGCGAGGATCGACAACGGCAAGGCTGAGAGGAGCGAGCCGCACTCGGGCGGAAGTGCGCCCCTCCCAGTCCCGTCGCATCAGGTCGGGAACGGCCGGTCGCGTTGCTATCGCACCGGGGTGTTCTGACCGGTGCGAATGCGCCATTCACTCGCGCGCTGTTCGAGGGTGAAGATGACCACGCCGTGCATCGGGTCCTGCGCCGGATCGGCACTGCCTCGTGTGCGTTGACGCGCGACGACCTGCACGAATGTCGGTGCCAGCTCGATCGTCTTTTCGAGGTGGTACTGGACATCGACGTTGTGGAGTGGACCGCCCACGCCGAACACGAAACGTTGTTTGGCCAGCAGTTCGTCGCGGCCGGTGGCCACACTGCCGCTGAAGTTTACGAAAGTGCTGTCGTCCCAAAACAATGCGTTCATCGCCTCCGCATCGTTGGAGTTGAACGCTCCCTCGTACCGCTCCAGTACCCGCACTGCCGCATCGATCGTCATCACTTCTCCCAGTCGGTTTTACACGTTGCCCCCAAGCTATTACCTGAACTGCGCTTCAGGTAAAGCCCGGCGAGCCGGATCACATGGCCGACACCCGCTGGATCGGGGCAGATCGACACGGCCGCTCCCAATAGGTGGGAAGTCTCGGCGCATCGCCCGCTCACCGGGAGAGCCTGGCGATTCGGGGGTCCGGCGAACCTAGCGTCGGCCGGGTGGACACTCGATCTGGTAGGGGCGCCCGATGAATCGCATGCAGGACAGGGTCGCGCTGGTCACCGGTGCGGCCAGGGGTATGGGTCGTGCGCACTGCGTGCGGCTTGCCGAGGAGGGCGCCGATATCATTGCCCTCGATATAGAGACCGCCGCAACGGAATTGGCGACGACCAAGCAGGGCGTCGAGGCGCTGGGACGGCGGTGCGTCACCGCTGCTGCCGATGTGCGTGAGGCGGACGTGCTCGATGCGGCCGTCGCCGGTGGGGTGCGTGAGCTCGGCAGGCTCGACGTGATCGTGGCCAACGCGGGCATCTACACCGACCTCGCACCGTCGTGGGAGCTCACCGACCAGGCCTGGCAGCGGACCATCGATATCAATCTGACCGGTGCTTGGCACACGGTGCGTGCCGGTGCGCCTGCGCTGGTAGACGGTGGGTCGATCGTGATCGTCAGCTCCGTCAACGGAATCGTCGGCGGTGCCATGGCGGCGCACTATTCGGCGAGCAAGCACGCCGTGGTCGGGTTGGCGCGCACGCTGGCCAACGAGCTCGGGCCGCGCGGTATACGGGTGAACACCGTGCACCCGGGGTCGGTGGCGACGCCGATGATTCTCAACGACGAGGTCTACGCGAAACTGCGCCCGGACCTGGCGAATCCGACGCGGCAGGACGCGGCCGAGGCACTCGCCCGGCGCACCCTGCTGCCGGTCCCGTGGGTGGAACCGGTCGACGTCAGCAATGCCGTGCTCTTCCTCGCATCCGACGAGTCCCGTTATGTGACGGGAACCCAGCTCGTGGTGGATGCCGGACTGACTCAGAAGGTGTGACATGGGACGGGTTTCGGGCAAAGTAGCGGTGGTGACCGGCGCCGCTCGTGGTATCGGCCGCGCGCAGGCGATCCGGCTGGCCGAGGAGGGCGCCGACATCATCGCGCTCGACCTCTGCGGACCGGTCGAGACCGTGGTGACGCCCCCGGCGAGCCGTGACGATCTCGACGAGACCGTCCGTGCCGTCGAGGCGACGGGTGCGCGGATCGTCGCCACGGTCGTCGACGTGCGCGACGGGTCGGCGTTGCGGGCCGCCGTCGACGCCGGGGTGGGCGAGCTCGGTGGGCTCGACATCGTCTGTGCCACAGCCGGAATCAGCTCGAGCGCGTTCGCCCTCGAGCTGACCGAGCGGCAGTGGCAGACCATGATCGACATCAACCTCACCGGTGTGTGGCAGACCTGCAAGGCGGCCACACCACACCTCATCGCTCGTGACGGGGGAGCGATGATCCTGACCAGCTCCATCGCCGGATTACGCGGGCTGGTCGGCGTCGCCCACTACGTCGCGGCCAAACACGGTGTCGTCGGCTTGATGCGTTCGCTGGCGAAGGAACTCGCGCCCCACCATGTCCGGGTGAACACCGTGCACCCGACCAATGTGGACACCCCGATGATCCAGAACGACATGGTGCGCAAGGTCTTCCGTCCCGACCGGGAGAATCCGACCCGCGAGGAATTCGCCGAGGCCGCCACGTCGATGAACATGCTGCCCATCCCGTGGGTCGACCCCGTCGACATCGCCAACGCCACCCTGTTCCTGGCCTCCGACGAAGCCCGCTACATCACCGCCGTCACCCTGCCGGTGGACGCGGGCAGCACCCAACGCTAAGTCGGTGGCCTGCGGAACATCACCGGACCGGGAGGGGTTCCGGCGCCTCGGCCAGGCCGGTGAGTGCGTCCGGGAGAGGGGCGTGGTGGACGACGCCGAGGCGCTGGGTGGCGCGGGTGAGTGCGACATACAGCTCCGCCGCGCCACGCGGTCCCTCCGCGAGAATCCTTCCCGGCTCGACGACGAGCACGGCGTCGAACTCCAGGCCCTTGGTTTCCGACGCGGGCACAGTGCCCGGCATGCCGACCGGGCCGATCACCACACTCGTGCCCTCCCGGTCGGCCTCGGTACGCACGAATGCCTCGATGGCCGAAGGAAATTCGGATGCATCGACCTGCTGCGACCACGGCTGCACACCACACGCGCGCACCGAATCCGGTGGCCGAACCTCCGGCGCGAACTCGGCGAGCACGGCGGCGGCGACCGCCATGATCTCGGCGGGCGTGCGGTAGTTCACCGTGAGTGAGCGGTACACCCAGCGGCCCGGAACATACGGGTCGAGCACCGTCGCCCACGCGGTGGCACCTGCCGGTGACCGGCGCTGGGCCAGGTCGCCGACGATGGTGAACGAGCGGCTCGGACAGCGGCGCATCAGCACCCGCCAGTCCATCTCCGAGAGCTCCTGCGCCTCGTCGACGACCACGTGCCCGTAGGTCCAATCACGGTCGGCCGCAGCGCGTTCGGCGAGCTCGCGGGTGTCGCGCTCGAGGAACCGGTCGGCGAGGTCCTCGCCGTAGAGCATGTCCTGGGCGAGCAGATGGTCCTCGTCGTCCATCAGGTCTTCGCGGCTGATCAGGGTGTCGAGTACGCCCTCGGCATAGGCGGCTTCGGCCTTGCGGGCGCGTTCGGCGCTGTCGTCGGCGGGGGCGCCGCTTCCGAGCAGATCGACCAGTTCGTCGAGCAACGGCACGTCCGACACCGTCCACGCGGCACCGCCGGCCCGCCACAGCGACTCGTCCGCGGACGCGGCGCGAAGACAGTCCGGGGACGAATACAGTTCGGCGAGAAGCCCTTCCGGGGTGAGAACAGGCCAGCATTCGTCGAGCACAGCGACGAAATCGGTGTTCTCGGCGAGTTCGGCGGTCAGGTCCGCGCGCAGCTGCTCCCACGCCTCGCTGTCCTCGCGCGTCAACCAGCCCTTCCCGATGCGGGCGATCGCCCGTTCGGTGAGCACATAGGTGACGATCTCGGCGAACACCGCCCGAGCCTCGTTGTGCGGGCGTCCGCTCGCCCGCGCCTCCTCGCGCGCCCACTCCGCGACGGCCGCGTCGACGCGCACCGTCGTGTCGGCCAGCTCGATGTCCCGCGGCACCGCGGGCAGCCGTTGCCGGTCCGCGATCGCGGCACCGAGCACATCGAGAATGCGCAGCGAGCCTTTGACGCGCGCCGCTTCCGGTGCGTCCTCGGCGGTGGCGTGCAGCCCGGGCATCAGATCGGCGGTGGTGGCGAAGACGACATTCGTCTCACCCAGCGCGGGCAGCACGTGCGCGATGTGGTTCAGGAACGCCGGATTCGGGCCGACCACCAGCACACCTTGGCGTTCCATCCGCTTGCGCTGGGTGTAGAGCAGATAGGCCACCCGGTGCAGCGCGACGACGGTCTTGCCGGTGCCGGGGCCGCCTTCGATCACGGTGACGCCCGGGTGTTCGAGGCGGATGATCTCGTCCTGCTCGGCCTGGATCGTCGCCACGATGTCGCGCATCCCGTCCCCGCGCGGTGCGTTCACCGCCGCCAGCAGCGCCGCGTCGCCGCCTTCGCCCGCGTCGGGCCTGCCGAGGATCTCGTCGGTGAAGTCGAGCACCCGGCGATCACGGGTGTGAAACTGCCGCCGCCTGCGCATGCCCTCCGGGTTGGCGGCGGTGGCCACATAGAACGCGCGGGCGGCGGGCGCGCGCCAGTCGAGCAGCAGTGGTTCGAAGTCGTCGCCGGCATCGAACAGGCCGATGCGACCGATGTAGGACGGTTCCCCCGACACCGCATCCAGCCTGCCGAAACACAGACCGTTGTCGGCGACGTTCAGGCGCTGGATCTCCTTCCCGAGCGCGCGCACCTCGTTGTCGCGTTCCATCGGGGAGTTACCGGTGCCGCGCAGCGCGGCGGTGTAGCGGCCCTTCACCTGTGCGCGCTCGGCGTCGAGCCGCGCGTACAGGTGCGCCACGTACTCGCGCTCCGACTGCAATTCCTCGTCGTGACCGTGTTCCGGCACAAGCCCTCACTTTCGGTGTTTCCGCAGGTGAAATGCTGCGGCCGACGATTATGCGCCACAAAGGGGGCCTTGTGGCAAGGCCCCCTTTACGGTATACAGTGAAGGTGGAAAGAGACGCTGTCAGCGCGTGAGGAACGCCAGCACCGTCGATTCGAATTCTTCCTTCCGCTCGATCATCGCCCAGTGCCCGCAGTTCGGGAACACGTGCAGTTCGGCGCGCGGGATCGTGCGCATCGGGATCAGGGCCATGTCGAGCGGGCTC
The DNA here is from genome assembly GCF_013839555.1 of Nocardia sp. GTS18. NCBI lineage: Bacteria > Bacillati > Actinomycetota > Actinomycetes > Mycobacteriales > Nocardiaceae > Nocardia > Nocardia sp. GTS18. The sequence continues at coordinate 530,484 of NZ_JACBIU010000001.1, read as the reverse complement.
ACCCGGTCGTCGCGGCCCCAGGTGACCAGCGTCGGCGCCTGCACTTTGTGCAGCATGGCCCAGGGCGGGGGAGCGTCGGAAGCTTCCATCGCCCGCACCATCGCCGTGAACGCCGCCTTGCTGTACATGCGCCGGGCGCTGTCCAGGGTCGCGGGATCGGTGGCCTGAGTCCAGCGCTCCTCGACGAGTTCCTCGGTCACCATCGCCGGATCGAACACCATCGAATGCAACCACTGCACCAGACGTTCCCGCGTCGGTTCCTCGGTGAACTCCTGCAGCAGCTTGATGCCCTCGCCGGGACCAGGGCTGAACAGGTTGCGCCCGATCCCGCCGATGGTCACCAGCTTGCCCACCCGATCCGGTCGCGCGATGGCGTAATTCAGCGCCACGCCGCCGCCCATCGAGTTGCCGATGATATCGACCCGCTCCAGGCCGAGTCCGTCGACGAAGCGTGCCACCGCGTCCAAGGCGGTCACCATCGGGTGTCCGCCGAAGTCGTCGCTCACCCCGAAACCGGGGAACTCGAGAACCAGGCAGCGGAACCGCTCGGCGAAGGTGGCCAGATTGCCACGGAAGTTGCGCCACCCGGTCACCCCGGGGCCGGAGCCGTGCAGCAACAGCAGGGGCGGCCCGTCACCGGCCTCGTGGTAGCGCAGAACGCCTGCGTCGGTGGGCAATTCGCGCAGCGTGCCGTCATAGGTGATGCTCATCAGGCGTGGGTTCCCCCGTCGATCCGGATCTCGGTGCCGGTGATGAACGCGCCGTCCTCGGACACCAGCATGGCGATCACGCCCGCCACCGCGTCCGGGTCGCCCATACCCGCGCCACCGGACTCCAGCTCGGTCGGCAACACGGGAGACAGCTTGGCGAACAGCGACCAGTCGGCATCGGCGGGCACGTAACCACCGGTGGCATCGGTGATCCCGGACTTGATGCTGCCCGGCGCCACCGACACCGCACGCACACCCTTGCCGCCGTACTCGAGGGCGATGGCGTGGGTGAAGGACTGGATGCCGCCCTTGCTCGCCGCGTACGCCGCCATGTAGGGGTGCGCGAAGGCCGCCGAGGTGGAGCTGAAGTTCACGATGGTCGAGCGTGGATTGGCCAGCAGCGCGGGCAGCGCCTCACGGACCACGAGGAACGTGCCGGTGAGATTCACCCCGATGATCTGGTTCCACAACTCGAGGGAGGTCTGCTCGGTGTGCGAGGCACGCAGGATACCCGCCGCGTTCACCACCGAATCCAGACCGCCCAGGGTGGCGGTGGCCGATCGGACACCCTCGACCACCGATTCCTCGCTGCCGATATCGAGGGTGAGGACGCTGAAACGCTCACCCGTGCCGCGTTCCTTCGCCTGCGTGGCGGTGGCCGCGAGGCCGTCGGCCGATACGTCGGCGCCGACCACCGTCGCGCCCTCGTCGAGCAGGCGCAGCGCCGTCGCGCGGCCGATACCGGATCCGGCGCCGGTGACCAGCGTCCGATGACCGTCGAGTCTGTGCATGATGTTCTCCTGGTTGTGTCGCCTCAGCCGAGGCGGCCGGGGACCGGTTCGTTGCGGAGCTGATCGGTCGCCAATTCGCCTGGCGACAGCTCGTTCGATGGAATCGCGCAGCGCCGGGCAGGTCGGGATCCAGCTGCTCGGCTCGCCGAGGGCCGCCCGGCGGGCGAACTCCGGGCAGGCGGACTCGGCGTCGTCGAGCCACTGCACGCTGGTGTGACTCGGGCTGAACTTCTCGGCGAGCACCCGGTTTCCGCAGGTGGTGCACTGGATGGGTTGCATGATCGGACCCCGGGGTCAGCGCGCGGTCGCGGCGTGGTCGGCGGCGACGTACCCGAACACCATGGCCGGACCGATGGTCGCGCCCGCGCCCGCGTAGTCGTTGCCCATCACCGCAGCGGAGGTGTTGCCCGCCGCGTAGAGCCCGTCGATGACGGAACCGTCGGCGCGCAGCACCTGGGCGTTCTCGTTGTAGACCAGCCCGCCTTTGGTGCCGAGATCACCGATGCGAATCCGCAGCGCGTAGTACGGGCCTCGGTCGAGCGGGTCGAGGGTCGGCTGGGGCAGGGTCGGGTCGCCGTAGTAGTTGTCGTACGCGCTGTCACCGCGCCCGAAGTCGTCGTCGTGGCCGTTGCGGGCGAACCCGTTGAACCGCTCGACGGACTCGCGCAAGCCGAGTGCGGGCACACCGATGGCCGCCGCCAGCTCGTCGACCGTCGCGCCGGTGCGCAGAAGACCGCTCTCGAGCCAGGACGCCGGGAACTTCTGGCCCGGCACGACGCCGCCGATCGGGTAGCGGCTCTTGGCTTTCGCATCGAAGATCAGCCAGGCCGGGTCGTGCGATCCGGCCAGCTGGGCATGCACGAAGGTGACATAGGGCGCGGCCTCGTTGGTGAAGCGGGCGCCCGAGCTGTCGACGATGATCGAGCACGGGATCGACCGCTCCGACACCAGCACCTGGTTCACACCCTCCGGGCGCTGGAACGACGGCATCCACCAGGCGTCGTCCATCAGATCCACTGCGGCGCCGACCTTTTCACCGGCCACGATGCCGTCGCCGGTGTTGTCCGCCGAGGCCGCGCTGAAATTGTCGCGGCCGCCGTCGGGCAGGTACTGCTTGCGCATGGCCTGGTTGTGCTCGAACCCGCCGGTGGCCAGCAGGACACCGGCGCGGGCGCGGATGCGGATCTCGCGGCCGCCGCGCTCGGCGATCACGCCGATCACCGCGCCGGTGTCGTCGGTGATCAGCGACCGCAGCGGGGTGTTCAGCCACAACGGCACCCCCGCGTCCCGCAGGGCAAGACGCAGCCTGGCGATGAGAGCGCGGCCGAGTGTGTCCATGTGCCTGCGCAACACGATGGCCTTGATCGCGCGCAACCCGGTGAGCAGCGCGGTCCAGCGCGCCTTCCAGGTGCGGGTCACCATATTGAGCTGGACGAAGTCCTTGGAGGTGATGAACAGACCCGGTGGGGTGGCGAGGGCGGCCGGGCGCAGCAGATCCTCGTCGGGGCCGAGCTGTTTGAGATCGACGGGCAGCGGTTCGATCGACCGACCGGCCGGGCGGCCACCCGGCGCCTCGGGGTGGTAGTCGGAATAGCCTGTGCACCATTGGAATCGCAGGTGCGGGCTGGTCTCGAGGAACTCCAGCATGCGCGGGCCCTCGTCGATGAAACGGTCGAGATTGGCGGTCGGCACCCGGTCGCCGACCACCGCGTCGAGATAGGCGCGCACGTCGGCGCGATCGTCACGCAGACCCTCCCGCAGCAGGGTCGGATTGTTCGGTACCCAGATGCCGCCACCCGAAAGAGCCGTGCTGCCGCCGTAGTGGGCGGCCTTCTCGATGACGAGCGTGTCGAGGCCGCGGTCGGCCGCGGCGAGTGCGCCCGTGAGCCCACCCGCACCGCTGCCGACGACGAGGAAGCCGACCTCGTGGTCCCACTGTTGCTGGTTCGCAGTCATTCTCGGGCTCCTCAGCTCACTACCATGTCGTCCTGCGACCAGAACGCCCGCATGCTGGTGATGCGCCCGTCCTCGTCGAAGGTCATCACATCGATCGGCTCGAGCGTGAACGTCTGCTCGCCGAAGCGGGTGACCACCCGGAAGTTGAACGCGGCGCTGTTGCCCGCGACCCGGATGCTCAGCAGTTCCGTCGACGTGTCAAGGGACTCGATGGCGGCGTAGAACTCGGTGATCGCGGCGTGACCGACTCGCACCTCGCTGCCGACCGGGTCCTCCACGGTGGCGTCCTCGCGGTAGAGCGCGACGACGTCGGCGGCCGTCCCGGCGCCGACGGTCTCCACATACCGCCGCACCGTGTCTCGAATGTGGTCCGCTGATGTCATCGTGTCGCTCCTGGAGATGGGTGATGGAGTGGTCGATGAACGCAATCACGGCCGGTGGGTGGGTGGGCGGCTGCTTCCCGGCCAGCGGGAGATCTAGGTCGCGACGCTCGTCGTGATGCTGCCGACGATCAGATCGGCGAGGGCTCCGATCGCGGCGTCGAGGGAGCAGCGCCGCGCGTTCAGCTCCTCGGCGATCGTTTCGGCCGCGCCGAGAATGCCGACGCACCGCAGTCGAAGAGCGTCGGCCGCGAGGTCGCTGTGCGGGATCAATGCGTCCGTCATCAACGTGAGGTAGGCATCGAGCAGGTCCCGCTGGATCGCCTCCATGTCCCGATTCCCTTTGAGCGCGGCGGAGACCGCGCTGAATTCGGGCATATCGGTGGCGCACGTGAAATACGCGCCGCTCAGCACGCGCGCGATCTCGACCGGGGTGGGGGCGGCGCTCGCCAGTGCCGTGGCGGTCGCGGTCCGATGGCGTTCGTCGAGCCGTCGATACAGCTCGAGCAGCAGTCCGGGACGGGTGCCGAAGTGGTCGTACACGATCGGTCTGCTCACCCCGGCGGCCTCGGCGAGGCTGAGCAGAGTCAGTGCGTCGGCGCCCTCGGCGCGCACGATCGCCAGCGCGGTCTCGATCAACTGTTCGTGCCTTGCGGGTCTGGACAGGCGCGTCGGCGTGGTCGGCAATCTTCCTCCCTTGCGTAGTCGCCCCAGTTTAGCTACAAAGTGTAAGTTACAAAATGTAGCTTGACTGGACGAAGGAGAAGACGTGACGCGACAGGCGACATCGGTACTGATCATGGGCGGCTCGGGGCAGGCGGGCGCGGGGACGGCGGCGCTGCTGCGCCGGTGGTATCCGGAACTCGAGCTCACGATCGCGGGCCGGGACATCGAACGCGCGCGACGAGTCGCCGAGAGCCTCGGTGGCGCGAACGCGGTCACCATCGACATCACTCGCGCCGACCTCGGTCTGCCCGCCGACGCCGCGTATTCCGCGGTGGTGGCGGCACTGTGGGACGCCCATCTGCACGGGCTCGGCTTCGCCGCGCGCCACGGCGTGCCCTATCTGAGCCTGTCCAGCGGTCTGCTCGACATCGCTCCCGAGGTCGTCGCGGGTGGTGGGCGGGCCGCGGCGCCGGTCCTGCTGGCGAGTCACTATCTCGGCGGGATCGTCGTGCTCGCCACCCTGGCGGTCGCGGCGGAGTTCGAGCGGGTCGAACGGATCGGAATCGCCGCGGCGCTGGACGATTCCGATACCGGGGGACCGGCGGGCATCGCGGACATGGAGCGCTGGTCGGCAGTCACCACCGCGGGACTGATCCGCCGCGACGGCGTGTTCACCTGGGTGAGCGGCGACGACGCCCGAGCCGACGTACGGGTCGGTGACGGGGTGGTGCTCGCCGGGCAGAGCGTTCCGATCCTGGACGTGCCGAGTCTCGCGCTGGCCACGGGCGCGCCGAACGTCCGGTTCGACCTGGCGGTCGGCGAGTCCGCGGGCCGGCGGCGCGGCGCGGGCGCTTCCCTCGAGGTCGTCGTCGACGTCGAGGGAAGCGACTTCTCGGGCGCGGCTCGGCGAGTGCGTCGCACACTCGTGCATCCGGGCGGACAGCGTCCGCTGACCGCGCTCGGGATCGCGCTCGGGGTCGAACGGTTGCTCGGGCTCCGCGGTGCTGCCGTGCCACCGGGCATCCACATGCCCGAGGCGCTGATCGACCCCGCCTACGCCCTCGAACGGATAGCGCACAGTGGCGCCACCTTCGAGGAGACCGGGGCCTAACTGCCCAGCATGTCCAGGACGGCGAGGTGGCTGAACAGCATCGACGCACCGATCGGGTTGCCGCCGCCGGGGTACACCTCGCCGCTCACCGCGGCCATGGTGTTGCCCGCGGCGTACAGGCCGGGGATCGGTTGCCCGTCGCGGTCGAGGACGCGCGCGGCGCTGTCGGTGCGCAGGCCGCCCTTGGTGCCGAGATCGGAGATGCCGAAGGCGGCCGCGTGGAACGGGCCCTTGTCGATGCGAACCAGCGGTGGTTCGCCGTTGGAGAAGGCGCGGTCGTACGCCTCGTCGCCGCGCCCGAAGTCCGGGTCGACGCCGGTGGCGACCATGCTGTTGAACCGTTCGACGGTGGCCTCGAGCTTGTCGGCAGGCACTCCGATCTTCGCGGCCAGTTCGGCCAGCGTTTCGGCGGTGTGCCACAGGCCGGCGGCGACGTATTTCTCGGTCTCGACCATGGACACATTGGTGGCCTTGATCGGCGGCACCTCGCCTTCGGAGTCGTCGTAGATCATCCAGAACGGCAACGTCATCTCGCCTGCCTCGAGCCGTCGGATCACCTCGCGGCCGAGCCGGTCGTAGGGGGCGGACTCGTTGACGAACCGTTCGCCGTTCCGGTCGACGAAGATGCCGCCGGTGAACCACAGCGCGAACGCCGAACGCCCGTCGGGATGGGTCAGGCCGGGTGACCACCAGGCCTGGTCCATCAGGTCGGTGTCGGCGCCTGCGGCGATCCCCGCCTGGTGGGCCAGTCCCTGATTTCCCCAGGGCCCCATGGTGTCCCGGGCCTGGCCGGGCACACCGTACTGCTCGCGCAACTGCTGGTTCTGTTCGAAACCGCCTGCCGCGAGCACCACGCCCCGGCGAGCGCGGATGGCGTGGCGCTGCCCGTCGCGTTCGATGATCGCACCGGTCACCACCCCGTCCTCGACCACCAGCTCGACCAACGGCGCGGACAGGTGCAACGTGACGTTGGGATAACCCGACAGCGCCCGCAGGAACCGCCCGATCAGCGCCTGCCCGCCGATCAGCAGGTCGGGCAGCGGTGCCCCGAGCCGGTCGGTGTCGAGCGGACCGCGCAGGGATTCCCGCAGATCGCCCAGCTCGGCGGCGGGCAACGGTGTCGGCATGATGTGGCGCTGACCGTCGAGCCGCGCCTTGGGCGCCTTGCCGAAATAGTCGGGCCAGGGCAGCATCTGGAACGCGAAATGCTCGTCGGATTCCAGGTATTCGATGAGGTCGCGACCGCGCCGCACATAGGTCTGCTGCAGGTCCTCGGGCGTGCGGTCACCGACGACGGCACGGTAGTAGGTGAGCGCGTCGTCGAGGGTGTCGTCGGTGCCCGCCCGCTCGAGGACGGGGTTGCAGGGGTACCAGACGCCGCCACCACCGGAATACGCTGTCGTGCCGCCGAACTTGTCGGTCGCCTCGACCACCGCGACGGTGAGCCCCTCGCGGGCCGCGGTGTACGCACCCGCGAGGCCACCGCCGGAGCCCGCGACCAGCACGTCCACCTCGTCGTTCCAGTCCACCACTGTTCCTCCTGATACCGCCTCGACTTGCCCCGACCGTATGCCCGCACCCGCCGGTGTGACGCGGGTCATCCCGATCACCGGGAGGCGACAACGATCCGGCGAACGTGCCGGTCAGCGGGAAGGCCACCTGCTCGGATGCCGATCGGATCCCTAGCGTCGCGGCGGAGAACCGGTCTCCATCGAAAGGCAGGCACAGTGAAGACCCCATCGTCACCAGGGAAGGGTCCGGCCGAGGTCGACGTGGTCGTCGTCGGCGCGGGCATCGCCGGGCTCTACGCCCTGCACAAGTTCCGCGAACAAGGACTCACCGTGCGGGTGTTCGAGGCCGCCGACGGCGTGGGCGGCGTCTGGTACTGGAACCGCTATCCGGGTGCCCGCTGCGATGTCGAGAGCGTCGACTACTCGTACTCCTTCGACGAGGACCTGCAGCAGGAATGGAACTGGAGCGAGAAATACGCCACCCAGCCCGAGATCCTGGCCTACCTCGAACACGTCGCCGACCGCTTCGACCTGCGCCGCGACATCGAATTCGGCACGCGCGTCACCGATATCGTGCTCGACGAGCCTGCCCTGCGCTGGCAGGTCGGCAACGACACCGGGCGCGCGGTGTCGGCCCGGTTCGTGGTGCTGGCCACCGGCCCGCTGTCGAACGCCAACACCCCGGCCATCCCGGGCCTGGACACCTTCGCGGGTCGGGTACTGCACACTTCGCACTGGCCGCACGACGGTGTCGATCTGGCCGGGCAGCGGGTGGGTGTGATCGGCACGGGTTCGTCCGGGATCCAGACGATTCCGTGCCTGGCCGAGGAGGTCGCTCGCCTGCACGTCTTCCAGCGCACGCCCAATTACAGTGTCCCGGCGGGCAATACGCCGATCACCGAGGAACAGCGGCAGGCGCAGAAGGCGAACTACGCCGAGCGCAGGCGGCTGTCGATGGCCAGTGGCGGCGGCTCACCGCACCAGCCGCACCCGAAGCTCGCGGTCGAGGCGACCGACGAGGAACGCCGCGAGGCGTATCAGCGCCGGTGGGAGCTGGGTGGGGTGCTGTTCTCCAAGACCTTCGCCGATCAGCTCCTGACCCGCGAGGCCAACGACACCGCGCGGCTGTTCTGGGAGGAGAAGGTGCGCGCGGTGATCGACGACCCGCGCGTGGCCGACATCCTGATCCCGCGCGATCACCCGATCGGCACCAAGCGGATCTGCACCGACACGAACTACTACCAGACCTTCAACCGCGACAATGTCGACCTCGTCGACCTGCGCGCCACCCCGATCACCGGCATCGATGCCGACGGTGTGCACACGACCGAGACGCACTACCGTCTCGACACCCTCGTGCTCGCCACCGGATTCGATGCGATGACCGGGTCGGTCTCGCGGATGAACATCGTCGGCCGCGGCGGTGTCACCCTCAACGAGACCTGGGCGGAAGGCCCGAAAACCTATCTGGGCCTGGGTATCTCAGGGTTCCCGAATCTGTTCAATCTCACCGGTCCGGGCAGTCCGTCGGTGCTGGCGAACATGGTGCTGCACTCGGAACTGCACGTCGACTGGGTGGCCGAGGCGATCCGGTTCCTCGACGACCAGGGCGCGGTGGCGCTGGAAGCCCGGCCCGACGCGGTCGAGGCGTGGGTGCGGGAATGCGCCGACCGGGCAGCGGGAACGCTGATGCTCGAGGCGAATTCGTGGTACCTGGGCGCCAATATCGAGGGCAAGCCGAGGGTGTTCATGCCGTTCGTCGGTGGGTTCGGCGTCTACGGGCAGATCATCGCCGAGGTGGCGGCCGCGGGCTACAAGGGTTTCGACGTGCTCGAGGCGTGATCCACGGGCAACGGGGTGGTCGTCTTCGGACGACCACCCCGTCGCCGTGTCAGCCGGCGAAACCGCCGAAACCACCCCGGTAGTACAGCAGCGGTCGCGCGCCCTCGGTGGCCCGCAGACAACTGATCCGGGCCAGCACAACGGTGTGGTCGCCCGCGTCGTGCTCGAGCTCCACCGACGCCTCGATATGGGCGAGCGCCCCGTGCAGGGCGGGCGCGCCGTTGCCCGCCGGACTCCACTCCACACCGGCGAACTTGTCGCCGCCGCTCACCGCGAACCGGCCGCACACCGCCCGCTGATCCTCGGCCAGGATGTTGATGCACAGCGTTCCCGTGCGGCGCAGCAGTGGCCAGCTCGTCGAACTCTTGGCCGGACAGAACGACACATACGGCGGATTCAGCGACACCGACACCACCGACTGGCAGGTGAAACCGATCGGCCGGGTGCCGTCGTGCGCGGCGATCACCGCCACCCCGGTGGCGAAATGCCCGAGCACCGCGCGCAGCTCGGCCGGGCTGGGAACACCTGCGTCGACGACGACATTGTCTGCATTCATACCCCCAGAATCGGTGGCGGGCGGTGCGGCTCTCAAGATGTCCTCCCGGTGAGCGGTTGCCGACACAGCCGAGGTGACCGGGCCGGTTGCTACCATGCACCGGTGCCGAACACCGACCCCGACCCCGGCGTGCCCAACCTGCCGCCGACCAGTTGGGCGGTCCTGGCGATGCTCTCCTTCGAAGAGGAGATCTCCGGCTACGACCTGAAGAAGTGGGCCGACTGGAGCCTGCGCTACTTCTACTGGACCCCGTCCTACAGCCAGATCTACGCGGAACTGAAGAAGCTCGAACAGCACGGTTTCGCCTCCTCCCGGCTCGACAGCGACAACGCCATGCGCGGGCGCAGGCTGTACCAGATCACCGACGCGGGCCGTGCCGCCGTCACCACCTGGTGGAACGAGGCGCCCGTCGATCCCTCGGTCCTCAAACACCATGTGCTGCTGCGCGTGATGTTCGGCCACCTCGGCTCACCCGAGCGGCTCAAGCAGATTCTGCGCGACCACATCGCCGACGTCGACCAGCTCGAGCAGCGCGCCGCCGTCGACGCCGAAGCCGCCAAATCCGAACCGGGCTGGGCCTATTCGCAGATCGTGCTGCAGTGGGCCCAGCGCCACTACGCCGCCGAACGCGAACTCGCCCAGCAGTTGATCGACGAGATCGACCAGGCCGCGACGATCCTGGCAGGCGCCGAACACGACGACCGCGCCGAGTACCCGCATCCCACGCCCGGACGCTGGCGTGAGATCGAGCAGCGTGTGCAGGCGGCGGGCGGGCACCCGGACGCGCCCGAGTAGGCGTCGCCGAGGAGTCTGGGGTTCAGCCGAGACCGAGGGTTTCGCGGATCATCGCCCAGATCTCGGTGCGCGCCGACTGGGTCGCGGCCAGGGACGGGATGGTCAGGAAGCCGTGGAACAGGCCGTCGTAGCGGCGGTGATGCACCGGCACGCCGTCGGCTTTCAGGCGTGCGGCGTAGGCGTCGCCTGCCGAGCACGGTGGGTCGAGTTCGGCGGTCACCACGACGGCGGGGGCTACGCCCGCGAGGGTTTCGGCGCGGGTGGGGACCAGGCGCACGTCGTCGGTGCCGTGCGGTGCGTACTGCTGCCAGTACCAGCGCATCGCCCGGGTGGTGTTGTAGTGGCCGGTGCCGAAGCGGCGGTAGGACTCGGTGTCGAAGTCGTCGTCGATCACGGGGTAGAGCAGGATCTGCGCGGCCACCGGCGGGCCGTTCCCGTCACGCACCGCGAGCGCGACCGTGGCGGAGAGGTTGCCGCCCGCGCTGTCACCCGCCAGCGCGATGCGGGCGGGGTCGCCGCCGTATGTAGCGATGTGTTCGGCTGCCCACCGGACTGTGGCGAGCATGTCGTCGTGGGCGGCGGGCCCGGGATGTTCCGGGGCGAGGCGGTAGTCGACCGCGACGACCACCGCTCCGACACCCACTGCCATGGAGCGGCAGAACTCGTCGTGACTGTCGAGATCGCAGAAGACGAAACCGCCGCCGTGTGCGAACACGATCACCGGCCGGGGCGGCCCGTCGTCGTGGGGCCGGTACACCCGCACCGTCAACGCACCGCCCGGTCCGTCGACGACCACGTCGCGGACCGAGGGAAGATCGGGAAGCCGCTGTGGCGCACCACGTCTCGCGAAGATTGCGGCCCGCGCGTCGGCGGCCGACATCGCGGCCACATCGGGAAATCCCGCGTCCAGGGCCGCCAGCATCGCCGCCACCTCGGGATCCGGCACGGCACCCGGCCCCGTGGTCGGGTAGTCACGGATTGTCACTGAACCTCCTGTGAATGTGCCGACACGGTCGGTCAGCGCGTCGTGCGCCTCACCGTAGGGCGGGATCCCGGTGCACCGGACCGGGTTCTCCCGCTGGGCGGAAACAACCCGCCGACCTGCCGCGACGGCTGCCTATCGTCGGCGGATGGACACCACGAACGTCTATGTCATCGACACCGTCGTCACGAGACCCGGCCGGGCGAAGGAGTTCGTCGACACCTATCTGAGCGGGTATGCGCCGGGTGCCCGGGCCCGCGGCATGACACTGGAGCGGCTGGTTGTGAGCCCGCCCGTCTGGTTCCCGGACGAGTCCAACACGGTGACCGCCACCTGGGTCCTCGACGGTGCGGCGGGCTGGTGGGCGATGACCTGGCAAGGGCGCCTCGACGAATCCGTGCGGCACTGGTGGGACGACGTCGATCATCTCGTCCTCGAACGCACCAGGACCACCGGCGCCGCACCCGCCGACATCGAGAGGCTCGGCAATGTTTGACGTCATCCGGCTCATTCATCTGGCCCCTACGGCCGACGCCGATCGAGTGCTCGCGGACCTGCGGGCCGGCGCGCTCGCATCACCGGCCCGCCGAGTCCTCGTCCAGCCGACTCTGCACGGTGTGCGCAACGGCGGGGACATCCTGGTGCACCTGCGCTTCGACGACGCCTCGGCATGGGAAACCGTTGCACCACAGTGGGACCCGATGGTCGACGGTGTCGTCCACATGGACGGCGCCGAGTACGTGGCAGGCACCGCCGGCGCCGCCGAACCACCTGCAGGGTCGGTGTATCGCGTTCTCCTGCTTCGTGTCTCGCCGGAAACCCCGCCCGCGACCGTCGACCGGTTCGAAGCCGATCTGCTCCGCATGCCGCACTACATCTCGACCATCCGGTCCTGGCGGCTGAGCCGGACCACGCGCGCGATCGGATCCGCGTCGTGGACTCATGTCTGGGAACAGCAGTTCACCGACCTCGACGGGCTGGACGGCGCGTATCTCATGCACCCCGTCCACTGGGCCCATGTGGACCGCTGGTTCGATCCCGAACATCCGGAAGTCATTGTGCGCGAACGTATCTGCCACAGCTTCTGCGTCAACGAGCCGGTGCGCGGGTAACACACCGTCGACGTCGGCCGGGGCGGGTGCTGATCGCTACCTACCCCAGCCGACGCGACCGCCACCCGCACCGGAAGCGGAGTGACGGCATATGCGCGCTCGCGAACCGGACGCACCGTGGGGGAGCGACGGCCGCAGTACCTCGATCAGGCGTAGTCGCGTGCTCGCTGGCCGGCCGGCGCAAGGGGGCGTGGGCCGATATTCAACGGGCGGGGGTGCTGTTGCAGGGTCGGGCGCACTCGTACCCGACCGTCGTCGACATGGCGCCAGATGTTGAGCGCTGTGGTGCGTACCGGGGCGCTCAGCCGGTGGTCGAACAGCATCCGATCCACGGGGCCGCACACCGAGACCGCCGCCACGGCGGCCTGGCCGAGGTCGCCGATCGGTGCGGCGATACAGCCGAAACCGGGCAGTGATTCCTCGCGTTCCACGGCGACGCCGTGCGCCCGCACTTTAGCCAGTTCCGCGTCGAGTTGGGCCCTGGAGTTGATCGAGTAGCGGGTCCGCGAGCCCTGGGCGGTGAGGATTTCCGCGAGGCGGCGCTCGTCGGCCGAGGCGAGGATCGCCTTGCCGACCGCCGTACAGTGCGCGGGCCGCCGGCCGCCGACGCGGGTGGGCACGGCCGCGGCCAAGTCGCCGCCGATCTTGTCCAGATACACCACGTCGGCGCCGTCGAGGACCGCCAAGTGCACGACGAATCCGGTGGCGCGGTGCAGTTCGTGCAGGAAGGGCATGGCGGCGCGATGCAGCCGATCCTGGTGCACCGCGAGCGAACCCAGCTCCATCAGCCGGATGCCGAGCTCGTAGTCACGGCCTTCGCGGCGTAGCCAACGCAACTGCACCAATCGCTCCAGCATGCGGTGTGCCGAGGACCGGGGTAGACCGGTACGGCGCACGATCTGGGCGAGGGTGAGCCTGCCCGGCCCGTCGAAGGCGTCGAGCAGCAGGGACGCGCGATCGAGAATCGCGCTCGGGGTGGTGGCCTCGGCCTGGATGACCATGAGCTCTCCATTCGGATCAACGAGCTGATGCCTAGCGCATATTTCGATTAGGCATATGCCTATTTATACCACTTCCTGTGGTAGCTGTCACAGGAATACGGGGCATCGCATAGCGAAAACACGAAAACCCCCGGCCCGAGCGAGGCTCGGACCGGGGGCCGGTCGGTGTGTGCCGGGTTACATCGCCGCGAGCGGCTCGCTGCCGGACCAGTCGTGGCCCCAGTAGCTGTCGGCGGTGATCTCCTCGGCGGTGTAGTACCGCTCGTCCACCCGCATGCCCTCGGTGCCGAACTCGATGTCCCAGCCGCCGGGCGCGCGGACGTAGAACGACACCATCTTGTCGTTGGTGTGCCTGCCGAGCGTCGAGGACACCGAGAAGCCGTCCTTGCTCACCCGGTCCAGGGCCTGGCCGACCGCGTCGAGGCTGTCTACCTCGACCATGATGTGGATCAGGCCCGGCGCCCCGCCGTGCGGCGCGGGGCACAGTGCCAGGCTGTGATGGCGTTCGTTGACGCCGAGGAACCGGATCCGCACCGGCCCGTACTCCGGCGGCGCGGGGATGCGGAAGGCGCCGCGCGGCAGGAAGCCGAGCACCTCGGTGTAGAACTCGAACGCGCCGCCCAGGTCCATCGTCGGCAGCACCACGTGGCCCAAACCCTGTGCGCCCGTGACGAATTTCGCGCCGAAGGGCGTGACCACGGGGCTGTGGTCGAGCAGCGCGCCGTGGAACACCTCGAGTGTGGCGCCGGTGGGGTCCTCGAAAGTGATGGCCTCCTCGACCCGCCGTGCGTCGGCCTCCTCGACCGACAGCGGCTTCACCGCGATGCCGGCCGCCGTGACCGCCTCCTGCACCCGAACCAGTGCGGCGTGGTCGCGCACCTCCCAGCCGATGGTCACCACCGCGTCGGACTCACCGGGCACCACCACCATCCGGGCGGCGCGCTCGTCCATCCGCAGATACAGCGCGTCCTCGTCGGGGCCGCTGCCCTGGGCGAAACCGAGGACCTCGAAGGCGAACTTGCGCCAGCGGTCCATGTCGGCGGTCTGGATCTTCACATAGCCGAGGCTCTTGATGTCTGTCATCGACGTTGTCCTTCTTCGGTATTCGCTCAGATCATCGAGCGCAGGTTCGGGGCGGGGTCGATGCCGAGCGAACTCAGCGCCGAGGCGTGGTAGACCGTGCTCGGCACGTGGATGGCGTGGTTGAGGCCGGCGTGCGCGTCGCGCCAGAAGCGCTGCAGGGGCTTGTCCATGCGCAGCGCGTTGCCGCCGGATCGGGCGAAGATCTGGTCCACGGCCATCACCGCCCGCCACGCCGCACGCACCTGGGTGCGTCTGCCCGCCGCGCGATCGGCGAAGCCGACCTCCTTCCCGGCGTCGACCAGGTCCCACACGCGATCCACGTTGGCCAGCAGCTCCTGGCGCGCGGCATTGATATCGGCCGCCGCCTCGCCGATCGCGAACAACACATACGGGTCGTCCTTGACGGCGGTGCCCTGGGCGCCGACCCGTTCGCGCTGGTAGTCCAGGTGCGCGGCGAGCGCGCCCTCGGCGATGCCGACCACCGCGGCGCTGATGCCGAGCGGGAACATCGTCGACCACGGCATCTTGTAGAGCGTGTCGGTGACGCCGTACTCGCGCTGCGCGGTCCCGTCGATCACGTGATCGCCGTTCATCACCCGGTAGGACGGCACGAAGGCGTCCTTGACGATGATGTCCTTGGATCCGGTGCCCTTGAGCCCCACGACATTCCAGGAGTCCTCGACGATGGTGTAGTCGGCGCGCGGCAGGATCATGTGCAGCATCGTCGGCGGCATCGCCATCTTGCCCTCGGCGTCACCGAGCATGGCGCCCAGGAAGATCCAGTCGCAGTGATCGGTGCCGGAGCTGAACTGCCAGCGGCCGTTGAAGATGTAGCCGCCCTCCACCGGGCGCGCGATGCCGGTCGGCGCGTACGGCGAGGCCATCCAGGTGTCACTGTCGGAGCCCCACACCTCCTCCTGCACCTTCGGATCGGCGAAGGCCAGCTGCCACGGGTGCACGCCGACGATGCCGCAGATCCAGCCGGTGGCCGGGTCGAGCGAGGCGGCGGCCATCACCGTCTCGGCGAACTCGCGGGGGTGGGCCTCGAACCCGCCGTACTTCTTGGGCTGCAGCAACCGGATCGGGCCGGCCGCCTTCAGCATCTTCGCGGTCGCGTCGGGCAGCTGACCGAGGCGTTCGGCCTCGGGGCTCTGCTCACGCAGGCGGTCGGCGATCGCCATGATGTTGTCGAGCACGTTGGTCATGGGTGGTGCTTTCTCTGAAGGTGGATGCGGATCAGGCGGTGGTGTCGACGACCCGGCCGCGGGCGATGTTGTCGGCCACCTCGGCCTCCCAGCTGGTGACGGCCCGCTCGGTGTCGATCTCGAATTCGAAGCGCTTGGTCATGTCCTCGGTGACCTCGTCGACATCGACGTAGAACTGCTTGTACCAACGGCGCAGCTGGTAGACCGGCCCGTCCTCCTCCGAGAGGAGCGGGTTGTCGATGGGGGCCTTGTTCTTCCAGATCTCGACGTCCTGCTCGAAGCCGACCTCCACACCGCGCGCGAACTGCGCGGCCATCGCCTCGGCGTCGGCATCGGACATGCCCTGCGGCTTCTTCACCATCGCGCCGTACTGCAGCACGAAGGAGTTCTCGCTGACCGGGTAGTGGCAGTTGATGAGGACCGTCTCGATCGTCATGCCGTTGGCCTCGCTCCACAGCCAATCGATCATGTAGGAGGGGCCGAAATACGAAGCGTCCGAACGCAACGTCGAGTTCGGATCGTCGTAACTGGTGCCGACCTCGATGTCGTGGCGCGGCGTCGAGCGCATGTACTGGGTGGCGACGTGACCCTCGAAGACGTTCTTGAAATAGCGCGGGAACGCGTAGTGCACGTAGAAGAAATGCGCCATGTCGACGACGTTGTCGACGATCTCACGACAGTGTGAGCCTTCGATGAGCATCGAGTTCCACGTCCAGTCGGTCCATTCCGGGCTGCCGTAGCCCTCGATCTCGGGAATGGTCACCGCGTCGGTGGGCTTGCTGCCCTGCGGGTCGTGCCAGATGTAGAGCTGGCCGTTGCGTTCCAGCGTCGGCCAGGATCGGGTCTTGGCCAGCGGGGGAACCCGGCGCGCGTACGGGATCGCCGTGCACTTGCCGTTGCCGCCCCAGCGCCAATCGTGGAACGGGCAGGCGATCGAGTCGCCCTTGATGGTGCCGTGGGCGAGGTTGCCGCCCATGTGCCTGCAGAAACCGTCGAGCACGTGCAGGGCGCCGTCGGTCTCGGACTGGAACACCACCAGGGTGGTGCCGAAAGCCTTGACCTCGTGGGGCACACCGTCGCGGAACGACGAGAGCAGGCCGAGGCAGTGCCAGCCGCGGGCGAAGCGGGTGGGTGCGGCAGCGGCCTCGATCTCCCGGAATTCGGGTGTGGCGGACTGGGTTCGGCCGTTCGGCGGGTTCTCCGGCATCGAAACCTCCATGTTCGGGCGGAGTGGGGATGAGCTGCGCCGATGGTGTGCCCGTCGGGGGTCGGCGGTGATGGGGTCGTCCCGGTCAGTGGACATGTTTTCCCGCCCGCGTCGCGATGTCCCGATCAGCGGGAGAGGAACCGGTCACAACACCGGTGGCCACCTAGCGTGGCGGCCGAGCAGGACGAGAGGAGTGATCGTGAGCGTGCACGCAGGTAGGGCGGTGGCCGTCGATCTGGACACCGAGGACATCCGGTTGTTCGCGGCCCGGGCGCTCTCGCGCGATCCGGCCTACCGGCTCGCCGAACGGCCCGTGGTCCCGCCGACGTTCCTGCCCGCGGGTGGGCGCGTCACCGGTGGCCGGACCGAGACCGACCACCGGTTCTTCGGGCCGCCACCGCGCGCCGGTGATCGGCTGACCGCCGTCCGCGCGATCGACCGGCACGACCCGGACGGCTCCGAATCGCTCGTCCAGTACTTCGACCGCACCGGCGGGCTCGTCGCCGAGTCGTGGGCGTCGGTCACCGGATCCGTTGCCGCCGAGGACAACACACCGCACTCGGCCGAACTGCTCGCCACCTACGCCACCGACTGGCTCGGCGCCGAGAACATCCGCCGCTTCCGCACCCGCGTGCTACGCGCCCTGCCGCCGGGCGACACCGTGACCTGCTCGGGTCACATCACCCAGCACTACATCCAGGACGGTGAGCCGCGCGTCGATGTCACCCTCGCCGGTGTCGATGCCGCGGGGGAGATCGTCGTCCGGGCGTGGGCGAGCTTCGCCCACGATCCTGCCGCCGTGTAGGGCCCGACGCCGCCGGAAATCCGGTTTCGTACCGCACGGCCCGTTCCGTGGTGGTGAAGTGTTCATGAAGGACGACGAGGTTCGGAGGTAGGAACGTGGCACGACGGTTCGAGGACAAGGTGGTCTTCGTGACGGGCGCGGCGCGCGGACAGGGCAGGGCCGAGGCGGTGCGCTTCGCCGAGGAAGGCGCCGATGTGATCGCCGTCGACGCCTGCGCGGAATTCGGCAGCACCGGATACGCGGGGGCGACGGAAGACGACCTGGCCGAGACGGTGAAGCTCGTCGAGGCCGCGGGTGGCCGGATCGTCGCGAGCAAGGTCGATGTGCGCGATTTCGACGCGCTCTCGGCCGCGCTGGCCGCGGGTATCGAGCAGCTCGGCAGGCTCGACGTGGTGGTCGCCAACGCGGGCATCTGCTCGGCGGCGTTGTCGTGGGAGATCACGCCCGAACAGTGGCGCGAGACCATCGATGTGAACCTGACCGGTGTGTGGCATACCGCGAAAGCGGCTGTGCCACACCTGATCGCGCAGGGCAGCGGTGGTGCGATGGTGTTCACCAGTTCGGTGGCCGGACTCAAGGGCATGCCGTTCGTCGGCCACTACGTCGCCAGCAAGCACGCCATCACCGGCCTGGCCAAGACCATGGCCAACGAGCTCGGTGGGTACGGCATCCGGGTGAACACCGTGCACCCGGCGGGGGTGGCGACCGGGATGCAGATGGGCGAGATGGGCCCGCTGCTCGAGGAGTACGCGAGCACCCTCGGGCCCATCTTCATGAACGCGCTGCCCAGCTACATCTGTCAGCCGGAGGAGATAGCCGCAGCGGTGGTGTGGCTGTGTTCGGACGAGGCGGGTCAGGTGACCGGCGCGCAGATCCCGGTCGACATGGGCAACCTCAACCGCTGAGCTTGGTATTTTTATACCGGCACGGCTAGTGTCGGTATAAAAATACCGAGTGGAGGCGTGATGGTGGAGTTGAAGACTCCCGAGGAGATCGAACGAATGCGGGTGACCGGCCGGTTCGTCGCGGACGTACTGGCCGGCGTGCGCGAACGAGCGCTGGTGGGGGTGAACCTGCTCGAGCTGGAAGCCTATGTGCGCGAACGGATTCGCGAGCGCGGCGCGGTGTCGTGCTACTGGGACTACTCGCCGTCGTTCGGGCGTGGACCGTTCCGCAATACGGTGTGTTTGGCTGTCAACGATGCTGTCCTGCACGGGCTTCCGCATGATTACGTGCTGCGCGACGGTGATCTGCTCACCGCCGACCTGGCCGTCACCATCGACGGCTGGAGCGCGGACTCGGCGATCTCGTTCACCGTCGGCACCGGCTCGGCCGACGATCAGCGGCTGGTGCGGGCCACCGAGGAGGCGCTGGCCGCCGGGATCGCCGCCGCGCAACCCGGTAACCGGCTGGGCGATATCTCGGCCGCGATCGCGAATGTCGCACGCGGATACGGGTATCCGATCAATACCGAATACGGCGGGCATGGCATCGGGCGGACCATGCACGAAGATCCGCACGTGGCCAACAACGGACGGGCCGGGCGCGGATTCCTGCTGCGGCCGGGGCTCACCATCGCCATCGAACCCTGGTTCGCGGCGGGCACCGACAAGGTCTACACCGACGCCGACGGGTGGACCATCCGCTCGGCCGATGGATCACGCTGTGCCCACAGCGAGCACACGATCGCCGTGACCGCCGACGGGCCGAGCGTGCTGACCTCGCGAAACTAATCTCTTCTCGAGCGGTATCACCGCCGCCGCCCACGGCGCTCCCGTGACGGGTCCGTCGCTCTACGGCGCCGTCACCTACACCGTGGCTCTGGCCTCGGACGGGTCGGAGGCGACGTCAGTGCCATTCCGGGGTTGCCTCGTCGTGTGGTGATCGGCTCGAATCACTAGATTCGGGGCGGTGGGTCGGCGGCAGCGACTCATCGCCCACCGGTCGCCGGGGAGGGCGGCTCACGGCTGTGATCGGTGAACGCGCCGTCGGCGAGGACCGGAACGACGGTGTCCGCATTGATCTGCGCCGCGATGTCGACATCGTCTGCGAAGCCGCCCGATCGAAGTTCCCGGCCCGACGCACACTCGTCGAGTTCCGTGCCGATGTTCGTCACCGACAGGAAAGCATGTGCGGCGGAGCGGGCTTCGGGCGAGGGTCGACCACAACCTCGGTCGATCAGCGCGGCCACGAGGGCTCCGGCGCCGAGCAGGTCCTCGACAGCGGGCCGAAGTGTGGCGTCGTCCGGCCACCGTTCACCGGCGGGAACGATCGCGATCGGCTGCTGGGGCGTGCCCCACCGCCGCTCGGTGATCCACGTGGCGACCGCATCGGCATTGCGCAGACAGGCCGCGACGACGGGCGGACCCACCACAGCCGAGGCGATGGTCGAACCGTTGGGGGAGGGCAGGACCAGGCGCTCGGCGAACGGTGCGCGGCGGATCGCCGCCGGAGACAGCGACCACGGATGGGTGGCGTCGACAGCACGTCGTCCGACGGCGAGTTCGGCACCGTGCCGCGCCGCGAACACCTGCGCGGAATCGTCACGCCAGCGATAGGGGTAGACCGCAGTACCCGCCGAGACGGCGACAGACACCGCCGTACTGAAGGACAACACATCGACCACCACCACGCAGGCCGCACCCGCACCGATCACTGCCGCCCCCGTCGGCCCCCAGTCGAGTCGAATCCCGAACTCATCCTGCCGGGCCCACCTCGGGCTCATCGTTCCGCTCCGATCTCCGCATCGAAACGGATAGTCCGGTCAGTCTTTTCGTCTGTACGGTGACACGAAACCAGTCGGAACCCATGTCGGACAGTCTTCTGTTCACCGCGAGGGAAAGGTCTTGCAGTGGTGTTTGACGCGGCTACGGACGGGTCGACCCTGCGATTCGCAGAGCGTAGCGATTTTTCAGGTCGCAGCCATCGCGACCTGGGGCGGTCACTCGGTCATTGAGAGCCAGGCGTTGAGCTGGTCCGGTGCGGCGGCGTCGGTCGCCAGCGAGGCGCGTTCCTCGGAGGTGAGGTTCAGGGTGTTCAGTTCGGATTTCCAGTGATTGAGGCGGTCGGAATCGCCTGCGGCGACGGCCAGTTCGGCCAGGGCGGCGTAGGCGCGGGCCAGGTCTGTCGCGGAAGCGGTGGCGCCGAAACGGCGTAGACCGGTTTCCAGGGCTCGGGTGGCGGCGCGGTCGTCGTTCTTGAAATCGCGGAAGATGCGGGCATTGTCGAGAACTCTCGGTAGACCCTCGAGTTCGCGGGAACCGCCGTATTCGAGGGACTCCGGTTCGTCGCGCTGGATCACCAGCAGCGTGTTGCCGACCGGATCGACCAGCGTGAATCGCGACTGCCCCGGCCGGAAACGGGTGATCCGCGGGCAACCCTTCACCGGGATCTTGCCGTACGCGGTGCGCAGTGCGGCGGTGAACTTCGCGTGCCGGTCGGCGACGTCGTCGACCAGCAGCAGCGCCGCAACGTGTTCGAGCGGCAGCTCGACCCCGCCCGGAGCC
Organism: Nocardia sp. GTS18; assembly: GCF_013839555.1. Classification (NCBI taxonomy): domain Bacteria; kingdom Bacillati; phylum Actinomycetota; class Actinomycetes; order Mycobacteriales; family Nocardiaceae; genus Nocardia; species Nocardia sp. GTS18. The sequence goes on along the minus strand of NZ_JACBIU010000001.1, from coordinate 509,265 downwards.
GGCGAGAAATGCAACGCAGTCCCGTGACCCTCGACCACCCCGTACGCATACGGCCGGGTCTGCTCATGGGTCACCGTCCACCCCAGCGTTCGATAGAACGCCAACGTGGCCCCGAGATCACCACTCCACAACATCGGCACTGCGGCATCGCTCATGAATCCGAGCCTACGAACCTTTCCGGCGCCCCGCCCGTACCAGTTTTCGCACCGCTAGGCTCAGGGGATGACGAACCGCCTGGGCGAGGCCGCGACCGCGAACTATGTTCTGCTCACCACGTATCGTAAGGACGGCACACCCGTCGGTACCCCGGTGTGGGCCGTGTCGCGCGAGGACAAGCTGTATGTCTGGACGGTGACCGACAGCTGGAAGGTCAAGCGCATCCGCCGCAACGCCGAGGTGACCGTGCAGCCGTGCGATGCGCGCGGTAAGACGCACGGCGCGGTGGTGTCGGGCACCGCGCGCGTGCTCGACGGCGCCGAGACCGAGCAGGTGCGTTCGCTGCTGCGCCGCAAGTACCGGCTCACCGGCCCGCTGGTGATCTTCTTCAGCAACCTGCGGCGGGGCAAGGACGGCACCATCGGCCTCGAGATCACGCCCGCCTGACCGAAACGGTACCCAGTACCGCTGGTATCGGATACCGTGAGGGTTCAGACGAAAGGACCCCCATGGCCGAGAACCGCCGCCGCGCCGTCGTGATCGCGGGTGCCCGCACCCCGTTCGTCCGCGCGTTCACCGACCTGACCCGGCTCGACAGTATCGCCCTGGCCGGTGCGGCGGTGCGCGGTCTGCTCGCGCGCACCGGCATCGCGCCCGCCGAGATCCAGTCCATCGTGTGGGGCGGGGTGATCCTGCCGAGCCACGCGCCGAATATCGCGCGCGAGGTGGCCCTGGATCTGAACCTGGATTTCGGGTGCGAGGGATACACCGTGACGCGGGCGTGCGCGTCGGGTCTGCAGGCCGTCACCTCAGCGGCCGCGGCGATCGAACGCGGCGAATACGACATCATGATCGCGGGCGGCAGCGATTCCACCAGCAACGCCGAGATCAAGCTGCCGCAGAAAGTGGTGCACGCGGTCGCGCCGGTCGCCCTCGGCAAGCCGTCGGCCAAGGACTACCTCGACGTGGTGCGTCAGCTCGCGCCGTTCACCGACATCCTGCCGCGTCAGCCGAAGATCTCCGAGCGGACCACCGGTGAGGTGATGGGTGAGTCCGCCGAGAAGATGGCCAGGATCAACGGCATCTCCCGCGCCGACCAGGACGCTTTCGCCGCCCGCTCCCACCAGCGCGCCGCCGCCGCTATCGCCTCGGGCCGCTTCGATGACGAGGTCGTGCCGATCGAGACGCCGTCCGGCAAACGGATCGAGACCGACGGTCTGGTCCGGGCGAATACGAGCGTGGAGAAGCTTGCCGCGCTGAAGCCGGTGTTCGCCGAGAACGGCACCGTCACCGCAGGTAACGCGAGCCCGCTCACCGATGGTGCGTCGGCGGTGTTGTTGATGAGCGAGGAGAAGGCTCGGGCGCTGGGCCTCACGCCACTGGCCGCATTCCGGTCGTGGAGTTATGTGAGCGTCGACCCAGCGGACCAGGTGCTCATCGGGCCGGCGATCTCGATGCCGCGTGCGCTCGACAAGGCAGGTATGTCCCTGGGCGATATCGACCTCGTCGATATCCATGAAGCCTTCGCAGCGCAGACCCTTTCGGTGCTTCGTATGTTGGAGAGTACGGAGTGGGCCAAGAACCGGCTCGACCGCGACGAAGCGGTGGGGTCCGTCGATATCGACACCTTGAACGTGCACGGCGGCTCCATCTCGCTCGGGCATCCGTTCGGCGCCACCGGTGCCCGAATGGTGACGACTATGGCCAATGAGCTGGCTCGGAGCGGGAAAGAGACCGCGCTGTTGGGCATTTGCGCGGCAGGTGGGATCGGGGCCTCGGCGGTGCTCGAGAGGGTGTGAGGCGGGGACCACTCAAGTCCGCCATGACCGCCCTCCTAGCCCCGCACGACCCGACCTCGAGGAGGGTCCGCCGCGAAGCGGCGCAGCGGCCCGGCCGCGCGAACAGCGCTCGAAGCGCATGCGCGAAGCGCAAGTCTCGAGCGCTGTTCGCGTGGCCCCTCAGGGGCCGCGCTCGAGCGCGCCAGCGCTCCAAAAATACAGCCCAATACCCCCGTGGTGCACAAAACACCGAGGGCGTTCCACACCACCAGGAATCCGGCAGGCGGCACCACTCGAGCCGTCCAGTCGGGCCGAACCTGCAGTACGTGAAAGCCCCGACCTGTACCCGAGACCAACAGCTCACCAGTCACGAAAATTATTCCAAGGCAACCACTTACATGCCGAGCACACCCACGTACCCACGAAACACACCCCCCGCATCAAGCATCGCAAGCCCCTGCTCGGTCAGCTTGCCCTCCCATCCGCTCAAAGCAGCAGTCAGACCCTCGGTACTCCCTGCCCCACGGATCTGCGCAATGACGACCGCGATGTGCTCGAGCCGGTAACCACCGCGACGGAGAATCGCCGCCAGATGAGCGTCACGACGGTCGGTGGACGTGTACACCCGGTAGCCGGTGGCGGAATCGCGGACAGGCAAGAGGATGCCTGCCGCTTCCCAAGCTCGGAGCGTGGCAGGGGTGAGCCGCAGGTGCGCGGCGAGTTCGCCAATGGTGTACGCAGCCTCGGAATCCACTGTGGAGAAGGATGATTCGCTCGTGAGGTGGTCGACCGCGCGGCGGACAGAGGCGAGAGTTTCGCGGTCCTCGAGTAGACGAGCGTGGGCACGGTCGATCTCGGTGAGAGCCGTGTCGAGGCGGTCGTCGTGCAGCGCGCGCATGATGCGACTCGCGGTGGCATGGCCGAAGGCGGGGATCAGGGTGAGGTAGGTGCGCAGAGCGGCCGCGTGGAGCTCTGTGTAGACGCGGTAACCGGCGGGGGTGCGGTCGGCGGGTGGGAGACACCCGTCCTGTTCGTAGTTGCGCACCGCCTGGGTGGAGATGCCGTGCTCCTGGGCCAGATCCGACGGACGCAGCTTCCTCACAGTTTGAGACTTTACTCGGCTATTATCGAAGAAAGCCCGGCCAGATTTACACCGTTTCTTCAACGATACGATGTACTCATATGAATCAGAGAATCTGGAACACCATCCCGTCCACCTGCGAGCTCCTCGCATTCGGCGAACCCACGCACAAGGAACCGGGCTTCGCGGCCGTGCGCAACGAATTGTTCGGCGAACTGGTAGACGGAGGTTTCCGGTCCATCGCCCTGGAAACGGACCGAGCCGCCGCCCTCACCGTGGACGACTATGTGCGCCACGGCGTCGGCACCCTCGACGAGGTGATGAGGACCGGGTTCACACATGGCTTCGGCGCCTTCGACGCCAACCGGGAACTGGTGGCCCGCCTACACGCCCACAACGCCGAACTGCCGCCCGAGGACCGCGTGAGCATCCACGGTTTCGACGGCGCGATGGAAACCATGTACGCACCGAGTCCGCGCCCCTACCTCGAATATGCCTGCGACTACCTACAACTCGACCTCGACATCCGCGAGGTGGCAGGTGCGGACGACCGGTGGAACCGCACCGAGGCGATCATGGACCCGGCCGTCTCGGTGGGCGCGGGCACCGATGCCGCGCGCCTGCGCGTCATCGCCGACGACCTGCTCGTCCGCCTCCATGCCAAGGCACCGGAACGAATCGCCGCCACCTCGCTCGACGAATGGCACAGGGCCGCAGTCCATCTCACCACCGGACTCGGGCTGCTGCGCTACCACGCACGAGCCGCCGACCCTCTTCCCGACGACGAACGCTGGTCGGCGTTGTCCGCCACCCGCGACGCCCTGATGGCCGAGAACCTGCTCGATATCCGCACCGTCGAGAGTTCACGCGGCCCGACCCTGGTGTGCGCCCACAACCTGCACCTGCGCCGCACCTCGAGCATCATGCGAATGGGCCCGATGAATCTCACCTGGTCGGGCGCGGGCGCGATCGTCGCGGCACTGATGGGGCAGCGCTACCAGGCGATCCTCGGCAGCCTCGGGCGCAGCGCCGGCCTGGAACTCGGCGAACCCGACCCGGGCACGTACGAGGGCATACTCCAGAAGGCAACACCCACTTGGGGGTTGGTGGCCGCCGATACCCTCGGCACTGCGGAAATCCGGACGGATACGAAACCCGAACAGGGCTACTTCCCCTTGGATCCCGACACCATCGAGGGTGCGGACGTGATCCTGCACCTGGCGGAGGGAAGCGCCACCAGTCTCGCCGACTGGGGCTAGAGCCCACTGCCGGGTCGCGCGGTCGCGTAGGCGAACCCTGGGCCGGCGGTGCGGGCATGCACCGCCGGCCCCTTCGGCTCAGGTCGCCTGGCTCACCGACGACATGTGGAAGTCCGGAATCCGCAACGGGGGCATAGCCGTTCGACTGAACCAGTCCTTCCATTCGCGAGGAAGAGTGATCTCGGTCGCGCCTGCTTCCGAGACCCGCCGCAACAGGTCGAGGGGGCTCTCGTTGAAGCGGAAGTTGTTCACCGCGCCGGTGACTTTTCCGTCTTCGACGAGGTACACACCGTCGCGGGTGAGGCCGGTGAGCAGCAGGGTTGCCGGATCGACCTCGCGGATGTACCACAGGCAGGTGAGCAGCAAGCCGCGTTCGGTTCGGGCGATCATGTCGTCCAGGGTGGCGTCGCCGCCGCCGGTGAGCAGCAGGTTCTCACCGGGAACCGTTGCGGTGGTGCCGAATTCGGCGGCGGTGGCGCGCGGGTAGATCAGCGATTCGATGGCGCCGCCGGAGATCCAGTCGACACGCCGCGCGGACAGACCGTTGTCGAACACCGACAGCGACTCCGACGAGGAGGGTGTCGCCACGAACGGCCGGTACTCCAGGCCGCTCGCCTTCGGGTCGGAATACAGGGTGAGCGAGAGGTCGGTGAGTCGCTCACCGACACGCGTGCCGCCCGCACGGGCGAACGCGTTGTGCCCTTCCTGGGCGCCGCGTCCCTCCATGCTCCACGCCATGTAGATCATCAGATCCGCGACCGCCGAGGGCGGCAACAAGGTTTCGTAGCGGCCCGCGGGCAGGTCGACCCGGCGGGCGGCCCAGTCGAGGCGCCGCGAGAGCTCCGACAGCAGCCCGGGTGTGTCCACATCGACGAAATCGGGTGTCCCGACGCCGACCCAGGCGCTGGCGAGATCGCTGCCCTTCCCGCGCTTTCCATTGATCTCGACCGACCCCGTGGGCTGGGTGAACCGGCGGCGGATGCCCGTGGAGGTGCCGAGCCAGGTGGTGTGCACCTGGTGGTGGGCGAAACCGTAGAGCCGGTCGGTGCCGTCGAACCCGGCCGACAGATCGCGCGCCAGCCCGGCGAACACCTCGATCCCGGTGCTGCCCGGCGCCTGCTCCCAGGTGGCCGAGTCGTCCTCGGTCGGCTCGAGCAGCGGCATGGCGTCCTGGGCCGGTTCGGCCGTGCGCGCGGCCTCCTCACCGGCCCGCACGACGGCCGCGATGTCGGCCGGATCGACACTGGTCGACGAGATCGAGCCCACCCGAGCCGAGTTCGGTCCGTCGCGGAAGATCGAGATCACCGCCCACGATCGCGACACCGACGAACCGTTGGTGGTCATCGAATTACCGGCCCACCGCAGGGACGCCTCGTGCGCGTCGGTGACGAGCACGATCGCCTCGTCGGCCGTCGACGCGGCAAGTGCTTGCTCGACCACAGCCCCCGCCGGGAACACACTCGCGCTCACTGGCCGCCCTCCGTCCGGGTGTTGAGAATATTGACCCCGCGCACCAGCACCGACGGGCAACCGTGGCTCACCGCCGCTACCTGACCCGGTTGAGCCTTACCGCAATTGAACGCCCCACCCAGCTGCCACGTGCTCGGCCCGCCGACCGCCTCCATCGACCCCCAGAAATCGGTTGTCGTGGCCTGGTAGGCGACATCACGCACCTGACCGGTCAGCTCCCCGTTGCGGATCCGGAAGAACCGCTGTCCGGTGAACTGGAAGTTGTAGCGCTGCATATCGATCGACCAGGATTTGTCGCCTACGACGTAGAGACCGTCCTCGACCCGCGAGATCAGCTCGGCAGTGCTCGTGTCGCTGTCGGGATCCGGTTGCAGCGACACATTGGCCATCCGCTGGATCGGTACATGGTGCGGCGAATCGGCGTAGGAGCAGCCGTTGGAACGGTCCAGGCCGAGGCGCGGGGCGAAGACACGGTCGAGCTGGTAGCCGACGAGGACACCGTCGCGCACCAGATCCCACCGCTGGCCCGCCACACCCTCGTCGTCGTAACCGACGGTGGCCAGCCCGTTCACCTGCGTGCGGTCACCGGTGACATGCATGATCGGTGTGCCGTACCGCAAGGTGCCGAGCTTGTCGGGAGTGGCGAACGACGTACCCGCATAGGCGGATTCGTAGCCGATCGCCCGGTCGTACTCGGTGGCGTGCCCGATGGATTCGTGGATGGTGAGCCACAGGTTGGTCGGGTCGATCACAAGATCGGTCGGACCGGGCACGACCGACGGCGCCTTCACCTTCTCGGCCAGCCAGCCCGGGATTCGCGCGAGTTCGTCTGCCCAGTCCCAGGTTCCGTCGGCGCCGGTGACGTACTCCCACCCGCGACCCGCCGGCGCGGCGAGGGTACGCATGGTCTCGAACACCCCGGCCGCGGCGTCGACGGTCACCGCTTCCAGTTCCGGATGCAACCGCACCCGCTGCTGGGTGATCGACGATCCCGCGGTGTCGGCATAGAACGTCTGTTCCTTGACCTGCAACACCGAGGCGGTGACATGGTCGACGCCGTCGGCCGAGGACAACCGCCCCGAATAGTCCTGCAGCAGCGCCACTTTGTCGGCCGTCGGCACCGCGAACGGATCGAGATCATAGGCCGACACCCAGGACACGTTGTCGTAGACCGGTTCGTCGGCCAGCTCCACCCGCTCCCGGTTCAGCGAACGCAGAGCTCGCGCGACGGTCACCGCGCGACGCGCCACCTCGGTGGCGGTCTCGGGGGTGAGGGCGGCGTGGGACGCGAAACCCCAGGTGCCATCGACGATCACACGCACCGCCAACCCGAGTTCGGTGGCATCGGTGACCGCCTCGACCCGGCCGTCGCGCAACCGGATCGACTGGGTCACCAACCGCTGCACCCGTAGATCGGCATATTCGGCTCCCGCCGCGCGGGCCGCCGACAACGCGGCCTCGGCCAGCGCGGCGAGCCCGAGCGCGCGGAACTCTTCGTCCACCTCGTGTGAAGTCGTGGTACTCACCGCGACTACGCTAGCGGCTCCCACCGACACGTGCCCAGGCCTGCGTGAAAACCGGGCCGGGGCAGCGACAACCGTGACGCGCGGGCCCCGATCCTCCCGCCGGAGAACCCGCGGATGCCGTAGGGTGCCCGCCGTGCCGCCATCTGCCCTCCGCGATCGAAAAAGGGAACGAACCCGTCGTGCGATTCTGCTGGCCGCCGTCGAATTGTTCGAGGCAGCAGGCTATGAGGAGACCACTGTCGCCGAAATCGCGGCCGCGGCCGAGGTCGGCACCCGGACCTTCTTCAACTACTTCGCCAGCAAGGAAGAACTGCTCTTCCCCGAACCCGACGACCGCGTGCGCGCGGCGGTCGCGGCCATCGCCACCCGCAGGCCGGGGGAGCGACCCGTCGAGGTGTTGCTGCGTGCCCTGCGCGCCGCGGGCGACAACCCCGGCGAACACCTCGTCGACGACCTGGGCGCCCGCATCGCCGCCCTGCGCGCCCGCGTCTCGCGCACCGTTCCGTCGGTGAGCGGTCGCGCCGCGCATGCCCAGCTCGTCGCCCAGCGCGAGATCGCCAGGCAACTGCACCTGGCGTTTCCCCACGAACTCGACGAGGTCGGCGCCGCCGCCCTGGTCGGCGCCGTGGTCGGCGCGGTCTCGGGCGCGTTGACGGTGCTGTTCCAGCAACCGCAGCACAGCATCGACGACGGTGAACGCCTGCACCGCAAGATCCACGAAACCACTTCGCGGGTCCTACAACCGTGGCTGGCCGCCCAACCCGACGCGGTGCGCTAGGCGAACTGCTGCCAGCCCAGCCGCACCACCATCACCACGACGACAACCAGCAGCACCACCCGGACGAAGCCCGCGCCCTTGGCCAGCGCCATCCGCGAACCCACAACGGCACCGGCGATATTCGCCACCGCCATGCCCGCGCCGAGCCCCCACAGCACGTGCCCGGTGGCGCCGAGATACAGCAGCGCGCCCACGTTCGACCCACAATTGATGACCTTCGCCATCGCCGCGGCGCGCACGAACTCGGTGCCGAGCAGGGTGGCGAAGGTGATGATGAGGAAGGTTCCGGTGCCGGGGCCGAGCAAACCGTCGTAGAGGCCGATGAGGCCCGAGGCGAGCGCGACGACCAGGATCACCTTGCGTCGCGTCGGCGGGTGCGTCGCCATCGTCAACCCGACCTTCGGGCGCAATGTCACGAAGATCGCCACGCCGACGAGCACGACCATCACCATCGGGATGAACAGTTCGCGGTCGATGAGCGACACGGCCGCCGCACCGCACGCGGCGGTGATCGCGGCGATCACCCCACCGGGCACCAGCACCTTCCACTGCATCGGCACCTTGCGCGCGAAGGTCAGTACCGCCGTGGCTGTTCCCGCCAGCGCGGCCATCTTGTTCGTGCCGAGCGCCGTCTGCGGTGCGATGCCGGGGGCGACCAGCAACAGGGTGGGCAGGATGATCAGCCCGCCGCCGCCGACCACCGCGTCGACCCAGCCCGCCGCCGCCGCGGCCACCAGTAGCACCGTCCAGTCTCCGAGTTGCACGCGTCAAGGCAATCAAGATCACGGCCGGAAAGCCAGCGGGCGCCTAGGCTTGGCCGGTGCGCCGGTTCAGTCTGTGGCTTCGCGGCCGACCCATCGTCGCCGACTCCCTCCTCGCGGCGATGCTGCTGTGCTTCGACGTCCTCGGCGTGGGCGAGGCCAGGAACAAGGTCGTCTACCTCGCGCTGTCGGTGCTGTTGCCGTTGCCGGTGGTGCTGCGCCGTCTGTACCCGCGAGCGATGGCCGCGGTGTTGCTCGTGCTGTCGCTGCTGTGCACGTTCACCGCCTACCTGCTGAACGAGAGCACCGCACCGCATGTGGCGCTGATCGGGCTCGGGGTGATGCTCTACACGCTGGTGGCCTACGTCGGACGCCGTGACGGGCTGATCTATGTGGGCTTCCTCGCCCTCGATCTGGGTCTGTCGGTGCTGCTGGTGCGGGAGCCCAAGGGCGGCGACCTGATCCTGGTCGGCGCCATCTACGCGCTGTGCTGGACGCTGGCGGAGTTCAACGGCGCCCGGCACGCCTACGACGCCGAGGTCGCCGCGCGGCTCGCCGTCGCCGACTACGACAAGGAACGCCGCGCCCACGAGGCCGTCGCCGCCGAACGCACCCGCATCGCCCGCGAACTCCACGACGTGGTCGCGCACGCGGTGAGCGTCATCATCGTGCAGGCCGACGGCGCGAAATACGCCCTGCGCACCGACCCGGACGCCGCCGAACGCGCGCTGTCGACGATCGCGGGCACCGGCCGCGACGCCCTGCGCGAACTGCGCCGCACCGTCGCACTGTTACGCACCGAGCACGCACCCGAACTGCTGCCCCAGCACGGCAGCGCGGGCATCGCGCAACTGGCGCAGATGATGCGTGAGGCCGGCCTGGCCGTCGACCTCGAGCTCACCGGCGAACTCGACGACATCGCTCCCGAGGTGAGCCTCGGCGTGCACCGCATCGTGCAGGAGTCGCTCACCAACACCCTCCGGCACGCCGGTGCGAGCGCCAAGGCCGTGGTGCGGGTGCAGCGCGGCGCCGAGGAGATCCTGGTCGAGATCACCGACAGCGGCGGAGTTCCCGTGCAGGAGAGCTCGATTCACGGTGGCGGTATGGGCCTGGTCGGCATGCGCGAACGCGTCGCGGTGCTCGGCGGCACCCTGCACGCGGGCAAGCTGCCCGACGGGCGCTGGCAGGTGAGCGCCCGCCTCCCGCTACGCGCCGAAACCGATTGAACGGGCCGTTAGGGTGAGGGAATGCCGATCAGTGTGCTCGTGGTGGACGATCAGGAACTCATGCGGATGGGCCTGAAAATGGTCCTCGGCGCCCACCCCGACATCGAGGTCGTCGGCGAAGCGGCCAACGGCGAGGAAGCCGTGCGCCGTGCGGGGGAACTACGTCCCGACGTCGTGCTGATGGATGTGCGCATGCCGGTGGTCGACGGCGTCACCGCCACCGGCCGCATCGTCGCCGCCGGTGACGGCGTGCGCGTGCTCGTGATGACCACCTTCGACCTCGACGAACACGCCCTCGGCGCGCTGCGCGCGGGGGCGAGCGGCTTCCTGCTCAAAGACACCCCGCCGGAAGACCTCGTCTCGGCGATCCGCAGTGTCGCCGCCGGTGACGCCGTGGTGTCACCCAAAGTGACCAAACGCCTGCTCGACCGCCTCGTCGCCGACGACCCGGCCGGGCTGCGCGACCCGGCGGTGCTCGACGTGCTCACCGTCCGCGAACGCGAGGTGCTCGAGCAGATCGCCGCCGGGCAGAGCAACGCCGAGATCGCCGCCGCACTGTTCCTGTCCGAAGCCACCGTGAAGACACACGTGGGCCGGGTGCTCACCAAACTCGGGCTGCGCGACCGGGTGCAGGCGGTGGTGCTGGCGTACGAGACCGGGCTGGTGCGGCCCGGAGGGTGAGTGATCCGCCTCGGGCCGGGAGAAAAAACGCGTGCTCGTGCGTTGAACGGGTAGATCGTCCGAAAGGATCACCATGACCGCCCTGCTGTTCGTGCTCTACCTCGTCGTCGAGATCGCCGCTCTCGTCGGCCTCGCCCAGGTGATCGGGGTCGGGTGGGCACTGCTGGTGCTCGTCGCGGTCTCCGGTGTGGGACTGGCCCTGCTCGCCAAGCAGGGGCGGCGGGTGTTCGACCGGTTCCGCCGGGCCTCGCGCGGTGAGGTGAGCGCGGAGAGCGCGGTCGCCGACGGGCTGCTCGTCGCGACCGGATCGGTCCTGCTGTTCGTGCCGGGGCTGGTCACCGGGGTGCTCGGGCTGCTCGCCCTGTTCCCGCCCACCCGCGCGCTGCTGCGCCCGGTCCTCGAGAAGCTCGGCACCCGGCGCTTCGGCCCGCTGCCCTCGTTCGCGCCTTCGCCCTACCGTGGCGTGGTCGTCGACGCCGGGGGTGACGTGGTCGACGGCGACGTCGTCGGCCAGTGGTACGACGACGGTCACACCCGCGGCCCCCGCGCGCTGGGTTCCGCCTGACCGACCCGCGCCGACGGTCTACAGTGACCCGCATGGCCACCGAGCAGATCACCGTCACGGTGAGCGAGGAACTGGCCGACGCGGTACGCCGAGCGAGTACCGCTGCCGGACAGTCGATGTCGGACTTCACCACCGCCGCGTGGCGGTTGGAACTGATCGCCGCCCGAGCGGGCGGACACACACCGGCGGGACTCGGCGACGCCGACGTGTGCGCCGTGCTGTCCCTGCCGACCTGACGATCCGCCGATACGGCAGACTGGGGCACCGTGAGTACCCAGTTGCTGATCGGCGGTCGTTTCTACAGTTCCAGTTCCCCGGACGCGACCGCGATGGCGGTCACCGACGGCACCGTGGTGTGGCTCGGCGCCGAGGCGCCCGGGCGAGCCATGCACCCGGACGCGGAGATCATCGACCTCGACGGCGCGTTCGTCGCGCCCGCGTTCGTCGACCCGCACGTCCACGTCACCGCCCTCGGACTGCGGCTCACCGGGCTGGATCTGCGCGGCGCGCGCTCGCTGGCCGACCTCCTGGACGCGGTGCGCGCCCACGCCGCGCGGCAGCCCGGCGGGGTGATCATCGGAGACGGCTGGGACGACACCACCTGGCCCGAGCAGCGGCCGCCGACGGTCGCCGAACTCGACGAGGCCGCGGGGCCGGGCAGGCTTGTCTACCTCGCGCGCATCGACGCGCACTCGGCGGTCGCGTCGTCGGCTCTGCTCGATGCCGCCGGTGAGTCCGGCGACCGTGGCGAACCGCTGCGCGCCGACGCCCACCACCGGGTACGTGCCGTCGCCCTGGCCGGACTGTCTCGCGCCCAACGGGATTCGGCCCGCACCGCCGCCCTCGACAGCGCCGCCGTGCACGGCATCGTGGCCGTGCACGAATGCGCCGGACCCGACATCTCGAGCCGCGACGACGTGCGTGAACTGCTCGCCTTCGACCACGGCGTGCAGGTGCGCGCCTACTGGGGCCAGGCCGTGCGCGGCGCGGACGAGGCGCGCGCGCTGCTCGGCGAACTCGGCGTGCACGGACTCGGCGGCGACCTGTTCGTCGACGGGTCGCTCGGCTCGCATACCGCGCTGCTGCGCGAACCGTACGCCGACGCCGCCGGCTGCGGGAAGAACTTCCTCGACGCCGATGCCGTCACCGACCACCTGCGCGCCTGCACCGAAGCCGGGATCCAGGCCGGGTTCCACGCCATCGGCGACGCGGCCATGGACCTGGTGGTCGACGGATTCGCCCGGGTCTCGAGCGAACTCGGCGGCCCCGCCGTCGCCGCGCGCGGGCACCGGGTCGAGCACGCCGAGATGACCGATGCCGCCGCGATCGAACAGCTGGCCCGGCTCGGGGTGATCCTGTCGGTGCAACCGGGCTTCGACGCCGCCTGGGGTGGAACCGACGGCATGTACGCCACCCGCCTCGGCGCCGAGCGGGCCGCCGGGCTCAATCCGTTCGCCGCGATGGCGGCCGCCGGGATCTCCCTCGCGATCGGCTCCGACGCCCCCGTGACGACCCTGAATCCCTGGGAGCAGATCCGTGCCGCGGTGCACCACCGCACCTCCGGCCACGGACTGTCACCGCGCGCCGCCTTCGCCGCCGCCACCCGTGGCGCCTGGCGCGCGGGCGGTGTCCGCGACGGGATGGCGGGCACCCTCGTTCCCGGCGCACCGGCCTCCTACGCGGTCTGGGAGGCGGGCGACCTCGTCGTCGCCGCGGCCGCCGACACCGTCCAGCGCTGGTCGACCGATCCGCGCTCGCGCGTCCCCGGCCTGCCGGCCCTCGACCCGGACGCGCCCCTCCCGACCTGTCTGCGCACCGTGCACAACGGCACGACCATCTACGCGGCCTGAGCCGACCCGCCACGAATCACGGAGCGCGACAGCATGATCGACCCCGCCACCGGCGACCGGCCCCTACCCACCGAGCCATCGGGACCGGCCGAGGGACCTGCGTATCCCGGCGACAAGGAGCACGAAAGTCCTTCCGTGCCGGAAGCGGGCACTGTCGACGTCCGCTCCACTGAGTCGGGAAGGTCGACGCACCGGCCCGCCTCCGAAACGAGCGATACTCACGGACCCGACGGCACGTCGCCGTCGGAGCGGGGCGCGGGGCGGGAAGGCGATGCCGGTTCCGATCGAGCGGTGGGGACGGCGACGGCTGGGGCCGTGTTCGGGCGGATGGCCCTGGCGGTGCTCGGTGGGGTGCTGCTGTTCGCCAGTTTTCCGCCGCGGCCGCTGTGGTTTCTCGCGCCCTTCGCTGTCGCGCTGCTGACGCTCGCCGTCCACGGGACGAGCAGGGTGCGGGCCGCGTTCGGGTACGGGATGCTCGGCGGGTTGGCGTTCTTCCTGCCGTTGCTGCCGTGGACCGGGATCTACGTGGGCCCCGTGCCGTGGCTGGCGTTGTCGACGGCGTGCGCGGTGTTCTTCGGGCTCTGGGGCATGCTCGCGCGGTGGCTCGGCGGACTCCGCGGATGGCCCGTGTGGCTGGCGCTGGCGTGGACGGCGACCGAATGGGCGCGCTCGAATGTTCCCTTCGGTGGATTCCCTTGGGGGAGAATTGCTTTCGGGCAGGCCGACGGGTGGTACCTGCCCCTGGCGGCCTACGGTGGCGCCCCGCTGATCGGCTTCGCGGTGGCCCTCACCGGCACCGCGCTCGCCGCCCTCGTGCTGCGGGTGCGCGCCGGACAGCGCACTGTCGACAAGGGCATCGCGCTGACCGGTCTCGCCGTGATCGTCGCGCCGCTGGCCGGGCTCGCGCTGCGCCCCTCCCTGCCCGCCCCCGACGACGGTCTGCGCACGATCACGGTCGCCGCCATCCAGGGCAGCGTGCCCCGGCTCGGACTCGACTTCAACGCTCAGCGCCGCGCCGTCCTCGACAACCACGTCCGGCGCACCGAGCAACTGGCCGACAGCGTCGCACGCGGTCAGGAGCGCAAACCCGACATCGTGATCTGGCCCGAGAACTCCTCCGATATCGACCCGCTGCGCAATGCCGACGCCGCCGCCGTCATCACCCGCGCCTCCGAGCGCATCGGTGCCCCGATCCTCGTCGGCGCGGTCCTGGTGAACGGCGACCGGACCACCACCAACTCGGTGATCGTCTGGAACGGTGCCGCCGGACCGGGGGAGCGCCACGACAAGAAAATCATCCAACCCTTCGGCGAATACCTGCCGATGCGAAGTTTCTTCCGTTTGTTCTCTTCCTATGCCGATCGCGCGGGCTATTTCGTACCCGGCCACGGCGACGGCACCGTCACTGCCGCGAATGTCCGAATCGGCGTCGCCACCTGTTATGAGGTCGCCTTCGACCGGGCATTCCGGGAATCCCTTGCCGCGGGCGCGCAATTGCTGACTGTCCCGACCAACAACGCCACCTTCGGCGAGAGTGAAATGACGTATCAGCAATTGGCGATGTCGCGGGTGCGCGCGGTCGAACACGGGCGGGCGCTCGTGGTCGCGGCAACCACCGGGGTCAGTGGAATCATCACCGCCGACGGCACTCTCACGCAGCACTCCGACCAAGTCGTCCCCGCGGCGCTGGTCGCCCAGCTACCATTGCGCGACACGGCGACGATCGCGACCAGGACCGGTGCGGCGCCCGAACTGGCGTCCGTTATCCTGACCGCGATCGGCGCGGGACTGCTCTTGGCCCGCCGCCGCCGAGCTAACCAGACGCAGGTTATGCGCGGCTCAGGAAATTCTGAATAAGCGGTTTGTTTTAACCCGGGGGAAGCGGCATCGAGTTGCTGCTACAGGGGTGTAATTCGTTGAGCGCGAAATAAGTCCAGATCGGTAGCCATCCGGCCGCCGGAGTACTCCGAATCATGGGCGTGGATAGCCACGCCCTGGGCCGTCGTGTGCCCGGGCGCTGCTCGGGGAGTCGTGACACACCAGAACGGAGTGCTTGATGAGTTCATTGGCCACCGACCGCGTCAGCTCATGCGTCACCGACGAGGACTCGAGCCAGCCGTTCGCTTTGTCGCCCGGTCAGACGGCGCTGTGGTACGCGCAACGGATCAGGCCCGACATTCCGCTCACGATCGCGCACTACGTGGAACTGCACGGCGATCTCGACCCGGGCAGGCTGCTCTACGCCATCGAGCGATTCGGCGCCGAATCCCAGGTGGGACACGTGCGCCTACTCGAGATCGACGGCGTACCCCATCAGCGCGTCGATCCGAGTTGGCGGCCCGGCTGGGCCCGTATCGATCTGCGCGGCGAGCCCGATCCGCGCGCGGCCGCACTACGGTGGATGAACGAGCACGCCAGCACGCCCATCGACATGGAGAACGAGCCGCTCACCATCAATGTGGTGCTGCGCATCGGGGAGCGCGACTGGTTCTGGTACGAGCGCGGTCACCACATCGTGATCGACGGATACGGGGCGATGAACGCGCTCGCGCGCACCGCCGAGATCTACACCGCGGTCGGCGAGCAGCGCGAGCCCTCCGTGTCGCGCGCCGCCGCACTGGTCGACCTCTACGCCGACGAGTCGCGCTACCGCGAGTCCAGCCGTTTCCACGCCGACCGCGAGTACTGGATGCAACAACTCGCCGGTGTCGGCGAGCCGATGACGCTGTCGTCGGTGACGGCGACCGGCGACACCCACGACCCCGGCCGTCACCGAGCGACCGCCGTGCTCGACACCGACCTCGACACCCTGCTCACGCAGGCGATCACCGCGCACAACTCGGCCAATTCCGCGCTCATCGTCGCCGCCCTCGCCGCCTACGTCCGCTCGGTCACCGGCAATCCCGACGTGGTGCTGAGCCTGCCCGTCTCGGCGCGCACCACCGTGGCGTTGCGCCGCTCGGCGGGTGTGGTGTCCAACGTCGTTCCGCTGCGCGTGCGTTTCGACGAGAACACCACCGTCGCCGATGTGGTGCGCCAGACCGAACTGCAGATCACCGGCGCCCTGCGGCACCAGCGCTACCGCTCCGACGACATCCGCCGCGACTGCGGCTACTCGCGCGACGCACGTGGGTTCTTCGGGCCGATGGTCAACATCATGCTGTTCCACGACGAGCTGAAATTCGGTGATATCACCGGTCAGCTGCACGTGCTGGCGACCGGCCCCGTCGAAGACCTCTCCATCAATATCTACAACGGCGACGGCGGCCGCATCCAGCTCGACTTCGAGGCCAACCCCCGCCTCTACGGCGAGACAGAGAATTCGGCGCATCACGCCCGCTACCTGGACTTCCTCGCCCGGTTCCTGGCCGCCGCCCCCGACAGCCCGGCCCACGCGCTCAACGCCATCACCGCGACCGAACGCGAACGCGTGCTGCGGGAATGGAATGCCACCGAGATCCCGGTGCCCACCGGCACGCTCGTCTCGCTGTTCACCGACCAGGTGCGACGCAGCCCGCACGCCGTCGCGCTCGAGTACGGTGACCGCGCCATCGGCTACACCGAACTGTCCGAACGGGTGAACCAGCTGGCCCGCGAACTCATCGCGCGCGGTGCGGGCCCGGAGACCACCGTCGGCTTGTGCCTGCACCGCAGCATCGAGATGGTGATCGGTATGTACGCCGTGCTCGCCACCGGCGCCGCCTACCTGCCGATCGATCCGGAGCATCCGGTCGATCGCATCGATGCCGTTGTGGCACAGGCGAAACCGGTGTGTGTGCTGACCGCCGCTCGCGACGGTGTGCGGCTGCCCGCAGGTGCTCTGCGCGTCGACCTGGACACCCTCGACGTCACCGGGCACGACATCGCCCCCATCACCGACGCCGACCGCCGTGCGCCGCTGCGGCCCGAACACCCCGCCTACGTCATCTTCACCTCGGGATCCACCGGCAAGCCGAAGGGTGTGGCGGTCACGCACGCCGCCATCGTCAACCGGCTGCGGTGGATGCAGGCCGAATACCCGCTCGACCACAGCGACGCCGTGCTGCAGAAGACCCCGGCCACCTTCGACGTGTCGGTCTGGGAGTTCTTCTGGCCGTTGCAGGTCGGGGCTCGGCTGGTCGTGGCCGCACCCGGCGGGCACCGCGATCCGGCGTACCTGGCGCGAATCATCACCGAGAAGTCGGTCACCACAGCGCATTTCGTGCCGTCGATGTTGTCGTTGTTCGTCACCGATCCGCGCGTGCGCGGCGGGGCGAACCTGCGGCGGGTGTTCTGCAGCGGTGAGGCGCTGCCCGGCGCCACCGTCGCCGACTTCCATGCCGCGCTGCGCGGGCCGGAGCTGCACAACCTGTACGGGCCGACCGAGGCCGCTGTCGACGTCAC
Source organism: Nocardia sp. GTS18 (assembly GCF_013839555.1). NCBI lineage: Bacteria > Bacillati > Actinomycetota > Actinomycetes > Mycobacteriales > Nocardiaceae > Nocardia > Nocardia sp. GTS18. The sequence continues at coordinate 491,751 of NZ_JACBIU010000001.1, read as the reverse complement.
CTACTGGCCGTGCCCGGTCGGGGCGACCACCGTGCCGATCGGCTCGCCGGTGTGGAACACCAAGACCTATGTGCTCGATCCGCAGCTGCGCCCGGTCCCGCCCGGCGTGGTCGGCGAGCTGTACCTCGCGGGCACCCAGCTGGCGCGCGGCTACCTCGGCAGGCCCGATCTGACGGCCGATCGGTTCGTCGCCAACCCGTTCACCCCCGGGCAACGGATGTACCGCACGGGCGACCTGGCCCGCTGGCAGCTCGACGGCGGCGTCCTGGAATACCTGGGGCGCACCGACTTCCAGGTCAAGATCCGTGGCCTGCGCATCGAGCTCGGCGAGGTCGAGTCCGCGTTGCTCGCCCAGCACGGTGTCGCCCGTGCTGTCTGCGTGGCGCGGACCAGCCGCACCGGCGACGACGAACTCGTCGCCTATGTGGTCGCCGCACCGGGCGCCGCCGCACCGGAGGTGGCGGCCTTGATGGCGGCGCTGCGCCGGGCGCTGCCCTCCTACATGGTGCCCTCGGCGCTGGTCGTGCTCGACGAACTGCCGCTGAGCGCCAACGGCAAGGTGGATCGCAAGGCACTGCCCGCCCCCGAGGTAGGTGTGCGGGTGACCACCGGGGCGGACGCACCGCAGACCGAGCTGGAATGCGCGCTCGCCGAGATCTTCACCGAGGTGCTCGCCCTCGACGGCACCGGAATCGGCGTGCAGGACAGCTTCTTCGACCTCGGCGGCAACTCGCTCGTCGCCGCGCGCGCCGTCGCCAGGATCAACACCACCCTCGACGCGAGCATCAGCATCCGGCATCTGTTCGAGGCCTCGACCATCGCTTCGCTGGCCGAGTACATCAGCACCCACCGGCCCGAGACCTCCACGCCCGAGCTGGTTCCGGCGACCCGGCCGGAACGGGTGCCGCTGTCGCTGGCCCAGCAGCGGCTCTGGATCCTCAACCGGTTCGCCGAACACGCCGCCGCCTACAACATGCCGCTGGCGCTGCGGCTGACCGGTCGGCTCGACCTCGCCGCCCTGCGGGCCGGCCTCAGAGACGTGCTCGACCGCCACGAAAGCCTGCGCACCAGCTTCCCCGACGGCCCGGAGGGGCCGTACCAGCTGATCCATCCCGCCGCCGCCGTGGCACCCGATCTCGTCGCGCACGACGGGGACGGCCGCATCGACGACCTCGTCGCCGAGGTCGCCGGGCGCGGCTTCGACCTGCGCGGCGAGACTCCGCTGCGGGTGGTGCTGTACCGCCTGGCCCCGGACGAGCATCTGCTGGTCGTGGTGCTGCACCACATCTGCGGTGACGGCTGGTCGGTAGCTCCGCTGGCCAGGGATCTGATGACCGCCGTCGCCGCCCGCGCCGAGGGCAACGCGCCGCGGTGGACGCCGCTGCCCGTGCAGTACGCCGATTTCGCACTGTGGCAACGGGAACTGCTCGGTGACGAGACCGACCCGGAGGCACCGCTGGGGCGTCAGCTCGGGCACTGGCGCCGGGCCCTTGCAGGGCTGCCCGATCAGCTCGACCTGCCGCTCGACCGCCCGCGCCCGCTGCGACGGACCACCGGCGGCGACACGGTCGCCTTCACCATCGATGCCGAAACGCGCCGCGCGGCAAGCCAACTCGCCAGCGGCCGCGGGGTGAGCATGTTCATGGTGCTGCACGCCGCGCTGGCCACCGTGCTCGCGCGCGTGTGCGGCAGCACCGACATCACCATCGGCACCCCGATCGCGGGACGCTCCGATCCGGCGCTCGACGAACTCGTCGGCATGTTCGTCAACACCCTCGTGCTGCGCACCGATGTCGACCTCGGCGCCGGTTTCGACCGGGTGCTCGACCAGGTCCGCGAAACCGACCTCGACGCCTTCGCCAACCCCGATGTGCCCTTCGAACGGCTCGTCGAACTGGTGAACCCGGACCGGTCGACCAACCGGCATCCGCTGTTCCAGGTGATGCTGTCCTACGACCGCACCCCCGAGCTGCGCGTCGAACTGCCCGGTGTGGCCGCCGAACTCGTGCCGGTGCAGACCGGTGTCGCCAAGTTCGATCTGCAGCTCGAGGTACGCGACAACCATGGTGACGGGCCGCTGCACGCCGAATTCGGGTATGCCACCGATGTTTTCGATCGCTCGACCGTCGAGGCCATCGCCCGCCGGTTCACCACCATGCTGCGGTCCGCGCTGGCTGCGCCGCAGGAACCGATCGGTGATCTGCCGCTGCTCGACCGTCGCGAGATCGCGCGGCTCGTGCCCGTGGCGGGCGCACCGGCCGAACCGGCCGACACCCTCGCCCGCCTGCTCGCCGATACCGCCCAGCGCCTGCCCGATTCGGTCGCGGTGCGCTATCTCGGGCTCGACACGACCTACCGGGAGCTCGACGAGCGCTCGAACAGGTTGGCGCGCAGTCTGATCGCGCACGGTGCGGGCCCCGAGACGGTGGTGGCGGTGGCGTTGCCGCGTGGGCTGGAATCGATCATCGCCATCTGGGCGGTCGCCAAGACCGGTGCCGCGTACGTGCCGGTCGACCCGGCGTACCCCGCCGAGCGCATCGCGCACATGATCGGCGACTCCGGTGCGGTGCTGGGGCTGACCCTGCCCGAACACCTCGCCGCGCTGCCGACCACCGTCGGCAAGCACCGCCGGGCGCCGGAATGGCTGGTGTTCGGGACCGCAGCCTTCGAAGCCGACTGTGCACACCGCTCGGCCGCGCCTGTGCGCGACATCGAGCGCACGCACCCGATGCGGCCGACCCAGCCCGCGTACCTGATCTACACCTCGGGCTCCACCGGCCTGCCCAAGGCGGTTGTCGTCACCCATACGGGCATCTCGTCGCTGGCCAGTGAGCAGACCCAGCTGTTCCGGGTGACCGATGCCGCCCGTACCCTGCATTTCTCCTCACCGAGTTTCGACGCGTCGGTGCTGGAGTTGCTGCTCGGTTTCGCCGCGGGCGCGACCGTCGTCGTCGCCCCCGCCGACCTGTACGGCGGCGCCGAACTGGCGGGATTCCTCCGCTCGGAACGGATCACGCACGCGTTCATCACCCCGGCCGCCCTGGCGACCGTGCCCGCCGGTGAGTTCTCCGAACTCAACACCGTCATCGTCGGCGGCGAGGCCTGCTCCGACGAACTGGTCGACACCTGGGCCGGTCGATACCGGATGCACAACATGTACGGCCCGTCGGAGGCGACCGTCGCGGTCACCGCGAGCGCCGCCATGGTGCCCGGCGAGCCGGTGCCGCTCGGTGCGCCCGTGCGCGGGATGCGCTTGTTCGTCCTCGATTCCCGGCTGCACCCGGTGCCGCCGGGGACTCCGGGCGAACTGTATGTGTCCGGTCCCGGTGTGGCGCGTGGGTACCTGGGCAAACTCGGCCTCACCGCGCAGCGCTTCGTCGCGAATCCGCACGGCCGTGTGGGCGAAAGGATGTACCGGACCGGCGATCTCGTGGTCGCCGACGCCACCGGTCGCCTGCGTTTCCTCGGGCGCGCCGACGACCAGATCAAGATCCGTGGCTTCCGTATCGAGCTGCGCGAGATCGACCATGTGCTGCGCGAACACCCGGGAGTGCGCTCGGCAACGACCGTGGTGCACGTCGACGAACACGGTCAGCAGCGGCTCGCGTCCTACGTCACCGCCGACGGGCCGATCGAACCGGCGGCCGTGCTCGACACCGCGCGCGGCAGACTGCCCGGTTACATGGTGCCCGCCGCGCTCGCGGTGCTCGACCGGATGCCGGTGACACCGGCGGGCAAATTGGACCGAAAGGCCCTGCCCGCACCGGAATTCGCGGCAGCAGGCGGATCGCGCGCTCCGCGGACCCACCTCGAGATGCGGGTGGCCGCGGTGTTCACCGAGATCCTCGGCAGGCCGGTGCCCGGCGCGGAGGACAGCTTCTTCGACATCGGCGGCAATTCGCTGCTCGCCACCCGGCTGGCCGCGGCGCTGCACGCAGACTTCGAGGTCGATTTGCCGGTGCGCCAGATCTTCGAGGCGCCGACGGTGGCGGGCATCGCCGGTTTGATCGCGGAAGCGCCCCGGACGCAGCGGGTGGCGCTGGCGGTACACACCCCGCGCCCGGGACGCATACCACTGTCGCTGCCGCAGCAACGACTGTGGTTCCTCAACCGATTGTCGCCCGAATCCAGCGCCTACAACATCGCTTTCGTCTTGCGAATCGGCGGCGATCTGGATATCGACGCATTGCGCGGCGCGGTCACCGACCTGGTGCAGCGGCACGAGGTGCTGCGCACGGTCTTCCCCGAGGACCTCTCCGGCGCCCAGCAGGTGGTCTTGCCGACGGCCGGGTCGGTGCCGGCGATCGAGCCCGTCGACACCGAACCCGCACGGGCCGAGGAGATGCTCGCCGAGTTCGCCAGGCAGGGCTTCGACCTGACCCACGAGACGCCGTTGCGAGTCTCGTTGCTGCGCACCGGGACTCAGGAATACCTGCTCGGCGTGGTCGTGCACCACATCGCCGCGGACGGGTGGTCGCTCGGCCCGTTGACCAAGGATCTCGCGGTGTCGTACGTGGCGCGTGCCGGTGGCAGCGTTCCGGTGCGGGAACCGCTGCCGGTGCAGTACGCCGACTTCAGCCTGTGGCAGCGGGCCGTGCTCGGTGCCGAGGACGACCCGGACAGCATCGCCGCCACCCAGCTCGCGTTCTGGCGCGAGGCACTGGCCGAACTGCCCGACGAACTGCCGTTGCCGTTCGACCGACCGCGTCCGGCCGAACCGGTCGGCACGGCGGCCACCGTGGTGTGCCCGGTGTCGGCGCCGTTGCGTGAGGCGATGGAGGAGCTGGCGGCCGAGACCGGTGTCAGCCTGTTCATGGTCGTCCGTTCGGCGCTCGCGGTGCTGCTGCGCGGGGTCACCGGCGGTCGCGACATCCCGATCGGCACCCCGGTCGCCGGACGCACCGACATCCAGCTCGACGAGCTGGTCGGCATGTTCGTCAACACCCTCGTGTTGCGCTCCGACGTCGATCCCGGCGCCAGCTTCACCGAACTGCTGCACGCCGACCGCGATTCGGAGCTGGCCGCGCTCGCGCACGCCGACCTGCCGTTCGAACGGGTCGTCGACGCGCTCGGCCGCGACAGCCGGGCCAACAACCGGCACCCGCTGTTCCAGGTGGCGCTGAGCATGCAGGACGACAGCGCACCGGAACTGGAGCTGCCGGGCCTGCGATTGCGCGCCGAGGAACTCGACATCGCCCGCGCCAAGTTCGACCTGGAACTGCGGGTGGCCCCCGACGGCGACGGGCAGCGCTTCGAATTCGTCTACTCCACCGAGCTTTTCGACCAGGAGACGATCGAGACGCTGGCCACCCGGTTCGCGGCGATCCTCACCCAGGTGACCGCCGATCCGCGCAGGCTGGTGTCCGATATCGACCAGCTCACCGTCGCCGAACATCGCGCGCTCGTCCCGGCGCAGGGTCCGGCGCTGGTCACCCCGGTGGTGCTGTCCGACATCATCGACCGGGCCGCCGACTGGTACCCGCACAGGCCCGCGCTGCGATGGTTCGCCGGCGGCAGCGTGGCGGGCGAGGTCGGTGAACTCGACTACGACGAGGTGGCCCGACGTGCCCACCGGCTCGGTCGCGCCCTCATCGCACGGGGCATCGGCACCGGCGATCGGGTCGCCGTCGGCCTCACCCGGTCACTGGACTGCGCGCTCGCCATCTTCGGTGTCGCCGCGAGCGGTGCCGCGTTCGTGCCTGTCGACCCGCGCTACCCGGCCGACCGGGTGCGGCACATGCTCACCGACTCCGGTGCGCGCGCCGTGCTCACCACGAGCGCCGATGCCCCCGCCCTGCGCGAGGCCGCCGGACCGCTCGACACCCGGTGGCTGCTGGTCGACGATCCCGACCTGCACACCGAGCTGGCCGGATACGACGACGCCGCGATCCGTGATGCCGAACGCATCCGTCCCATCCACACCGCCGACCTGGCGTACCAGATCTACACCTCCGGTTCCACCGGTCTGCCCAAGGGCGTCACCGTCACCCACGGTGGTCTGGTCAGCCTCGCGCTCGATCTGCGCGAGCGGATGGGCCTCGACCGGTTCGCCAGGACGTTCTTCTTCTCCACCCCGAGCTTCGACGTCTCCGTGCTCGACATGCTGCTCGCGGTGTACTCCGGCGCGGAGATGGTGATCGGCCCGATCGACGTCTACGGCGGTGACGAACTCGGCGCCCTGCTGGAGCGTGAGGAGATCACCCACACCTTCCTCACCCCGGCCGTACTCGCCTCGATCGATGCGAGCCGCTGGCCGCTGCCGCGACTGCGCGGGCTGATGGCCGGTGGCGAGGCCGTGCCGCCGGATCTGGTGGAGAACTGGGCGCCCGGGCGCCGATTCGTCAACGCCTACGGGCCGACGGAGTTCACCGTCATCGCGGCCATGTCGGAGCTGCGGGTGGGTGTGCCGGTGACCATCGGTACACCGGTGCGCGGATCGCGGGCCCTGGTGCTCGACGAGCGGTTGAAACCGGTCGTCGTCGGGGTTCCCGGCGAGCTCTACATCGGTGGCGCGGGTATCGCCCAGGGCTACCACCAGCGGTTCGGGCTCACCGCGTCGCGCTTCGTCGCCGACCCGTGCGGGCCCGCGGGCAGCCGGATGTACCGCACCGGCGACGTGGTGCGCTGGACCGCCACCGGCGAACTGGACTACCTGGGCCGCAGCGACCACCAGGTGAAGGTGCGTGGTTTCCGCATCGAGCTCGGTGAGATCAGTGCCGTGCTCGGCAGCCATCCCGATGTCCGTTTCGCCCACACCGAGGTGCGCACCATCGCGGGTGACGACCGGATCGTCGCCTGGGTGCAGCTGGGTGAAGACGCGGTCCCGGCCGATCTGGCCGACGTGCGCAATCACGCCGTCAAACACCTGGCCGGGCATATGGTTCCGGCCTCGCTGAACCTGATCGACGCCGTGCCGCTCACACCCGTCGGCAAGCTCGACCGGACGGCACTGCCCGAACCGGAGTTCACCGTCGCGGCGGGCCGTGCCCCGCGCACCGAGTCCGAACGCCTGGTGGCCAGGGTGTTCGCCGATCTGCTCGGCGTCGAGGACGTGTCGGCTACCGACAGCTTCTTCGACATCGGCGGCAACTCGCTGCTGGCCACCCAGCTGGTCGCCCGGCTGGCGGCCGCGAGCAATGTGCGCCTCGAGGTGCGTACCGTGTTCGCCGCACCGACCGTCGCCGAGCTCGCGGCGCTGGTGGAGACCGGGCCGTCCGGTGACGAAGGCCGCCCGGACCTGGTGAAACAGGATCGCCCGGAACGGATCCCGCTCTCGGCGGCCCAGCGCAGGCTGTGGTTCCTCAACCGGTTCAACGCCGGTGCGCAGGACCAGTCCGCCGGTGCGTACAACATCCCGGTGGTGCTGCGGTTGCACGGTCCGATCGACCTCGACGCACTCATCGCCGCCCTGCACACGGTGCAACGCAGGCACGAGACGTTGCGCACGGTGTTCCCGGAAACGGCGGGCGAGCCGCAGCAGCTGGTGCTCGACCCGCAGATCGCGGCGGTCACTCTCTTCCATGCGAGTGCGACACCGCACGAGGTCGACGCCGCCGTCGCCCGTTTCGCCGCACCTGGCTTCGACCTGTCGGTCTCGGTGCCGTTGCGGGCCGCGCTCATCACCGTCGACCGCACCGGGCTGCCGGTGCCCGCCCAGGCCAAACTGGCCGTCGCCGGGTCTCAGGAGCACGTGCTCGTGCTGGTGGTGCACCACATCGCCATGGACGGGTGGTCGCTGGAACCGCTCGCCGCCGAGGTGGCCGCCGCGTACCGTGGCATCCGCACCGGTGAACCGTTCGGCGAACAGATCCCCGAGATCCAGTACGCCGACTACACGCTGTGGCAGCAGCAGCTGCTCGGCACCGAGGACGACGAGAACTCGCTGATCCGCAAGCAGCTCGACCACTGGCGCGACACCCTCGACGGGCTGCCCGAACTGCTCACCGTGCCCGCCGATCGGTCGCGCCCGCCGGTGCCCTCCTACCGGGGCGGCACCGTCGACTGCACGGTCGACGCCGCCACTCACCGGGCGCTGCGCGGGATCGCCGCCGCCAACAACGTCAGCATGTTCATGGTGCTGCACGCCGCGCTCGCGGTGCTGCTGCACCGGGTGACGGGCACCGACGACATCGTCGTCGGCACCGCCAGCGCGGGACGTGGTCATCCGGCGCTCGACGCGCTGATCGGCATGTTCGTCAACACCCTGGTGCTGCGCACCGAGGTGTCCGACGACCGCGCCTTCGTCGACCTGCTGCGCACCGTGCGCGACCGCGACCTCGACGCCTTCGCCCATGCCGACCTGCCGTTCGAGCGACTGGTCGAGGTGCTCAATCCCGCACGCTCGCAGGCGCATCACCCGCTGTTCCAGGTGATGCTCTCGGTGCGCAACAACCCGGTGCGGATGCTGGAACTGCCCGGCCTGCGGATCGAGGCGGTCGACGCCGACGCCGGCATCGCCAAGTTCGATCTGCAGTTCACCTTCACCGAGACCCAGACCGGTGATCGCGTCGGTGACGGCATCACCCTGTCGGTGAACTACGCCGCCGACCTGTTCGAGGAGGTCACCGCGCGCCGCCTCGGCGACCGCCTGGTGCGGCTGCTCACCGCTGTCGCCGCCGACCCGAACACCGCCGTCGGCGACCTGGCCCTGCTCGACGCGGTCGAGTGGACCGCGCTGGCACCCGTCCACGGTGCCCGGCCCGACACCCCGGTCACCCTGGCCGAGGTGTTCGACGCCGCGACGGCGCGGGCACGCGACGGTGTGGCGCTCAGCGCGGGCGACACCGTGGTCACCTACGACGCCCTCGACCGCTGGACAAACCGGCTCGCCCGGCTGCTCATCGGACAGGGTATCGGCCCGGAAAGCCTTGTCGCACTCGGTATTCCGCGCTCGGTAGAGTCGGTGGCGACCATGCTGGCCGTCGCCAAGGCCGGGGCCGCGTTCGTACCGGTCGACCCCAACTACCCGGCGCAGCGGATCAGCCACATGCTCACCGACTCCGGCGCCGCGATCGGGCTGACCCTGCTCGCGCACCGCGACCAGCTGCCCGGTGACTGCCGGTGGCTGGTGCTCGACGACCCACACACCCGCGCCACCGTGCTCGGCACCGACGACGCGCCGATCACCGACGCGGACCGGGTCCGGCCGCTGCGCCTGGCCAACCCGGCCTACGTGGTGTACACCTCCGGGTCGACCGGCACCCCGAAGGGTGTGGTGGTCACCCACGGCGGCATCTCGAACTTCGCCGCCGAATGCGCCGACCGCTACGACGTGCGACCGGGCAGCCGGGTGCTGCACTTCGCCACCCCGAGCTTCGACGGGTCGATGCTCGACATCCTGTTCGCGCTCGGTGGGGCGGGCACCCTCGTCATCACGCCCGCGGGCATCGTCGGTGGCGAAGAACTGCGTCAGCTGTTCATCCGGGAGCGGATCACGCACGCCTTCATCACCACCGCGGCGCTCGGCACCGTCGATCCGACGGGTGTGCATTCGCTCGCGCACATCCTGACCGGTGGTGAGGCGCTGCCGCCAGACCTGCTCGCCCGCTGGGCGCCGGGGCGCAACTTCTACAACGTCTACGGGCCGACCGAGACGACCATCGTCACCCTGATGCCGCAACCGATGAGCCCGCAGGGTCCGATCACCATCGGCGGTCCCATCCGCGGTGTCTCGGCCACGGTGCTCGACCGGCGGTTGCACCCCACCCCGATCGGCGTCACGGGCGAACTGCAGCTGGCCGGTGCGGCGCTGGCCCGCGGCTACCACAATCGGCCGGGGCTCACCGCGCAGCGTTTCGTCGCCAATCCCTACGGTGCGCCCGGTGAACGCATGTACCGCACCGGTGACCTGGTGCGCTGGCGTGACGGCAGGAAGTCGGCGCTCGACGTGGAATACGTCGGCCGCACCGACCACCAGGTGAAGGTGCGCGGGTTCCGGATCGAACTCGGCGAGATCGACGTGGCCTTCGCCCGGCACCCCGACGTGGAGCTGGCGCTCACCGTCGGGCACACCACTCAGGCCGGGGTCACCGCGCTGGTGTCGTACGTGAAGGCCCGCGCCGGCGCGTCGCCGACGGTGCCCGAACTGCTCGAGCACATCGGTGCGCACGTGCCCAATTACATGGTCCCGCAGGCGATCATGCTGCTCGACGAGGTGCCGCTCAGCCCGGTCGGCAAGCTCGACCGTGCCCGGCTGCCCGAACCGGTGTTCACCGCCTCGGGCGGGTACCGCGCGCCGGTGACGCCTGCCGAGGTGGCGCTGTGTGCCGCCTTCGCCGAGGTGCTCGGTGTCGAGCGGGTCGGCGCCGACGACGGGTTCTTCGAACTGGGTGGCAACTCGCTGCTTGCCACCAAAGTCGTCGCGGCACTGCGGGAGCAGGGCTACGAGATGCCGGTGCAGATGATGTTCGGCGATGCCACACCGGCCGCCATCGCCGCCCGGCTCGACGGCGCGGACCCGGCGGACGTGATGGCCGCCGCCCTGGAACCGGTGCTGCCGATCCGCCCGTCGACCGGGCCGCACGACACCCCGCTGTTCTGTGTGCACCCGGCCATCGGCCTGGCCTGGTGCTACTCGGGGCTGCTCGCACACCTGGCTCCCGATCGTCCTGTGTACGGCCTGCAGGCCCCGCACGTGTCCGGTCAGGACAGCTTCACCTCCATCCCGGAGGCCGCGGGTCACTACGTGGCCAATATCCGGGCGATCCAGCCGCACGGGCCGTATCACCTGCTCGGCTGGTCGCTCGGCGGGCTCATCGCCCAGGAGATCGCGGTGCAGCTGCAGGAACTGGGCGAGGACGTGGCGCTGCTGGCGATGATGGACAGCTACCAGCTCGGCGACCGCTGGCTCGACACCGCGATGCCGAGCGTCGCCGACATCCTCGGCGAGTTCGGTGCCGACCTCGTCGACGGCGCACCACTGCCCGCCGACCTCGACCTGCACGAAGCAGCCGATCTGCTGCGGGCACAGCCGGGGCCGTTCGCGGCACTGTCGGTGGACAATCTGCAACGCCTCTACACCGGGTACGCCGACGGGACGGTGATGGCCAACGCGTTCCGGCCGCGTACCTTCGACGGCGATCTGCTGTTCTTCACCGCGGCGGCGGACGAGATCAACGCCGCCGATCCCGCCAGGCGGGCCGGTTCCTGGCAACAGTTCGTCACCGGCACCATCCACAACCACGACCTGCCCTGCAGGCACGCGGCGATGACCACACCGGAGGCGCTGGCGGCGATCGGCCCCGTGCTGCACCGCCACCTCGACGGGGTGCCCGGGATCACCGTGTGCGGCGGCGCCGAGAAGGAGATGCGTCCGTGAGTCTGGCGGTAGAAGTGCGCGGCCTCGCCAAGAGTTTCGGCAAGGTGCGCGTACTGAAGGAGATCGACCTCGAGATACCGGCGGGCACGGTGCTCGGCCTGCTCGGGCCCAACGGCGCGGGCAAGACGACCACCGTGCGGATCGTCACCACCCTGCTTCGCCCCGACGCGGGCACGGTGCGCGTGGCGGGGGTCGATGTGCTGGCCGATCCGGCCGCGGCCCGCACCCGCCTCGGGTTGTCCGGCCAGTACGCGGCGGTCGACGCGAACCTGACCGGATACGAGAACCTGCGCATGGTGGCGCGCCTCTACGGCATGTCGAAGAAGCAGGCCACCGAACGTGCCGAGGAATTGCTCACCGCGCTCGGTCTCGACCACGCGGCGAGCCGACGCGCGGGCACCTACTCGGGCGGTATGGCCCGGCGCCTCGACCTGGCCGGTTCTCTCGTCGCACGACCGCCGGTGGTCGTGCTCGACGAACCGACCACCGGCCTCGATCCCCGTGGGCGCCTCGACATGTGGAAGGTGATCGGCGACCTCGTCGACGACGGCACCACGGTGCTGCTCACCACCCAGTACCTGGAGGAAGCCGACCTGCTCGCCGACCGGATCACCGTGATCGACAAGGGCACCGTCATCGCCCGTGGGTCCGCCGACGAACTCAAGACCTCCATCGGCGGCGACCGGCTCACGGTCACCCTGGCCGCCGGGCAGAGTCCCGATCTCGCGGTCTCGGTCCTCGATCAGGTGGGTGTCGGCACGCCGATCCACGAGCCGGGCAGCGACGAAGTATCGGTGGTGGTCGGTAACGGCTCCCGCACGATGGTCGAGGCCCTGCGCCGGCTCGACGACGCGGGGGTGTGCGTGCTCGACGCCGTCGTGGTCCGCCCGACCCTCGACGACGTGTTCCTCTCGCTCACCGGAACCCCGGCCGAACCGGCCACCGAACCCGAAACCGACGACGTGCCAGAGGAGATCCTGTCGTGAGCGTGGCCCCCGACGTCGAGGCGGACAACGACACCCGCGAAATGCCCATCACCCCGGGCTCCTCGCGGCCCGCTGCCGCCGACCAGACCCCGCCGCGGGCCCGGTTCCTGCGCGACAGCGCGATCGTGGCCTACCGCAACCTGCTCACCATCCTGCGGGTGCCGACGCTGCTGGTGACCGCGACCATCCAGCCGTTGATGTTCGTGTTCCTCTTCGCCTACATCTTCGGCGCGTCCCTGGGCGGTGACCAGTACCGTGAGTTCCTGCTCGCGGGCATCTTCACCCAGACCGTGGCGTTCAACGCCGCGTTCACCACGGTCGGGCTGGCCGGTGACCTGCAGAAGGGGATCATCGACCGGATGCGAACGCTGCCGATGTCGCGGCTCGCGGTGCTGATGGGCCGCACACTGTCCGATCTGGTGGTCAATGTCGCGAGCCTCGGGGTGATGGTGATCTGTGGGTACATCGTGGGCTGGCGGATCAACGGCAGCATCGCCGACGCCGCACTGGCCTTCGCCATCATCCTGCTGTTCGCCTTCGCCATGTCCTGGGTCGGCGCGCTGACCGGGCTCATCTCGCCGACCGTCGAGGTGGCGCAGAGCGCGGGCCTGATCTGGATGTTCCCGCTGTCGTTCATCTCCTCGGCGTTCATCTCCGCCGAGACCCTGCCCGGTCCGCTGCGCACCATCGCCGAATGGAATCCGATCACCGCCGTCTCGGCCGCCGGGCGCAAACTGTTCGACAACTCCGCACCGCCGTCGTTCGCCCCGGCCACCGGCTGGGCGGCCGACAACTGCATCCTCTACGCGGTGATCTGCTCGCTGGTCATCCTGGCCGTCGCCATGCCTGCTGCGTTGCTGCAGTACCGAAAAGTAGCCAGTCACTGACGAGATGAAACGGCGAAGGCCGCCTTCCCGAGGGGAGGCGGCCTTCGCCGTTGTCGCCGGTGGCTAGCCGCGGCGGCGGGACTTGAGCAGGTCGAGGCGCTCCTTGAGCAGCTCCTCGAGCTCCTCCTTGCTGCGACGCTCCAGCAGCATGTCCCAGTGGGTGCGCGGCGGCTTCACCTTCTTGGTTTCGACCGAGGTGCCCTCCATGAGCTGCCCCTCCTGGCCGTTACGGCACAGCCAGGTGGGCGGGATCTCCGCGTCGTCGGCGAACGGGACGTCGAATTCCTCACCGTTGTCGGTGCGGTAGCGGGCGATCCGGCGCGGGGCCAGGTCATGGTCGCGATCGGTCTCGTAGCTCACCGCTCCGAGCCGACTGCCCCGGAGTACGCGATCTGCCATGTGTGCTCCTGTGTCTTTGGCGGCTGGCGCCGCGTGGTTGTCGGCCTGTTCCCCGCACCCTCTGGTCAGTCCAGATCGAGGCGGCCGACAACCGGTACGTGGTACTACCGTTCAACGCGCGGGAAGACTGAACTGTTCCATTGTAGTCGCTACGGCCAGGGTGGCCGTCGGACCCACTGGGTGAGTGCCCGCTCAGCGAGACCTGAACCGCCGGATCGGTCGTGGGGCCGCTAGGGTTTCGCAGCATGTCGCGCAGTCGCCTGCTGTCCTGCTCGTGGTGCGGGCGGGAGATCGTCGATTCCGAATCGGGTCGGCGTCGCCGCTATTGCCGTCAGTCGTGTCGGCAACGTGCCTACGAACACCGCACGAGCCTCAAGGGGACGGGGATTCCCGAGGACGCGGTGGTGCTCACCGCCCAGGAGGCCGCCGACCTGGCCGACCGGTGGTTCGCGGCGCGCTGCGCGGCCGAGGACGTGGCGACGGCTGTGGCCGAGGGCGCGGATCAGGCCGAGCTGGCGCAGTTGAGTGCGACGCTCGTGCAGTTGACCAAGGAAGCCGAACGCCTGCGCTGACTGGGGCTAGGCCGGGTCGGCCGGTGTCTCGCGGGAACGTAGGTAGATCGCGGTGACACCGGCGGCGACGAACCCGATCAGCCCGAGCGTCGCGCCGACCGTGGCGAGGTCGGGACCGGTGAGCGGCTGACCGCGCAGTGCCTGCCAGAACACGAGAGTCAGCAGTCCGGCGTACCCGATGGCGGCGACGCCGACCAGTGCGGCGCGGGTCCGCTCGGTCCGCAGCCACCGATAGCGGGCGGCGAGCGCGGTCAGCGCGACGGCCAGGACCAGCAGTACCTGGATGCCGTGCAGTCCGACGAAATGCGGGATCCGCAGATCGCCACCGGTGGTACTCCAGTGGGTGATCGGCATCGCGCCGAGCCCGTCGCGGGCAGTGTCGCCGGGGGAGCCCGGCACGACCGTGTGCCCCGCCATCAACCCGATCACGGTGCCGTCGGCCTGACGCACCAGCTGTGCGCCGGTGAAGCCCATCAGATACCCGAGCATCATGCCTGCCACCGCCAGCCACAATCCGGCCTTCAAGGCGATCGCGGTCGGACGATCGGTGAGCTTCTGCCACGAGATGATCACCACCAGAACAAGATTCGCCAGGAACAGGCCGGGAACACCGGAGGCGAAGACCTGCTGGCCGATCTGATTGACCGGATCGGCGGCGGTATTGAAATGACTGAAGGTCCCGCGCGCCGCCTGTAGCGCGATGAAGCCGACGTCGAGCACCCCGGTGACCGCGAAGACGGTACCGAGCCACCAGGTGGCCCGCCGGCCCCGATGCGGCAACCGCAGTATCCAGGCCAGCGTCATGCCGTAGACGGCGAACGCGAAACCGAACTTCGCCGGTTTGAGCCACACCGATTCACCGAGCAGCAACCGGTCGTCGACGACCATGCCGATCATCGACACCACGACCAGCGCGGACATCAGGGCCGAATTGACCAACAGCGGGCCGTGCCAGGGTGCCTGCTCGCTCCTCGGCCCGGTCTGGAGCCGGAAGCGGGACAGGGTGTGGGTGAGGTCGATCGTCGCCATGTCCCGACGGTAGAAATGCCGTGCGCCCCAGCACCTCCCGCTGCGGAACGGTCCGGGTACCCCTACCGCCGTACTATGCCGACCTCACCCCTGGCTCACCCGTGGGACGACCCCTAGAACTCGGTGCGTGCCTCACCCCTGAGCGAGCCTGCGGCGCCGTGACCATTCCAGGGCGCGCGGTTGCCGGAGTGTCAGCTGTCGCTGGAGGCATCGTCCGGCGAAATCTGTTGGGCGACAAGGGAGAGCACAGTAGCCAACGGAATCCCCGCCGAATTCGTTTCCGGGGCGTCCGGCAGGAGCTCGGTGAGCAACGGCGCCCACTCGTGGCGTCGCGTGGGAAAGCAGCGATCGAGCAGATCGCGCATGATGTCGGGGGCGATGGAAGCGCCGGGCGAGGCACCGAGCAGACCGGCGATCGTACCGTCGGCCCCGGTGACGAGTTCGGTGCCGAACTGGAGTTCGCCGCCGAACCGCCCGTCGGGTTTCACCAGCTGAGCGCGCTGACCGGCCTGGATCAGTTCCCAGTCGGCGGCGTCGGCGGTGGGATAGAACCGCCGCAGCTCGGCGAACTTGTCCCGACGTGAAGCCAGCAGCTGACCGAGCAGATAGCGCCCGAGGTGCAGATTCCGCAAGCACGCGGACAACAGTGGCACCACATTGTGCGGGCGCACGGTGGTGAACAGGTCGGTGAGGGACCCGTGGCGCAGCAACCGGGTGCTGAAAGTGGCGTACGGGCCGAACATCAACGCGGCCGCCCCGTCGACCTCCCGCCGATCCAGATGCGGCACCGACATCGGCGGCGCGCCGAGCGAGGCCTGGCTGTACACCTTCGCCTCGTGCTCGGCGACCACATCGGGATTACCGGTCCGCAGGAACTGCGCGCCCATCGGCAGCACCGCGTACCCACGCACCTCGGGCAGCCGGGCCCGCTGCAGCAGCCGCAGCGCGTAACCGCCCGCGCCGACGAACACGAACCGGGTGCGAACCCGGAACGTCCGCCCGGAATCCAGATCGCGCCCACGCACGGTCCACAGCCCGTCGGCGCCGCGCCGCAAGCCGGTGATCTCGCGATGCAACCGCACCGGATTGCCCGCCTCGGTCATCGTCGCCAGCAACGCCCTGGTGAGGGCGCCGAAGTCGATATCGGTACCGCCGATGTGCCGGGTCGCCGCCATCGGTTCGTCAGCGGCTCGTCCGCGCACCAGCAGCGGTGCCCACGCACCGATCACCGCGCGATCCTCGGTGTACTCCATCTCGGCGAAGGCGGGCAACTCGCGCAGGGTGGCCCAGCGACGCCGCAGGTAAGCGATATCGCGGTCGCCGAAGACCACGGTCACGTGCGGTGTCGATGTCAGGAAGGCCCCGAGGGGACTGCGCTCGGCCGACGCGCCGGCTGCGTCCTGGTCAGGGAACGCGCCGCGCGCGGCCAGCGCCGACCAGAACCGCCGGGACAGGGCGAACTGCTCGGCGATCCGCGCGGCCTTGCTCGCGTCGTCAGGGTCGGGCATGTAGTTGAGCTCGCACAGCCCCGAGTGCCCGGTGCCCGCGTTGTTCCACACACCGGAACTCTCGCCGGCCGGTTCCCCGAGTCGCTCGAACAGCGCGATTGACCAGTCCGGAGCGAGGCTGCTCAGCAGCGCGCCGAGGGTGGCCGACATGATGCCGCCACCGATCAGCACCGCGTCGAGAATGTCGTCCCCGCAACCGGATTCGTGTGTCCTGGCATCCATGTCGAACCTCCCGATAAGCCGTGTACCGCCATCGTCGGGCCGCCACCACCGATCCGTCCAATACGGAATCGCCGGGCATATGATCCGGATATGGATGAATACGGCGCGCAGGCCGTCGCGCCCCTGCTCGCGGCCTTCGACGCGGCCGCCGAGGAGGGCAACTTCACCCGTGCGGCGCAGCGTCTCGGGGTGCCCCAGTCGTCACTGAGCCGCCGGATCAAGACCCTCGAACAGCATCTCGGGGTATCCCTGTTCCAGCCGTCGGGGCGCGGCGTGACGCTCACGCCACAGGGCCGTGACCTGCACGAACGAACGCGCGGTGTGCTGCGCGCGCTCGACGACGCCGTGCGCCGCGTGCGGGCCGACGCCGACCCGGAGACCGGTCTCGTTCGGTTCGGATTCCCGCTCACCCTCGGACCGATCAGCGTCCCGGCGTTGCTCGCCCAGTTCCACACCCGCGCACCCGGCATCCGCCTGCACCTGGTGCAGGCCCACGGTGAGGCGCTGGCCGAGCAGGTCCGCGACGGCAGGCTCGATCTCGCGGTGATGATCCCGCCGCCCGACGACCTGCCGACGGTCGTCCTCGGGCGCCAGCGTATCGATCTGCACGTGGCCCGAACCCACCCGCTGGCGGGGCGCTCGCGGGTGGCGCTGACCGAACTCGCCGATGCGGCGTTCATCGCCAACCCGCCGAGCTATCAGCTGCGTGCGCTACTCGATTCCTGGTGCGCCGCAGCAGGTTTCACGCCACGCGTGCTGTTCGAGATCACCGAGTTCGAGACACTGCGCGCGCTCGTCGCGCTGGGGCTCGGCGTGGCGCTGCTCCCGCCCGCCGAGACACCGCACCCCGACCTGGCCGTGGTGCGCATCGATGGCGAACGCGACCGCGAGATCGGCCTGGTCTCGGGAGACCATGGGTCGACGCTCGCGGTCGCGCGGCTGCGGGATTTCCTGATCGCCGGTCGGGCGGCGATCAGTGGGTGGTGAGGATCAGTCCTGCGGGACGCCGACGTCGATACCGCGCGCGGCGAGCCACGGGTGCGGGTCGATCGGAGCGCCGTAGAGCGAGCCGTCCGGCACGTGCACCTCGTAGTGCAGGTGGGGGCCGGTGGACTGGCCACGGTTTCCGACGGTGGCGATGACGTCGCCGGCGTTCACGTGCTGGCCCGGCTGGACCAGGATCTCGTTGACGTGACCGAACACGCCGATGGTGCCGTCGTCCTGCTGGACGCGGACCCACAGGCCGAACCCGGAGGCCGGGCCGGTCTCGATGACGGTACCGTCGGTGACGGCGAAGACCGGCGCACCGATCGGGTCACCGAAGTCGATGCCGTTGTGCGCGGCACCCCAGCGGGGGCCGTAGTAGGAGGTCAGGCGACCGTTGACCGGTCGGACGGTCTGCGGGCGCGGCGGCGGGGGCGGCGCGATGAAGGGCAGCGGCGCGGGCAGCGGCGGCAGCGCGGCCTGGATGGCCTCGCGGTGCTCTTCCCAGGCCACCGGTGCGGCGGCGGGGGTCTCGGCCTGCACCTCGGGCGCGGTGGCGGAGGTGAAGCGGGCCTGCGAAACGCCGAGGGCGTCTGCCGAAGACGCCGCGACGGCGGTGGTGGTAGGGGTCTCGGGGCCGCTGAAGGCGGCGGCGGACGTTCCCACGAGTGCGGACAGGGCCACCGCACCCGCGACAACGCCTCCCAGACGACCTGCGAAGGCGTCGGAGATTCGGGCGGATAACGGGTTGGTCACGAACATGTCTCGAAGGTAGCTAATTCGTAACCGACGCGGCGAATCCTGTGGCTGCCATCACGAGCGGCTATGACCCCAGTTGATCTATAACAATCGCATCTCGAAAACAGAAATTCCCGGGAGCGACCGGGTGAAATACCGTGACCGCAAGATCATTGCCGACCAGGCGTTATCCGCGCACACTTGTTCAGTGGACGCTAACGGAGTTCGGGCAATCACCGCGTTATCCGACGCGACCAGGCGCGCGATCTTCGAGTCGCTGCCGCAGGGTCCACGCTCGGTCGCCGAGCTCGCCGAGGCCACCGGTATCACCAGCTCGGCCGCCTCCCAGCACCTGCGCATCCTGCGCGAGGCGCACCTGGTGAGCATGCGCCGCGACGGTAACCGTCACCTGTACTCCCTGGATCCGCGTGGCCTCAACGACGCGCGCGACTACCTCGAACAGTTCTGGCCGAGCGCCCTGGCCGCGCATGCCGCTGCACTGCGAGCCGCCGGTCAGCCGACCGCTGCCGCACCGCCCGCCGGTCAGCCCACCCGGCGATAACGCGAGCGACTCGACTCGGCCCAATCCTGCTTGTCGAGCTGAGCGTCGACCGCGGCGATCACCTCGGGCACTCCGATGCGCAACAGGCCGGGGTCGGGGGTGCGGGCATCGGGATCGCCGACCTGCCCCGCCCACAGCACCGCGTGCCTGCCGAGCAGATGCGCGGGCGGACCGCCACGACGCGGCGGAGTGGGCCCGAACAGCAGCACGGTCCTGGTGCCGAAGGCGGTGGCCAGATGGGCGACGCCGGTATCGCCGGAGATCACGAGGGCGGCACCGGCCACGGTGGCCGCGAGATCGGTGAGGTTCTGCCTGCCCGCGAGTACCCGGTCGTCGGGCAGGCCCGCCTGTGCGGCCACCTGCACGGCGATGTCGCGTTCGAACGGATCACCGGTGAGTACCACGTCGCGGCCGAGGACCATCAGGTGCCGCACCACGGCGGCGAACCGTTCCGGCGGCCAGCGGCGCGCGGGCGCACCGGCGCCGACATGCACCACCACGCAGTCGCGACGGCTGATGGAGGCAACCGGCGGGACCAGTCCGAGGTTGCGCCGATCGGCGGCGATGCCCTCGCTCTCGAGCAACTGACACCACCGATCCGCCACGTGGGCCTCGGGATCCCAGCGCGGCCCGGTGAGCCGGGGCAGGCCCGGCGTCCGGTGCCCGATGATCCGTTTGGCGCCGGTATCGGCCAGCGCTCGCGCGCTCGCACCGTCCGGGCCGTGCAGATTCACCGCCAGCTCGGGCGCGGGGCCGTCCCAGATCAGGGCCGCCGGATCGGCGGTGGCGACGAGTTCGTCGACCGAGGAGATCAGGTCGACGATCTGTTCGAGGCGATGGGGCGCGGCCAGCACGATCCGGCTGCCTGGTTCGGCCCGGCGCAGGGCACGCAGAGCCGGGACCGCGGCGAGCAGATCACCGAGTCCACGAGCTTGCAGCACGAGTACAACCGACACTCCCATCACCTACCCGGGACCGGAACGCGCCAAACGTTCGCAGTGGCAATGAGGTGTCGCTCGTCACCGCGCGCCGCGTCCCGCCCGTTCGGCGGCGGGTTGTGTGCCGCGACACGATCACAGCTTCAGCAACTTTCCAGGGAATGAGAGCTGGCGGGCATAACATCTCGTCATGACGACAAATACCGTGTTGGAGAGCCCATTTACCGCGCTTGCCAAGAAAACCTGGCAAACAATTCTGGTCACCGGTCTTCTCGCGGTGGTCCTCGGCATCATCGTGCTCGTATGGCCCGGTCCGTCATTGCTTGTCGCGGGCGTTCTTTTCGGTATCTATATGGTTGCCAGCGGCATCTTCCAGTTGGTCGCCGCATTCACTCATCTGCCGAGTACGAGCCTGCGGGTGCTCTCGTTCATCAGCGGTGTGCTGTCGCTGATCATCGGTGTGTTCTGCTTCCGCGACGACCTCACCTCGATCGTGTTGCTCGGCTTGTGGATCGGCATCGGCTGGTTGTTCCGCGGCATCACCGTGCTTTTCGCGGCGATCTCGGAACCGAGCATCCCGGGCCGCGGCTGGCAGATCTTCTACGGTGTGCTGAGCGCGATCGCCGGTGTGATCCTGATCGTCTGGCCGATCGGCTCCATCGCCACGCTGGTTCTCGTCGTGGGTATCTTCCTGATCGTCATCGGCATCATGGAGGTCATCACGGCGTTCGGGATGCGCAAGGACGCGCACCTGCTCGACCAGGCCACCCGCTAGCCGCATTCGTCCACAATGGCCGGCGCCATCGGGTGCCGGCCATTGTCGTGTGAACTACGCTCGGCAGTCATGGAATTCGTTTACGACCTGGTGGTCGTCACCCATCTGCTCGGCATGGCCGCGGTGGTCGGTGGGTATGTCGCGTCGCGCCCGGTGGTCTCGGAACTGATGGTGTGGGGCGCCCGCGCTCAGCTCGTCACCGGCGTGATCCTCGCGGGCCTCGCCTCCGGCGTCGAATCGCTGGACAAGGAACCCGACACGACGAAACTGGCCGTGAAACTCGTCATCTCGATCGCGGTGGCCGGGTTCGCCGAAGTCGGCCGGGCCGATGCCAAGCGCGGCAAGCAGGTCGGCTGGATGACCGATGCCGCAGGCGGACTCGCCATCGTGAACGTGCTGGTCGCCGTGCTCTGGAACTGACCGGTTACGAGACCTGACCGGCCATCGCCCGCGCCCGCCGCGTCAACTCCACTGTCGCGGCTCGCAACTGACCGATCTCGGTGAGCGGTTCGGCATAGCCGACGCGGGTGCGTGCCACCCCGCGCGGTGTCTCGACCCGCAGTTCGAGACCGTAGCGGTCGGCCCGTTCGCAGCTCGCGGCCGTGGCATCGGGGAAACCGCCGAGCTGGGTGGCCATGGCGAGCAGGGCGTCGGCGTGGTCGGCGTTGAGGTGGGCGATGCCGGGCGCCGCCTGCGGCATGATCGGGTCCGGTCGTGCGGCCAGGTACTGCGCGGCGGTCGCGGAATCCATCCGGCCGTAGCCGCCGACCCAGCGCACCCGTTCGACCCGCAGCACCCACAGCGTGAAATCGCTGTAATCGATGTAGTACTTCGCGGCGGGTACCGCGGCCAGGTGTGCGGCGCGGGCCGCCTCGGCCTCGGCGCCACTCGGCCGCTCCACCACACCGGCCAGGGTGATGCGCGTGCCCGCGAGGGGATCGGCGGGCATGTCCGGCGTCACGATCGCGATGCTGGCACGCGGATCGGCGGCCAGATTGCGCCCGTGCTCGGCCAGGCGCGACACGCTCAGCACGGGCGCGCCGTCGAGCAGCCCGTAGGTGATGAACGACGCCCACGGCGCGCCGTCGGCGGTCAGGCTGGCCAGGGTGCCCGTATTGGACGCGGCCGCAATCGTTCTGGCCTCCTCGGCGGCGGACGGTCGCGCGTCGTTGGCCAGGGGAGCGGTGGGCAGCGGAATGGCCGGTGCGTCGCCGGGATCGCCGTGGTCGAGAGTCATGACCCCAGCGTATCGAGCTGGACCGGATGGTGGGGCGTCCCCGACAACCATCCGTGCAGTGCGGTGTAGACGGCGTCGTGATTGAGCAGGCTGAAATGGTTGGCGCCCGGCACGTGCAACCCGTTGCCGCTGTCGAAACCGATGCGCCTGCTGCGCCCGACCCCGGAACCGCTGCCGCGCAACACCATCCCGTCGCCGACCACCATCCCCAGCGGATGCTTCGGACTATGGGTGACGGTGGCGGTGACGAAGTAGTGATCGGCGCCGGTCAGCAGCGGCACCTCGCGGACCGCCTCGGCGCGCAGCGCGTCGACGTCGCGGTCGCGCCAGTCCTCGTCGACGAGGGAGCCCTGGCGTAGATCGCGGATGCCCGCACTTCGCCTGCGCAGCAGGGTGCTCAGCGGGCGGGTCTCGGGCAGCCGGTCGAGCACCGCGGCCGCGTAGTGCACGAACTGTTCGAGCGGGGCACCCAGATGTGGCGAGCCGAGGCACACCACTTGTCGCACCGAACGCGCCCAGACGGCGTCACTCTGCTCGGCCCGGTGGCAGGCGCTGCGCGCGACGAGCCCGCCCATGGAGTGACCGATCAGGCAGATCTCGTGGACCGGGAGCGGCCACTGCTCGACCAGCCGGGTCAGCAGGGCGTCGAGTTGCGCGGCGTTCTCGGAGATGTGCAGGCCGGTGTTGTAGCGCACGAAGACCGGGGTGTAACCGAGGTCGTCTTCGAGGCGTTCGCCGTAGGTCGGCCTGCCGCCGAGGCGCCAGGCGTGTTCGGTCTCGACCAGCCCGTGCAGCAGGACGACGAGCTTGGTGGTCGGCACGGGAACATGCGCGGCCAGCTGTTCGGCCGGGACCGGCGCGCCGTCGACACGAATGGTCATGGGGGAGGCCAGGATCGGTGCGTCGTCCTCGAGCGCGTCACCGATCAGCCCCTGGACGGCCGCGAGAAAGCCCGCGCCCCAGACGGTGCGTGAGGGCGCGGGTAGGCCGGATACCTGCACCGCGCTCGCCATCTCGCCGACGACGTGCCCGGTACCGCCGACGACCGCGTACACGCTCTCGGTGATGGCGTCGTGCACGACCTTCACCGGATCCGCGGCCGTCCCGACTCCCGCGCGCACGGCGGTGAACACCCGATCGCTGATGGCGCGGTGGATGGCCGCGATCCCGTCGATCGCACCGACGAACTCGTCGCCGGCCAGGCGGGCGAGCGCCTGGACTTCGGCCTGGGACTGGGAGAGTTGCTCGGTCACGCTTTTGAGAGTACAACTGTGCACTGAAACGCGGCGGATTCGGGGAGGCTTCGGGAGATCTGACCGGACTCTCCGGTCGTGTTCCGTGCTCCAGCACAAGGCATTAGATCAGCGCGATATGCGCATCTGACTATATATGCCCTCACTGGAACCCGGGAAAAGAACGGGCAAGGACGGCGGGGTGAGGGGTTCCGCCGTCCTCGCACGGTCAGGCTTGCTGGGTGATCGCGTACCAGAGCGCGCCCATCGTGCCGAGCACGAACAGGGGTGAGATGACCCAGGTCTCCACCCGGTTACCGGTGCGGTCGATCAGCGGTACCCGCGTGCGCAGCGGGAACGGCCACAACAGCCGGCAGCCGCGCTCGGTGAGGCAGTCGCCGAGCAGGTGCGCGAGGCAACCGAGGCCGACGCAGATCGGCAACCAGGCGGGCCGGTCGACGATCCAGTGGTCCACCGCGAAGGTGCCCGCGCTGGCCAGCACGATCACCGTGCCGTACGTGCGCACACTCTTGCCCGGCGGACACAGGTGCAACGACCGAACCGCCAGCGCGAGCAGGAAGAACACCAGGCTCAGCGTGAACGGCCTGCCGAGCCAGTGCTCACCGGCCCAGGTGGCGCCCACCGCGCCCGCGACGAACAACAGCGAATGCGTGCCGTGCCGATGCCCGCCCGACACCCAGGAGATGAAGCGGCACAGGTGATGCGACACCGGCCCGAGCACGTGCGAGATGGTCCCGCTCGGGTGATCCGCGTCCGGCAGCAGGGCCGCACCCGCCGTGAGGAAGGTGCCCATGATCAGCTCGGCGACGCCGAATCGTGTTGTCTGGCTGTCGAACAGGGGGAAGGCGGCGACGGTGAGCGGCAGCGCCGCGGCGGTCCCCGCCCAGGCCAGCGCCCCACTGGTCGCGTGTGAATGTCCTAGCACCCCGCAACGTTAGAGGACGTAAGGACCTGCTCGCATATGCCCAGGAGCGAACCGGTCACGCCGACAAGCGATCTGACAATTCCGGCATTTCGCGCAATACTGTGCGCCGACACCGGTATCGAATTCCGGTCCTGAGTACGGGGGAAGAATGCTTCACCGCCGCCTGTTCGCCGTGATCGCCATTGCGACCGCGCTCGCCACGAGCGCCTGCCTGGACGACACGAAATCCGCACCGACCGGTAAGGGGTCCACCTCGACCTCGAGCACCGTCGCCGCCCCGCTGCAGAACCGCCGGGCCGACAACGGCGCCGTCGTCCAGCAGAACGGCCTCAACGGGTCGGGCGAGCTGAAGATCGTCAACGGCAATTCCTCCGACTGCGCGATCGTCGTCACCAGCAGCGACCCGAAGTCGCCGCAGGCCACGATCTACGTGCAGGGCAACTCCAACGCCACGCTGAGCGGCATCGCCGGCTCCTACTTCGTCTACATGAAGTACGGAACCGACTGGGACCAGGCCGCACTCGGCTTCACCCGGGATCAGGAGTTCTCGAAGTTCGACGACGTGTTCGACGCCGACACCGAGTGGGAGATCACCCTGCAGCCCTCGATCGGCGGCAACGCCTCGACGAGCGACGTCCCCTCGTTCTGATCGAGCCCATCGCACAGCTCGCGTGATTGTGAACTGTGCCATGGTGCGCCCGGTGGACGGGCTCGTCGGCTACCCTGCCGGGAGTCCGTCCCCCGAACGAAGGTGATCCATAGTGACTTCCGTGGCCGAAGCCCCCGATATCGCGTCGAAGGTAGGGCACTACTACCGGGTGGACGACGTCTACGAGGTCGGCCGTGAGAAGGTGCGCGAATATGCCCGCGCGGTGCAGGATTTCCATCCCGCGCACTGGGAGGACGAGGCGGCCGCCGCGCTCGGATACCAGGGTCTGGTCGCCCCGTTGACGTTCGTCTCCATTCCCGCGATGGCGGCCAACCGACACCTGTTCGAATCGGTCGTCGTCGGCTACGACATGTTCGTGCAGACCGAGCAGGTCTTCGAGCAGCACAAGCCGATCGTCGCCGGTGACCGCCTGACCGTGGACGTGGAGCTGTCCTCGGTGCGCCGTATCGCGGGCAAGGACCTCATCACCGTCACCAACACCTTCGCCGACGAATCCGGCGAGACCGTGCACATCATGCACACCACGGTCGTCGGCATCACCGGTGACGACGGGGTGGATCCCGAGATCACGCGTGCGGTGGAGAACGTGATGGTGCACGGGGTGAAGGTCTTCAGCCAAGACAAGGACGCCGCCGCGTCCGACGCCGAGACCCCGCGCCGCCCCGAGGGCGACATCCACCTGTCCGCCGCCGGGGCCGCCCGGGTGCCGAGCACCACGCTCGCCTTCGAGGACCTCAGTGTCGGCGACGAACTGCCGCTGCGTGACGCGCGCCTGTCGCGTGGCGATCTGGTGAACTACGCCGGTGTGTCCGGCGACAGCAACCCGATCCACTGGGACGAGCGCATCGCCCAGCTGGCCGGGCTGCCCGACATCATCGCCCACGGCATGGTGACCATGGGCCTCGGCGCGGGCTTCCTGTCCGCCTGGTCGGGCGATCCGGGCGCGGTGACCCGCTACGGTGTCCGCCTGTCGAACTACACGATCGTCGGCCGCGAGGGCGGGCAGGTCGAGTACACCGGCCGGGTGAAGTCCCTCGACCCGGTCACCCGCACCGCAGTGATCGCGGTCGTCGCCAAGTCGGCGGGTCGCAAGATCTTCGGTCTGGCCACCGCCGACCTGCGTTTCCGCTGACCGTCCGCCGCGGTGACTTTCACCGCGGCGCCACGGCCACCTCGGATCCGGTTGCGCTGCGTGCCTTCTCGACCCGGCCGACCCGCACCCAGGTGTTGTTCACTGCCGACGTGCCCGAGAGCGGGTCGGTGCGGGCCGGGTCGTGCAGCAGGTTGACGTTGGCGCCCGGCAGCGCGGCGGCCACCTGCCAGCCGACGCCGGGTTCGCGGTGGCCGTATCCGTGTGGCACGGCCACCACACCGGCGCGGATATCGGTGCTGATCTCCACCGGAACCTCGATGGCGCCGACCGGGGACTCGACGGTGGCCTGGTCGCCGTGGGCGAGGCCGCGGGCGGCGGCGTCGTCGGGATGCATCAGGACCGTGCAGCGGTCGCGGCCCTTGACCATCGACTCGATGTTGTGCAGCCAGGAGTTGTTGCTGCGCAGGTGCCGTCGGCCGATCAGTTGCAGGTCGTATTCGGTTCTGGGGGAGTCGGTTTCGTCGAGGACTGTGCGGACCGCCGTGAGGAAATCGTCGGGCGCCAGGTGGACCGCCCGGTCGGGGGTGCCGATCAGTTCGGGTAGGCGCGGGCGCAACGGACCGAGGTCGATGCCGCCCGGTGTGTCGCGAATCTTGCCGAGCGTCAAACCTTTTCGGCCGCGCCGCAAGACCCCGTACGGGCCTGCCGCCACCGCGGCCGCGGTCAAGCGCAGGGGGCTGAGCTGTTCGAAGACCGCGTCGAGGACCCGGCCGGTGAGCCGGCGGGCGGGCAGTGGGGTCACCTCGGTGACGAGGCGGGCCAGGATCTGCCAGTCGTCCTTGCCGTCGGCGGGCGGGTCGAACACCTTCGCGTCGTAGCGGGCGTTGTTGCGCACGCTGAAGATGGGGAACAGCAGGTTCAGTTCCTCGCGTTCCAGCGCGGAGACGGGCGGCAGGATGAAGTCGGCGTGCCGGGTGGTCTCGGTGACGTACATGTCAACGGCGACGAAGAAATCGAGGGCGGCGAGGGCTTCGTCGAGCTTGCCCGCCTGTGGTGTCGAAAGCACCGGGTTGCCCGCGTAGGTGATCATCGCCCGGATCCGGTCCTCGCCTGGTTCGAGGATGTCGTGCGCGAGTGCGGCGACGGGTAATTCGCTGCGGAAAGACCCGTAGGTGCCGGTGCGGTCGGTCCACGCGCCGTGGCCCACGCGCAGGTGCTTGGCGTACCGCGCGCCGTCGACGACGGGCGTGGCGAACATCTGACCGCCGGGCCGGTCGAGGTTGCCGGTGACGGCATTGATCGTGTTCACCAGCCAGTGGGTCATCGTGCCGGTGACCTGCTGGCACACACCGATGCGCGCGTACAGCACCGCCGAGGGCGCGGCCGCGTGGTTGCGGGCGAGGGTGCGGATGGTGTCGGCGTCGACCCCGGCGGGCCCGGCCATCCGCTCGGGCGTGGTGTCGGCGACCAGGGCGCCCAGCTCGTCCCAGCCGACGCATTGCGCGCGCACCCGGCGTTCGTCGCACAGCGCCTCGCCGAGGAGCACGTGCAGCATGCCGAGCAGCAGATAGACGTCCCCACCGGGCCGCACGGCGATGTGCTCGTCGGCCAGCCGGGCGGTTTCGGTACGGCGCGGGTCGATCACGACCACCGTGCCACCCCGTTTGCGGACGTCCTTGATGCGCTGTTTGGCGCCGGGCATGGTGGTGATCGAGCCGTTCGACACCGCCGGATTGCCCCGAGGACCACCAGCCGGTGCGTGCGATCGATATCGGCCACCGGCATCAGCACATTCGATCCGAACATCCGCCAGGCGGTGAATTCCTGCGGGAACTGGTCGATCGAGGACGCGGTGAAGAAGTTGCGGGTGAACAGCGCCGCCCGCAACAACCCGCCGTAGAGCACCGACGAACTGTGCGCTGCCGGGTTACCCATGTACATGGCGATCGCGCTCGGGCCGTGCGCAGCGCGCACGGCCCGCAGTCTGGTGCCGATCTCCCGGAACGCCTCGTCCCAGCTCACCGGAACGAATCCGGTGGCGGTGCGTCGCATCGGGGTGCGCAATCGGTCGGGGTCGTGATGCAGGCCGCCCATGGCGGTGGCCTTCGGGCAGATGTAGCCCCGGGAGAGGACGTCGTCGGGATTGCCTTCGATCCGGGTGACGCGGTCCTCCCGCACCGTCACCAGAATTCCGCAGTGTGCCTCGCACAGTGTGCATTGGCGCGCGATCGTCTTGCTGTCCACAGCTTTTCCCGCCTTCCGCAGAACGCCTGGTCCCACGCTAACCGGTTCGGACGCTCCGCAGATCCGACTACGGTCGGAAATCCGCGACCTGAACGCGTGCACGATCCGCGCAGCGTGAGATCGAGGCCGTGCTGCCGCACCTGCGGGCGCAGCGCTCGGGTCACATCGTCCAGGCCGGGACACTGAAACGGGCGACGCCCACCAGGGGTGCTGGTGGGCGTCGCCGTGGGAGCTAGGTGGTGACCGGCGTGCGGGTGGCGCGGTCGATGAGGTACTCCACCAGGTGGGTGAGCACCGCCTTGGCCGACGGACGGTCGCGGGCATCGCACAGGATCACCGGGGTGTTCGGGTCCAGGTCCAGCGCGTCGCGGACCTCGTCCACGGTGTAGCGGGGAGCACCGTCGAAGCAGTTCACCGCGATCA
Organism: Nocardia sp. GTS18; assembly: GCF_013839555.1. Taxonomy (NCBI): domain Bacteria; kingdom Bacillati; phylum Actinomycetota; class Actinomycetes; order Mycobacteriales; family Nocardiaceae; genus Nocardia; species Nocardia sp. GTS18. The sequence continues at coordinate 462,989 of NZ_JACBIU010000001.1, read as the reverse complement.
GGAACGGCAGCCCACGACGTTCGAAGAAGTCGACGGCGGCGAAGGAGTTGCTCAGCCTGCGGGTATCGGCGAGCACGATCGCACCGAGGGCGCCGCGGCACAGTTCGTCCCACAGGAACCAGAAGCGGTCCTGGCCGGGCGTGCCGAACAGGTACAGCACCAGGTCGCGGTCGATGGTGATGCGGCCGAAGTCGAGCGCGACCGTGGTCGTCGACTTCTGCTCCACCCCCGACAGATCGTCGACACCGGTGCTCACCTCGGTGATCAGCTCCTCGGTGCGCAGCGGGGCGATCTCGCTGATCGAGGAGACCATCGTGGTCTTGCCGACGCCGAAGCCGCCGGCGATGAGGATCTTGACCGAGGCGGCGAGGTGCCTGCTCATGGTCGGGTCAAAGTTTTCGGATGCCATCCAGAACCGCTCGCAATACGTTGAGGTCGCCGGCGCCTGCCTCGGCCGCTACCGGTGCCCGGAAGATGAGGTGGCCGTCGCCGATGAGATCACCGACGAGGATCTTGGTCACCGCAAGAGGAAGTTTCAGCACGGCCGACACCTCGGCCACCGACTGCGGACGTTTGCACAGCTGTGCGATCGTGCCGTACTCGGGTTCGGGCCTGCGCAGGGTCGGCGCGGGATGCACCGCGACAACCACTGTCAGCATGTCCAGGTCGTGCGCCGCACCCATGGTGCGGCCGCGGGTCACCGCGTACGGCCGGACCAGGGGTCCGGCCGCGTCGTCGAACCACGGATCGCCGAGTCGAGTCATGGTGCCGCGTCCTATATTTCGGCCAGCCCGTGACGCGGTTCCGCCGACAGGAAGCTGCCGACCCGCTGCACGGTGAGGTTCATCTCGTAGGCGACCATCCCGAGATTGGCCGACTCGGTGGCCTGCAACGCCAGACAGGCGTTGTCACCGGCGGAGGTCACGAACAGGACGGCCCGATCGAGTTCGATCACGGCCTGGCGTACGCCGCCGCCGTCGAACCGGTTGCCCGCGCTGCGCGCCAGCCCGTAGAGCGTGGACGACATCGCCGCGAAATGCTCGGCGTCCTCCCGCTTCATCTGGGTGGAGCGCCCGAGCAGCAGCCCGTCGGTGGACAGCACGACCGCGTAGCGGACCCCTGCCAGCCGGTCGACGAGATCGTCGAGCAGCCAGTTGAGATCACCTGGTTGGGGAGAGTTCACCTCAGCCTTCCTGTTCGTCCTGGTGAGAGTTCGACAGGGGCTTGCGGCCCTGTCGAGTGCCGATCTCGATCGCGGACATCAGGTCGCGGGCCTGCTCGGCGGAGCGGGGACGCGGCGCGGGTGCGGTCGTTTCGGCGGTGGTCGGTTCCTCGGCGAGTTCGGGGCGCAGATTCGTCTGCCGCTGGCGGCGGGGCAGCAGGGGCCTGCCGTCGGGGCCGGTCTCCGGCTGCGGCGGGGCTTCGACCTCCACGACGCGGGTGTCCACGATCGGCTCGGCGGCGCGCGGTGCGGGCGGTTCGGCGACGAGGGTGGCCACCGGTGCCTGCTCGAGCGCGGCGGCGGGCGCCTGCTCGTGCGGGCGGGGCAGCCCACGGCGCAGCGGGCCGGTGGTGGCGGGTGAGCTCGGCATCGCCGCGGTCCCGGCGAGCAGGTTCTGCGGGATGAGCACGATGGCGCGGATGCCGCCGTAGTCGGATTCGCTGAGCCGCACCGAAACACCGTGCGCGGTGGACAGTCTCGCGACCACGAACAGGCCGAGACGCGAATCCGAGGACAGCGTGCCCACGCCGAAGTCCGGCGGGTCGGCGAGCATGTCGTTGTAGCGGGCCAGGTCCTCGGGGCTCATACCCATGCCCTGGTCGGTGATCTCCACGACCACACCCTTGCCGACGATGTTGCCGCCCGCCTCGACCCGCGACTGCGGGGGCGAGAAGGCGGTGGCGTTGTCGACCAGCTCGGCGAGCAGGTGCACGAGGTCGGCGACCACGGTGCCGACGACGTCGACCTCGGGCAGCTTGGTGACCCGCACGCGCGCGTAGTCGAGGGTTTCGCCGATGGCGCTGCGCACGATGTCCATAAGCGGAATCGGGTTGCGCCACTGGCGACCCGGGCGGCCACCGCCGAGGATGATGAGGTTCTCGGCGTTGCGGCGTTCGCGGGTGGCCAGGTGGTCGAGCCGGAACAGGGTCTCCAGCAGCGCCGGATCCTCCTGGCTGCGTTCGGCTTCGTCGAGGATCTCGAGCTGACGGTGCACCACGATCTGGCTGCGGTGGGCGATATTGAGGAACACCGCGCGCACACCCTCGCGGGTGCGTGCCTCGTCGACGGCCGCGCGCAGCGCCGCCGCGGCGGCGTGCTCGAAGGCGTCGGCGACCTGACCGATCTCGTCGCGACCGAAGTCGAGCTTCGGGGCGATGTCGGCGGGATCGACCTCACCGCCCTCGCGCAAGGCGCGCATGGTGGCGGGCAGCTGTTCGTCGGCCAGGGCGAGGGTTTCGGTGCGCAGCCTGCGCAGGCGGCGGATGATCCGGTTGGCCAGGATCACCGCGACCAGGAACGCCAGCAGACTGACCACGACGACGCCGCCACCGGCCATCGCCGCGTTCACCTCGGCGCGCTGCGCGGTCTTCTCCGCCAGCTTCTGGATATGGCTGTTGTGCGCACCGTAGGCCTCGATCATGGCCCGGTTGACTTCGCCTGCGGCGGTGTGCCATTCGGGGATCGACATGGGCAGGGCGGTGACGGCCTGCGTCCGGGTCGACGAGCCGGTCGGCTGCTGCGGCGCGGCGAAACGGCTCACGATCGCCGACTCCATCGCGGCGAGCTGGGCGAAGTGCGGCGAGGACATCATCGCGGCGATCGGCGCGCGCTCGTCCTCGTCGAGCTCGGTGACGATGCCGGCCAATTCGGTGTGGTAGTAACCGATCTGGTTGATGAGCTCCTCGATCGGGATGCCCGTCGGGCCGTCGGCGGTGACCAGCGACAGCGAGATCGCATTGCTGCGCGACATCGCCTCGGCCGCGTGCAACAGACGCACACCCTCGGCCACACCGGAGGCCACCCCCGCGTCGGGGGCGGCGCGCTCGGCCACCTTGGTGCCCTGGGTAAGCACGTCGAGCAGGCGGCTGAAGAAGGTGTAGGCGTCGTTGGCGGGCAGCATCCGCGCGTCGGCGCCCTGGCGCACACCGGTCAGATGCGTCTTGAGAGTGTTGAATCCGCCCTTGTCGTCACCGATTTCGGAATCGTCGACCGCGCGGATATCGGTGGAGATATCGATCAGGCCTTGCACTGCCGCGTCGAGGCGGGTCCTGGCCGGGCCGAGGGCGTCGGCGGCGGTGTCGTCACCGGCCAGATAGGCCAGGGTGAGCTGACGTTCCGACTGCACCGCTTCGATCAGCGCGCGGGTATAGGGGACGGCCGCCTGCATCTCCGTCGCCCAGGTCTTGGCCTTGTTGCTCTCCTCGACCAGGTAGCCCGCCGTGCCGACGCCGACCACCACCAGGGTCAGACTGGGGATGAGAGCGATCGCCAGAATCCGGGTGCGAACACCGAGTCTCGCTAAGAACATCGCCATAACGTAACGGAATTGTTGCAGTGTTGCCGCACGGGTCTCGCTGAGCGAGACGCGATTTGGCATTCGGGACGATTTCGAGCTCGCCCCGCCGGCTGAGCCGCGATGGCCCAGTCGGCGGGGGCTCGCCGTGCCCTGGCGTACCCGGAGGGGTGGGCCAGGTCAGGTCTTCTCCCGCGCCTACAGCGTGCGGTCGGCACCGGTGCGCGGTGGCGGTGCGGCCGCGAGCGCCGCGTTCTCCGCCGCGGTCAACTGCCGCGCGCGCAGGACGAATCGCAGGCCGTGCGAGGCTTCCAGGGACTGCTCGGAGGCGGGCCCACGGGTCACATCGATGGTGAGGTGGGTGTCTTTCCAGCACTCGAATTGTTCCGGGCTGATCCAGAATTCGGTGTGCCAGCTCAACCGGCCGAGCAGGATGTCGCTCTTCTCGATCGGGAACTGCCTGGTGGGTAAGCACATCGGCGCGGAGTTGTCCCCGCAGCAGTCGCCCGCCTGCCGGAACAGCACCGGGCCGTTGTCCTCGATGACGCGGCGCAGCAGGTCCTGGGCGCGTTCGGTGATATCCACGCGGTGGATCGTGTTCTGCATCAGAACATCCCTGGTGTCGTCGTCGAATGGCGCACAAGCAGGTTCTTGGACCGCTGGTAGCGCCCGAGCATCATGGCGGTGTTCTCGCCCGCGGCCTGCGCGGGATAGGGGTGATAGCAGTTGGCCCACACCCGGCGGGTGCCGACCGCGCCCGCGAACCGGTGCGCGGTGCCCAGATCGCGGGTCCACACGCCCGCACCGAGGCGGTGGGCGGTGTCGTCGGTGACCCGCACCGCTTCGTCGAGCGTGTCGAAGCGGGTCACCCCGAGCACCGGGCCGAAGATCTCCTCCTGGAAGATCCGCATCGAGTTGTCGCCTTCGAAGACGGTGGGTTCGATGTAGTACCCACCCGGCAGGCCGTCGACCTTGCGTGCTTCCCCTCCAGTCAGCACGCGGGCGCCTTCGGCTCTGCCGATATCGAAGTAGGACAGGATCCTTTCGTACTGGTCGTTGCCGGCCTGCGCGCCGATCATCGTCTCGGTGTCGAGCGGATGACCGGACACGACGGCCTCGGTGCGGGCGATGCAGCGGGCGAGGAACTCGTCGTAGATCGACGAGTGGATCAGCGCACGCGACGGGCACGTGCCGACCTCACCCTGGTTCAGGACGAACATCACGAATCCCTCGACGGCGCTGTCGAGGAACGTGTCGTCGGCGGCGAGCACGTCGGCGGTGAACACGTTGGCGCACTTGCCACCCAGCCGCAGCGACACCGGGACGATGTTCTCGGCGGCGTGCCGCAGGATCACCCGTGCGGTGGCGGTGTCACCGGTGAAGGTGAGCTTGTCCAGGTGCGGGCTGCGCGCCAGCGGGACGCCGGCCTCCGCCCGGAATCCGTTGACCACGTTGAGTACACCGTCGGGCAGCAGGTCGGCGATCAGCTCCACGACGAGCAGCAGCGAGGCCGGGGTCTGCTCGGCCGGTTCGAGTACGACGCAGTTGCCTGCCGCGAGGGCGGGCGCGAGTTCCCATGCGGCGGTGAGGATCGGGTAGGTCCACGGCAGGATGTGTCCGACGACGCCGAGCGGGCCGGACAGGTGGTAGGCCACGGTCTCGCTGTCGACCGTGGAGATCGTTCCCTCCTGTCCTCGCAGCACGCCGGCGAAATACCGGAAGTGGTCGACGGCGAGGGGCAGATCGGTGTGCAGGGTCTCCCGGACGGGTTTGCCGTTGTCCCAGGTCTCGGCTACCGCCAGCGGTTCGATGCTGTTCTCGATGCGGTCGGCGATGGCCAGCAGGATGCCCGCGCGGGCGGACGGGGAGGTGGCGGCCCAGCCGGGAGCGGCGCGGCGGGCGGCGGTGAGTGCCAGGTCGATGTCGGCGGCGCCGGAGCGGGCCACGGCGCAGAACGCCTCGCCGTCGACCGGGGAGGTGTTGTCGAAATAGCGGCCTTCGACGGGGGCGACCCATTCGCCTCCGATGAAGTTGTCGTATCGGGCGGCATAGCTGACTATGCCGGTATCCGATCCGGGCTTGCCGTAGATCATGCGTCTCGCTCCTCGCGACCTCGTGCGTGGTGGGACACACTATGGTCGGCGAAGGTTGGTGCGAGGTTGGTCGTACCGTTCGCGCAGGTCAGCCCTGGCGCGCGGTGTACAGACGGGCGGTGACGACGGCTCGGCGGACGTCGTCGCGCGGCAGCAGCCGCAACGCGTGTTCGTGCACGGCGACATCGCCGGGGCAGCGCTGCCCGAAGGCCACCGCGTGCTCGGGGCGATCGCTGGCCAGCACCGCGTCGCGCAGGCCGACATCGAGGTGGTCGCGCCACTGGTGCACGCCGGGCAGGTCCGAGCCGGGTAGCAGCGGTCCGCGATACAGCCACAGCGCCGAGGTGAGGTCGCCGCCCTCGATGGCCGCGAGCAGTTCCACCGCGTCGCACGACACCGCACCGGTGAGCATGTACCGGCGGTTGGTGATCTCGCCCCTGGTCGCCCGGCGCAGGTGGGAGACATCGGCTTTGAGCGTGTTCAGCGATACCGCGCGGTCGCCGTAGACGGCGGCGTGCAGCTGTTCCGGGGTGTACCCGTCGGGTTCGAGGGCGAGCAGGGCGAGGATCTCGAGCTGGCGCGGCGGCAGCGGGACAGGTCGGCCGTCGCGCAGCAGCCTTGCGGCGCCGAGACATTCGAGACGCACGCCGGGAACGGGGGTGGGTGCCTCGGCGCGCAGCATGGTCTCCACGGCCGTCACGAGGGCGCGCACCGAGGTCATCACCATCGGGTGCGAGCGTTCCCAGGTGGAGGACAGATCGAGGACACCGACGGTGCGGCCGTCTGGTCCGTGGATGGGCGCCGAATAGCAGACCCACCCGTGCAGGGCGGCCACCAGGTGTTCGGCGGAGAAGACGGTGCAGGCCCGGTCGTCGTGCAGGGCGAGCGACAGGCCGTTGGTGCCCATATGGCTTTCGTCCCACACCCCGCCGGGGGCGAAGTTCACCTGCTCACCCTGGCGGCGCAGGGTGCGGTCGCCCGCTGTCCACAGGATGGTGCCCGATTCGTCACTGACGACGGCGAGGTAGCCGGAATCCTCGGCGATACCACGCAATTGGCCCGCGAGTTCGGTGACCGGCCTGCGCAGCGGTGACTCCCGCCAGCGGCCGCTGATGTCGTCCAGCCCCGGCGCGACGGTCTGGGCGGGATCGACGGTGTGCAGGGAACGCTGCCAGGATTTGGCCACCTCCCGGCGCACGGGTCCGGTGTCGCGGGGCAGTTGCAGTGGACGCGACGGGGCGGCGAGGCGGTTCCATTGCTTCTCGATCGCGCCGCGATAGTCCGCGAGCCCGTCGGGCCTGGGCGATCCGGGAATCGGATCGTCGGATGCGCCCACGTTCACTCCTGCTCGTCGGTGGCTGTTCCTGTCTATCAGGTGTGCCACCGGCGTGGGCCGGGATCGCTTGCGGACTACCGGGTCACCGGGGTGTGCCCTGTCGCGTCGGCTTGACGCGTGGTCGGTTATTTGTTCAGGAACAGGCCCGCGATATCGGCGTTCTTGATGGGGGTATCGATATTACGTTGGCCCGCGCACAGCAGATCGACCTGCACGATCATCGCGTCGACCACGGTGCCCGCCGGTTCGTTGTCGTTGCCCGTCTGCTCTTTGATCGCCTTGGTGATGGTGATCCGCTTGGTGTCCGGTTCCTGATTGATGTAATCGCGGCAGGGGGTGTCGCCGCCCTGGTTGAGCAGGCGCTCGACATCGGAGCAGCCGGTCACCAGTGCCGCCAGCACCGCGAGTCCGACCGCGACGGCGCCGCTGCGGGTGGCGTGCATGGTTCCTCCTGAAAGGTCGCGCCCGGGACGACTCGCCGGGATCCGCTTCAGACTAGATGCCGATCGCGGCGGGCCCGGAGGCGGTAGCGGAGCATGTCCACGCAGGGCTCTCGCGGGTCGGCACCATCGAACACAGCGGTCAGCTGCGGTGGATTCGCAACGGCACGAGCAGTTCGTCGGCGGTCAGCGACCCGTGATGGCCGGGCATCTGCGATTGCAGGGGCTCGGCGCCGCTGCGGATCACCCCGCTCGTCCCGGTGGCGACCACCACGAGATCGCCGATCCGCGCCGCCACCTCGGGGTGCACGCGCGGGCCGAACCACCCGGCCTCGATGACCTGGGCCTTGGTACGCACCACGAACTCGTCACCGAGCGTGCCCGTCCAGGTGTCGGCGACCGACTCGGTGGCCCCCGCTTCGGTGTAGACGTGGCGGGCCCGCGGTTCGCCGCCGAGCGCGCGCACGCCCTCGGACAGGTGCGGGTGGGTGTCGAAGTCGATGCGGTGCACCAGCGGCACCATGCCGTGATCGGCGGTGACGATCAGCGCCGAGCGCGGCGGTAGGTTGCCTGCCAGCTCGGCCGCGATCCGGTCGACGTTGGCCAGTTCGAACCGCCATGCCCTGGTCTGCGGGCCGCGCGCGTGCCCGGTGGTGTCGAGATCCGAATGATAGGTGTAGACAAGGCTTTTCGGTGCCGAGCCGAGCGCGGTGAGCACCCCGTCGACCAGGTCGCCCACCGAGAACGCCGTCCGGAAACCGCCACCGCGCCAGCCGGCGCGGGTGAGACCCGAGCCGTCCTGGTAGCTCGGTGCCACCTGGACGGCCGCGATGCCCGCGGCGGTCGCGCGTTCGAAGGTGGTGCGGTGCGGCTGGATTCGCTCCGGGGGGAACTCGGCGATCGCGTCGACCTTCGGACCCTCGCCGGTGAGCTGCCAGCGCAGGCCGTTGAACAGGCGGTCCTGCCCCGGCAGGTGGAAGGTGTAGCCGACGGTGCCGTGCTCACCCGGCGGCAGACCGGTGCCGAGGGTGGTCAGGCTGGTCGCCGTCGTACTCGGGAAACCGGCATCGAGGGTGGCTGCGGGCAATCCCGAAAGAAACGGCGCCGCAGCGCTTTCGGCGTCCAGCGCGGTGGCACCGAGACCGTCGACGAGCAGCACGCACACATGGTCGACATCCAGCTCGAGACCGAGGCGGTCGTGCTCGCCGGGCACGCCGAGGCAGGCCAGGATCGAGGGGAGCAGGTCGGCCAGTGACGCGTGGCCGTAACGCGGGAGGAGAAGTTCGTTCACGCCTGTCCGGTCTCGAAGCGGCTGATGAGGCCGTTGCGCACATCGAATCGCCAGGTGGTGCGCATGGAACCCCACCGGCTGTTGGTGTAGTCGGCGGTGAACTCGAGTCCGTCGGCTTCCACCGTGTCGACCTCCAGATGCCCGTTGGCGCTGAAGATCTCGGCCTCGGTCCACTGCGCGAGGTTGCGTTCCACGCCGTCGTCGGACATGGTGGCGTCTTCGGCGAGCACGCCGTAGAAGCGGTCGGTGTCCTGGGCGTTGAGCGCGTCGACGAACGCCTCGACCGCGGGATCGAGTTTCACAGTCTCAGCCATCGGGCCTCCTGCTCGTGTTCGGGCGCACTGGGTAGAACAGCCTTACCCACTCTAGGGCCGCTCGCACACCCCGCATCGCAAAATTTTCAGGTACGCGTGGCCACGAGCGCGGTGAAGGCGCGCATGATCTCGTCGACGAGGTCGGGCGCGTTGGTTCCCAGCTGCTCACTGCGCTTTTCGAGGTGGCCGTCGAGCCACAGCGAGGCCAGTCCGTGGCCGAGACTCCACCATGCCACGGCCAGCGTGTCGGCCTGGTTCGCGGGAAGTTGTCCGGCGGCGACACATTCGGTGACGGTGTCGGCGAGCACGCCGAAGGCCGTGTCACCGGCGTGCGCGGCGTCGGGATGCTTGTCCGGTTGCGACAATTCGGGCCGGAACATCAGCCGGAACAGGGCCGGATTCTCGCGGGAGAACCGCACATAGGTGGCGGCGAGTTCGGTGAGCGCGGCCAGTGGGCTGCTCGCCTGCGCCCGCGTGGCGATCAATTCCTCGGCCAGGCGCTGGAAACCGTCGACCGACAGCGCCGACAGCAGCGCGGCGCGATCGGCGAAGTGGTGGTACGGCGCACCGCTGCTCACCCCGGCCTCGCGCGCGACCCGGCGCAGGCTCACCGCCGCGAGCCCCTCGATCTCGATCAGGCGCAGGCACGCCGCCATCAGGGTGGCTCGCAGGTCGCCGTGGTGGTAACTGGTGCGCTTCACTCCTCCGAGCCTAGGCGACGCGCCCGGGAAAATAGGCACTGGACAGCATATCTATGCGGTGCTTAGATTATCTGAGCACCGCTCAGATGGGTGGGCTCCTCCGAGGGAACGGAAGAACACCATGACCGCAAGGGTTCTCGTCACCGGCGCCACCGGCTTCGTCGCCGGACACTGCATCGCCGAACTGCTCGAACACGGATACGCCGTGCGCGGCACCGTGCGCGATCTGGGCGCCACCGCCAAGCGCGCCCACCTCACCGAGTTGGCCCGCCGCACCGGCGGCGACCTGGAATTCGCCGCCGCGACGCTCGACGACGATGCCGGGTGGGCCGAGGCGGTAGCCGGCTGCGACACGGTGCTGCACGTCGCCTCCCCGTTCCCCGACAGTCCGCCGGAGAACGAGCGCGACCTCATCGAGCCCGCCGTGCAGGGCACACTTCGGGTGCTGCGCGCGGCCGCCGCGGCGGGGGTGCGTCGGGTAGTGCTCACCTCGTCGGTGGCGGCGGTCGCCTACGGACACGACAACGGCGACGTGCGGACCGAGAACGACTGGTCGGTCGTCGACCGGATTCCGGCCTACCAGAAGAGCAAGACCCTCGCCGAACGCGCCGCCTGGGAGTACGTCGAATCCCTCGGCGACACCAGCGATCTCGAACTGGTGGTGCTGAACCCGGGCATGATCCTCGGGCCACTGCTCGAACCACGAACCAGCACCTCGCACGCACCGATCCAGCGCCTGCTCGCCCGCGACGTCCCGGGTTCGGTGCGCACCGGCTGGTCCCCGGTCGACGTGCGCGACCTCGCCATCGCGCACCGGCTCGCCATGGAAGTGCCCGCGGCAGCAGGCAACCGGTACATCTGTGGCGGTGAGCCGCTGTGGATGGGGGAGCTGGCAGGCATGCTCGCCCGCGACTTCGGCCCCCAGGGCTTCCGCGTGCCGACGCGGGTACTGCCCAACGCCCTGGTCCGCCTCGTCGCACTCTTCGACAAGACCGTCCGCCTCACCGTGCCGGTCCTCGGCCGCGCCGAACGGGTGAGCGCCGAGAAGGCTCGCCGCGAACTCGACTGGACCATGCGCCCGGTGGAGCAGACGGTCCGCGACACAGCCGACAGCCTGATCGCCTTCGGCATCGTCACCGCACCGGGCAAGCGTCGATCAGCACCAGCCGTTCCGGCCGGAACACGCTGAGCGGAAAGGGAAGACGATGCTCATCACCGCTCTGATCCTGACCGTCGTCGGTGCGTTCCGACGGACGCGGCGCCGCCGCGCGGGTGGCGAAGGCGCGGGATCTGTGGACACCGCGTCCGTATTCGGGGACCGGCTGCGGTCCGTAGCGCTGGTCGCGGTGTACCGCCGGGCGCGACGCGGGCTGGCCTCGGCCGCGCTGAGTGCTGGTGCGGCGGTGCGCGCCGTGGCGACGGGCGCAGGTGCCCGGCTCAACCGTCTCGGCCGGCGTATGCGGCGACAGGGACGGGCGCTGTCGACTGCGGTGGCGGTGCTGGCCTTGACCATCATGGGAGCCCAATTGGCCTGTGGGTGAGCCGGACCCGACGCCATGCCCCGCGCTGCGCGTCCAGGATCACGGGCGTATCAGGAGTAGGACCCTCGGTCGGTCCTGGGACTCGGCGTGCGGCTGAAGCGGATTCCGTGCCGTCCCGGCGATCCGGCTCACCGGGTTGTCAGGATCAGGACCTCGGTGTCGATGTCAGGGACCCGGCGTGCGGCGGGGCCGGGTTCAGCGCCATTCCTGGCGTTGGAGGTCGAGGATCACCGGGTGCATGAGGGTGGAGACCCCGGGGTCCTTCGGGCGGCGGTCCGGGGGGAAGACGGTGGCGGCGGTGAGGGTTGTCTCGTCCAGGGAGCGGAGGGGAGTGGGGGAGCGCAGGGTGGGGATCGGGGGCTCGTTCATCGCCGCGAGGACGAACCCCCAGTCGCCGAAGCTCGGGACGTCCACGTGGAACGGGGTGGTGTGCAGGCCGGCGGCGTGCAGGGTGGCATCGATGGTCCAGAAGGAGCGGGGCGCGAAGAACGGGGAACCGGACTGCACCACCAGGCGGGCGCCGGGAGCCAGGACGTTCGCGGTCATCGCGTAGAACTCCTGCGAGTACAGCTTGGCGACCGAGGTCTGGTCGGGGTCGGGCAGGTCGACGATCACCGCGTCGAAAAGCCCTGGTGCACCGCGCAACCAGTTGAAGGCGTCGGCGTTGACCACCCGCACACGCGGATCGTCGAAGGCGTGCCGGTTCAGTTCGGTGAGCCGGTCGTCGGTGCGGGCCAGCTCCACCATCGCCGGATCGAGCTCGACCAGCGTCACCCGCTCCACATCGGGGTAGCGCAGGATCTCACGCAGCGCGAGCCCGTCGCCACCGCCGAGCACCAGCACCGAGCGACGTGACCCGGCGAGCACCGGATGCACCAGCGCCTCGTGGTAGCGGTACTCGTCGACGGAGGAGAACTGCAGGCCGCCGTTGAGGAACAGCCGGGTGTCGGTGGTGGCGAACGGCGAGAACGACTCGGTGAGCACGATCTGCTGATAGGGCGTGCGGGTCTGCCACACGATCGGATGCGCGAACAGCGCCTGCTGCGCGGTGGCCTCGAAACGGTCGGCGTACAGGTAGGCGCTCGACAGGCCGCAGGCGACGACGGCGGTCATGGCGATCAGGGTGTGCCGGGTGGCGCGGGTCATCCGGTCGCGAAAGAAGAAGAACGCCAACGCCAGACCGGCGATCGCGTTCACCACACCCACCACGAGGCTGCCGCGGATCTGCCCGAACACCGGCAGCAGCAGGAACGGGAACGCCAGACCACCCAGCAGCGCGCCGACATAGTCCGCGGCGAACAGATCGGCCACCGCGCTGCTGGCCTCCTGTTTGCGCACCTGCTGCAACAGCTCCATCAGCAGCGGGATCTCGGCGCCGACGAGCATCCCGATCACCGCCGCCGCCACGACGAGCGCGGCGGTGTACACGTTGAGCCAGGCATAGCTGGCGTAGAGCGCCGCCACCGACAACCCGCCGATCACCGCGAGTGCCAGCTCCACCGCGACGAACGCGGCGGCGGCGTACGGGCGCAACGGTTTCGCGACCAGCGCACCGACACCCATCGCGCACACCATCACGCTCAGGGTGATCGAGGCCTGCGCGGCGGTGTCACCGATCAGATAGCTGCCGAGGGTCACCAGCGACAACTCGTACACCAGACCGCAGGCGGCGCAGACGAATACCGTCGCCAGCAGCGCCGCCCGCGCCAGGCGGTGGGTGGGCATCAGGTGAGGCCCGCGGCCACCACCAGCGCGACGGCGACATGAGCCGATGCCGTCACCCAGACCGCCGGGTGCGGTTCGGGATCGGCGACAACGGTCCGGAAATCACCGGGCGTGAGCGCGTCGAGCAGCACGAACGCCAACGCCATCGCGGCCAGCCCGATCACGCCGTACACCGCGCTCGCCAGCAGTGCCTTCACGATCTCCCCGTCGGAGGTCCAGATAGCGGTGGCGACGATGATGCCGGTGCCGAACAGGTTCGAGGCGAGCAGGGTCGCGGCGTTGCGGTTGCGTTCGATCCAGATCTGAGCGCGCAGATCACCGGGGGTGAGCAGGTCGACGAGCCCGAATCCGACGGCCATCAACACGATTCCCACCGCGGAATAGGCGAGCGCGGCGCCCGCGTCCGCCCCCAGTTCGGCGAGCATGAGTGTCCTCCTGTGCTTGTGAGGCGAGATGCCCCGAATGAACTACTTGCCGCCGCTGTCGCTGCCGCCACCGCGGTAGTCACCCGCCGCGGAACCGCTGGTCCAGCCGTAACTGCTGGTGTGCGAGTGGTGGCGGCGGGTGCCGTTGGCCCAGCTGTCGACCAGCACGAGCGAACCGCCCGCGTGCGGCGACACCGCGACGAGGTCCTTGTCGAACCGCAGATAGTGGTTGTCGCCGGTGTTGCGCCGGTCGCGCGGCTCGGTGGCCTTGGCAATGGCGGCCGCGACCGCGGCGGGCGCGGCGGCCGTGGTGAAGGCGAGGCCGTCGTTGGCCTGGTCGAGCTGGCGGGCACGCTGGTACTTCTCGGCGACGAACTCGCGCGGATCCTTCGGCCCGGTCACCGCGACGACCGTGACCACCGCGACGATCACCGCGACCACGGAGGCCAGGATGCCGACCACGATCCATCTTGTCCGCGTCACCGTGGCACCCCGAAACCGGTGCGCCACAGAACTGTCGGCGTTGTGCTGATGAGAATCCCTCCCCGTCGAAAACTGGCCGGACTGTATCACCGGGTTCGCGCCGACGCCCGCGGTGAGTTGAGCAACTGCGATTCAGATCACAGCGGGCTACCGGGCCAGGTGCGGTGATCGGGATCGGCGGGTCAGCGAGGTCGTTGCCACAGCAGCGTGTACCGCCACAGCAGGCGGCGGCGAATCCGCGCGCCCGGCAGGAATTCCTCGGCGGCTCGCCGGATCTCGCCGAGCGTTTCCTCCGGATCGCGGATCGTCGCGTTCGGTCCGCCTGCTTCGCGACGGTGGCGACGGTCGGTGGCCCAGACGACCGGTAGCAGTGGGAGGTAGCCGATGTCGGTGAGCGGGTGCATCTTCCAGAGCCCGACCACCGCGAGCGTGCCGCCGGGAGCAACGAGGTCGCGCAGCGCCGCCATGCCTTCGCGGACGGGGACGTGGTGCAGGGTGGCGACGGCGGTCACCATGTCGAAGGTGTCGTCGAGGTCGCGGAAGTCGGCCTTGTCCAGATGCACGTGGGGTGTCGACGGTGCGTTCGCGATGACCTCGGGGTCGATGTCGATGCCGAGCACCGCATCACAGCGGGTGGCGAGTTTGCGGGCGAGCAGGCCGTCGCCGCAACCGATATCGAGGGCGGTGCGGGCGTGCACGGGCACCTGTTCGAGCAGCCAGGGGTGGTAGTGCGTGTTGTGGTTCCAGTAGGGGTCCGTCGACATGATCGGTCAACGCCCGCGCGACCCGCAGGGTTCCGAAAGGTTCATCGCACAGGCGTTTTCGCGGATCAGGCGGCGGTATGGCCGGCCAGCCAGTCGGCGAAACCGGTGAGACCGTCGAGCACGACATCGGCGCCGGCCGCGCGCAGTCCGTGGGCATCGTAGGGGCCGGTGGTCACACCGACCGCGAACGCACCGGCCGCTTTCGCTCCGCGCATGTCACCGGCGTGATCGCCGACGAAGATCGACGCCGATTCCTCGCGGAGCACCGCCGCTTTCCCGGTGGACCACAGATCACCGGCCACCCGGTCCACGTCCCACCCCAGATGTTCCACATGCAGACGGGCGTGCGGTTCGTACTTGCCGGTGACGACGAGGGCGCGCCCGCCGCCCGCCCGTACCGCTTCGAGCGCGTCACCCGCGCCGGGCAGAGCCGGGATGCTCGCGATGACATCCGGATACAGCTCGCGGTACCGGGTGACCAGATGCGGGACGAGGTCGTCGGGTGCGCCCGCGTCACCGAGCAGGGTGGCCAGCGGCGGGCCGAGGTGCTCGGCGAAACGCGCGCCGATCATCGGCAGGTCGAACTCCTGCGCGAGCGTGTCGATCGCCACGGCCACGCCCGGCCGCGAGTCGATGAGCGTCATGTCCAGGTCGAAGCCGACGGTGATGGTCACGTCGCCGAGCGTATCGCCGCCGGGCTGGACGACCGATCAGGCATCGGTGCGAAACCGCCGGTAGAGCCCTGATTCACGTGGAACCGCCGCTGCACTCGGTGCCGAAATCGCTTGGGGGAGTGGGTGTGCGCGGTGCACGGCGTGCGGGCGAGCAGTGACAGCCGGATAATTTCGAGTACGGCGGGCGTCGTGGTCGTGCAGGTCGGGGCGAATTCGCCCGCGCTGCGCACGCGGAATCCTCGGTTACTCGCATCGGGTGCAGCCGTGCACCGAGTGCAATATTCCGGCCGTGGTCGTGCCTACACCGCGTGATCGGGGTGCTCGACCGGTCTCGGTTCAGCGCACATCGCGGGACAAGTCGAGGTGGGATTCCGGCGGGCGGACCGAAAAGCCTCGGCGGCCACGGAAAGAGTTCGGACAAAACAATGGCAAGGAGGTCGAACCACTCCCTGCCACTCTCAACATATAGCGCACCCCGGGTCTTGCCACAAGCCCCCGGTCGTCCTGCACAATCGCCTGCCTGAGCGTATGACCAGCGGAAACAGAGGTGGATTGATGATCGACGTGATTGTCGTCGGTGCGGGGCCGACGGGAATGATGCTGGCCGGTGAGCTGCGGTTGCAGGGTGCCGGGGTGGTCGTCCTCGACCGGGATCCGGCGCCGACCCCGGTCGTGCGCGCCCTCGGCCTGCACGCCCGCAGCCTGGAAGTCCTCGCCCAGCGTGGGCTGGTCGACCGGTTCCTCGCGCTCGGCTCGCGCCACCCGCTCGGCGGCTACTTCGCCGGCATCGCCAAACCTCAGCCCGCCGGCCTGGACACCACCTACCCGTTCGTGCTCGGGCTCCCACAGCCCGTCACCGAACGCCTGCTCACCGAACACGCCGTGGCGCTGGGCGCCGAGATCCGGCGGGGCACCGAATTGGTCGGCCTCACCCAGGACGAGCACGCGGTGAGCGCCCAACTGGCCGACGGCTCCAGTCTCGTCGCGCGCTACCTGGTCGGCTGCGACGGTGGCCGCAGCACGGTGCGCTCGCTGCTCGACATCGGCTTTCCGGGTGAACCGAGCCGGGCCGACACCCTACTCGGCGAGATGCGATTGACCGCGCCGCCGGAAACGGTCACCGCCGTGAACACCGAGGTGCGCCGGACACAGCTGCGGTTCGGCGCCGGGCCGATCGGCGACGGCTTCTATCGCGTGGTCGTGCCCGCCGCCGGTGTAGCGCGGGACCGCACCGTCGCACCCACCTTCGACGAACTGCGGCAGCAGCTCATCGCGACCGCGGGCACCGATCTCGGTGCGCACGCCCCGCGCTGGATTTCGCGGTTCGGCGACTCCACCCGCCTGGCCGACGAGTACCGCCGCGGCCGTGTGCTGCTCGCAGGCGATGCCGCGCACATCCATCCGCCGCTCGGCGGCCAGGGCCTGAACTTGGGCATCCAGGACGCGATGAATCTCGGGTGGAAACTCGCCGCCGAGGTCGCCGGCTGGGCACCACCAGGACTGCTCGACAGCTACGCCGCCGAGCGCCGCCCGGTGGCCGCCGACGTCCTGGACAACACCCGCGCCCAGATGGCGCTGATCTCGCTCGATCCCGGCGCCCAGGCGGTTCGCCGGGTGCTGTCCGAACTGATGGACTTCGAGGGGGTCACCCGGCACCTGATCGAGAAGATCATCGCCACCGGCATCCGTTACGACCTGGGCGACGGCCACGACCTGCTCGGCAGGCGGCTACCCGACAGGGAACTGGCCGACGGCCGCCTCTACGACCACCTGCACGCGGGCCGTGGCCTCCTGCTCGACTCGTCCGGCGGGCGGTCGGTGACGGGCTGGGCCGACCGCGTCGATCACCTGATCGACGAGTCCGTCGACCTGCCCGCCGTGCTGCTCCGCCCGGACGGACACGTCGCCTGGGTCGATGACGGCGGGCACGACCTCACGGCGAGCCTCACCCGCTGGTTCGGCGAGGCCACGGCGACGATCGGCTGAAACGTCAGTGGGCCGCCGCGGTGAACGGGGTGACGGCTGGTGGCGCGGCAACCCGGGAAGGGTGCTGCCACAACCCTTTTCGTTCCAGAATCGGCAGCACCCCCTCGCCGAACCAGTACGCCTCCTCGAGATGCGGATATCCGGAGAGGATGAAGTGGTCGATGCCGAGCGCGGCGTACTCGAGCAGCCGCTCGGCCACCTCCGCGTGGGAGCCGACCAGCGCCGTGCCCGCCCCGCCGCGCACCAGGCCGACGCCGGCCCACAGGTTCGGGGCGATCTCGAGGTTGTCGGTGCGCCCGTTGTGCAAGCGCGCCATGCGCCGCTGCCCCTCGGACTCGCTGCGGGCCAGGCTCGCCTGCACCCGTTCGATCTCGCCGGGCGCGATGCCCGAGAGCAGCCGGTCGGCCTCGGCCCACGCCTCGGCGGCGGTGTCGCGGGTGATGACGTGCACGCGCAACCCGAAGTCGACCGACCGGCCTTCGAGCGCGGCGAGACCACGAATCCAGTCCAGCTTCTTCGCCACCGCGTCCAGTGGTTCACCCCAGGTCAGATAGGTATCGGCATAGCGTGCCGCGACCGGACCCGCCGGGCCGGACGACCCACCGAAGAACACCGGCGGGACCGGATCGGGTCGCGCGCTGAGCAGCGCCTCGGTCACCCGTAGATGCTCGCCGGTGAACGTGACCGGCTCGGTCGAATGCCACAGTTCACGCACGATGTGCAGGAATTCCCCGGTGCGCGCGTACCGCTGTTCCTTGTCGAGGAAATCGCCGTAGGCCTGCTGCTCCTTCGGTTCGCCGCCGGTGACCACGTTGAGCAGCAACCGGCCGCCGGAGTGGCGCTGGAAGGTCGCGGCCATCTGCGCGGCCAGGGTCGGGCTGACCAGGCCGGGCCGCAGCGCGACCAGGAATTTGAGCGTCTCGCTGGTCTGCACCAGCATCGCGGTGGTGAGCCAGGCGTCCTCGCACCAAGCCCCGGTGGGGGTCAGTACGCCGGTGAAGCCGTTGTCCTCGGCGGCGGCGGTGAGCTGATTGAGATAGCGCAGGGTGGCCGGCCGGTCACCGGACATGAAACTGCCGTGCCCGCCCGCGACCAACCCCCGCGAATCGCCGTAGGTGGGCAGGAACCAGTGGAACGACAGTGGTTGCTTACTCATGGCAACGATGCTGACCGGCGCATCCGATGAGGTCACGCATTGTGCTCACCGTGCGCACAACTCCCACCCGCCGCACGGAACTAGACGTAACCATGCGAAACACGTAACCTCATGGCAGGCTCGGGCGACGGTGCCCGGGCGGCGACGACCCTACGAAACGAGTTTCCTCAATGACGCGGCATGTCGACGTACTGATCATCGGCGCTGGCCTGTCCGGAATCGGCACGGCCTGTCACCTCATTCGCGAGCAGACCGGACGCAGCTACGCGATCCTCGAGCGCCGCGAGAACATCGGTGGCACCTGGGACCTGTTCAAGTACCCCGGCATCCGCTCCGACTCCGACATGCTCACCTTCGGCTTCGGTTTCCGCCCCTGGATCGGCACCAAGGTGCTGGCCGACGGCGCGAGCATCCGTCAGTACGTCGAGGACACCGCCAAGGAATACGGCGTCACCGATCACATCACCTTCGGCCGCAAGGTCGTGCACCTGGACTTCGACCGCGACGCCGCGCAGTGGACCGTCACCGCCCTGATCGAGGCCACCGGTGAGACCGAGACCTGGACCGCGAACTTCGTCGTCGGCGCCAGCGGCTACTACAACTACGACAAGGGCTACCAGCCCGAGTTCCCCGGTCAAGACGACTTCAAGGGCCGGATCGTGCACCCGCAGCACTGGCCCGAGGACCTCGACTACACCGGCAAGAAGGTCGTGGTCATCGGATCCGGCGCCACCGCCATCACGCTGATCCCGTCGATGGCCGACAAGGCCGCCCACGTCACCATGCTGCAGCGTTCGCCCACCTGGATCCAGGCGCTGCCGTCGGACGACCCGGTCGCCATCGGATTCAAGAAGACCCGCGTGCCCGACATGATCGCCTACAAGATCGGCCGCGCCCGCAATATCGCCCTGCAGCGCGCCAGCTTCCAGCTCTCGCGGACCAACCCCGAGCTGGCCAAGAAGCTGATGCTGGCCCAGGTGCGCCTGCAACTCGGCAACAAGGTCGACCTGCGGCACTTCACCCCGTCCTACAACCCGTGGGACCAGCGGCTGTGCGTGGTCCCCAACGGCGACCTGTTCAAGGTGCTCAAGAGCGGTAAGGCCGACATCGTCACCGACCGCATCGCCACCTTCACCGAGAAGGGCATCCGCACCGAATCGGGCCAGGAGCTCGAGGCCGACATCATCGTCACCGCCACCGGCCTCAACGTCCAGATCATGGGCGGCGCGACGATGTCGATCGACGGCAACCCGGTGAAGATGAACGAGACGGTCGCCTACAAGAGCGTGCTGTACTCCGACATCCCGAACTTCCTGATGATCATCGGCTACACCAACGCCTCCTGGACGCTGAAGGCCGACCTGGCCGCCGCCTACCTGTGCCGGGTGCTCAACATCATGCGCGACCGGGGCTACAGCACCTTCGAGGTGCACGCCGATCCGGAGGACTACGCCGACGAGTCGCTGATGGGTGGCGCCCTCACCTCGGGCTACATCCAGCGCGGCAACGGTGAGATGCCGCGCCAGGGCAAGCGTGGTGCCTGGAAGCTGGTGAACAACTACTACCGTGACCGCACGCTCATGCACAAGGCGCCCATCGAGGACGGTGTGCTGCGGTTCGGCAAGACCCGCTCGGCCGCACGACCCGACGAGCAGGTCGCCAGCGCCTGACCGGCCGACCACACGGGCCCGTCGCACCGGAAGGTGCGGCGGGCCCGTCGCTTTTGCCTGGTGAATCGGGTTGCGCGAGCGCCTTTCCCGCGCGCGGGCGAATTATCGGCCGCTCCCGTAGGATCGCGATCGAAGACACCGCCCGGGGAGAAGTGAGGAGGACGGTGTGGGATCTCGCCTACCGGCGACCATCCGTGACGCGGGGACGTGGTTGCGGCGGTTCGCCGCGACGACACCGGGGGTGATCGGGGTTGTCCTCGTCCTCACCACCCTGGCCTGTCTGATCGCGGGATCGACTGCGGGACAACAGCTCGACGCCAAGATCGTCCGTTCCGAGCAGGTGCTCGATCGCACCGAACCACTGGCCTTCGCCGCGCAGAGCCTCTACGTGTCGCTCTCGGCCGCCGACGCGGGTGCCGCCACCGCGTTCCTGTCCGGTGGCATCGAATCACCGCAGGTGCGCGACACCTACGAGCAGGCGCTCGCCGAGGCCGCCGCCGCCCTCGCCGAGGCGACGGCAGGCGCCACCGACGCCAAGACCAGGGCGATCGTGGCTCGCATCGCCGCCGATCTGCCCACCTACACCGGGCTGGTGGAGACCGCGCGCGCCAACAACCGCCAGGGTTTCCCGGTCGGCTCGGCCTATCTGCGCCAGGCCTCCGATCTCATGCAGACCTCCCTGCTGCCGCACGCCGAGCAGCTCAACGAGGCACGCTTCGCCGCCGTCCGCGACGATCAGCAGCGCATCGGTGCCCTGCCGCTGACGTCGATCCTGTTGCTGCTGCTGGTGTTGCTCGCCTGCGCGGTGGCCTCGGTGATCCTGCTGCGCCGCACCAACCGCCTGGTGAACCCCGGTGTGGCCCTGGCGGCCGCGGCGGCCGCGCTCGCCCTGCTGTGGACCGTCGGTTCGACGCTCACCGCCGCCCAGCTGCTCGACACCGGCGACTCCGGTGCGGGCGCGCGGGTGGAGAACCTGGCGGGTGCGCGCATCCTCGCTCAGCAGGCCCGCACCGACGAGACCCTCGCGCTCATCACCCGAGGCGACATCACCGCACCCGAGGCATCCTTCCGCACCCACACCGCCGACCTGGAACAGCGCCTGGCCGCCGCCGGTGCCGCCGACTCCGATGCCGCACGCGCGCTGACGAATTGGAACGCCGGACACAACGCCCAGCGCACCGCCTACGAGAAGGCCGACTTCACGGGCGCGGTCACCCAGGCCATCGGCACCGGCCCCGAGAGCTCGGCCACGAGCTTCACCCGCCTCGACAGCGAACTGCGCGACGCCCTCGCCCAGGCACGCACCGATCTGCGCGACGGCGTCGACGACGCGCGAACGGCCTTGACGCTGAGCCCCTTCGGCACCCTGCTGCTGTTGCTCGCCGCGGCCGGTGCGGTGGTCACGGGCCTGTGGCCACGGTTGAAGGAGTTCCTGTGAGCATTCGTCGTTCCCGGTTCGCGCTGGTTCTCGCCGTGACGGCCGTCCTGCTCGCGGGCTGTGGTGACGCGCCCGCGCCGTCGTCGATCGAGGCCACCGCCGTCGCGCCACCGCTGCCGGGCGCCGAGGCGATCACCTCGGCACCGACCGCCGAGGGCACCGGATCCTGCGATACCGAGGCCACCTTGGCGCCGCGTGCACAGCCGCGACCGGCGGCGATGCCCGCCGGATCGGCGATGGCCGCGATCGTCGCCAACGGCAGGTTGCGGGTGGGTGTCGACCAGAACACCTACATGTTCGGGTTCCGCAATCCGTCCACCGGGCGGCTGGAGGGCTTCGACATCGACCTGGCCCGCGAGATCGCCCGCGATCTGTTCGGCGACCCCGATCGCATCGAGTTGCGTTCGGTGACCGCCGCCGACCGCATCCAGCTGCTGCAGGAGCGCAAGGTCGACATGATCGTTCGCACCTTCTCCGCCACCTGTGAACGGCGCCGCGACGTCGACTTCTCGAGTGTGTACTACCGTGCGGCCCAACGCTTCGCGGCGCCGCGCGGCGCCGGTATCGCCTCCGGCGCCGACCTGGCGGGCAAACGGGTGTGTGTCACCAAGGGCACCACCGCGGCCGCGCCGCTGTTCACCCTGCCGACCCCGCCGACCGTGCTCGGCGTGACCAACTGGACCGATTGCCTCGTCGCGCTGCAGCAGGGCACCGTCGACGCGATCAGCGGCGACGAACCGATCCTGTCCGGTCTGGTCGCCCAGGACCGCAACCTCGAACTCGTCGGTGCGCCCATCGGTTCGGGGGCCTACGCGGTCGGTGTGCCCAAGGGCAGCGACGAGCTGGTGCGTTTCGTCAACGGCGTGCTCGAACGGATCAGCGACGACGGCACCTGGGAACGGATCTACGCCCAGCATCTGTCGGCGCTCGGCCCGTCGCCCGGCGCACCCGCGCCGAGGTACGCCGGATGAGTTCGCCGATACTCGGCACCGCCGAGATCGATCGTGAACTGGCCGGGCGCACCGCGGAATTGGCGACGGTGAGCAGCACCCTGCTCGAACTGGACCGGCACCCCGGCATCGCCCTGGTGCGCCGCTACCCACCGGAGGGGGAGACCGCGCGCCGATGGGCGCCGGTGGAGAAGGCGCTCGGCGAGCTCTTCGACGACCTCGCCCGCGTGCGCGCCATCCTCACCGAGGCCGAGACGGTGCGTGGCCGCGGCCGGATCGATGACCGCGCCCGCGCCCGGCTCACCGACCTGCTGCGGGGGCGTCCGCACGAAATCGCCCGTGTTCCGGTGCCGTTGGCACAGCGCGGGCTCACCGGGCCGAGCGAAACCGTGGTGACGGTCGGGATCACCGACTGCCTCGACCGCATGCGCGCGGCCTTCGCGTTCGTCGCACCGTTCGCCGAGGAGGTCGAGGCCGTCGACCGGCGGGTACTCGGCGCCCTCGCGCCCTTGCAGCAGCGGGTGGAGCGGGCCAACGGCGCCTTGGCCGCGGCCACCGAACCCCTGGCCGACTTGCTGCGCCGCGCGGGCACCGACCCGCTCGGCTTCGCACCCGGTGAGATCACCTCGGCACTGGCCTCGCTCACCGAGCTGATCGAGACCGAAACCGTCCGCAATGCCGAATTCCTCTCGGTGGCAACCGATCTCCCTGCTGCCGTTGCGGCACTTCGGACCCGGCTCATCGACCTGGCCGATGCGCAGCGTCGCGCCGACGACACCGCCGCCCGCGCCGAACGCAAGGTCAACACCGGAGCGCTGCCGCCCGGCGGCGCGCCGGTCGCGACCTTGCTCGCCGAGCTGTCGACCCTCGGCGAGGAACCGACCCGCTCGACCGTCGAACACCTGCTCGCCCTGCGCCTCCGTGCCGACGACGCGGCCGACAAGACCGCGCGCCGAGCGGAATTGGCGCAGGGTTTGCTCGATCGGCGGGCCGAGCTGCAGGGCAGGCTCGCCGCCTACCGTGCCAAGGCCTCGCGCCTGGGTGTGGCCGAAGAGCGCGATGTGCTCGCCGCCGACCGCATCGCCGCCGGCCTGCTCACACGCACACCGTGCGATCTGGCCGCCGTCACCCGGGCAGTCGCCGACTATCGTTCGATCATCGGGGAGAAAGCGGGGCGGACAGCATGATCTGTAGTGAACCGGGTTGCGGCGGTGTGATCGAGGACGGCTACTGCGCCGTCTGCGGCACCGCGCCCGTGGCGGCCGCCGTCCACGGCGCCGCACCGACCTCGCCCCGGCGTTCGGGCCACACCACGGCCGTCCGGCGAACACCTGCCCCGGCGATCGGCACCTCGACCGGTGCCGCTCCGAAGGTCACCGCGCCCGGACTCTGTGCCGAAACCGGCTGCGGCGGAACGATCGTCGACGGCTACTGCGATACCTGCGGCACCGCGCCCGCCCCGCTCAGCGCCCCCGTGCACAGCCCGTCGGCGGCGACCATCAGCGCCAACCGCACCTCGAGCCGTTCGGTACGCACCCGCTCGGGCTCGGCCCGATCGGCAGCGCGCGGCCGGCTCGGCGCCGGACTGGTCGAGGTGCCGCCGGTACCGCGCGTGGATCCCGCGTCGGCGGTGCTCACCGACCCCAAGGTCCCCGAATCCGACCGCTACTGCGGCCGATGCGACAAACCGGTCGGCCGGACCAACGACGGAATCCCGGGCCGCACCAGCGGTTTCTGCCCGCACTGCGGTACCCGCTACTCGTTCGTGCCGCGCCTGCAACCCGGCGACCTGGTCGGCGGGCAGTACAAGGTCGAAGGCGCCCTGGCGCACGGCGGCCTCGGCTGGATCTACCTGGCCACCGACATCCGCGTCAACGACCGCTGGGTGGTGCTCAAGGGCCTCATCGACACCGGCGACAGCGACGCGCAGGCCGCCGCCCTGGCCGAACGGCGCTTCCTCGCCGAGGTGGACCACCCCAATATCGTCAAGATCCACAACTTCACCGAACACGCCGACGCCGACGGCGAACCGGTGGGCTACATCGTGATGGCCTACGTGGGCGGCACCTCCCTCAAGCAGATCCTGCGCGACTACCGCGCCGCGCACAACGCCTACCTGCCACCGGCCAGGGCCATCGCCTATGTGCTGGAAATGCTGCCCGCCCTGGGCTATCTGCACGCGCGCGGCTGGGCCTACTGCGATTTCAAACCCGACAACGTGATGCAGACCGAGGAACGCCTCGAACTCATCGACCTCGGCGCCGTGATCGCCATGGACGACACCACGTCCCCGATCTACGGCACCCTCGGCTACCAGGCACCCGAGATCGCCGAAACGGGCCCGACCGTGGCCACCGAGATCTACACAGCCGGCCGCACCCTCGCGGTGCTGATGATGCGGGTGCCCTCGGTGGACGGCCGCCTCGGACCACTGCCCACGCCCGACACCGAACCGCTGCTGGCCCGCCACGATTCGCTGTACCGGTTCCTGCTGCGTGCCACCGACCCCGATCCGCTGGCCCGGTTCGCCTCGACGAGTGAGATGGCCGACCAGCTCACCGGTGTGCTGCGCGAGGTCCTCGCCGCCGAGGACGGTGTACCGCGCCCCGGTATGTCGGCCGTCTTCGGCCCGGCCCGCGCTGTCTTCGGAATCGAGGGCGCCACACCGGAACCCGCCGCGGTCGTCGCCGCCCTGCCCGCGCCGCTCGTCGACCCGGGCGACAGCGGTGCCGCGCTGCTGGCCACCACCGACGCCGCGACCCCCGCCGAACTCGAGCAGGCACTCACCGCGGGCCTGCGCGCGGTGGTGACCGGCGCCGGGGAATCGGTGGAGATCCCGCTGCGCCTCGTGCGCGCCGAACTCGAGGCAGGCGACGCCGACGCCGCCCTCGCCCGGCTCGCCGGCCTGGACCTGGATTTCGACTGGCGCACGGTGTGGTACCGCGCCCAGGCCGCCCTGCTGAAGGGCGACTACGGGAGCGCCGCAGCGGATTTCGAGGCCGTCTACGCGGCGCTGCCCGGCGAACCCGCGCCCAAACTCGCCCTGGCCGTCGCGCTCGAGCACGGCGACCGGCCCCGCGAGGCGCTCGCCCTCTACGACCTGGTCTGGTGCACCGACCACACCTATCTGTCCGCGGCCTTCGGCGCCGCCCGGTTGCGCCGCGCCGACGGCGACCGCGCCGGTGCGGTGCGGGTGCTCGACCAGGTCGAACGCACCTCGTCGATGTACACCGAGGCCCGCGTGCGCGCCGTGGAGACGCTGCTGGCCGAGCGCGGCCCGGCCGAACTGGACGAAGCCGCGTTGCGCGAGGCGGGGGAGCGGGTCGAGCACCTGCGCCTCGACTCGCGTGCCCGCACTGCGCGGGTGCGCATGCACGTGCTCGAGGCGGCACTGAACTGGATCCGGTCGGGACAGCGGCCGAGTGCACCAGGCAAGCTGTTGGATGTGGAATTCACCGAAGTGGGAGTGCGGACGGGGTTGGAACGATGCTTGCGGACATTGGCGCGCGAAGCCGACGACATGTGGACCCGCTTCGTGCTGGTGGATCAGGCCAACAACGTGCGCCCCAGGACCACGCTGTGACCGCCGCGGGTTGCCCGGACTGCGCGGGTGCGGCGCGGGCGGGATACCGGTATTGCGAGAGCTGCGGTCGCGAACTCGGGGTGCGCAAGGCGGCCCTGCCGGTGCACGATCCGGTCACGGTGCCGCAGTGCCCCACCTGTGGGGAACGACGCTACGAGGCCGGGCTGTGCGTGGTGTGCCGCACCCCGAAACCGGTTCCGGACCGTTTCGAGGAAGACCTCGGCCCGGTGTACATCCTCACCGATCGCGGAATCAGCCACTCCCGCAACGAGGACGCGGTCGCCGCCGCCGTGCGCGACGGTGACGGCGTGCGGGTGATCGTCGTCAGCGACGGCGTCTCGACCTCCCAGGACCCCCAGGCCGCCTCCGGCACTGCCGCCCGCACGGGCGTCGACGCGGTGCTGGCCGCGCTCGCCGACGGCCGCCCCGCCCCCGATGCCGTGATGGCCGGACTGGCCACCGCCGTCGCCGCGGTGCGCGGCATGTCACGCACCCCCGAGTACGCGCCCTCGTGCACCTACGTCTCGGCGATCCTGCGCGACACCCCTGAGGGCACCGAGATCACCGTCGCCAATGTCGGTGACAGCCGGGCGTTCTGGCTCGCCGCAGGCGATCCGACGGCCTCGCGCAGGCTCAGCGTCGACGACTCGTGGGCCCAGGCCCTCGTCGACGCGGGCGCCATGGACGAGGAAGCCGCCATGCGCGACCCACGCGCGCACACCCTGCTGCGCTGGCTCGGCGCCGACGGCGGCGAGGCACCGTGGTCGGCGAACTGCCTGCAGAGCATGCTCGTCACCGAACCCGGCACCCTGCTGTTGTGCACCGACGGGCTCTGGAACTACCTGCCCGATCCGGTCGCGCTCGCCGGGTTCACCGTCGAGACCACCCCGCAGGCCGCGGCCCGCGCCCTGGCCGACTTCGCGCTCGACAGCGGCGGCAGCGACAACATCACGGTCGCGCTCGCCCCCGTGCCCGCGCGTGCCGCTGTACCCGATCCAGGAGTGTCATGAGTTCCCCTGATAGCGCAGGCATTTCGGTCGCCGTCGACCAGAACGAATTCCTCGCCGAGGGCGCGAGCGTGGTCGACGCGGTGCTCACCGTCACCACCGGCCCCGAACTGGCCGCCGTCGCCACCCCGCCGCCCCGGCTCGAGATCCTCATCATCGACTGCTCCGGGTCGATGGGGCACAAGCGCAAGTTCGAGAACGCGCGCACCGCGACGCGCGCCGCGCTCGACGAGATCCCCGACGGCACCGCCTTCGCCATCATCGAGGGCACCGAGTCCGCGCGGATGATCTACCCCGCCGGCGCGCTGTCGGCGCCCGCCGACCACACCCACCGCACCGCCGCCAAGCGTGCCCTCGATCGGTTGCGGCCCGACGGCGGCACCGCCATGGGGTCCTGGCTCGCCCTCGCCCGCCAGGTCGCCGCCGGGCATCCGGGTGCTCAGGCGCACGCCATCCTGCTCACCGACGGTAAGAACGAACACGAGACCCCCGAGCAGCTGGCCACCGAACTCGACCGCGCCGAAGGGCTTTTCGTCTGCGACTGCCGTGGTGTCGGTGCCGACTGGGCGGCGGCCGATCTGCACAAGATCTCCTCGAAGCTGTCCGGCGGCGCCGATATCGTCGCCGATCCCAAGGACCTGGCGGCCGATTTCGCCGCCATGATGCGCTCGTCGGCGGCCCGGGTGATCCCGGAACTCACCCTGCGCGTGTGGACTCCGGCGGGTGCGCGGGTGCGCATGGTCAAGCAGGTCGCACCGGTGCTGGAGGACCTCACCGGGCGCCGCACCGATTCCGGTGCGCAGGTGGGGGACTACCCGCTGTCGTCGTGGGCGGCCGAGGAACGCGAATACCACCTGCAGATCGAACTGGAACCGGCCGCGCCCGGGCGGGAGAAGCTGGCGGCCCGTCTCAGCGTGCTCGCGGGTGATGACGTGCTCGGTCAGGGACTGGTCCGCGCGGTGTGGACCACCGACTCCACCCTGTCGACCAGGATCAGCACCCGCGTCGCCCACTACACCGGCCAGGTCGAACTCGCCCAGGCCGTCCAGGAAGGCCTTGCCGCGCGCCGCGAGGGCGACTTGTCCACGGCCACCGCGAAATTGCGCCGCGCGGTGGAACTGGCCGCCGCCTCGGGACACGAGTCCACCGCCAAACTGCTTCGCACCGTCGTCGAGGTCGACGAGAAGGACGGGACGGTGAAGCTGCGCGGTCAGGTCGCGGCCGCCGACGAACTCGCGCTCGACATCCGCTCGACCAAGACCACCCGATTGCGGTCGGAGGGTTCCTGACATGGCGGTGTGCGCGGACGGTCACCAGACGCAGGCCACCGACTACTGCGATGTGTGCGGGTCGGCACTCACCGGTGTCCCGGCAGCCGATCCGGCCGATCTGCGCCTGTGCCCCGCGTGTTCGGTGCCGACCAGCGGACGCTTCTGCGAGAACTGCGGATACGACTCGGCCCTGCCCGCGCCACCGCCATCGCCATCGCACACCGACGCGCCGCCCGTCGGTGCACCCGACGTCGCCGGTGAACGCGCAACCGTGTGGGTGGCCAGGGTTTTCGCCGACCGCGAGTTCTACGACCGGGTGCAGGCCCGCAAAGGTCCCGACGCCGACCGGGTGGCGTTCCCTGGTTTCTACCCCGAACGCCGGATCGAGTTGCGCGGCAGCGAGTTCCTGATCGGCAAACGTTCGGCGTCGCAAGGCATCGTGCCCGAGATCGACCTCGGCATCGCCCCGGCCGACCCGGGTGTGTCGCGTGCGCACGCCCTGTTGCGCGTCGGGACCGACGGCTCGCTCACCGTCACCGACCTCGGCTCGACCAACGGGACCAGCCTCGACGGCACCGAGACACCGCTGTCGCCACAGGTTCCGGTGCCGTTGCGGGCGGGTAGCCGCCTGCACGTCGGCGGCTGGACGACCATAACCATCGATACCCTGTCGTAGACGGGAACATCGAGCGAACCGTAGGGTCGGGGCCATGACGAAGTTCGACGGGAAGACCTGTTTGATCACCGGCGCCGCCAGCGGTCTCGGCCGGGCCACCGCCTTCGCGGCCGCCGCCAAGGGCGCGTCGCTGGTGCTCACCGACATCACCGCCGACACACTGGCCGCCACCGCCGAGGAACTGCGCGCCGCCGGTGCCACCGTGCACCTGGCCCATCCCGCCGACGTGAGCGACCATTCGGCCGTCGTCGGGCTGGCCGCACACACCTTCGAGGCCGTCGGGCACGTCGACATCGTGATGAACGTGGCGGGCATCGCCACCTGGGGCACCGTCGACAAACTCACCCATCAGCAGTGGCGGCGCACCATCGACATCAACCTCATGGGCCCCATCCACGTCATCGAGGAGTTCCTGCCACCGATGATCGCCGCGCGGCGTGGCGGTCACCTGGTGAACGTGTCCTCGGCGGCCGGCCTGTTCGGGTTGCCGTGGCACGCGCCCTACAGCGCGACGAAGTTCGGGCTGCGCGGTGTGTCGGAGGTGCTGCGGTTCGACCTACGCAGGCACAAGATCGGCGTCAGCCTCGTGCTTCCCGGGGCGATGGCCACCCCGATGGTCGACAGCGTCGACATCGCGGGCGTCGACCGCGACAACGCCGCGCTGCGCAAGGCCATCGGCCTGTTCCTGCGCCATGCCGTCACGCCGGAACAGGCCGCCGACGCGGTGATCCGCGGTGTGGAACGCAACCGCTACTGGGTCTACACCTCCCGCGACATCCACCTCGCCCACTGGGGCCAGCGCTACGTCCCGTATGGCTACACGCTGGCCATGCGCGGCCTCAATGCCGCGATGACCAACTACGCCACCAAGAACGAACTGGTGCGCTGAGCACCCCTCACACCAGGTCCGACGGGTCGGTGTTGGCCCCGCACAGGATGACGCAGACCCGCTCGCCCTCGGCGGGCCGGTAGGCCGCACCGGAACCGGTGTCGCGCAGCGCCGCCAGCGCGGTCGCGGCACCGTTCTCCACGGCGATCCGGTGCTCGTCCCAGAGCTGTCGGCGCGCAGCGCGGATCGTCTCGTCCTCGACGAGTACCGACACCACGTCCGGGTGCTTGGCGGCGGCCAGCGCCATCTCCGACACGTTCGGTGCGCCCAGCGAATCGGCGGCGATCGAGTCGACGCTCACCTGCACCGGACGGCCCGCCTCTAGCGCGGCGTTGAGCGAGCGGCAGCCCACCGGTTCCACCGCGACGGTGCGGATGCCGAAATGCTGTGCGGCGACAGCGGTTCCGGTGAACAGTCCGCCGCCGCCCACCGCGACGACCACCGTGTCGAGATCGGGCACGCGCTGCTGGATCTCGCGCATCAGCGTGCCCGCGCCCGCCGCGATGAGCGGGTGATCGTAGGCGTGCGAGAACAGCGCCCCGGTGTCCGCCGCGAACTCCTGACACGCGGCCAGCGCCTGCTTGTACTCGGGACCGATCAGTCGTACATCGGCGCCCAAGTCACGAAGTCGACGGATTTTGACCGGCGGCGCCGATTCGGGCAGAAACACGGTCGCGGGCACGCCCGCTTCGCGCGCCGACCACGCGCACGCCAGTCCCGCATTGCCGCCTGAGGCGATCGTCACACCGGCGGCGGGCAACTCCCCGGCGGCGCGCAGGAAGTTCTGCGCGCCACGCGCCTTGAAAGTCCCGGTGAACTGCAAGAACTCCAGCGCGAACCAGAGCGGGGAATCCCCAGGTCCAGCGGGTGCAACCGTCACCGGGCGAACCCGGCCCTCGATCCGCGCGGCGGCGGCCTCGATGTCGTCGAAAGTGGGCATCACCCCGTCGACTATGCCACCGCGCGCAGCATCCCGACCGACCTTCAGAACCGTACAAATCGGGCACGAATTGTTACGGCGGGTTTACGCGACGAGCGCTCTGGGTAAGTAACGGATTGGTAACAAGCTCGAAAGCGGGATGTCGTGTCGGTCTGGGGACGCGAATTCCCCAGGTGTACCGGCCGCACGCACGAGCGTGTCAGCAAAGGAAGTGCACATGAGCGAGCATTGGCAGAACACAGCCGCATCGGCGGTCACGGTCGCGCCGGGCGGCAGCGAGGTGCGAGGATGACCGCCAACTTG
The DNA here is from genome assembly GCF_013839555.1 of Nocardia sp. GTS18. Lineage (NCBI taxonomy): Bacteria > Bacillati > Actinomycetota > Actinomycetes > Mycobacteriales > Nocardiaceae > Nocardia > Nocardia sp. GTS18. The sequence goes on along the minus strand of NZ_JACBIU010000001.1, from coordinate 431,818 downwards.
ATGATCGTCGACGACGATGTGCAGATGCGGGGCGATCTGCGCCGCGCGATGGAAGACGAGGGCTACGCCGTGGCCGAGGCAGGCGTCCCCGAGGACGCCCTCGACCGGCTCCGCAACGACGGCCCGCCCGACCTGATGATCGTCGACCTGATGCGCGGGGCCACCGACGGCTTCGACTGCATCCGCGAGATCCGCCGCGACCACGACGTGCCGATCATCGTGATCAGCACCAGGTACGACACCCACGACGTGGTCGCCGCCCTGGAAGCCGGTGCCGACGACTTCGTCAGCAAACCGTTCGAGATCAAGGAGATCACCGCCCGGATGCGCGCCCTGCGCCGCCGCGCCAGGATCGCCGCCGAACGCGACGCCACCCCCGAAGTCGTCCTCGACGACGACCCGGTGCGTCCCCTCGTCCTCGCGGCCGACGCGGGCGCGGTGCGCCGTGGCAGCGAGGAACTGCACCTCACGGTCACCGAGTTCCGGTTGCTGTGCGAACTCGCCGAGACCCCCGGCCGCGTGCTCAGCCGCGCGGTGTTGCTCGAAAGAGTCTGGGATCAAGGCTTTTTCGGTGACGAACGCATCGTCGACGTCCACGTGCGCCGGTTGCGCACCAAGATCGAGCGCGACGCCTCGGATCCGCGCATCGTGGTGACCGTGCGCGGGCTGGGCTACCGGCTGGATATCCAGCCGCAGTAAACGATTCGTCATACAACCGCAAAGAGCTCGACACAAAGACCGTAAAGTCTCTTAGTCAAGGTGGAATGTATGCCGAGTCCGACTATGTCCATGGAGCCGACCGATACCGCGGCGGCTCGAGGTTCGGAAATTATTCTCAGACATCCGAGATTGGGTGACGGTGCCCAATTGTGGCGCATCGCGCGCGATTCCCGCGTACTCGACGTGAATACGAGCTACGCCTATCTGCTGTGGTGTCGTGATTTCGAGGCGACCTCCATGGTCGTCGAATGTGGCGGGCAGGCAGTGGGATTCGTGATCGGGTATGTTCGTCCCGATGCGCCGGACACGCTTTTCGTCTGGCAGATCGCCGTCGACGCCGAATTCCGCGGCCGGGGTCTGGCCGCGAAACTCCTGCACGCCCTGCTCGATTCCGTGGCACCCGCCGGGATCAACACCCTGGAAACGACGATCTCTCCCGATAATTCCGCTTCCCAGGCGTTGTTCTCCGCGGTGGCCCGCGAACGCGGCGCGCAATTGCGTACCGAGGAACTATTCGAAGCACATCATTTTCCGGATTCCCACGAAGCCGAGCACCTCTACATTATTTCGCCCGCTCAGCGCCAGGAGGCATGATCATGATCACGACCACCGACACCAGCATTTTCGAAGCGATGGAATCGAACGTGCGTGGCTACTGCCGCGACTGGCCCGCCGTGTTCACCACCGCCGAAGGTGCCTGGATCCGCGATGAGCAGGGCCGCGACTACCTCGACTTCTTCGCAGGCGCAGGCGCGCTGAACTACGGCCACAACAACCCGGTGCTCAAGAAGGCGCTACTGGAATACATCGGGAGCAACGGCATCACCCACGGTCTCGACATGTCGACCGTGGCCAAGCGTGAACTGCTCGAGACCATTCGCGAAACCCTGCTCACCCCGCGCGGGCTCGATTACAAGGTGCAGTTCCCCGGGCCCACGGGCGCCAACGCGGTCGAGGCGGCGCTCAAGCTGGCCCGCAAGGTCACCGGCCGCAAGACGATCCTGAGCTTCACCAACGCCTTCCACGGCATGACGCTGGGCGCGCTGTCGGTCACCGGCAACGCGGCCAAGCGGGCGGGTGCCGGTGTGCCGCTCGAGCACGCCACCCCGATGCCCTACGACGGCTACTTCGACAACACCATCGAGGACTTCGGCTGGATGCAGCGGGTGCTCGACGACAGCTCCTCGGGTTTCGACCGCCCCGCCGCGGTGATCGTGGAGACCGTGCAGGGTGAGGGCGGTGTGAACCTGGCCCGCGCCGAGTGGCTGCGCCACCTGGCCGGCCTGTGCGCCGCGCGCGACATCCTGCTCATCGTCGACGACGTGCAGATGGGTTGCGGCCGCACCGGCCCGTTCTTCTCCTTCGAGATCGCGGGCATCACCCCCGACATCGTCACCCTGTCCAAGTCGATCGGTGGCTACGGCCTGCCGATGGCGCTGGTGCTGCTCAAGCCCGAGCACGACCAGTGGGCTCCCGGTGAGCACAACGGCACCTTCCGCGGCAACAACCCCGCCTTCGTCACCGCGACCGCCGCGCTGCGCGAGTACTGGTCCGACGACAAGCTGGCCCGGCTCACCGCCGCCAACGGCGAGTACATCGGCCGCACGCTCTCGGCCGTGGCCGAGCGGCACGAGGGCATCACCACGCGCGGTCGCGGCATGGTGCACGGCATCGTCTTCGACGACCCGTCGCAGGCGGGTAAGGTCTGCCGCACCGCGTTCGAGCAGGGTCTGCTGGTGGAGACCTCGGGTTCGATGGACGAGGTCGTGAAACTGCTGCCGCCGTTGACGCTGCGCAGCGACGAGCTCGACCGTGGTCTTTCGGTGCTGTCGGACAGCATCGATACCGTCTGTGGTGGTGCCGCATGATCGTGCGCACCACCGCCGAGATCACCGGAACCGACCGCGATGTGGCCGGTCCCGGGTGGCGAAGCAAACGTATCGTGCTCGCGGGCGACAAGGTCGGGTTCTCGTTCCACGAGACCACGATCGAGGCCGGGACCGTGCACAAGTTCCACTACCAGAACCATGTGGAGGCGGTGTGGCTGGTCGAGGGCGAGGGTGAACTGCTCGACCTCGAGGACCAGACCGTGTATCCGCTCGGTCCCGGTTCGATGTACCTGCTCGACGGCCACGAACGTCATCAGGTCACCGCCCGCACCACGCTGCGGATGTTGTGTGTGTTCAATCCGCCGGTCACCGGCCGCGAGGTACACGACGAGAACGGGGTGTATCCGCTGATTATCGAGGAGGATGCCAGTGTCTGATCGGTCCGACCGCTACCCCACGCGGTTGTCCGAGCCCGCCCCCCACATCGAGCGCACCGATCCGACGGTGTGGGGGCAGGTGCGTACACCCGAGCTGGCCGAGTTCGACGCGAACGGTTTCGCGACGATCCCGGATCTGCTCAGCGCGGACGAGGTGGCGGCTTTCGGGGCCGAGATAGGGCATCTGGCGGCCGACCCGGTGCTCTACGGCGACGAGCGAGTGATCGTGGAACCCGTTGCCGGACAGGTTCGTTCGGTGTTCCAGGTGCACCGGCTCAGCAAGCCGATCGCGGAGCTGCTCGCCGAGTCGCGCATCGTCGGGCTCGCCGAGCAGATCCTCGGTTCGCCGGTGTATCTGCATCAGAGCCGGGTGAACTACATGCCGGGTTTCGGTGGCAGCGGGTTCGGCTGGCACTCCGATTTCGAGACCTGGCACGCCGAGGACGGTATGCCGACCCCGCGCGCGGTGAGTCTGTCGATCGCGTTGACCGACAACTACCCGTTCAACGGGTCGCTGATGGTGATGCCGGGTTCGCATCGCACGTTCGTGCCGTGTCTGGGTGAGACGCCGGAGGGTCATTACCGGGAGTCGTTGCGCGAGCAGCGCATCGGGATCCCGACCAACGACGACATCACCTTCCTCGCCGCGCGCTACGGCATCACCCAGTTCACCGGCAAGGCCGGCTCGGCGCTGCTGTTCGATTCCAACCTGATGCACGGGTCGTCGAACAACATCACGCCGTATGCCAGGTCGAACATCTTCCTGGTGTTCAACAGTGTGGAGAACGCCCTGGTCGAGCCGTTCGCGGCGCCGCAGCGCAGGCCGGAGCACATCGCCGCACGTGATTTCACGCCCGTGCGGTCGTTATCCGCCGAGCGTCACCTGGTGGATCAGGTGCGCTGAGGCAGCTCGGCCAGGCAGGCCGCGGCCCGGGGATCCTCGTGGGCCGCGGCCTGCCACCAGGTGCGGGCGGCGCCGATATCGCCGACGTGCAGGGCGAGCAGGCCCAGGTCGTAGGCGGCGGCGCTGTTTCCGGCCTCGGCGGCTTGTGCCCAGAGCACACGAGCCGAGTCGTGTTCTCCCCGTGCGAACATGGCCGAGCCCAGGTCGTGCAGCGCGCGTCCGACATTCTGCTCCGCGTATGGCTGCCGGGTCGGTTCGGCGGAGACGGCCGGCTGCACGCGCGCGGTCGGCCGGGCGTACAGGGGCGGCTCGGCCTGGACGAGTGGCTGGGCGCCCATTCGTGGCAACTGATCGGTCGGTGCGGGATCCGTGTCGGCCCGGGTGAGTTCGACGACGAGTTCGTTGAAGTCGGGGGTACCCGGGCCGGTGCTGCACCACAGCGTCGACGCGCCGTCGGGCAGCAGATCGACGACCATGCCGTAGTTACCGGTCCACGACTGCTGCGGGCCCGCACCGGCCACCCAGACGGGCGTGAGGGTGAACAAGGCCTCCGGCGCCTCGGCGGTGACGGTGATGTCGATGCCCGCCGCGAGCGCGTCGGACCAGATGTCCACCCCGCCGAGGGTCCGCCCGCCCAGATGCACGTGGCCGTCGGTGACGGTGAGCCCCAGACCGAGACCGGACACGTCGGCGGGTGGCATCACCGACAGCGCGCGCAGCCGTAGCGCGGTCGTGCCGGTCGGTAGTGCCTCGGTGTACATCGGGTACACGTCGGCACCGCACCAGTCGATGGGATCGGCCCCGGTGTAGCGGTGCTCGAGCGGCACGTCACCGGGGCGTTGTGCGCCAGGACGATTCATCGGTGCAGCCCACCCTTTCCGACGTAGTACCCCCTGCATCGGTCGCGCGCTACACCGTACCCGCGTCCCACCCCGAACGCGGCCGGATTCATGACACGGAATCGGTCATCTCACCTCGTCGTAATCCGCCCGCGGCCCGCCGATCCGGCGCTCCGCTCCCCAGTTCACCGAACCGATCTCGGCCCGCGCTCGCTCGGTTGTGGCGCAGTCACCACGGTTCAGACGGCGGCCGATTCGCCGATCTCCTCCTCGACCGCACGCTCGGTGACGGGTTCAGGCGCATGCCGCGCCTCGTACTTGCCCGCGACGGCGACGAGCAGCACGCCGACCGCCAGCCACACGAACAACCCGCCGAGGCGTGCGCTGAAACCGGCGGCACCGTCGAAGTACAGCAGGCTGCGCAGACCTTCGACGAAATCGGCACCGTTCCAGAACGAATGCAGCGCGCCGAAGAATCCGTTCTGCAGTTCCGGCCGGTAGACACCGCCGGAGGTGGTGAAGTTGAGCATCACGAAAAGGGTGATCAGGGCGAGCGTGGTCCAGCGCTTCAGGAAGGTGTGCAGGCCGACACCGATCAGGATGATGCCCGCGGAATAGAGCCAGGCGATGCCGAACACGCTCGCGAAGTCGCTGTCGATCACCCCGAACACCGGGCCCGCTACGACGACACCGATCAGGCTCACCACCATCGCCGTCACCACGCCGATCGCCGCGCGCACCCGCATCCGCAGCATCGCGCCCGCGGCGCCGATCACCGCGACACTGCCGTAGGAGCCGACACTCAACGCCACCAGCAGGAAGAACAGGCCCTGCCCGGTCGGATCGCCCTCGGCCTTGCTCGTCACGTCGGTGACGACCAGCGGCACGCCCTGATGGTCGGCAACCGAACGAAACGCCACCTCGGCGGCCATCGCGCTGGTGTCCGAACCGGCGGTGGCCACGAGCAGTTCGGGGCGCGCGGCATCGGGCACATAGGCGCCGACGAGGTCGCGCTCGTGCAGCAGGTTCGTCGCGGCCTCTCGGGTGGGCACGGTGATGACGTCGACGCCCTCACCGCCCCGGTCCTGCATCGTCTGGGCGAGCACCATCGCCTGCGGGGGATCACCGACGACGGCCAGCGCCAGATGGTTCGGCGTGGGCTGATGGAAGGCTCCGAGATAGGCCAGGGCCATGCCGAGGCACATCAGCAGGGGAGTGAGCAGGTGGCCGGCGAGGTGCCGCAGCTGGGTGACGGTCATCGAGGGAAGTCTCCAAGAAGGTTGGTAAATGCAACTATAATTGTTGTATCGTACAACCATGAGTGAGTCAGAGGCAAGGGACGACGCCGTCGATGTCATCCAGCGGGAGCTGACCGCCTTCTCCCGCCGCGCCCGTGGCCGCGCCGCCGAACTGCACCCGGAATTGAGCCTGGTCGCCTACAGCATCCTCGACCTCGTCCTCGAACGTGACGGCTGCCAGGCCGCCGACGTGGCCGCACAGTTTCTGCTCGACAAGTCGACCGTCAGCAGGCAGGTCGGGGCGCTCGAGCAGCTCGGTTACCTCGAACGCGAAATCGACCCCGCCAATCGGCGCAACCACATCCTGCGCGCCACCCCCGAGGGTCGCGCCGTCGCACGCAAGGCCGAACGCACCCGCCGAGCCGCCTTCACCGCCCGGTTCGCGGACTGGCCCGACGAGGATGTGCGCACCCTGGCCCGCCTGCTCGTCCGCTACAACCAAGGCTGACCGGGGTGTAGTGCGCGTCACTGTCGCCGAAGGTCGGTGCCCCGACTCGGGCCCTCGGTCGGTATAGTCGCCGCGGATGAGTAGTGACACCACCCACCCCGCGCAACCGACCCCACGCCCGATCAATCGAGCCTGGTGGCTGGTGCCGGTGTTGCTCGGTGTCGTCGCGGTGGTGTGCATGCGCACCCCGCTGTGGCCGTTCGAACCGTACTCCGGCGCCTTCATCGACCTGCAGGTGTATCGCCTCGGGATCGAGGCCATGCGCGACGGCGCCGACATGTACGGCCAGCTCCCCAAGACCAGTGTCGGTATCGGCCTGCCGTTCATCTATCCGCCGTTCGCCGCGATCGCGCTCGCGCCGTTCGCGTTGCTGCCGTGGGGTGCGGCCAAAACCCTCTACGTCGCGGTGTCGGTCGCCGCGCTGGCCTGGACCCTGTATCTGGTCGCCCGCCGCTACAACCCCGATCGCAAGCAGGTCGCCCTGCTGATCACCGCCTGCGCGCTGCCGGTCGCGCTGCTGCTCGAACCGGTGCGCGCCACCATCGACTTCGGGCAGGTGAACCTGCTGCTGATGGTCCTGGTCGCCACCGACTGCCTGCTGCCCAAGACCCGCTACCCGCGCGGCATGCTCATCGGCCTGGCCGCCGCCGTCAAGCTCACGCCCGCCGCGTTCGTGCTGTTCTTCCTCGTCCGCAAGGACTACAAGGCCGCCGCCACCGCGGCAGCGACCGGCGCGATCGCCACCCTCGCCTCGTTCGCGATCCTGCCGACGGAGTCCGTGCGCTACTGGTTCGGCGGCCTCGGCAACGTCTCGGGGCTGAGCGGTTCGGCCTTCCACACGAACCAGTCGATTCAGGCGGTACTGGCCCGCCTGCACGTCACGGGCCTGCCGTTCGACGCCCTGTGGTTGTTCTTCGGCGCCCTGCTGCTCGCCCTCGTCGTGGTCGCCATGCGCAAGGCCGCGGACGCTCCCGCGATCGCACTCGCCCTCAACGCCGTCTTCACCCTGCTGCTGTCGCCGATCTCGTGGTCGCACCACTGGGTGTGGATCGCCCCCGCGCTGCTCGCCATCGTCTGCCACGCCCGCACCCTGCCCGCCGCGAGCACGCGCGGCTGGTATGCCACGGCCGTCGTGGTCGCCGCCGTCTTCGTCATCGCGCCGCACAGTTTCCTGCCCGACGGCGAACACCGGGAAACGTCGTGGACCTGGGATCAGCACCTCATCGGCGATACCTATGTGTGGTTGGCGGTGGCGCTGGTGGTGCTGTTCCTCGTCACCGGCAGGCGCGCGGACCGCAAGTCCGTCACCGTGGAGCCGGCCCGCCCGGAAGTCATCCCCGCCGCCTGAGGACCGCCCTGTTTGAGGCCGGTCCGCCCGGGTATTTCGGCAGCCGTTCGAGGAAACTGACGAAGGTCGCTTCGGCGCCCGGAAAGGTTCCGTGATGGTGACTACCGATGTGCAGCGGGTCGAGCGAGCGTTGTCGGAGGTGGATTTCCCGGCGAACAAGGACGACCTGGTGCGGTGCGCGACCGACGCGAAAGCCGACCAGGACACGGTGCGCGCCCTGCGCGCCATCCCGCCGGTGGCCTACGCGAACATGACCGAGGTCCTGCAGTCGGTGACCCTCGACGACGGACGATCCGAGGCGCAGCGAATGGCACAGAGCCGCGATCACGCCCACCCCGGTGTGGCGGAGCGCGATCGCGAGGTACCGCCGAACCCGATCGTCGAGGAACTGGGGGAGAACCGCGACAGCTGACGCGGCCGTTACTCCCCAGCGCCGGGCGGGATCCTTCGCGCATCCGCCAGCCCGGTGCCCGTCACCAGCGGTAGGTCGAGCGTGGTGCGGAGGCCCGGCGCTGCGGCGACGACGGCGGGGATGGCGTTGACCAGGCGCATCGCGGTGCCGACGAGGCTGGCGTGGTTGTGGTCGCCGTGGTCGCTGAACATGGCCAGATCGAGGGTGTAGTTCGGCTCGCCGGTGACCTCCACCCGATAGGAACCACCGGTCCGGGCGGGCTGCGGCCAGTCGGGCGCGAGATCGGCGCGCAACCGGGTGACGTGCTCGAGCACCGTGACAGCGCGATCACCCACCATGCCGCGCACTTCGAACCGCAGCGCCGCCGCCGTACCCGCCTCGATGGTGCCGGAGTCGATGTCGAAGGTCTCCGGGGCGGGCAACCGCTGGTACTCCTGGGTGACGGCGTCGAGTTCGATGCCGAGCCCGGCCGCGAGCTGCCGCACGACGCTGCCCCACGCCAAGGAGAGCACCCCCGGCTGCAACAGCAGCGGCGTCTCGGTCATCGGCTTGCCGAACCCCATGATGTCGAACATGACCGCCGGATTGTCGTAGGTCGAGTAGTCGACGATCTCGAGGCAGCGCACCTGCTCGACGTACCGGCAGGTGCCGAGCAGGGCGAGGGGGAGCAGATCATTGGCGAACCCGGGATCGATCCCGTTCACGAACAGCGACGAAGCACCTTGTGCCGCGGCCTGTTCGATGGGATCGAGCAGTTCTGCCGGGAGCACACCCCACGGGTACTGCAGGAACACCGGCGCGCTCGCCACCACATTGATGCCCGCGGCGAGCAGCCTGCGCAGGTCTTCGAGCGCCTCGGGTAGCCGGTTGTCGGTCATCGCGGTGTAGACGACACAGTCGGGACGGCGAGCCAGTACCTCCTCGATGCCGGTGGTGGCCCGCACGCCGGACGGGGTGGCGAGTCCTGCCAGTTCGGCCGCGTCGAGGCCGACCTTGTCAGGTCCGGAAACATGGACCCCGATCAGCTCGAACCGCGGGTCGGCGAGCACGCCCGTCAACGCGTGCCGCCCGACATTGCCTGTACCCCAGTGGATTACGCGAACAGTCATGATGTGGTCCTCACAGATCGGGAAGCGGAATCGTCAGGTTGGGTGCGATGAGCCCGCCGTCGACCTCGAGCACCTTGCCGGTGAGAAACGACCCGGCAGGGGAGGCGAGATACACCGCTGCCGCTGCGATATCGGTGGGCTCTCCGAGGCGCCGCAGCGGCGTCGCCTGTTCCATCTGGCCGCGCATCTGCTCGTTGCCCGCGACGATCGCCAGCGCCGAGGTGAGGATGGATCCGGGTGCGATGGCGTTGACCCGCACCCGCGGGCTCAGATCGGCCGCGGCGGTGCGTGTGTAGTGCGCCAGCGCGGCCTTGGCCGTCGCGTACGCGGCGAACGCGCGCCCCGGCAACCGGCCCATGGTCGAGGTGATGTTGATGATCGAGCCGCCCTCGGCCGTGGCGAGCATCCTCGGCACCGCGGCCCGCACCAGGGCGTGCGCGGTGCCGACATTGAAGGTGAAGGCCTCGGCCAGGTCCTCGGGAGTGGTGTCGAGCAACGGTTTCGGCAGGGCCCCGCCCACATTGTTGACGGCGATATCGAGGCGCCCGAACCGCTCGACGGCCACCTCGGCGAGCGCGGCCGCTGCCGCCGGGTCGGCGAGGTCGGCGACGACGATCTCTGCCCGCCGGCCGGTGGCCGCCACCTGTTCGGCGACCGCACGCAGATCCGACTCGGTCCGCGCCGCGATCACCACATCGGCGCCCGCCTCCGCGAATCCGACGGCGATCGCGGCCCCGAGTCCGCGTCCTGCTCCGGTGACGACGGCGACCCGGTCGTCGAGCCGGAAGTGATCGAGAATCATGAAAGCCCCTCAGGCGTCGAATATTCGACTAATGTGTGGCGAATAGTCGAAGCAGTGTAGGGCGGGGTGACCCCGCGGACAAGGGGTTGTCATGGCGCAGTCGGCATCGCCGCCGACTCGGCGGGTCATCGAGGTGATGGAGTTGCTCGCGAGTGTGGGCAAGCCGCTCACGGCCTCGGAGATCGCGACGGCGCTGTCGCTGGCGCGCGCCACGGTCACCGCCGTACTCACCGAACTCGCCGCGGCCGGCTGGGTGCGCCGGGACGGGGAACGCCGCTTCCGCCCCGGACCGGCCTTGGCGGCGCTGTCCCCGGCGCAATCCGAACTGCCCGAGGCGGCCGTGCGGGCCGAACTGCGGGCGCTCGCGGTCGCGGCGGGCTGCGGGGTGACCCTGAGCAGAATCGAACGCACCACCCTGACCGTCGTCGCCAAGGAGTACGCACCGGACGCCCGTGTGGTTCCGGGGCTCGCTGTGGGTCAATCGATTCCGCTGGCCTACCCGGCGGGCGCGGCCGTGATGCCGTGGCGCGCAGAGGCCGAGCGTGCCGCGTGGTCGAAGACCGCTCCTGGCGAGGCCGCGGCACTACTGAGGTTCGTGCGGGCCAACGGGTGCGCGGTCTTTCGTCCCGACTCCGACGACGCGGGCGTGGTCGACGTGCTCGCCGACCTGCTCGGCGCCGTCGGCGCGGAACTCCTGCAACCCGACCTGCGCGCCCGCGTCCTGCGCCAGCTCGCCCGTCTCACCGCCCGCCCGTATCGCGACACCGAATTCACCGGCGACGATCCGCTGCCCGTGAGCTACTTGTCGGCCCCGGTGTTCGCCGGTGGCGCCGCACCCTACGAACTGCAGCTCGGCCCGCTGCGCCCGGCCGTCGGCCGCGCCGAGCGAATGGTCTATGTCGAGGCGATAACCGCAGGGGCCCAGGCGATGTCGGTCGTACTGGGAAGGTAGTTCTCAGGCAGGCCGAGGCGTCAGGATCACCACCGGTATCCGGCGTTCGGTCCACGCCTGATAGGTGTCGAAATCGGCGTACAGGTCGACCAGCGCCGGCCACAGCCGAGCCCGCTGCTCGTCATCGGCGACCACCGCCCGCACGGCCCGGCGCTCACGTCCGATCTGCACGTGCGTGTCCGGGTGTGCGCACAGATTCCGGTACCACTGCGGATGATTCGCCAACCCGCCCTGGGAGGCGACGACCACGATGTCGGCGCCGTCGACGAGGTAGAGCAGCGGAACAGTGAACTGCTTGCCCGACTTACGGCCGCGATGCTCGAGCAGCAGGGTGGGCACCGGCTTGCGGAAACCCGCGCCGATGCGCCAAGTGCCGCCGATGCGTCCGCCGGTGCGCCGGTAGATCGCCACCTGTGCGCGGCCGACGATCCGGAAGATCTTGGGCAGTACCGGATGATCGAGCTGACGAGGTCGCGGCGGTGTGGTCACGCACCAACCATACATAGCGCTGCCTGATTGTATGGTCTGTTTCTCGTGCCCCGCCGCGAGTCGGCGCGGGATCCGCGGATGCTGCCGGTGAATAATCACCACGGAAGCCCGGTAGGTCCGGACGGCGGCGAGAGGTGCGACGATGACCGCGATCGGTTTGATCTTCACCGGGGTGGCGGTGCTGCTGCACGCGTACATCTTCGTCATGGAGTCGCTGCAGTGGACGGCGGCGAGCACCCGGCGGACCTTCGGGATGTCGGCCGCTGAGGCCGAGTCCACCAAGGAGATGGCCTTCAACCAGGGCTTCTACAACCTCTTCCTGGCTGTCGTCGCGGCCATCGGAATGGGGTTCACCGCCTTCGGTGACAAGGGTATCGGGCTCGCGCTCGTGCTCGCGGGAGCCGGTTCGATGGTCGCGGCGGGTGTCGTGTTGCTCGCGTCCTCGCCGAGCAAGGCGCGCCCGGCCCTGATCCAGTTGGTCCCGCCGCTCATCGGCTGCGTCGCGCTGGTGATCGCCCGCTTCTGAACTCGTCGGTAACCCTACCTTCCGCTCCGGTAGTAACAGTGTTACTCTTCCCGGCGGCGCAAGTGTGACGGGACTCATGGTTCGTTTCACCTGCGGTGTGAATCACTCCGGCGACGTCGCCGGGCGGTGGAAGGAAAGGTTCTCGATGGATCAGCAGGGTATCGGGCGACGACGGCCGAAGACAGGCCGCGTCGTCCTGGGAGTAGCAGTTGCCTGTGCGATGGCGGCCACCGTCGTGGTCGCCCAGACCGAGGCCTCGTCGGCCGAGCCGGTCGGCTCGTTCTACACCCCGCCCGCGCAGATCCCGCAGGAACCCGGCGCCATCGTCAAGACCGCTCCGATGACCCTGCTCGCCACCCCGCCCACCGAGAAGGGCTGGCCCGGTGCCGCCGAGCACGTCATGTACACCTCACGCCTGCAGGACGGGTCGCCCGTCGCGGTGTCGGGTACCTACATCGAACCGGCCGGGCCGTGGCTGGGAGCCGGCCCGCGCCCGACCGTCGTCATCGCACCGGGCACCTCGGGCCAGGCCGACCGGTGCGCCATGTCGCAGGCGTTCTCCACGGGCCTGAGCGTGCACACCGACCCGGCGCTCGGCTTGTCGGCGAACCAGGAACTGCCGTCCTCGGCGGTGTGGAGCCAGCTCGGCGCGCGCGTGCTCGTCACCGACTACATCGGCCTCGGCACACCGGGCATCCACACCTACGCCAATCGCATCGAGAGCGCCCACGCGGTGCTCGACGGCGCACGCGCGGCACATCGCCTGGCGGGGGTCGGCCCGGAGACACCGGTGGTGCTGTGGGGCTACTCGCAGGGCGGCGGTTCGACCGCGGCGGCCGCGGAGATGGCGCCGGACTACGCACCGGAACTCACGGTGAAGGGCACCTGGGCGGGTGGCCCCGTCGCCGACCTGTCCGCGATCCTCGCCAAGATCGACGGCGCCCTGATCAGTGGTGCCATCGGCTTCGCCGTGAACGGCATGGTCGCCCGCTACCCTGAGCTGAACCAGGCCGTCGACCGGGTCATCAGCCCATCGGGCCGCGACATGCTCGCCACCCTGAGCGACTCGTGCATCGCCGACCTCATCACCCGCCACCCGTTCCTGAAGACCACAACGCTGACCAAGGACGGTCGCACGCTGACCGAGCACCTGGCCGAAATGCCCGAAGCCGCAGCGGCTCTGGAAGAACTGCGGGTCGGGTCGATGACCCCGGCCACGCCGGTGCTCATCACCAGCGGGCTCAACGACGACACCGTCCCCTACGGCCAGGCGCGCGCGCTCGCCGAGACCTGGTGCGCCAAGGGCGCAACGGTCACCTTCCGCACCAACGAGCTGCCGCCGATCCTGCCCGGGACCACCATCCCGAACCATTTCGGCCCCGAGATGATCGACGGATTCGGTCCCGACAACGCGATCACCTATCTGCTCGATCGCCTCGCGGACAAGCCGGTCACCGGCTGCACCTTCGACTGACTTCTTGCGAGGAAATCCCCGTGAATACGTTCTCTCGCCGCAGCATGCTCGCGGCCGGGGCGGCGCTGGGCGGCATGCTGCTCGGCGCCCGCCCGGGCCTCGCCGCGCCGATCCCGGTGCGCACCGGCACCATTCCCCTGACCCGTGAGGACCATCGGGTCGTCGTCATCGGCTCCGGATTCGGTGGCGGTGTCAGCGCTCTGCGGCTGGCGCAGGCGGGCGTGCCGGTCACCGTGCTCGAACGCGGGCTGCGCTGGCCGACCGGCCCGAACGCCGAAACCTTCCCGCGCGCGTCCGCGCCGGACAAGCGGATGCTGTGGTGCCGGTCGAGCCCGAACCTGTTCGGGCGTCCGCTGCTCGTCGAGCCCTATGCCGGGTTGGTCGAGGCGGTGGCCGGTGAGAACATGACCGCCCTGTGCGCCGCCGGTGTCGGCGGCGGTTCGCTGGTCTATCAGGGCATGTCGCTGCAGCCCGCCCAGGACGTGTTCGAGGCGCACTTCCCGCCGGAACTGGATTGGGCGCGGATGAACCGGGTCCACTACCCGAGGGTGGCGGCGATACTCGGCCTCGCCGAGGCACCCGACGAGTTGGTGAACACCGAGAACTACCGTGTCGCGCGGATTTTCGCCGAACGGGTGCGCCAGGCCGGGCTGCCGCTGTCGAAGATCCCGATGCCCATCGACTGGAACTTCGCCCTCGCCGAACTGCGCGGGGAGATGAAGGCCTCTTACACCAACGGCGACGGCGCGATGGGAGTCAACAACGGCGGCAAGCATTCCGTCGACGTCACCTATATCGCCGCCGCCGAGGCCACCGGCAACTGCCGGGTGGAAACGCTGCACGAGGTCACCGACGTCGAGCGCGCGGCCGACGGCCGCTGGATCGTGCACGTGCGACGGCTCGACACCACGGGCGCCGTCGTCGAGCACAAGATCCTTTCCACCGGCGCGCTCATCATGGCCGCGGGCAGCCTCAACACCACCCGTCTGCTGGTCCGTGCCGGCGCCAAGGGACTGATCCCGGACCTGCCCGACGACCTCGGCCGAGGCTGGGGAACCAACGCCGACCGCATCTACGTCTGGCGCGATCCGGCCGCGAATTTCGGTGCGGCACAGGGTGGTCCGGTGGTCTACGGCAGCAAGAACTGGGGCGACCCGCACACCGCGCACACGGTGATCCAGGCGTCCATCCCGCCCGTGTCCTTCGACGCGGGCAGCACGATGCTCGTCGGCTACGGCGTGAGCGACAGCCGTGGCGCCTTCACCTACGATGCCGCACGCGACGAGGCCGTACTGCGCTGGCCCGCCGACGGCGACCGGACCATTCAGGACAACCACATCGGACCGACGGTCGCGCGCATCGCGGGCCCGGGCGCCACACTGCTCGACACCAACACCCTGTTCCCCTCCACCTGGCATCCGCTCGGCGGGGCCAATATGGGTGCGGTGTGCGACCTGAACGGCCGCGTACACGGCCAGCCGGGGCTGTACGTACTCGACGGCGCATTGCTGCCGGGCAGCGCCGCCGCGTGTAATCCGTCCATGACCATCGCCGCCGTGGCCGAACGGGCCATGGACACCGTGGTCGCCGAAGACATCGGGACTCGCATCTGAGCTCCGTGCACTACCCTGTCCGGGTGGCACGAAGGGGCGAAGGCGATCCGGCGCGCAGGATCACCGAGGTGACCCTCACGCTGCTCGAGACCGAAGGGTATGAGGCGGTGCAGTTGCGCACCGTCGCCCGGCTCGCCCACGCGTCGCTGAGCACCGTCTACAAGCTCTACGCCACTCGCGACGAGCTCGTCCTCGCCGCCGTCGCGCAATGGATGGCCACCAACACCTACACCGAACTCGAGCCGCCGCGCCCGGGGGAGTCGCTCGCCGAAGTGCTCATCCGGGTGATCCGCTACGTATTCGAACCGTGGGAGCGTCATCCACGGATGCTGGCCGCCTACCATCACGCCAGGTCGGGTCCCGGCGGCCAGCGCCTCGACAACCAGGGCTTCGCCGCCATCCTGCCCGTGGTCGCCCCGATGTTCGCCACCCTCGACAAGGACTACGCCGCCGATCTCGCGCTCGTCCTGTCGAACATGGTCTTCGCCTTGCTCGCCCGCTTCGCGCACGGCGATCTCGACATCACCGACATCGTGCCCGCCCTCGAGCGCGCCATCACCCGGCTCACCGGAGACAACACGCCGCTGGCCGCCGCCGCGCTCCGGGTGACCACCGCCGACAGCGGTGATTTCGCCTGGAACTCCGGTTTCGGTTCGCCCTACTCGCCCGGCACCGCGGCCGACGAGTCGTAACTCCACCTTCCGCACCCCTTCACGCACACCGATGGACCATTGCTGTCCGCGCGCGTCGATGATACTGTCCAGACAGGTGTCCAGCTCGGTGTCTCGAAGCTGAGAACACCTGGGCGACAGGGGAAGGCGGGCGACGAGATGAGCAGACGCATCGTCGTTGATCTGGATCTGTGTCAGGGGCACGCCGCGTGCCAGGAGGAAGCGCCGGAGGTGTTCACGGTGCCCAAACGCGGGAAGGTCGAAATCCTCGTCGAACGGCCGTCGAGCGCGCAGCACGCGGCCGTCGCCGACGCGGTGACCTACTGCCCCACGCGGGCGCTGTCGATCGTGGACGACAGCACGGCCGACGACGAAGGAGAATGACATGACCGGTTTTTCGCGCGGCGAACTGGAAGAGATGGTCCAGCGCTGGCTGGACGCGAACAAGCGCTGTGAGGCCGAAGGCGACTGGCGGCCGCTGGCCGACATGTACACCGAGGACGCCACCTACGGCTGGAACTACGGACCGAACCACGAGTTCATGGCGGTGGGTCGCGAGGAGATCCGCGAGATCGCGGTCGGCCAGGAGATGGACGGCCTGGACGGCTGGACCTATCCCTACCAGCACGTGGTGATCGACGAGAAGACCGGTGACGTGGTCGGCTTCTGGAAGCAGACCTCGAGCGCGACCCGCCCGGACGGCAGCAACTATCAGGTGCAGGGCATCGGTGGCAGCTGGTTCCGTTACGGCGGCGACTTCCAATGGTCCTGGCAGCGCGACTTCTTCGACTACGGCAACGTCGGCGCCCTGTTCATGGAGATGATGACGAACAAGGCGATGACTCCCGGCATGCTCACCCGCATCAAGAAGGCGACGACCGAGCAGCCGCTGCCGGGGTGGTACCCGATCGGGAAAGCGCCGGTTCCGCTGTGGTGACACCGGATTCGCGACGGTCCTACGCCGGGCTGTCGCGCGCGCAACTGGCCACGCTCGTCCCGGAACTGCTGCTGTGCGGTCACCTGATCGACCGGTCGGGTATGCCGCACACGATCGGCGCGTTCGGTCGCGAGGGCATGACCGAGGTCGCCATCGACGAGTGGCAGGTCGCCAGTCCCGTGTACACCCGGCGGATGCAGGCCGCGCTCGGCTTCGCAGGTGACAGCGTCGAGACGATCTTCAAAGGCCTGCAACTCGATATCGGCGCCCCGCCACAGTTTCTCGACTTCCGCTTCCGCGTCGACGATCACGATCACGGCGAGTTCTGGCTCGACCACTGTGGCGCGCTGGCCGATGTGGAACCGCTCGGCGACCAGTTCGTGCGGGCCATGTGTCACGACATCGAGGACCCGACCTTCGACGCGACCGCCCTGGCCACCAATCCGCACGCCCAGGTCCGCCCGATCCACCGCCCGCCGCGTGCGCCCGCCGACCGCAAGCCGGTGTGCGCGTGGCGGGTGAGTATCGATCCGGCCAACGAACCGCCGCCGATTCCGCGCAATGCGGGGCAGGTGGCCGGGTCCGTCGCGGCGACGGTGGCGTTGTCGCCGATCGACCCCGCCGACGACGGCACCGCCGACTACCGTGGCCCGTTGCTGAGCGATCTGCGGTTCGCCGACTTCTCGCGGTCGGCGCTGATCCGCATCGCCGAGGAGGTCGCGCTGCAGCAGCACCTGCTGGTCGCCGGTTTCCTCGTCGCGATTCGCGAACGGGTCGACGCGCAGCGTGCGGCGGAGATCGGGCGCAAGCAGTTCGCCGGTGTGGCGGGGGTGGCCGCGGAGCGGATCAGATCGGCCTTGGGCCTGGGTGGTGACCCAGAGTCGCTGGCGCGCGTGCTCGACCTGCATCCGGCGCTCAATCCACGGCAGTACGTCGGCGCGAGAGTCGAAAAGTCCGGTGCCGGAGTGCGTCTCGTGCTCGAGCGCGGGTGCGGTGCGATCACCGACGGTGTGTGGCCCGCCCTGCTCGACCCCGACCATCTCGCGCCACTCGACGCGCTGGTGCGCGGGGTGGACCCGCACTACACCTGCCACACCTCGAAGGTGACCGACACCGAACTCGTCGTCGATGTCGTGCGTGCCGAGGAGCCGGCCGTCGAGGCGGTGGAGGTGGCGCTGACCAGGATCAGCACCGGTGCCGCCTTCACCTTCGCCGATCGTGGAATCCCGTTGCCGTTGACCGTCGTAGATTCAACTGGAGTGCGCAGTGACCGTTGACATGGAGACCTCGATCCCGTTCGACCCGTACGACTACGCCTTCCACGAGGACCCGTACCCCACCTACGCCCGGCTGCGGGCGGAGGCACCGGTGTACCGCAACGCGTCGATGGACTTCTGGGCGCTGTCGCGGCACCGCGATGTGCGGGCGGCGCTGCGCGACAGCGCACGCCTGTCCAACAGCTGGGGTGTCTCGCTCGACCCCACCGCCTACGGTCCCGAAGCGCACCGGTCCATGTCGTTCCTGGCGATGGACGACCCCAAGCACGCGCGCATCCGCAAACTGGTGTCCAAGGGTTTCACCCCGCGCAGGCTCGCGGACCTGAGCGAACGGATCGCCGAACTCACCCGCAGCCACTGGGATCGGTGCCTGCAACTGGGCGAGTTCGACTACATCCGCGACTTCGCCGGGCTGCTGCCGATGGACGTGGTCTCGGAGATGCTCGGCGTCCCCGAATCGGACCGCGCCCACCTGCGCACCCAGTCGGATCTGCTGCTGCACCGGGAGGAAGGCGTGCTCGACGTGCCGCAGGGCGCGATCATGGCCTATCTCGAACTCACCGGTTACTACCGCGACCTGCTCGAAGGGCGCCGCAAGAACCCCGGTGAAGACCTGGTGTCGGTACTGATGGACGCCGAGATCACCGACGGCGACGCGGGCACCACCCGCCTGTCCGACGCCGAGATCATCGGCTTCCTGATCCTGATGGTCGTCGCGGGCAACGAGACGACGACCAAACTGCTCGGCAACGCCATGTACTGGGGTTCACGCTTCCCCGACGAGGTCGCCAAACCACTGGCCGACCCGTCGCTCGTGCCGGACTGGACCGAAGAGACGCTGCGCTACGACAATTCGACCCAGATCCTGGTGCGCCGTGTCCTCGCGGATGTCGAATTCGGTGAACACACCATCGCGGCGGGGGAGCGGGTGCTGTTGCTGCTCGGCTCCGCCAACCGCGACGAGGACGTCTTCGACGACGCCGCCGAGTACCGTATCGGCCGCGACAGCTCCCAGACCCTGCTGAGCTTCGGTCTCGGCGTGCACTTCTGCCTCGGCGCGCACCTGGCGCGGATGGAGGCCAATATCGGCCTCGGGCAGATCGCCGCCTCCATCCGCGGCTACGAGATCGACACCGCCGCCGCCGAACGGGTGCACTCGGTGAGCGTGCGCGGCTTCGCTACGCTGCCGATGTCGGTGCGGGCGAGATAGGTCACTTGAGCGGCAGGGCGTTCTGCAGCCCACCGACATCGGCGATCCGCCAGTCCGCATTGCGGTCGACCGTGAGCGAATAGGCCACGGTGGTGAGGGTGCCGGTGGGATTCTGCACGCTGGTGGAGTTGACGGTGAGATAGGCGTTGACCTTGTACACTCCGCCGGATTCGGACACGACGCCTGCCGACAAGGGTGTCGCCGTCGAGGTCCACTGCAGCGGCAGCAGGATCTGCTCGAGTTGCGGTGCTGTCGCGTCGAACTTGCCCGAAAGCTGCGGTGTGGTCCCGGTTTTGAGCCGGGCCAGCCACGCCTTGGCGTCGCGGTAGTCGATGGTCGATGCCCCGAGCGCGTAGTCGAGGGCGACCTGTTCGACCCGGCGATCCTCGGCGGCGCGCCGGTCGTGGTCGGCGATGGTGGTGCGCGCGGACAGATACAGCATCCCGAAGGTGGCGGTCGCGACCGCGAGAACTGCGACGGCGCACCCGGTGAGCACGCTCGACAGCCGGATCGACACGGTACGTGGCCGGGGTTCGCCGGTGGCCGGGGTGTTCTGGCGGGTCTCGAGGTCAACGGTCATGGGGTGCCGGTCCTTTCGTGCCTATTTGATGCCGATGCGCAGATGCACCGTGTCGTCGCCGAGGCCGTGCAGGGCCTGGTCGAGCAGGGCGCCGAGGTCGAGATCGGGTGCGGTGGCCACCGCGTCGCGCACCACCGGTTGCAGCATCGGGCCCAAGGCCGCGGCGCTCGGCCCGATCTTCGCGAGCAGGGCCTCGAGTTCGCGTACGAACACCAGCACCCCGCTGCCGGAGAAGTAGTCGGCGACCGGGCGGCTGTCGACCAGCGCCGACCCGGACTGCACGATGGCACTGAGGGTGACGCCGAACTCGCCGAACAGCGGGCCCGCTGTGCTGAGTGACGGCCCCATCCAGTCGATATCGGCGCCGAGGAATTGCAGGTCGGCGAACAGCTGACGCAGCCGATCGGTGCGGCTGAGCAGCGTCGCCGCCAGCAACGTGGTGGAGCGGCGCAGGGTCTGCATGGTCGCCTCGGTGTCGGCGAGGGCGCGGTCGAAGGTGTCGACCAGGCCTGCCATCACCTCGGGGCGGATCTGATCGAGCAGGTCGATCAGCCGGGTGGACAGGGTGGTGATGGTCATCGGCGCGGGCACCCGGTGCGCCGGAATGTGTTGTCCGTCGGTGAGATACGGCCCGGCGTCGTCGATGGGGTCGAAACCGATGTAGGGCTCGCCGAGTGCCGAGAGCTGTTCCACGCGGATCCGGCTCGACACGGGAATCGGGTACCGCTCGTCGATCCGCAAGGCCACGAGCACCCCGCTCGCCTGCTTGCGCACCGACTCGGCCCGGCCCACCGCGATCCCGTTCAGCAGCACCGGCGCGCCGGGACCGAGCCCACCCGAGGTGCTCAGTTCCAGCTCGACGGCGAGGTAGTCGCGGCGCGGGTCGATGTTCAGTACCCCGAACGTCATGTACGCGACGCCGAGGACCAGCACGGCCGCGATGGCCGACAGCGACAGTGCGGCACGGGTATTCATCGGACGGCTCCGATCATCCGCAGCAGATCGACGATGCGCGCGGTCTGCTCGTCGGTACCCATCGCCCCCGTGACCCCGATGTCGACCACGTCGACCTTCGGCCCGCGCTGGGCGAAGGGCAGCACCTTGGTGTGGATCAGGTCGACCAGCGTCTTCAGGTTCGACGGTGACGAAGTGTCGAGTGGCCTGCTGCCGAACAGCATCGGCACCACCGCGGCGGTCGTGGCGTCGAGCGAACCGAGCAGCGGCCCGAGCCAGGCGGCGCTCGGCGCGACCGGGCCGAGCGCGGTGAGGACGAAGATGACGCCGATCTGGGCGTTGATCGCATCGGTGGTCTGGGTGACGCCGTAGGGCGTGAGCAGCTCGGCCAGCACCGGGGCGTTGTCGAGGACGCCGTCGTCGAGGGTGGCACCGAGACCGTCGAGGACCGCGTCGACCGAGTCGAGGTGGTCGGCCAGGTCCGACAGGTCTGTCCCGAGGGTTTCGGAGAGGCGGGCGGTGTCGCGCGGATCGGCGGGCAGCACCCCGTTCATCGTGGTGACGATGTCCTGCAGATCGGTGACCGCGCCGGTGCCGATGAACACCGACAGCGTGGCGAGAATATCCTCGATGGCCGGGGCGCGGGCGGTGTCGGCCAGCGGGATCGTCGCGCCAGGTCCCAGCGTGCCGGTGGTGGATTCGCGCGGTTCGGTGAGCGCGATGTGCACGTCGCCCAGTGGGGTGTTCTGGCGCAGCTCGGCCGTGGTGCCCACCGGCAGCCGAACCGTGTCGTCTATCTCGACTTCCGCTGTGGCATGGCCGTTTTCGCTGAGGGCGACCGACGAGAGCTTGCCCACCCGGACACCGTCGGCGATCACCTTCGCGCCCTGCGGCAGGTTGAGGACACTGGCGAATTCGATGCGCAGCCGATAGGTGGGTTCGCCGGTGCCCGGCAGAGTCGACGCGCATCCGAGCAGGGTGCAGGCCACTACGACAATCAGGAACAGGTGGCGGAGTCGGCCGCGCCCCCTGATCGAAAGCAGGTATCGCACCCGGCATGTGGGCAGCGTGGAGCGGACTACTTCCCGATGCCGGGCAAGGCTGTTCATCGTCGTCATCGCGCGCTCACCCCCGCGAGCAGGGCCGCGATCGTGGGCACGGTGACCGTACCGTCCGGCCCGAGAGCACAAGGCTGACCGGTCACGACCTGGATCGCGGCGCATAGGTGTGGAGAATCTGCTTGGGGGACAGCCAACCTCGGCGGCGCATACCCGACGGTCGGCCGTCCACTGTCCGGATCGATACTCGCGGCGAAGCCGGCGGCGAGGGCGGGGGTGAGCTCGATGACCTCGGCAACCGAGCCGAATCCCGCCGTCAGCAGTGCGGGC
Organism: Nocardia sp. GTS18; assembly: GCF_013839555.1. Classification (NCBI taxonomy): domain Bacteria; kingdom Bacillati; phylum Actinomycetota; class Actinomycetes; order Mycobacteriales; family Nocardiaceae; genus Nocardia; species Nocardia sp. GTS18. The sequence continues at coordinate 409,601 of NZ_JACBIU010000001.1, read as the reverse complement.
AGGTCGGCGATCTTGTCGAGCGCACGGACCGCCGGGGTGCCGATCATCATCATCACGTCGTTGAGCTGGGGCAGGACCTGGATCAGGTAGGTGACGATGTCGATGATCGGCGGAAAAGCGATGGTGACGATGTCGTTGAACGTCCGCGGCAGTTCGATCGTCATCGCCCGCACGGTGTCCCACCCGTTGCGGGCGTGTCGTACCAGCTCGGTGAGGGCATCGATGAGACTGCCGAGATGCCCGATCGCGGCATCGGGGGCGGCCAGTGCCCGGCCGAGCTGGTGCAGGACCGCGTTGATGTCGTCGCCGGTGCCCGCGGTCGCCCGATCGAGCGCCGACAACCCCGAGCCGAGAGCGGTGCGCTGCGCGGGATCGTCGGCGGCGTTCAGTTCGTCGGCCAGCCCGGCGAGCGCGTCGAAAGTTTCCGAAAGACTCAGCGGTGTCAGTGTTCTGGTGATGCACGTGCCCGGCTCCCAGCCGCCGGTAGCCGGTTCGTCGCCGACGAGAGCGAGATGGCGATCGGCGACCAGGGTGTCGCTCACGGTCACCGCGCCCACATCCAGGGGCAGCCGGCGATCGGCGCGCACCGTGAACCGCACACGCGCCGAGGCGCCGTGTGGCTCGATGCCGGCGACCTCACCGACCGGGATGCCGAGCACGGTGACGGAGCTGCCCCGGTAGAGCCCGATGCTGTCGGGCATGTCCGCGCAGTAGGTGTGCACCGGCGGCGCGGGTCGTGACAGCTGTAGTGCCGCCGCGCCCGCGAGGACGACGACAAGCACCACCGCCGTGGACATGAACCCGCGCGAACCGAGCAGGCGGGTCACCATCAGCACCCACCTCCCAACACCGGCACACAGATACGCTCCGGCACGATCGTCACCGCCGAATGGTCGACGCTCACGCCGTCGCCACCGGCGAGCAGCGGCGTCAATCGCTGTTCCAGCGCCACCAGTGCTTCGAAGAGCGAACCCAGGTGTGTGCCGAGGTTTTCCAGACTCGCGACGGCGTCGGCGAGCGGTTGCGCACGGGCCCGCAGGTCGCGGTCCCAGGCCCGGCCGAGCGGGGACGCCTTGCGCAGCACATCGGACAGGTCGCCCAGAGCCTGGCTCACGATGGCCTTGTTGGTCTGCACCAGCGTTTCCAGGGTGTGCAGGTTGCGCACCAATTGGGCGAGCACCTGTGAACTCCCGTTCAGCGCGGTGAGGTACTCGTCGGCGAAGGCGAGCGCGCGGGAGATGTCGGCGTTCTGGGTGTTCAGCACTGCCACGAGGTCACCGGCTGCCCGCAGCGCCGCGCGGAAAGCGTCGGGACTGTCGTCGAACGAGGTGGACAGGGCGGCCAGGTTCTGTCGCAGCACCGCGCCGTCGATCTCGCGCACGGGTCGCACCGCGTCCTGGAAGACCTCGGTGAGGTTGTAGGGCAGGATCACTCGCTCCCGAGGGATCACGGCCGAACCGAGGGGAGCGGTGCCCGCCGGTCGCAGGGCGACGTAGTAGCCGCCGACCACCGTCAGCATGCGGATCTCCAGGATCGTCTGATCGCCGACGGCGACGTCCTCGCGCACGGTGAACGTCATCCGCACCCGATCCGCCAGCAGGTCCAGGGTCCGTACCCGGCCGACACCGATCCCCGCGATCCGTACTTCGTCGCCTTCGCGCAGCGCACCCGCGTCGGCCAGTTCGGCGTGGTACACCCGCTCGGCATCCGTCCCCACCACCGCGACCACTCCCAGCACGATCATGAGCAGCACGGCACCGCACACCCCGGCCAGCCCCCAGCGCAGGTCACCGGCCCTCTTGTCGGTGGGCCGGCCGAACAAGGCCCGCAGTCGTGTCATCGGGTGCGGCACAGCGTCACCCCCTGCCCGTCGAACAGCACGCGCAACGGCTCCGGCGCCTCCGCGACCCCATGGGTGCACGTGCCTACCCGCCCGTTCGCGGGCACGGTGGCCGCCATGGTCCGGAGCAGCCCCGGCAGCCCGGCGAAGACCTCGGCCGCCACCTGTGGGTCGGGAAAAGCATTGCGCAACACCAGGTCCAGATCGCTGCCCTCGTCACCGGTGATGCCCGCCGCGGTCAGCATCGACCGGATCGGTTGCAGCACCGGGGGAATGGCGACGGAGAAATCGACCAGACCCGGCAGCTTCTCGGCGATGGCGGTGAACAAGCCCGTGAGGTTGGTCAGCATCCGCACCGCCTGCGCCGACTTACCGCCCAGGCGCTCCGCGATCACGGCCAGATTGCGCACCAGCGTCGACAGCACGACCTGCCGGTCGGAGGCGTAGCGGCTGAGGGTGTCGACCGCGTCGAGCGCGGGACCCAGACCGGCGCCGTCACCTTGGATCACGGCGAGCAGACTGGTGGTGAACCGGTTGATCTCCTCGGTGGACAGCTGCGCGAGCACGGGCTGCAAACCCTTGAACAGCGTGGTGATGTCGAACGAGGGAACGGTTTCGGCGGTCCCGAACACCTGCTCGGGCGCGCGCGGAGTGCTCGGCCGCTGCGGCGCGACGATCTCGAGATAGCGGAAGCCGGTGAGGTTCTGGTACCGGACGGCGATCGTGGCGGCGGTGTCGACCGGGTGCGCACGCAGCACGGTGAACCGGACGCGAGCCAGGGCGCCGTCGAGCTCGATCCCCGACACCTTGCCGACCGTGACCCCGTGCAACCGCACATCGTCGCCCGTGCGCAATCCGTTGGCATCGGTGAACAGCGCGGTGAAGGACTCGGTGTCGCCGCGCACCGGTCGCTCGATCAACCGGAAGATCCCGGCCAGCGCGACGGCGGTGAGCGTCAGTGCGATCGCCACCCGCACGGCGAGCCCGCGAGTTCTCATCAGCGGCCTCCGTTCGGCAGCAGGGCGGCCAGCGGCCCGGCCAGACCGGGCACGGTGTCGAGTTCGACCGAAACCCGGAGCACGGGGCCGTCGGGCGTGTCCCGGAACGCGGCGCCGAGGCGTTCGAGCAGCGTGGTGAGCTGATCCGCCGATCGTCCCGGTGGACCCATGGTTGCGGTCACCTCGTCGAGCAGCAGCGTGGCCATCGGCATCATGTCGCCGAAATGTGTTCGCGCGGTGGTCATCAGCGCGGTGACGGCGGGTAGGAGCTGGTATTGCATATCGCCCCAGAACTGCCCGAATCGTGCGATGTTCGCCGGTGAGCGCAGGTACTCGTTGGTGTAGGCGGCTTCGAGCACGTCGACGGCGCCGGTCAGCATCGGCGGCATACCTGCCAGCACCGAACCGAAGGAACTCGCCAGTTCCGACGGCGGCAGTTCGCGGGTGTCGGCGTAGGCGCGCAGAGTGGCGCCGAGTGCCTCCAGCAGCGGGGTGAACGCACGCAGGTCGCCCGCGATGGTGTGCAGCAGCTCGGCCAGTTTCGGGGTGAGTACCTGCTCGACGAGTCCGCCGGTCGAGCGCAGCAGCGCCGCCAGTGTGGCGTCGCGGACGCGTCCGTCGTCGAGGTCGACCGAGGAACCGTTCCCGAGCTCGGTGCCACCGGGCCGCGCGACGAGATTCAGCGCGCTGATGCCGAACAGATTGCCGGGCGCGAACTCGACATCGGCGGTGTCGGTGAGCCCGAACAACTGCGGCCGGTCGAGCACCAGGGTGAGGTGTTCGCGCCCCCGCCCGGCCGGCGTGATGGCCTCGACCGTGCCGACCCGCACCCCGTCGAGACGGACATCGGTGCCGGGGGCGATGCCCGCACCGACCCGCTCGGTCCGCAACGTCACCCGGATCTGCTCGGCGGCAAGAGATTCCGGCCACACCTGCCAGGCCAGCGTGCTCGCCAGCGCGACCAGGATCGCGCAGATACCGAGGACGCGGGCACGCAACGGCCCCACCTCGGTCCCGGGAAGTGTGTACGGAGGCATCCGCGTCACCCCGTGAACGTGATCGGGGAGCGCCAGCCCCACAGGACGACGGTGGCCACCATGTCGAGCGCGATGATCGCCACCAGGCTGGCGCGGATGGCCCGCCCCGAACCGATACCGACACCTTCGGGCCCGCCGACCGCGAAATAACCCTGGTAGCAATGGATCAGGACCACCGCGACGGCGAACACCACCACCTTCACGGTCGCGGCGAACACATCCCAGCCGAGGACGAACTGGTCGAAGTAGTGGTCGTAGGTGCCGGTCGGCACATCGTGGATCGATGTCACGATCAGCTGGCACGACAGATAGCTCAGGATCAGGGCCACCACGAAAGCCGGTGCCACCGCGATGATCCCGGCCAACACCCGGGTGGTCACCACGAACGGCACCGACCGGATCCCCATCGATTCGAGCGCGTCGATCTCCTCCGAGATCCGCATCGACCCGATCTCCGCCGTCATCCGGCAGCCCGCCTGCGCGGCGAAACCCACCCCGGCCGCGATCGGTGCCAGCTCCCGCGTCACCCCGAACGCGGAGATGAGCCCGCTGAGCTGACCGAGTGCCAGCGCGTCGAGGGCGTGATGGGCCTCGATGCCGATGGAGGCACCCATCGCCGCGCCCATCAGCAACATCAGCGGCACCACCCCGCCGCCGACGATCACCGAACCACGCCCCCAGGTCATATCGGTGATCGCGGTGAGTGTCTGGCGCCGGTAGTGCGCGAGGGTGTACGGCACCGACGACAGCACCTGCCAGCAGAACCCGATCACGAACCCGAGCGACTCCACGGGGCGTACCGGGCCGATGCGGCGGCGCAGCCGGCCGATCCAGCGCACTCCGAACGGCAGATACGGGCTCGCGGTCATCAGGCGGCCCGCAGTGGAACGAAGACCGTGACCACCTGGGTGACAACGGTATTGAGCACAGTGATCGCCGCGACCGACATCACCACCGCCGCGTTGACACCGTCGGCCACCCCGCGTGGTCCACCCCGCGCCTCCAGCCCGCGCTGACAGGCGATCACCACCACGAGAAACCCGAACATCAGCGACTTCACCAGCGACACCCACACATCGAGCGAGGTGGTGAACGCGCCGAAGGAGTCCCAATAACTGCCCGGCGTCACGTCGAGGGCCGTGACCGCTACGCCGTATCCGGCGGCGATCCCGACGACGATGATGAGCACGTCGAGCAGCGGTGCGATCAGCATCATGGCGGCGATGCGCGGAACGACCAGGCGCTGTACCGGATCCACGCCCATCACGCGCATGGCGTCGACCTCCTCGCGCACGGTGCGCGCACCGAGGTCGGCGGCGATCGCGGCGGCGCCCGCCCCACCGAGCAGAATGCCCGCGGCCATCGGCGCGCCCTGTTTGATCACCCCCAACCCGCCCGCGGCGCCGATCATCGAGTCGGCGCCGAGTTGGGAGACGATATTGCCGACCTGGGTGGACAGGATCACCCCGAACGGCACGGCCATCAGCACGGCCGGAATCGCGGTCACCTTCACCAGGAACCAGGCCTGTTCCAAGGCCTCGTGCACCGGAAACCGCAGGCGCACGGCATCGTTCGCACCGATCCGAACGGCCGAGGTGCCCATGCGCAGGGCGCGGCCGAAGGTGGCCAGCGCCGACAGCACCGTGTCGGCGAAGTTGCGGCGCAGCACCGCGCCCGCTGTGCGTGGCTGCGCGGGTGGCTCGGCGTCGGTGGAATGGCCGTGCCCGGCTCGCGATGTGGTCCGCCCGAACAATGCACACCCCCTTGGTGTTCGAATGCCCGTTCAATTGCCTGGACACCAGTCTGGACGGTACTACACCCACCTTCGGCGGAAGGTCGTAATCGCGAATCACCCCGAACGAGCGGGATTCTCCGTATCATGGACACCTGTCCGGACAGAAATTCAGAAATAGCGAACCGGCATCGAGTTGCGAGGCACTGCATGGTTGGTTTCAGTTTGTCGAACGTATTCGCGACCGTGGCCGCGGCCATTCCGGAGCGCGAATTCCTCGTGCACGGTGACCGCCGGATCTCCTATGCCGAAACCGACCGCCGGGTAACGGGATTCGCTCGATTCCTGGCCGCGCGGGGGATCGGCGCCGAGGTCGAGCGGACCGCCCGGCATTTGTCCGGGCAGGACCATTTGGGCGTCTATTTGCGCAACGGCACCGAGTACCCGGAGATCTTGATCGGTGCCTACCGAGCGCGCGCGGTGCCGTTCAATATCAACTACCGCTACGTCGAAGAGGAATTGCTGTACCTGCTCCACGACGCCCGGGCGCGGGTGCTGGTGTACCACGCCGAATTCGCCCCACGCGTGGCCGCGGTACTGCCCACGCTGACCGACCCGCCACTCCTGATCCAGGTCGCCGACAGCAGCGGCAACGACTTGTTGCCGGGCTCGATCGACTACGAGACCGCCGTCGCCACCGCCGAGGGCGAGCTGCCGGAACCCGACGGCGACGATCTGTACCTGCTCTACACCGGCGGCACCACCGGGATGCCCAAGGGTGTGCTGTGGCGTCAGGACGACATCTACCTCGCCGCCATGGGAGGCACCCGCTTCGGCACCGGCGTGCAACTGAGTTCCTATGCGGAACTGGCCGATTCGGCCACGGTCACCGGGGGCGCCTACCGCTTGGTCGTCGCCGCGCCGTTCATGCACGGCGCCGCCCAGTGGCTGCTGTTCCAATGCGTCACCAACGGCGGAACCCTCGTGCTGCCCACCGTGGTCGACCGCTTCGACGCTACCTCGGTACTCGAGGCCGTGGCCCGGGAGAACGTGATCGCCCTTCCACTGGTCGGTGACGCCATGGCGCGACCGATCGTCGCCGAACTCGAGCGGCGCCACTACGATCTGCCGTCGCTGGCGGCCGTGCACAACGCAGGCGCCCCGCTCACCCCGGCCGTGCGACAGCGATTGATCGCGGCCTTCGGCAAACCCGTACTCGTCGTCGACTCGGTGGGCTCCTCGGAGTCCGGCATCCAGATGACCCAGGTCTACGACGCCGACGCCCGAACCACAGCGGGCAGCTTCGTCCCCGCCGATACCGACACCGCCGTGATCGACGAGGACCTCACCCGGCTGCTCGACGAACCGGGCGCCTCGGGCTGGCTGGCACGTAAGGGCCGCATCCCGCTTGGCTATCTGGGTGACGAGGAGAAGACCCGGCGCACCTTCCCGGTCGTCGACGGTGTGCGCTGGTCGATCGCGGGTGATCGCGCGAAGGTGCTGGGTGAGGGCCGGATCGAACTGCTCGGCCGCGACAACCTGACGATCAATTCCGGCGGCGAGAAGATCTTCGTCGAAGAGGTCGAGCGCGCCGTGGCCGCCCACGCGAGCGTGCTCGACGTGGTCGTGGTCGGCAGACCGTCGCAGCGGTGGGGTAGCGAGGTCGTCGCCCTCGTCCAGGTGGACGACGAGACCGTCACCGATGCCGAACTGCTCGACGAATGCGCCAAGCACATCGCCCGCTACAAACTGCCCAAAGCCATCCTGCGCTGTCGCGAAATCCTGCGCTCACCCACCGGCAAGGCCGACTACCGGTGGGCGCGCGGCGTCGCGACGCGGATGTGAGGAGATTCCGATGCCCCCACTCACCCTGCCCGCCGGCCTCGACTTCTCCGACCCGGGACTCTGGGCACAGCGCACGCCCGTCGAGGAATTCGCGATGTTGCGCAAGGCCGCCCCGGTGTGGTGGAACGCGCAGTCCGACGACATGTGCGTGCCCCACGACGACGGCGGATTCTGGGTCGTGAGCCGTCACGAGGACGTGCGGACGATCTCTCGCAACCCCACCCTGTTCTCCGCGAGCACCAAGGGTTCGGTGATCCGCTTCCCCGGCACCGTCACCGCCGACACCTTCGAGGCGACGAAATCCATGCTGCTCAACATGGATCCACCCAAGCACTCGGCCGTGCGCCGCATCATCTCGCGCGGGTTCACCCCACGCGCGGTCGAGGCGCTGCGCGCCGCGCTGGCCGAACGCGCCGAGGCCATCGTGCACGCCGCCCGCGCGACCGGCGGCGGCGACTTCGTCCACCAGGTCGCGCGCGAGCTGCCGCTGCAGGCCATCGCCGAACTGTTCGGCATCCCGCAACCGGATCGGCTGCGCCTGTTCGACTGGTCCAACCAGATGCTCAACTTCGACGACCCCGAATACGGTGACCCCATCGGCGCCACCGCGGATCTGCTCGGCTACGCCTGGCAGCTGGCCGAATCGCGACGCCTCGACCCCGCCGACGACCTGGTGTCGAAACTGGTCACCGCCGATATCGACGGCGGCTCACTGACACCCGACGAATTCGGGTTCTTCATGATCCTGCTGACCGTCGCGGGCAACGAGACCACCCGCAATGCCACCACCCACGGCATGAAGGCCTTCGTAGACCATCCCGAGCAGTGGGAACTCTTCCGCGCGCAGCGCCCACGCACCGCCGCCGACGAGATCGTCCGCTGGGCCACCCCGGTGATCGCGTTCCAGCGCACCGCCACCGAGGACACCGAACTGAGCGGTCAGCCGATCGGCGCCGGACAGCGGGTGGCGATGTTCTACAGCTCGGCCAATTTCGACGAATCGGCCTTCGGCAACCCGTTCACCTTCGACATCCTGCGAGACCCCAACCCGCACCTGGGGTTCGGTGGGACCGGCCCGCACTACTGCGTGGGCGCGAATCTGGCACGGCTGCAACTGGAACTGATCTTCGGAGCCATCGCCGACGCCATGCCCCGGCTGCGGCAGGTGGCCGAGCCGACCAGATTGCGGTCGAGCTTCGTCAACGGGATCAAGCACTGGCAGGTCGCCTACGAGTGAGGCGGATCGCCGGTCGGCACGACTGATTCGTAGTAATGTCCAGACAGGTGTCCAGGTATTGTCTGGACGGAAGGAAGGTGTGGCCATGCCACGATTCGAACCCCACCCACCGGTGCGACCCGCCGTGGTCACCGGCGGCTCGTCCGGCATCGGCGCCGCCACCGCGAAAGCCCTTGCCGAACTGGGTCATCCGGTCGCGCTCGGCGCACGGCGCGAGGCCGAGTGCGAGGCCGTCGCGGCGGCCATCCGGGAGAAGGGCGGCACCGCGTTCGCCCACCGGCTCGATGTCACCGACGACGACTCGGTCGAGGAGTTCGTGGCCGCCGCGCAGCGCGAACTCGGTGATATCGAGATCCTGGTTTCGGCCGCCGGGGTGGTGAAATTCGGGTGCGTGCACGAGCTGTCCTCGGCCGACTTCGTCCGCCAGCTCGACGTGCATCTCGCGGGCCCACAGCGCCTGCTCCGCCTGCTCGTGCCCGGCATGATCGAACGGCGGCGCGGTGACGTGGTGCTCATCGGCTCGGACTGCTCGGTGACCCCACGGCCGCGCACCGGGGCCTACAGCGCCGCCAAAGCGGGCATCGAAACGCTGGCCACCCAGATGCGCATGGAGCTGGAGGGCACCGGGGTTCGAGTGTCGCTGGTCCGGCCCGGTCCCACGGCCACCGAGATGGGCACCGATGCGACGGTCGAGGACATCGAGCCGCTGCTGAAGGACTGGTCGCGCTGGGGTTTCGCGCGCCACCCCTACATGCTGCGTGCCTCGGACCTGGCCGACGCCGTCACCGCCGTGGTGAGCACACCGCGGGGTGCCCACGTGATCGTCAGCGAGGTCCAGCCCGAATCCCCGTTGCGCTGACCCACGACGCCGAACGCCGCCCCGAACTTCGGGGCGGCGTTCGTGTGTCCTCAGCGTCGCCTGCGGTAACGCACCCGACACGGCTGCTGCAGCTGCACGACCATCTTGGAGTGATCGTTGCGATAACTCTCCGACGGCTGCGCCATCTCGAACTCCCAGTCGCGCAACAGGATCGAGAAGATCGCCTTCATCTGCATGAGCGCGAACGCGGCGCCGACGCAGCGGTGCCTGCCCGCGCCGAACGGGATCCAGGTCCAGCGGTTGACGATATCGGCCTGTTCGGGGTCGATATAGCGGCCGGGATCGAAGGTATCGGGGTCGGGGAAGCATTCGGGCAGCCGGTTGGATACCGCGGGGGTGGCCGCCACCAGGTCGCCCGGCGCGATGCGGTGCCCACACACCTCGAACTCGTCCCTTGCCACCCGCATCAGGATGATGAGCGGCGGATGTAGCCGCAGCGTCTCCTTCAACGCCGCCTCCAGTCGCGGAATCTGGCGCAGCGCACGGAAACTCACCTCGGTGTCGCCGGCGAAGAGGCTGTCGAGTTCGCCGACCACATCGGCGAGAGTGTCGGGGTGGCGCAGCAGCTCGATCATCGTCCACGCCGAGGTCCCCGAGGTGGTGTGGTGACCGGCGAACATCATCGAGATGAAGATGCCGGTGACCACCGACGCCGAGAAGCGCGGTGCCCCCTGTTCGTCGCGCACCGAAACCAGCACGTCGAGCAGATCGCGTTCCTCTTTACCCTGGGGAGGTGCGGCGATGCGACGGTCCATGATCTCGCCGACCAATTCGACGAGTTCGCGCCGCGATTCGTCGCGTTTACGGAAACTCTCGATCGGCATATACGGGTCGACGTAGGCCAGCGCGTCGGTGCCGCGCTCGAGATCGTGATAGAGCTCCGCGAAACGGCTGTCGAGTTCGTTGCGGAATTTGGTGCCGATCAGGCAGGCCGATGATGTGTAGATGGTGAGCTCGGCGAAGAAGTCGAGCAGATCTATTTCGCCGGATTCGCCCCAGTCCGCGATCATCCGGTCCACCTCGTGCGAAATCGTCGCCGCGTGGCCGCGCATGTAATCGGCGCGCAACGCCTGATTGTGCAGCATCTCTTTGCGTCGCTCCGGGCTGGCGTCGAAGACGACGCCCTCACCGAAGATCGGCTTCATGAAGGGGTAGGCGGCCTCCTGGTCGAGGTCCTCGTCGCCGGCGCGGAAGAAGAATTCATTGGCCTCGGCGCCCGAGAGCAACACCACGTCGCGCCCGGCCAACTCGAAAACGCCCACGTCGCCACATTCCTCGCGCACCCGGCGCATGAGGGCGATCGGATCGGAACGCATTTCCTCGAGGTGACCGTGCTCGTGTTCGCCGCCGGAGACCCGTCGCGGTTTCAGAAGCGTCATCGAAGACCTCTCAATCTCTGGGTCATATAGACACGTGTCCAGACGGTACTACAGTTCTCGGGCGTGGCGCAATGCGCGAAAAAGCCGCCACCCGGCTATCCGGATGACGGCTTCTGTTGTCGCGCAGACTATTCCAGGATCAGATAGACCGATTTCTCGATCCGGTCCGCCATTTCGTCGTAGGTCCCGTATCCCATCCCGGCACGCACCAGCGCGCCCGCGTAGAGCAATTCGAACGCCTCGAGCACATCCGGATCGTGGTCGGGGCCCAGCGCCCGCGCGATCCGCTGCCGGATCTCCAGGCCGATCCGCACCCGCAGATGCGATACGTCGGGATCCTGGCCGAGCAGGGCGCTGGTCACCGCACCCGCCAGCTCGTTCTCCCCGCCGACCATCAGCGACACCTGCCGCAGCGTCTCGACGACCCGCTCGGCCGCCGACTTGTCGTCGTCGTGTTCGAGCTGCGGCGTCTGCAGCAGGCGACGCCAGAACACCTCGGCGACGAGGTGTTCCTTCGACGAGAAATAGGTGTAGGCGGTCGCGGTTCCGACACCCGCGGCGGCGGCCACCTGGCGCACGGTGAGTCCGGAATAACCCTGCTCGGTGATGACGTCGACGGCGGCGCGGGTGAGCCGGTCGACCGTATCGGCCTGTTTCTCGGTCAGGCGCCTGCGCGTGGCCTCGAGAATCGCGGGATCAGAATGGTTTTCGGACACAATTCCATATTAGTCGCAGGTACATGGGATACCTATTTGGGCCTGCGCATGCGCGGTTCGCCGCCCCCGCGCGCCCGTTCGGAAACGGTGCTGATCGCGGTATCGAGCCGGGTCCCGTTGGGCCAGCCGACATAGTGGCACAGGAACAGGGCGATTTCGCGGAGCTGTTCCTCGGTGAGCTCCTTGTTGTGCAGGGCGGCGTGGATCTGGATTTCGGCGGTTTCCATGCGGCCCTGGGCGGTGAGCGCGCCGAGCAGCAGCAGGCGGCGGTCGCGGTCGGTGAGGCCGGGGCGCGACCAGATCTCGGCGAAGAGGTGATCGACGGTGGTGGCGAAGAACGCGCCGTCGATCTCCGGCGGTTGCCAGCCGTAGACCTCTTTCATGCGGGCCAGGCCGCGGGCGCGGGCGTCGTCGGTCATGTGCTGCTCCTGTCGGATGTGGGGACCCGAAGGCCGAGGCCTTCGGCGAGATGCTCGAAACCCATTCGGGCGAGCGGTAATTCGACGCCGAGCCGGGCGCCGAGGTCGAGGGCCAGCGCCAGATCCTTCTCGCCGAGGTCGCGCACGTGCGACATGATCGGCAGCCACGGATCACCGTCGACGAGGCGAGCGGTGCTCTCGCGCCACAGGATGGCACCGGGTCCGCCGGTGACGGCGTCGGAATGGCGCACCACCTCACCGAGGCGGCGGATGTCGAGCCCGGCCGACTCGGCCAGGCGCGAGGCCTCGGCGGCGGCGGCGAAGGCGACGAAATGCACCAGATTGCGGGCGAGCTTCATCCGGGTACCCGCACCCACCGGGCCCGCGTGGACCACGAGATCAGCGAAGCGGGTGAACGGGGCTCGCACCGCCTCGAACGCGGTCGCACTGCCGCCGACCATCACCGCGAGGCGCCCCTGTTTCGCGCCGGGCGCACCGCCGCTGACGGGTGCGTCGACCAGCTCCACCTCGTGGCGCGCGCATTCCTCGGCCAATTCTGTTGCCGTGCTGTCGGCGATGGTCGAATGCACGGCGACCACCGTGCCCGCGGCGGCAGTCGACAGAATTCCCTGCGGACCCGTCAGTACGTCGCGGACCTGGGCATCGTCGAGGACGGTCACCGAGATCACCGCCGCGCGGGCCGCGACCTCGGCCGGTGTCGCGGCCACCGCCACGCCCGCGGCGGCGAACTTCTCGGTGGCATCGGCCCGCGCGTCGCACACCACCAACCCGCCCGGCCAGTCGACGAGCCTGCGCGCCATGGGCGCACCCATGTTGCCCAGCCCGATGTAGCCGAGGCGTGGCGCGTTCTCGGTGGTCATGAGCGGATCACCTGACCGCCGTCGACATTGAAGATCTGCCCGGTCACCCAGGCGGCGTCGTCGGAGAGCAGATACAGGCAGGCGCCGACGAGATCCTGCGGTGTGCCCATCCGCTTGAGCGGCAACCGCTTCACCATGTCGTCGACGATGACCGACGGCGTGATCGTCTTGGTCGCCTCGGTGTCGATGGGGCCGGGGGCGATGGCGTTGATCCGGATGCCGGAACTGCCGAGCTCGTGGGCCAGCTGCTGGGTGAGGCCGTTCACGCCGACCTTGGCCAGTCCGTAGAAGCTCGAATAGGTCCATGCTGCAGTGGAGGACTGGTTCACGATGGACCCACCACTGGCGCGCATCGTCGGCCAGACCGCGCGGGTCACGTTCAGCGCGCCGTCGAAGTTCACGCTCATGAAGTGCTTGTAGTAGTCCCACGGCACCGTGAGCAGCAGGTTCAGCTTCATGGTCCCGTAGATGGCCGCGTTGTTCACCAGATGGTCGATGCCGCCGAACTTCTCGACGGTGAACGCGGCGAGCGCGGCCGCGGAATCCGGGTCGGCGACGTCGACCTCGCGGAACGCGGCGACACCGCCTGCCGCGGTGATCTCCTTGGTGACCGATTCACCCGCCTCGGCATTGATGTCGGCCACCACCACGCGGGCGCCCTCGGCGGCGAGCGCCTTGGCGTAGGCCGCGCCGATTCCCTGTGCCGCGCCGGTGACGATCGCGGTCCGGTCGGTGAAACGTGTCATGTCTGTTCTCCTTCAGGCCGGGTAGGCCACGAGTTTGGTTTCGAGGTATTCCTCGAAACCGGCGACGCCCATCTCGCGTCCGATGCCGGATTGCTTGTAGCCGCCGAAAGGCGCGTCGACCGAGTACCAGGTGCCGCCGTTCACGCCGAGCGTTCCGGTGCGGACGGCGGAGACGACCTTGTCGATACGGGCGGGATCGGTGCCCCACACCGAGCCAGAGAGGCCGTAGGGGGAGTCGTTGGCGATGCGGATCGCGTCGTCGTCGCCGTCGTGCGGCAGGATCACCAGCACGGGCCCGAAGATCTCCTCCCTGGCCACCCGGGACTGGTTCGTCAGCCCGGCGATCAGGGTCGGCTCGACGAAGTAGCCCGCGTCGCGTCCGGTCGGGCGACCGCCGCCGACGACCACCTCACCGCCTTCGCTGCGAGCCAGCGAGATGTAGCCCTCCACGCGTTCGCGCTGTCGCTCGGAGATGAGCGGACCGCACACGGTGCGTCGATCGTCCGGGTCACCTGCGCGGATGCCGGACATGGTCCTGGCTGTCGCTTCGAGAGCCGCCTCGTAAGCGCTGCGCGGTACCAGCAACCGGGTGGACAGCGCACAGCCCTGACCGGCGTGCACACACACCGAGAAGGCGGCCATCGCGCAGGCCGCCGCGATATCGGCGTCGTCGAGGACGACGAACGCGGACTTGCCGCCGAGCTCGAGGAACACCTTCTTCACCGTGGCCGCCGCCGCGGCCATCACCGACTTCCCGGTGCGGGTGGAACCGGTGAACGACACCAGATCCACGTCCGGGTCCTCGGCGAGCTGGGCGCCGATCCGGTGGTCGGAGCCGGTCACCACATTGAACACACCCGCGGGGATATCGGTGTGCTCGGCGGCCAGAATCCCCAGCGCCGCACCGCACCACGGGGTATCGGGGGCCGGTTTGAGCACCACGGTATTGCCCGCCGCCAAGGCGGGCCCGATCTTGGCGAGGTTGATCTGATGCGGGAAGTTCCACGGCGTGATCGCCCCGACGACGCCCACCGCCTCGCGCCGCAACTCCCTGCGGGTACGCATCCCCATCGGTTCGGCGATCGGCATCTCGGTGCGCCAGGAATAGGATTCGGCGAGATCGGCGAAGTAGCCGAGATCGTTCACCGGCCCTTCCAGATGGGGTCCCGCCGTGAGCATCCGGGGCGCGCCCGCCTCCTCGATGGTGATCTCACGCAGTTCCTCGATGTGCTCGCGCATCGCCTCGCGCAACTGGCGCAGGCAGCGCGCCCGGAACGCGGGATCGGTCGACCACCCGGTGGTGTCGAAGGCGGTGCGGGCCGCGGTGACGGCCGCGCGCATGTCCTCGGTCGTGGCATCGGCCGCCCAGCCGAGGCGCTCGCCGGTAGCGGGGTTGCCGGTCGCGAACACCCCGCCCGATCCCCGGCTCAGTTTTCCGTCGATCAGCAGCGTGCAGCCGTCCTCAGGACGCAGATTGCTCGGCACCGTGTCTCCCTCACTGTCTGGACAGGTGTCTAGACTGTATTTCACCGTACCGTCGGTGAGCAAGGGCGCATCGGCCGGAACCGTTGCCCGCGAGAGGAAATGCCATGAAGACCAGACTGCGATGCCCCTGTGGAGACCTCATCGTCGGCGCCGACGAGGACGACCTGGTCGAGCACGCGAACGCGCACCTGGCGGCGAACCATCCCGACCACGACTACACCCGCGAGGAGATCCTGCTGTTCGCCTACTGACACGACAGCGGGCCCGCACCGTGTGCCGGTGCGGGCCCGCTGTCGTGGTCGGTTCAGGGTTTGCGGGCGACCCCGCCGTACGCGGAGATCGGCTGGACCTCGCCAACCTGGGCATCCTCGGGACGCCACTGGGTGATCGAGGTGAAGCCGGGCTCCACGAACTCCAGGCCGTCGAAGACCGCCTGGATCTGGGCCTGCGTGCGCGGAATGTAGGGGGTGCCGCCGGTGCCGGTGTAGTTCTCGCACAGCGTCACATAGGCCTGGCTGTCGTCGGTGCCGTCCCACATGATGAGGTAGCTGCCCGACGGGACCGCCGCCAGCACGGTGCCGACGATGCGGAGCAGGTCCTCGTAGGTCTTGGCGTGGCCGAGAACGCCCATGAACATCACCGCGATGGGTTCGTTGAAGTTCAGCACGTTGCGGGCGTCGGCGACGATCTTCTCGGGCTCGTGGAAGTCGGCGTCGATGTAGGTGGTGACACCCTCGGGGGTGGTGCTGGTGAGCAGGGCCCGCGCGTGGGTGAGCACCAGCGGATCGTTGTCGACGTACACCACGCGGGCGTCGGGGGTGACACCCTGGGCGACCTCGTGGGTGTTCTGCATGGTCGGCAGCCCGGTGCCGATGTCGAGGAACTGCGGGATACCGCGCTCACGGGCCAGGAACCGGACCGCCCGGATCAGGAACTGCCGCGACTGCACCGCCATGGTCGAGATGTCCGGGTCGACGGCCAAGCCCGCGTCACCGGCGATCTTGTCGATGTCATAGTGGTCTTTGCCCCCCATCCAGTAGTTCCAGATCCGCGCCGAATGCGGGATGTCGGTCCTGATCTGTGGGGTGTCTACGTCGGCCATGGGTCTCGTTCCTCTGCGAATCGACTGCGAATTGGCCGGCCCGCCGGTCCACACCGCCGGCGCGGCACAGCATCTGATCTGGTTGCGACAGTACAAGATTGATGCCGTGCTCGAGCAGATTCGTGGTTCACCTGTTCGGGCCGATCGAAACCGCTCCTCGCACTGCGGATCTCGGGTCCGGCAAGGCGGTCCCGGACGGGAACGGTCAGGTCGTTTCCCGCCGGTAACCCGATTCGCGGCTCCCTACGGTCGGTCGAGTGAACCCTGATACCTGGGCAGAGACCCCTGTGACCGACCGGCTCCACCGTCCCCTGATCCTGTTCATGGCACTCGCGGCTGCCGTCGGTACATCGACGATCTATCCGATGCAGCCCGCCATCGCGGACGTGGCGGATTCGCTGGGCACCCAGATCACCGCTGTCGGATTCGCCCTGGCTTGCGGGCCGATCGGCTACATGCTGGGACTCGGTCTGCTGGTGCCGCTGGTCGACCGCTTCGCTCCCGGCCGTGTCCTCGCCGCTCAGTTCGGGGTACTCGCGTGTGCGCTCGCGGCCAGCGCCGCCGCGGGCAGCGCCGCCGTGCTGGCTCCGATGATCGGTCTGGTCGGCGCCTGCTCGGCGGTCGGGGCCGGGCTGAGCTCCGTCGCCGGTCGGTTGGCGGACCCGCACCGGCGCGCGACGGTCCTTGGGATGGTGACCGCCGGCATCTCCGTCGGCATCCTCGCCGGCCGGATCGTGGGTGGGTGGCTCGCGGACGAGATCGGCTGGCGCGCGATGCTGCTCGTCTTCGCGGCCGGCTGCGCTCTGCTCGCCGTCTGCTGCCTCGCCGCGCTGCCCGCCGTGACCGGCACCGCTGAGCGCGGCTACTTCTCGACATTGCGGTCCCTGCCCGGATTGTTCGTCCACCACGCGACGCTTCGTGTCGCCGCTGTGCGTGGCTTCCTGTGGTTCTTCGCCTTCTGCGCGGTCTGGGCGGGCATCGCCGTGGCACTCTCGGAGCCCCCGTACTCCTACTCGGCCGAACGGATCGGCCTCTACGCGCTGGCGGGTCTCTCGGGCGTCCTGGCCACCCGGATCGCCGGCACACGGACCGACCGCGACGGTGCTCGCCGGGTGATCCTCGCCGGCCTCGTCCTCGCCGGGACCGCCACCGTCGTCATGGGTTTCAGCCTCGCGAACACACTCGTGACGCTGGTCTGCCTGGCGGCCTTCGACGCCGGGCTCTTCGCTGCCCAGGTGGCCAACCAGAGCACGGTCCTGGCAATCGAACCCGACGCACCGGCACGCTTCAACAGCGCGTACATGCTGGTCTACTTCATCGGCGGCAGCCTCGGGACCGCCTTCGGCGCCGCTGCGGTCGAGTGGTTCGGGTGGCCGGCCACCGCCCTGATCGCGGCGACAGCCATCGTCGTCGCCGCGATCAGCACAGCACGATCGCCGCGCGTATAATATGAAACTCGTATGGTTGTTCGGTGAGTAGGAGAAGAGGGCGCGGATGGCGGCGGACGGAGCGGCTCGGCGACGCAAGCTCACGGTGGAGGTCAAAGACGCCCTGCGTGACTTGAATATCGAAATGTCGCTGCTCAATCGGCGATTCGGTGGGCAGGTGGAGCTGCGGGAAGTGGACTTCACCTGCCTCGATCTGATCAACCGGCACGGGCCGATGTCGCCGAAGGAACTGTCGCGCCGGGCCGGCCTGCACCCGGCTACGCTGACCGGGATCCTCGACCGCTTGCAGAACGGTGGATGGGTCGTGCGCGAACGCGACCCGGAGTCGGCCGACCGCAGGGCGGTCACCGTCCGTGCCGTGCGCGAACGCAATTCGGCGCTCTACGAGGTGTTTTCCGGCATGAACAACCGGATGGACGCGCTGTGCGCCGACTACACCGACGACGAGCTCACGGTGATCGCCGACTTCCTCCGGCGCACCGGTGGTGCCGGGCAGCAATCCGCCGAGGAACTCGCCCGATGAACGGGTGCCGCTGGGTTCGATGTCATCGGCGAGTCCTCCGGTCAGCGGGTGAAGACGGCGGCATGGTCGGTGACCCAGCTGGCGAAATCCTGTGCGGGACGGCCCAGGATGTCGGCGACCGTGGTGGTCGTCGGGCCGGGAACGCGGGCGTAGTCCGCGAGCGAGCCGAGCAGCCGGGCCGGGATGTCTTCGGGGAGTCCCTGTGCCGTCATCGCGGCCCGCACCTGGTCGGGGGTGAGTTCGAGGAACGACAGGTTGCGACCGGTCACCTCGCCGAGAATGCGGACCTTGTCGGGTTGGGTCAGCGACAGGGGACCGGTGAGGACATAGGAGCGGTTTCCGTGTCCGTCCTCGGTCAGTGCGCGCACGGCGACAGCGGCGATATCGCGTTCGTGGATCGGTGAGGTGGCCGCGTCCCGATACGCACCGCGCACCACGTCACCGGCGCGTAGCTGCGGCGCCCAGGCCAGGGTGTTGGCGGCGAAATCGCTGCAGCGCAAGGCGGTCCAGGCCATGCCCGAACTCTCGGCGGCGGCTTCGAGGGCTCGGAACCCCGCCATGAAGCGCGGTTCCCCGGCGGGGTACTCGACGGTCGCCGCCGAGATGACCACGACCCGCTCGACCCCGTGATCCGCTGCCGCGGCGAGGATCCCGGCCGCGGAGTCGAGGGCACCACGCGAGCTCAACAGCACTGCCTCCGCGCCCTTCCACACGTCGTCCGGAATGCGCGCACCCGCCGGATCGCCTTGCGCGACAACAACTCCGCTGGGCAGATCGGCATCGCGATCGCGGGTGACCGCCGTGACGGGTGCGCCTGCGGCTACCAAGTGGGAGATGACTTCCCGGCCGACGATCCCGGTGGCTCCGATGACGACGAACATGATCTACTTCCCTTCCCTTTCGGTACCAACAAGTACCGAGTACGTATGATATGAGAAGCATATCAACTAGCAGGGGAGAGATATAGTACGGAAACCGAACTACTTCGCCATGATGCTCGTCACCGAGGCAAGGGCTGATCTGTCGCGAACGGACACACACTTCGCCCGCACGTTCCAGCTCATCGCTCGTCTGTCGCGTACACGCTGAAACTCTCACCGTCGGCGATCCGGCGCATCGCCGCCACCTGATAGGCGATCGCGTCACTCGGAATCTCGCTCATCTCCCGCCATGTCAGCTCGGAGCACTTGTGCGGTTCGCGGTTGACCACGTCGTCGTCCCACCGCTCGGCGCGGAAGAAGAACCCCACTCTGTGCGGCTGATTCCCGTAGCGGTGCTGCATGACGTGCACACACGTCAGATCCTCGGGGCGCAGCCGGATCCCCACTTCCTCCTCGGCCTCCCGAATGGCTGTCTCGACCACGTCCTCGCCCTCCTCGAGGTGTCCGGCCACCAATCCCAGTTCCCCGTCGGCGAATCCGGTGTTCGACCGCCGTGACCACAACAACTTCCCGTCGCGCACCAAGACCAGATGCACATCCACCACGCTCCGAAACCGTTCGACCACGCTTGTCTCCCAACAGCTCCCGGCATCGCACCCCGGTGGACGCGACCGAGCACGATCGTATTTCCCGCAGTCGCCGAGCGGTCCGGGAACGCACGTCAATTCATGGGTCGTCGGTCAGCGGTACTCGGGCGCCCATCCGACGAACCGGTGCACGGCCGAAGGTCGATCGCGCCCCCACACCTTCGCTGACGTGTCATCATTCCCGCTGGTCAACCCCCACGCCGCCGCTGATCGGGACGACACCCCGACTCGACCGCTACACACCTGATCCAGGGTAGCGATTGCTGGATGATTGCGGTTGCGCGCGCCGGACGGAGAGCAAACTCCGGACCCGGAGGCAGGCGATCAGTGTTCGGCTGTGTCCGGAGTCATGGAGGAGTCCGACGGTATGGGTGTGCTCAATTCTACTGCCCCGAAGGGCATTCCGTGTGGCCGTGGGCCGCCGGTGCGGTCGGTCGTTCGTGTACGGGACCGGGGCCGCGCCGTTGTGCTGGTGCGGATTCTCCCCGGACATCGGATCGGGTGTCTCCCCGCGAGCACGGGGAGACACCCGAAAGAGCTCTGCGTGGCGGTCGCCACCGCCGCGCGGAGCAACGCAGACACTGGGAGAGCGCTGCTGTGACCACACTAGATGTTCCTGTTGTTCCCGTGTGCCCGGATTCGGCCCATCGGCCGCTCACGGCACCGGCCGACCCGACGGTCGAGTCGTTGCGAACGGCGATTCTCGGCGATTCGCGTGCGACGCACCGCCGGGTGCGTGCCACGACCATCGCCCTGAACGACCGGCCGCGATCGGGGCTCACCTCGTCGGCCGAGGCCGCGCTGGCACCGGATCTGCTGCGCGCGACGATCGCGGCCCTCGGTGGATCGGCGACCGCCATCGCCGCCGACTCCGAGTTACGCGGTGTGCTGTGCGAGTGGGCGGCGGTCTACGCCCCGCACCTGTTGCCCGTGCTCACCGGCCATCTCGACCTGGCGATCGGGGCGATCACCGCACTCGGCAACGGTTCGGCGTACCAGCGGGAACTCCTCGCCGAGCTCGACACCGGGGAGGCGATCGGCCTGCTGCTGCTGACCGAGCTCGGTGGCACCAACGGCGCCGACCAGCAGACCACCGCCACCTGGGACGGCGCCCGTGGTGGGTTCTGGCTCGACTCGCCCGATACCGACAGCTGGAAGTTCATGCCGAACATGGCCGATCCGACCACCCGCAAGACGGGTGTGGTCACCGCCCGCCTGATCGCCGACGGTCGCGACGAAGGCGTGCTGCCTTTCCTGCTGAGGTTGCGTACCGGGCAGGGGCTCGTGCCCGGGCTGAACGTCGCGCCGCTGCCCGACAAGGGCTGGGTGCCGATGGATCACGCGCTGATCCGGTTCGACGCGGTGTTCGTCCCGGTCGACGCACTGCTCGGCGGTCGGTGGGCGGTGCTGGGCGCTGGTGGATTCGAATCGAAAGTACCGGTGCGGCAACGCTTTCACCGCGCGATCACGGCCTTGGGGGAGGGCAGGCTCGACTTGGCCGGTGCGGCTGCCGCCGGTGCGCGTGCGGCGTTGGCGGTGACGGTGAACTACGCCGGTCAGCGCCGGCCGGGTGGCCGGACCTCGATGGCCGACCGGGGAACGGTTCGCCGTGATCTTGTCTCCGCACTGGCCTCCACCTACGCCACCAGCATCCTCGGCCGCCGCATCCAGGACCTGCGCGTGGCCGCCGCCGAACCGTTCTCCGCGCTGTGGTCGATGCTTGCCAAACCGTTGCTGGCCTACACCGCCCACGACGTGCTGCTGACCTGCCGTCAGCGCAGTGCGGCGCAGGGGTCGCTGCGCACCAACTGGATCGTCGACTGGATCGGCAACACCGAAGGCATCATCACCGCCGAGGGCGAGTCCCAGCTGCTCTGGAAGCAGGCCGGGCACCTCATCGCCCGCGCGGAATCGGCCCTGGCGCTACCGGCCACGCCGGACCTTCTGCCCTGGTACATCCGCATGCTCGCCGAGCGGGAGTCGGCGCTCGCCGCCGCGCTGCGCCGTGGTGACATCGCCGTCGCGAGCACCGCGGTCGACTGCGACACCGCCGCCGTCGAGCTCGCGGCCGCTACCAGCGAAAGGCTTGCCGCCACCGCGTTGTTCCAGGCCTGTGTCACGGCCGACGACGCATCGGCCCGCCACCTGCTCGAGTCCGCCTGCGTGGTGTACGCGCTGGAGCGAATCCGCGCGCACGGCAGCTGGTTCGCTGCCCACGGGCAGCTGCCGCCCCGGCACGCCCACCGTGTCCACGAGGAATTGCGTTGTGGCATCGACTATCTCGGTGCGCACCTGAATGTTCTGGTCGACGGCTTCGACATCGAACTCGATCCCTTCGATGCGCCGATGGCATCCCCGGACTATCTGCGGTGGTGGGAGACCTGGGCAGGCGGGAAGACAGCCCCGTTCGGCGAGGTGCTGCGCTCGATCGCCGGGCAGGTGCGGGCATGACCGGACACAGTGTCGAATACGAGGTCGTCGTCGTAGGGGCCGGGTTCGGCGGGCTCACCATGGCGTGGGAACTCAAAGAGGCGGGCGTGCAGAACTTCCTGATCCTCGAGGAGGGTTCCGAGGTCGGCGGTGTGTGGCGGGAGAACACCTACCCGGGCTGTTCCTGCGACGTGCCCGCGCACCTGTATTCGCTCGCCTTCGACCCCTACCGTGACCCTCGGGTGCGTTACCCCGACGCGCAAGCGATCCTGTCCTATCTGGGTGCGGTCACCGACCGGCACGGGCTGCGTCCCCATCTGCGCTGTGACACCGCGGTGGTGAGCGCCGATTACCGCGACGACGACCGCACCTGGTCGCTCACCACGTCGGCGGGCGAGCTGATCCGCACCAGAGCGGTGGTGTGGGCGGTCGGCCAGCTGCACCGGCCCGCTGTCGCACAGCTGCGCGGAGCCGACACCTTCGGTGGCCCGATGTTCCACTCCGCGCGCTGGGATCACACGGCCGACCGCACCGGACACATCGCGGTGGTGGGCACCGGATCCTCGGCGGCACAGATGATTCCGGAGCTGGCGCGCACCGCTTCCTCGGTCACCGTCTACCAGCGGAGCCCGTCGTGGGTACTGCCCAAGCCCGCCGCGTCGTTCGGAACGATGTCGCGGTGGGCGCTGACCCATGTACCCGGCCTGCACGGCTTGTACCGCGCCGGACTGTACCGCGCCGCCGACCTTGTCCTGGCCCCGACCACCCATGCCGGATGGTCGGCCAGATCGCTGGAATTCGTTGCCCGGGAACATCTTCGACGCCAGGTACGCGATCCGGAGCTGCGCCGAAAGCTCACCCCGGACCACCGGATCGGGGAAAAACGCATCCTCATCGACAGCGGGTACTACCGGGCGCTCACCGAGCCCCACGTAGAACTCGTCACCGACTCGATCGACCGGATCGTCCCGGACGGTATCCGCACCGTCGACGGCATCGAACGCCGCGCCGACCTCATCGTCCTGGCCACCGGATTCCGCGCCCGGGAGTTCCTCGACGGCGTCCGGGTCAGTGGGCGTGGTGGGGTCGAGCTGCACGACCGGTGGCGAACAGAGGGTCGCCCGACCGCCTTCTACGGACTGGCCGTACCCGGCTTTCCCAACCTCTATCTGATCGCGGGACCGCACTCGTTCACCCCAACCAACAGCAATCCCGCCGTCAAACAGCATCAAGTTCGCTACATCATGCGCTGCCTGGCACTCAGTGCCCGGCTGCGCGAACCGATCGAGGTCACCGACCAGGCGATGGCGACCTACCTGGACCACCTCGACGACGCGCTCGACCGGACCGTCTGGCGCGACGGCAAGGCAACGACCTGGTGGAAAACGGCCGACGGCACCGTCACCAACGCCTGGCCGGGAACGGTGGCAGCTTTCGGAAAGGCGCTTGCCGGAAACAACCCGGCCCTCTCGTTCACGGTGCCGGACTCCCCGGGACGACTCTCGGGCGGCCCGCAACCACGCCCACACGACGAACCGTGCCGAACGGGATAGTGGCCTCGATTCGCGGAACCAGCACCGGGCGGATCTGATCGCCCGGTGCGCGCCCTCGAGGAGATCGGCTCCTCCTCGAGGGCATCGCCCGATCACTCTTCGGCAGCTCCGGATCTGCATGCTGTGAACCGATGTTCGCGACCGTCCACATGACGTCGTCCAACGGTTTACGCCGACGATCCGTACCAGTGGCGTCGCCGCCCGGCCGCCCGACGGCCGCCATCGTCGCGATCTCCCAATGGTCAGGCAATGCGAACTCCTGGTGCAGTCCGTCCCGGTCGAATGCCCGGAACTGATGCACCTGGAGTCCGAGTGCGTTGGCCTGAAAGGTCAGGTGCGCCACGGCCTGTCCGAGGTCGTAGTCGGCGAACTCGGAGTACTCGAAGTCGGTGTCCTCCACCCGCCGCTGCACGAGGTTGGCGACGAGGAGGCTCGCATCCGGCGCCCACGCCGCGGAACTTCGCGCGAGGAAACCGGTGAGCCGCCGATGGACAGCGTCACCGCGCATACCGGCGATGAACCGCCACGGTTGCGAATTGCCTGCCGAAGGCGCGCGTCGAGCAGCCTCGAAAAGGGAGTGGACTTCGGCCGATGACAGGGTGTGGTCACGACGGAAACCCGTGGGGCTGTAGCGCTCTAGGACGAAAGGGTGCAGGGCGGTGGCGTGGACGGTCACACGAAAGGCAACCACTCGAGCAGGCCCGACCTTCCCGGGCACGCTCGCGGTTCGGACGGTCCGACCGTCCTGGGCCGCGGGGGACCGGGCAGGCATGCGACCATACAGGGGTTGTCGGAGGTCGTCGCTATGCTCGGTGTCACCACGGCTCGAAGCCACTCCCAGGGGGAATCCATGACCGACCTACACCCGCGCACGTCCGGCCGTCCTCCGGAACCCGCCCGAACCGACGAGGTCGAGCTCACCGTGTCTTCGAACGCCGTCCCGTTGTTCAGTACCCCCCACCACAACGAACCCACGGCGGCAACGCCGATCACCACCGGTCACCAGTTCCCGACCTTCCTCGCCCCCGCGCACCACCAGTCCGACGACGACCCGCAACGCTAGAGTCTTTCCCGGCTCGCGTCGGCCGTACCTGAGCGGGACCAGCGGTGCTGTCATAGTTGCGGGCGGCCGAGTGCTTCACCCAGCGCAAGCCCGTATCGAGCGGCGAAGACCTTCCGTGCTCGCACCTGGGCACGAGTGCGTGGCCGGAACTTCGGTTCACGCCCGCACCCGCACGGCTCGAACCCTTCGTATCGCAGTCCTGCACCGACCACGACGCCGACGACGGACCACCCGTCGACATCACGGCGCGCAGGAGCGGCAAAGTCACGCCCCGCGCACGACATCGGCCGGGTACACCGTGGGCAACGATGCGGCACACCGTCTTCCGATGGATGACGCTTGAACGACAACCGGCACGCGACGCATACCCAGTGCAGCTTGTAGTGCACGAACGCATAGGTACACATGCCGTCGATGGTATCCGTCCAGCAGGGCGCTCGGGCCCTGCTATCAGAGCACGGCGTCGGCGAGACGGTCGATCTGATCGGGATCGGTGCCGTAGCAATACAGCATGACTTCGTCGGCGCCGAGGTCCTCGAATTGCTTGATGGCGGAACCGATCTGCGCCGCGGTGGTGAGTATGCCGCCGGCCATGTAGTCCGCACGGCCGCTGAACTCGTAGTAGTCGAGCACAGCGGTGCGGGCCTGGTCGACCACCGGCTGCGGACCGAGGACTACGTTGAGCTGGGCGACGATGCGTGGTGAGCCGTAGCGACCGTGGTTGCTCCAGGACTCGCGGGCCAGGTCGAAGAGGCCGCCCGCCCAGGACGGCGCGGCAGCGGCGAGGAACCCGCCGCCCCAGCGGCCGACGCGGTCGATCGCGGCGGGCTGGAAGCCACCGAACAGCAGTTCAGGGCCTGCCGGTGTGGTCGGCGAGGGACCGATGGGCCCGCAGCTGTCACTGAATCGGTCACCGGCCCACAGCCGGCGCATGAGGCGGAGCTGTTCGTCCATACGGCGGCCGCGGCAGCGGATATCGGTGGCGCTCGCCTCGTGATCGTCGTCGCGACCGCCGACACCGAGGCCGAGCACGAAGCGACCACCGGACATCCGATCCAGCGTCGCGACCTGTTTGGCGAGCAGCGCGGGCTCGCGCAGCGGTGCGATGAGTACCTCGGTCTGCAACCGGATACGAGTGGTGCGACCAGCGAGCACCGCCAGGGTGACCAGCGGTTCGGGGTTGTCGTAGACCAGCCGGTCGAGCAGTCCGAGGGTGGCGAAACCGGCGGCTTCGGCACGGACGGCCCATTCTGGCAGCGTGCTGGGGTCGGCGATGGGAAGGCCGAGTCCGATATGCATGAAATCCTCCGTCGGAGATGGGTGTGCGTCATTACGCCGCCCACTCCACGCCTGCTCAGATGAGGCGGGGCTCCCACACTGCGACTGTATTCCTGGAGAGCACCGATCGGATTGCGGCCACGATACGACGCCCGCCACGAAACCCGCAAGTCGATATTCGTCCGAGCCGACCCTCACCCGAGCGCCTTCCTCGTCCGATCATCTGATGCCGCCTCCCCTGTACCGGCGAGACACTATGATGAGGTGAAATAGGCTGTGGGACAGCAGGATAAGTAACTTGTCCGCCGGTGCGGGTACTGTCTGACCCTTATGGGGTATGACGTCAGTTTTCATGCGATCGACATGCGGATGGTCGAGAATCGGGTACTTCCGTATATCGCCGGGTACGGCACCGACGAGGATCTGCATGATCTGATCCGCTTCGGCGTGGAACAGACGAAGGTCCGGTTCCGGGCCAATGCGTGGGGCCTGGGCGCGCTGGAGGAACTGGGCGGCAACGCCGACTTCGACCCGCAGCTGTATGTGTGGGGCAGGCCCTACTTCGTCACCGCACAGACCCCGGACGACGTCGCGGAGACGGTGCTGCAATACAACCGGTGCACCCCGGAACAAGTGGATCACCTCGCGGTTCAGCAATTGTCGCTGCTCGACCGCACACTGGTTGGTCGTGTGCGGCCGAACATGGAGGGCACACTCCCGCCGGATCGGTATGTCGGCGAAGCGATCTCGGGCAAGGTCGTCCTGCTGCGCCAAGCGGTGCGAGCTTTGCGGGCACGGCAGTCGTTCACCACACCCGACGGCGAAACCGCGGATCCGGGCGAGATACTCGCCGGGAACCTGCAGTTCGTTCTGGTGGAGTTCCTCGCGCACATTCTGCCGGGCTGGATCCAGCGCGGCCGGGTATGGCCGACGCTGCTCGAGCGCACAGCCGGATCGGACGGCTATTCGGGCCTGGTCGACAACTCGGCCTTGCTCGGTCTGATGCGCTCGGAGTTCCCCGCACTGGAATGGGCGGTCAACTACACCATTCCGGGCAACTACGAGGTCGGCGGATACGCGGCCCCCGCCGCCGTACCGGTGACCCGGCACTGGCTGGCGCGCAAGGCCGACGAGCTGGTGGCTGCGGGCGACGAGGACGACGAAGGCGACGTGATTCGCACCGCGATCCGCAAGACGGACGAGGCACTGGCCCTGGCCGCACGGATCGGTGGCGCGTTCGTCGAGGCATCGGAGATCTACATCCCCATGGAAGGCACGATGAACTGACCCGATCGGGCCGGGCCGAAGGTAGCGGGTAGGCTCACCAGGTGAAGCAACTGTGAAAGACCTGACCGTCGGCGTCGTCGCGACCTCCCGCAAGGAAAACGAGCATCGGCTGGCCATCCATCCGGCCCACCTCGACCGCATCGACCCGGGACTGCGCGGGCAGATCTTTCTCGAACGTGGCTATGGTGACCGTTTCGGTTACTCCGACGAGGCACTCGCTCCGCTGGTCGCCGGTTTCCGCACCCGCGAAGAGCTGTTCGCCGAATGCGATGTGCTGCTGCTGGCCAAACCGCTGGCCGAAGACCTCGAGCAGATGCGGCCCGGCACGATCGTGTGGGGTTGGCCGCACTGTGTGCAGGACGCGCGAATCACCCAGCTGGCCATCGATCGGGAGTTGACCCTGATCGCGTGGGAGGCGATGAATCACTGGACGAAGGCAGGCGTGTTCAGCGTCCACGTCTTCCACAAGAACAACGAGCTCGCCGGCTACTGTTCGGTGCTGCACGCACTCCAATTGCGTGGTGTCACCGGCGATTACGGTCGCCGGATGCGAGCCGCGGTGATCAGCTTCGGTGCTACCGCGCGCGGTGCCGTGCGGGCGCTGTCGGCGCTCGGCATCAGCGATGTGACGGTGCTGACCCAGCGCAGCGTGTCCGCGGTGGCCTCGCCCTTCGCTTCGGTGCGGATGCAGCACTTCGAGCGTGACCCGGCCACCCCGAGTCGTACGTTGGCACTGAAGGCACCGGAACCGGGCCCGCTCGCGGAGATGCTGGCCGGCTACGACGTGGTCGTGAACTGCATGTTCCAGGACACCGAGGCACCACTGACATTCGTGACCAACGACGACCTCGACCTCTTCTCACGCGGCACGCTGTTCATCGACGTCTCCTGCGACGAGGGGATGGGTTTCGAATGGGCGCGCCCCACCTCGTTCGCCGACCCCATGTTCGCCGTGGGCACCGAGCTGCACTACTACGGCGTCGACCACAGCCCGTCCTTCCTGTGGGACTCGGCGACCTGGGAGAACTCCGAGGCCCTGCTCGAATACCTGCCGGTCGTGCTCGCCGGCCCCGGCGCGTGGGACGCCAGCGACACGATTCGCCGCGCCATCGAGATCCGAGGCGGTCGCGTGCAGAACCCCCGGATCCTGTCGTTCCAGGACCGCTCCGACGCCTACCCCTACGCGGTGAACTGACGCAGGCCACCATCTCTATCGTGCACGTCGCGTAGCCCGACGAGACGCAGTTCAGCGGGCCTTCCGACCTCGTAGGTACCGACGTGTGGGCCCGTCCCGAAACCGATGTGGTTGCCGGTGCTCGCCGAGCTCAGGATTCGCGTGGTGGTCTGCGAGGCGTCTACCTCGTTGTCGTTGCTGGTGACGACGTGGACGGTGGGCGCGCGAGGGATGGAGTCGGGCGTGCGCGCTTCGTCGCAGTCGGCGTCGTAGTCGCGGGAGGGGGCCGTGTCGTTGTGGTCGTCGATGGCGCGGCGGTGGTCGAGCTCGGTGGGACTGTGGTGCGGGGTGTACTCGTCGTGGTGGTCGGCGCCGCGGTGGTCGTGGTGGTAGATGTGACGGTGACGGTCGGGGGATCAGCCGTTACCGTCACTGTGCTCGGACCGACCGTCGAGGTGTCCGGGGGAATCGCGGTGACGGGCACTGTGGATTCCGGGACCGACGCGACACCCGGATCTTGTGGCGGCGGTGTGGCCTGTACCGAAAGGCTTGCCGTGACGGACAAACTCACGCTGACCGAGGTATCCGGCGAATCCGCAGGCAAGGGATCGGTGGTCACGATGGTCGTCGTTTCCGGTGCGGGGGCGGTACTCGGCGGTTCGGTGTCCGGTTGGTCGAATCCGGCATCGGTAGCCGGGTCGGTGCTCGAGGCGACATCAGGAACGGCGACCTCGCTCGGTGCGGCGGCTACCGCGCCGGAATCGACCACAGCGGGACTGTCGTCGACGGCGCAGTAGCTGGAAATCTGTACGGACGGTTCGCCCGAGAATATCGCCGCATTGTTCGTCGGCAGGCTCGAATCCGCCCGCACTATCAGCGATATCCCGATTCCCGTGCCGACGACCGCGGCCGCGACGCCCGCACGCGACATCCGCCGCCGGAACCGATCGGCGGGTGCCGTCGAGGCGTGCCGCCCGTATCGATGCTGAACCCGAGGCCGACTCCCGGGATCGATTTCGCTGTGGTCGACGGATTCCATCCTGGCTTCTCCCTCGAGGTACGCCTACCGTGCGAACCGGTGGCAACAATGCGGACGTCACGGCCCATTTCAGGGTTTCGAGTAGGGATGCACCTCACGTAGCCGTTGCCGGTGTATTTGTTGCAGTTCGCCCGCGCGGGTCAGAAAGTCGGCGATTATTTCGAGTTCGGCGGTGTTGTAATAGCTCAGCAACATCTTGTAACTCTCGACGATCATGGGTACGACGATTTCCCGTACCCGATGGGCCGCGAGTTCGGTGGCCATCACTATCACCCGGCGACGATCGGTCGGGTGCAGCGAGCGGACGATATAGCCCTGTTTCTCGAGCCGGTTGAGCATGATCGTGACGCCCGCCGCGGTGAGGCCGAGCCGTTCGGCCAGCCTGCCCGGAGTGGTGGATTTCTCGTCCTCGAGCAGCACGATTTCGAGGGCGCGTCGATCGGTCTCGTTCACGCCGAGCACTCTGATCAATTCGCGAATCAGATCCTCGACGGATCCGTGATAGAACTCCAGCGCCCTTTTGAGCTCGACCGAGATCCGGGCGGGTTCGCTAGTAGTGGGGCACACGAGCTTTCCCATCAGCAGTCACCGATCAGAGCTTCCCTACGGGCGGGAGTATCGCCGCCGGGCGTTCGAAGGGGGCATGGTGGCTCCTGTCGATCGAACCTCACGAGATCGGCACCACCGCGGCCACCGAAGTGAACCGTGGCTGTGTCGGACATGCAGCGTACGACACGATGGCGGGCGCGATACGCCCATCGGACTTTTCGGTCGAATATGGTTACTTTGCACCAAACCGCAAGGGGGGCAACCATTGTCGATAGTGATGTATATGGTCTCGCCCGGACCGGGCCGCTCGCGCGACCCGGTCCGGACATCTTCACCACGGATTGTCGGCGCGGGTGTGGGTCATCGTGCCGTAGCGCCTGTCCATGGGCCTAGGTGACGGTGGTTGTGGTCAGGGTCGGGGAGGGGTTCGGGTAGCACGAAGTCGCTACGTTGCCGACGAACGAGACGTTGGTCGTCATGGTCATACCGGGACTTGTGTAGCTGGTTCCCGCGTACTTGCTGGTGATCGACGTTCCAGCGGCACCCGCGGTGACATTGATGGTCACCGCGGGTGGAGTGAAGCTGGTACCACCGGCGATCGGCCCGGGAATGGTCAGCACGACGTTCCCACCGGACGTCGCGACAGTGCCCGCCACGCTACCTCCGGAGGCGCTGGCCGAGACCAGGGTCGAGTTCGCCGGGGTGGGAATGGTCATCTTCAGGTTGCTGATGTTGTTCACCGTGAAGCCGGAAGCCGAACTCGGCACCGACGACGCACCGGGTGTGATGGTGATGGCCACCGCGGATCCCGATGCCGCCGAGCCCGGCGCCGTACCGGTGACCGTCGTGTTCATGTTCGAGGTCTGGCTGATCCCGAGGACGGTGCCCCGGCATGCCCAGTTCACGCTGACCGGCGCCGCGTTGACGGGTGCGGCCAGACAAAAGACGGTAGCGACAGCCACCGGAGCGATAAAGCCTGCGCGAAACAGGGAAGTGGTCGATATCATGGCGATCTCCAGAAAATGTCGAGCAGAGGAGTGACGGTATGCCCAACTACAAAGTGGGTGTTTTAAAAATATAGCTCGCCATCTTCTTTTCGTGGCTGAAATCGCGAATCGATACGCCCTGAATATCGTTATCTGCTATTAGTTATTTTCTCCGGATAGTTAATTGTGGAAAGGTTTCCACTTCTTTCGGAACTGCGGAATGAACTGGTGGTTCAGGGGGCACCGGCGGCGATGGCCGCCCGCGCCGCGCGGAGTTCCCGAGGCCTGGCCATCGCGACGGCGCCGACGGGCAGGCCGTCGCGGACGGCCACGGCGAGGAAGTCCCGGGATGCCACGGTGCCTTCGACGACGAGGTCGTCGTGCGGGTGGACCCAGCCGGCGAATTGCAGGGAGAGTCCGTGCTGATCGGTCCAGCCCCAAGGGATTTCGACGGGGACGGTCGGGCGGCCCAGGATGGCCCTCGCCGCGGCGGCGCCCGCGGACATCGCCGAGTTCCACTGCCGGCCGCTCTCGAACTCGCCGCGGTGGGAGTTGAAGGCGGTGGTCGCGTCGCCCGCGGCGAACACTCCCGGTGCCGATGTGCGGTAGTGCTGATCGATGACGATGCCCTCGTTGACGGCCAGGCCGGCGGCTTCGGCCAAGGCGGTGTCGGGCGCCGCTCCGATGGCGACCAGAGCGGCCCCGGCCGACCGGCTGCGCCCGTCGGCCGCCGTGGCTGTCACGGCATCGGCGGTGTCGCCGAGATGCGTTGTGCTGAACTCTGTCTCGACGACGACGCCGTGCTCCTGATGGATGTCGCGCAGCAGGTCCGACACCGCCTGCGGCACCACCCGGTCGAGCAGCGCGGGGCCCGCGTGCAACAGCGTCACATCGGCACCGAGGCCGCGGGCGGTAGCGGCCACCTCGCAGCCGATCAGCCCGCCGCCGACGATCAGCAGTGACCCGCCGGCATCGATCGCCGCTCGCAGCGCCGTGATGTCGGACAGCGTCCGCAAGGTGTGCACGCGGGTGGACGCGGTGTCGATGTGGCGTGCCCGCGCGCCGGTCGCGAGCAGCAAGCTGTCGTAGCCGAGGTCTTCACCCGTGCTCAATCGCACCGACGCACGGTCGGTGTCGATCGCGTCGACCCTGGTCGCCGCCCGCAGATCGATGACATTGTCGGCCCAGAACTTCACCGGCTTCAGCAGGGTGCGTTCCAGCGAGGCGGTGCCCGCGAGTAGTTCCTTCGAGACCGCGGGCCGACGATAGGGCATCGTCGGTTCCGCCCCGGCGAGCACGATCTCGCCGGTATACCCCTCGCGGCGCAAGGTGTGTGCCGCGGTGGCGCCGGCGACACCGGCGCCGACGATCACGATCCGCCCGCTCATCCGCGACTCACCTCACGCATGTCGAAGTCGACCTTCTCGCGGACACCGCAGTCCGGACAGCACCACTGTTCGGGAATCAACGACCAGGCGGTGCCTGCGGCGAAACCTTCACGGGGAGCGCCGAAGCGCTCGTCGTAGACGTAGTCGCACACGGGGCAGAGGTAGGCGGCCATCAGTTCGCTCCGTACTGCGCGAGGATCTTCGCGCGCTTGCTCGGCTGGATATTGACCCGGGTGATGTCGCCGTTGTAGTGCGCGAGCACACGATGGTCCATCACCTTGCGCCACAAAGGGGTCAAGTAGGCCAGGCCGATCAGGCTCGCGTACCCGCTCGGCAGTTCGGGCGCGCCGTCCATGTGGCGCAGGATCTGGTAGCGCCGGGTGGGATTGGCGTGGTGGTCGCTGTGGCGTTGCAGGTGGTAGAGGAAGATATTGGTGACGATGTGGTCGGAGTTCCAGCTGTGCTCGGGGGTGCAGCGCTCGTAGCGACCCGAGGCGGTCTTGCTCCGCAGCAGACCGTAGTGCTCGAGGTAGTTCACCGTCTCGAGCAGGGAGAACCCGTAGACGGCCTGGATCACCAGGAACGGCAGGATCGCGGGGCCGAACACCGCGACCAGCGCCACCCACAGCACCACCGACATCGACCACGCGATGAGCACGTCGTTGTGCAGCGAGAACGGGCTCTTGTCCAGCCGGCGCAGGCGGGTGGCTTCCAGTTCCCACGCGGACTTCAGGCTGCCCCACACACTGCGCGGCAGGAAACTCCAGAACGATTCGCCGAAGCGCGCGCTGGCCGGGTCCTCCGGCGTCGCGACACGCACATGGTGGCCGCGGTTGTGCTCGATGTAGAAGTGCCCGTAGAAGGTCTGGGCCAGCGTGATCTTCGACAGCCAGCGCTCGAGTTCGTCCTTCTTGTGGCCGAGTTCGTGGGCGGTGTTGATACCGACACCACCCATCGCCCCGATGGTGAAGGCCAAACCGATCTTCGAGGCCAGGCCCAGACCGCCGTCGATTCCGAGCCAGGAGAGGTTGTCCGCGGTCCAGAGGTAACAAGCGAAAACCAGGCTGATCAGCTGTACCGGAATGTAGGCGTAGGTGCAGTAGCGGTAGTACCTGTCGTTCTCCAGCTGTGCCATCACCTCCTCCGGTGGGTTCGCACCGTCGGGCCCGAAGAAGCGGTCGAGGGTCGGCAGCAGGACGTAGACCAGGATCGGGCCGAGCCACCACCACACCGGCGCCACCACCTGCCAGCCCAGCTGGTTGCACACCCAGACGAGTGCCGTGGCCAGCATTGCCGCACTGGGGGCGACGAGGCCGAACAACCACAGATAGCGCTTGGAATCACGCCATTGCAGGGCCGTGGCCGGTTCTTCGTGGTTTCGCGATGTCGTCATCTCGTTCTCCTGATCACCGAGACATTTCCCGGGCATTGTCGAGCTCGTTTACAACTGATGCCGATGTGTTCTCAGTAAATACATAGAGTCATAGGTTGTCAACGAAGCTGTCACTTCGGGCCACATGTACGATGGCTGGGTGGCCGAATCGCCGAACTTCCAGTCCGAGATGCGTCAGCTGTTGCGCGATCGCATGCTCGACGCTGCCCGCACCATGGTCGTTTCCGAAGGCTGGGGCGCGGTCAACATGTCGCGTATCGCGAAGGAGGTCGGCATCAGCAGGCCGGTCCTCTACAAGGAGATCGGCACCAAGCAGGCTTTGGCGGATGCCCTCATCGAGCGCGAGACCGGCATCTACCTGAGCGGGGTGGCCAACACGTTGGGCGAGCATCCGGCCGACCCCCTCGCCGGGATCACCGCCGCCGCCGAATACACCCTGCGCACCGCCGGTGACAACACGTTGATCAAGGCGGTCCTCTCCGCTCGTCAGGATGCCGACACCGCCCTGCTGCCCGCTTTGGTGAGCGACGCGCAGCCGGTGCTCGTCCGGGCGGTCGACGCGCTCACGATCACGGTCCGCGACCGCTACCAGTTGCCTCAGCTGTCCGACGAGGAGATCACCTCGATCGTCGAGATCATGGTGCGGCTCACCCTGAGTCACCTGTTCCAGCCCACCGGCAGTGTCGACCGCGCGGTGGCGCAGATCGGTGCTGTGCTGGCCGGTGTGTTCCCGGCCTGAGTCGAACGCCGTGCTGCGGGCGTGCCGCTGCGGAGCAATAATTCCTGACTGATTGGTTTGAAAACTAATTAGTTCAAACTGTGTGCTAAGCAACGAGTTTCGTTGATACGGTCACCTGGCTGGGCCGTTACGCCCGGTGCGTCTCGCGGCACGACGGTCTGGTCGGTCGCCTGATGTGTTCTCTGGCTTGATGAATCGAGACCACTATGTTCGGAATGCGCACCAGCCACCTTCTGGCAGCGATCACCGTGGCCGCGCCCTTGCTCGCGACCGCCGCGCTCTCGGCGCCCGCGCACGCGGCGACCACCACCTGGACAGTCGTCAACCCCAACAGCAACGGAGCCTTCTCGGCGGTGTCGGGACCGCTGGTCGTGAAGAACAAAAGCGGCACAACGATATTCACCTGTCCGAGCCTGTCCTCGTCGGGCTCCCTGCCCGCAGGTACCCGGACGACCTCCGGGCTCGGTGCCATCAAGTACACGGACCTGATCAACTGCACCGCTCCCGACGGCACGGCGTGGCGAGGGCAGTTCACCGCAGCGGCAGGCGCCTCGAACTTCACGGGCAAGTCTTACAATGCGGCCACCGGGACGACCTCGCTGGTCAATGGCGACCTGTTCAACTCGATCAACTTGGTCTTCACTACGGTCGTCGGAAACTCGTGCGGGTTCTGGACTCATCACACCGCGATGACGTACACGAACGCCACCTCCACCCTCAAAGCGACCACGGCCGTGGTGAAGTTGGCCACGGCCGAGGGGACGCCGACGTGTCAGGGACTCCTGACGCAGGGTGAGACGATCACCTTCGCCACCGAGTACAAGGTCACACCGGCGATCAAGATCACCGCAACGGTCAGTTGACCTGGCACCAGGCTGCCCTGACTATCGGCTCAGCTGTGCTCTCGGCGCCGGGATGTCGTGAATTCCATCCCGGCGCCGATCGTCCGAGTACGGCATCGACCGCGAAGTCACCGGCAGAGTGCGCGTAAGCCCGGTCCCGCGCTGTGTCGGATGAAATCGCAGTCGGCGAGGCGCTCGGCCGAGCCGAAAGTAACTGTGAGGCTGGCAGTTTCGGCGATCCGATAGGGTCGGCTCGCCACCACCGAACCGAGCGTCCGCCGCAGCCGGGAGATCTCGGCCCGGACCGCGACGGCGTGGTCCGCATCGCCGAACAGCGCTTCGCTGAGCTGCCCGACCGTCATGCCCTGTCGGCCGTGCAGGTGCAACAGCAGCAGGATCTCGGCATGGCGTGCCGAGAGCGCACAGCACCAGGCGGATTCGCCGCCGAGCGCGCGCAGGGTCGGCGGACCGGACAGGTCGAGCTCCAAGCGGGTGAGCCGGGAGCCGGAGTCCGGACGGATCAGCCATCCGTCGGCGAGTTGCTCGGCGGTGCACAGACCGAGCCCGGGGAC
Source organism: Nocardia sp. GTS18 (assembly GCF_013839555.1). Taxonomy (NCBI): domain Bacteria; kingdom Bacillati; phylum Actinomycetota; class Actinomycetes; order Mycobacteriales; family Nocardiaceae; genus Nocardia; species Nocardia sp. GTS18. The sequence continues at coordinate 373,512 of NZ_JACBIU010000001.1, read as the reverse complement.
GGTGATCGGGCGGTCGGGTCTCGGCACGGCCACCCGGTGCGTGGCGCCGACACCGACGGCCTGGGCCACCCAGCCGTTGTCGTCGACGACCAGGGCGGGTCCGGACAACCCGGCCAGGGCGGGGCCCGCCGCCGAACGCAGCCGGTCGAGCCGGGTCTCGTGATGACGCCACAGTTGCGCTTCGGCGAGCCGCACGCCGGTACTCACCAGCGCGGTGACCGCCGGATGCAGGGCCAGCGCGGGACCACTGATGTCGACGATTCCGAGCAGGGTACCGGTGCGCGGGTCGTGGATCGGGGCCGCCGTGCAGAACCAGGGGTGCTGGAACTGCTCGAAGTGCTCACCGGAGAACAACTGGACCGGATTGGCCTCGGCCAGCGCGGTGCCGATCGCGTTGGTGCCGACCGCGTCCTCGGTCCAGCGCGCGCCCTCGCGGAATCCCAGGGTGTCGGCCCGGTGGCGCACCTTCGCCGAACCGTGTCGCCACAGGATCACGCCCTCGGCGTCGGCGACCACCAGCATCAGCTGGGAATCGGTGTCGGTGAGATCGGACAGTGCCTGCGTGAGGTCGTCGATCACCGCGGTGAGCGAGGATTCGCGGCGCCTGCGTTCGACATCGTCGACGGCCAGCACCGAGCGAGCCCTCGGCTGGTCGGGCACCAGCCCCGCCGCCAGCACCCGCGACCACGACCGGGCGACGAGAGGGCGAGGCCGCAGCGGCGAACGCCCACCGGCGATCACGGCGTCGTGCATGCGGATCAGCTCACGCGCGTACCCGGAGAGGTCGGTGCCGGGTACGAACGCGCCGAAATCGCCCACGCCTGCGCCCTTCATCGGTGCCGTCTGTCAGCGCTGCAACGCGCTGCAACGATTGTGCCACCCCTCCCGCATGACGTGTGCTTCATGTCACAGATTGTGGAGGAGGATTCGATGACCCAGACACTCGATCCCGTCGTCGACGGATCGGACGTAGCCGGACCCCAGCAGCGGGTGGACGCCTGGCTGACGGCGTTCGAGGCGGCCTTGGCCGCGCGCGATGTCGACACCGCGGCGGGCATGTTCGCCACCGACAGCTTCTGGCGCGACCTGATCGCGTTCACCTGGAACATCAAGACCGTCGAGGGCCGGGCGGGCGTCGCCGACATGCTGGCAGCCCAGCTCGCCGACACGGACCCGTCCGGTTTCCACACCACCGAGACGCCGACCGAGGCCGACGGGGTGATCAGCGCGTGGATCGGTTTCGAGACCGGGGCCGGACGCGGTGTCGGGCACCTGCGGCTCACCGACGAGGGCGCGTGGACCCTGCTCACCACCCTGCAGGAGTTGAAGGGCTTCGAGGAGAGCAAAGGCCCACGGCGGCCGAGGGGCGTGCGTCACGGTGCCGACCGCGCCCGGGTGACCTGGTCCGAGCAACGCGAACGCGAACAGCACGAACTCGGCTACACGCGACAGCCGTTCGTGCTCGTCGTCGGTGGGGGACAGGGTGGTATCGCCCTCGGTGCGCGGCTGCGCCAGCTCGGCGTGCCCGCCCTCGTCGTCGACAAGCACGACCGCCCCGGTGACCAGTGGCGCAAGCGGTACAAGTCGCTGTGTCTGCACGATCCGGTCTGGTACGACCACCTGCCGTATCTGCCGTTTCCCGACAACTGGCCGGTGTTCGCGCCGAAGGACAAAATCGGCGACTGGCTCGAGATGTACACCAAGGTGATGGAGGTGCCGTACTGGTCCAAGACCACCTGCACCTCGGCACGCTACGACAACGCGAGCGAAACCTGGGTGGTCGAGGTGGAACGCGATGGCGACCCGCTCGTGCTGCGCCCGCACCACCTGGTGCTCGCGACCGGGATGTCGGGCAAACCGAACATCCCGAATTTCCCAGGGATGGACCGCTTTCGGGGCGACCAGCACCACTCCAGCCGGCACCCCGGGCCGGACCGCTACGCGGGCAAACGTGCCGTGGTGATCGGGGCCAACAACTCCGCCCACGACATCTGCGGTGCCCTGTGGGAGGCGGGTGCCGAGGTCACCATGGTGCAGCGGTCGTCCACCCACATCGTGAAGTCGGATTCGCTGATGGAACTCGGCCTCGGTGACCTGTACTCCGAGCGCGCCCTTGCTGCCGGAATGACCACGCAGAAAGCCGATCTCACCTTCGCGTCGCTGCCGTACCGGATCATGCCCGAATTCCAGATCCCGGTCTACGACGCGATCCGCGAGCGCGACGCCGACTTCTACGCACGCCTGGAACGCGCCGGGTTCGAGCTCGACTGGGGCGACGACGGCTCCGGATTGTTCATGAAATACCTGCGCCGAGGTTCGGGCTACTACATCGATGTGGGCGCCGCCGAACTCGTCGCCAACGGCGACATCCGCTTGGCGCACGGGCAGGTCCGCGAACTCACCGAGGACAGCGTGATCCTGTCCGACGGCACCGAACTACCCGCCGATCTCGTCGTCTACGCGACCGGCTACGGGTCGATGAACGGCTGGGCGGCCGACCTCATCGGCCAGGACGTGGCCGACGCGGTGGGCAAATGCTGGGGTTACGGCTCGGGCACCACCAAAGACCCAGGCCCCTGGGAAGGCGAGCTGCGCAATATGTGGAAGCCGACCCAGCAGCCCGGCTTGTGGTTCCACGGCGGCAACCTGCACCAATCCCGCCACTATTCGCTGTACCTGGCCTTGCAGCTGAAGGCCCGGTTCGAAGGGGTGCCGACCCCGGTCTACGGAAAGCAGCAGGTGCACCACCTGAGCTGACCTGGCACACCCGGCGAGCAGTCGGGTGGCTGATCCTCAGGCCGGTGGGATCAGGTCGCTTTCGCTGACGGTGTAGGTCAGCGGCGGGTAGACGAAGTCTGTTTCGTTGTTCTCACGTCGTCGCAGGCGGTAGAACTCTCGTCGCTGATCGTCGTCGGCCGAGGTGAGACGTGCGCCCTGCGGCAGGTACGGCCGACCCTCACGGAACTGGACGAAGGTCTTCGACTTGCGGAAAGTCACGCCGAGCCAGTCGTTTTCGACCGACCGTGCGGACGGCTCGAGCACGATCTTGTGCTTGAACCGCCGATTCGCGGCGACGGAGAACACGACGACGCTGTGGTGGGCCAGGGGGATCGTGAACTTCTCAGCGGTCCCCTTCCTTTCGAAGATCAGCGTCCTCGGTGGTGCCTCGGGGTGGCGATAGCAGGAGAAGACGGCGACGAAGGACTGATCGGCGAGGTCGAGAGCTTGGTCGGAATGGCTGCCCATCGTGGCGTAGGCGTTCGTGTAGCGCTCGATGAGCGCGTTGTCGAAGCCGACCGCCAGTCCCGCGCGGGCTCGAATCTGCTGTGCCAGGCGGTGATGCACCGGCCGGAAGCACTGTGTCGGGCGGGTATAGCGAGTGGTGGTTCGGACGAGCGGCACGCGACCCGCCGTATCGGGGTCGGCGAGAGTCGCGCCGCGGCGGCCGTTTCCCGTTTCGTCCAGGACAGCCGAACCGGAAAGCTCCGTGAAGAGGTTGCGCTCGAACGGCAAAGCATACGAGGCTATTTCGTCGGAGATGTCAGACTCGGGGAGCATCGTAGTCTCCGGTGTTCATGCTGAAACGGAACCGGTCGCCGTAGTCGATGAAGGACGTGGTCCTGTTCTCTTGGGCGTAGAGTCCGCGCAATTCGTCGACACCCTCGGCCGTGGGCGGATCCAGCTTCACCAAGCCGTCGGCTCGCTTCAGGAAGGTCTGGCCGTCCTTGTGCACGGCTTCGGCGCTCGAGCAGCGCACCACGTAGCCCAGACGGGTCGGCAGCGACCCGACGTCCGGCGCCGGGGGCGGATCTCGTGGGTGTAGAGGCGGTTGGTCGACAGCGGCATGAAGAACACGGAACCCGGATACAGGGTCAGATCGAATCGTGCGGGGACCCCGTCGCGCGCGTCGGCCGAATCCTTCAGGCGGAAGCGAAGTTCGGTCAGGCCGCTGGTATTCCGCACGCCGTAGTCGAAGGGGTCGGCGGCCATGGGTCCCAGCATGTCGAGCCCGTTGTAGAAGGTGCAGAAGGCCATGATGCCGCCGACTGGCATGTCCTTGGTCTTGTCGGCATGAGCCGAGATCTTGGCCTTGGCCTGTTTGCGCCCGGCCGTGGCCGGGGTGTTGTGATAGATCTGGGCCAGAACGTGATTGAGCGGCGCGTGGCCACGGAACACGGTGGCGGCCTCGTTGTTCAGGGCGTCGACGATGCTCGTGTCGGTCGCGCCGAAGCCCTCGGTCGGCCCCGAGAGATTCGTCGAGCAGCGCAGCAGGCGGAAATGCAGTTCGTCACCTCTTCGCGTGACAGGTGTCAGGTAGATACCGCTGCGGTGGGCCGAACCCGGTTTGGTGGACTCGGTCAGGGACTGGAAGGTGTGCTCGGCGCTGATCCGTCCGAAGTGGTCGTCTTCGAGGGCGAAGAAGCGGCGGTAGTACACGCCGACGCGATGCACACGAACCGGGACACGACCGAGGTCGACGAGAGCCGGCAGTTCGTGATCGCGGTAGCCGTGTGACAGCTTTCGGACAACGAAAACCCGTGCGGCCGAAGGTAACCGATGCTCATCGATCGCTGCGATATCGCCACACAGGTAGACGGTCTTCTGCGTGAGATCCGCCGATCCGGCGGCAAGATCCGCCGGGGTGATCGTGGACCCGAAGAAGTCCGTGATCGCGGTGTCGCGCAATCTCGTCGGTACGATCAAGACGTTGCCCGTGTCGTCCAAGCGGGCTTCCGTCTCGGTGTGCGTCATACGGTCACGGCTTTCTGATTCGGGTGGAGCGGTAGTCGCTCGGCGCGCTACCGGTCCACCGGTGAAACGCCCGGCGAAAGGCGCTGGCCTCCGAATAGCCCAGGCGGGCGGCGAGGTCGGCGATCGACTCGTCTCCGTGGACCAGCGCTTCGACGGCGCGGTCGCGAAGGATCTCCTCCTGGATTCGCCGCTGGCTGGTGCCTTCGGCACGCAGCAGCCGCCGCAGGTGCGGCGCGCTGATCGATAGGCGACGGGCGAGCTCGTCGGCGCCGAGCCAGGAACCGTTCTGGTTGCGCTCCATGATCGCGCGCACCCGCGCCGTAGTGGTCGTGGCCTGCTCCTGCGCGTAGAACAGCACACCGGGGGAGTCGCGGAGGAACCGCTTGAGGTCGGGTTCGTCGCGCACCAGCGGCATGGCCAGCAACGCCGCGTCGAACGACATCGCCAACCGCGACGCGCGGAAGGTGGGCCGGATCCCGAAAATCGTCGTGTACTCCTCGGCCAGATGCTCGGCATCGAACGGGAAATCCACGGAAAGCAACGCGACCGGCGCTCCGATCAGCCAACCGGCGAACCGGTGCACTCCACCGATCATCGCGAACGCGACGAACGGATCGAGGCGCACGTCTGGATCGGCGATGTTGATCGTGGCTCGGCCCGCGTCGTCGGCCCGCAACGCCCAGCGGATGCCGGTGGTCACGGCGGAGAGTTCGAACATGCGGCCGAGCGCACCGCGCAGATCCCGGGTGTGGATGACGGTGAGTCCGGCCAGTCGCAATGTGCCGCGCGCTACCGGCCGGGGCCCGAGGCCCAGGAGTTCGTCGTCGGTTTGCTCCCACAGGGCGCGGATCACCCCGGTCGTCTGCTCCGGTGTCATCCGGGCGCGGTCCTCGGCGTAGAGCCGCCAGTCGAGTGCCGCTCCGCGCAGCGCGCGCTCCACATCGAGGCCGCGTTTCACCATCGACTCGACTGTCGCCCGGAAGAACCGCATCGGAATCGTATGCGCCACTTGGCTCCTTCGACGTCGGGCGAGGCGATTCGTACGGTACCCCAGCGGCGATGATCGTTTCGGTCCCCCGAACGGCCCGCTGCGGTCCTCGTCGGGCAGCAGCCGAACTCATAGCGTCATAGGTGACAGCCGCACGGCTGATCTATCGAGAGGACTGTCCTGTGACGCAACGGGTATTCGTCGTCGGTGTCGGTATGACGAAATTCGAGAAGCCGGGTCGGCGATTCAACGAAGACGGCAGCATCTGGGACTACCCGGATATGGCACGGGAATCGGGCACCAACGCCCTCAACGATGCGGGTATTTCCTATGCCGAGGTGCAGCAGGCCTACGTCGGCTATGTGTACGGCGAGTCCACCTCCGGGCAGCGCGCTGTCTACGAACTCGGAATGACCGGAATTCCGGTCGTCAACGTGAACAACAACTGCTCGACCGGATCGACCGCCTTGTATCTGGCGGCGCAGGCGATTCGCGGCGGCCTGGCCGACTGCACGCTCGCGCTCGGTTTCGAGAAGATGCAGCCCGGCTCGCTCGGCACCACCTTCGACGACCGCGAGCAGCCGATGGCCAAACACATGCAGGCCCTGGCCGAAATCTCCGAGGTGCTCTTTCCGCCCGCGCCCTGGATGTTCGGCGCCGCAGGGCGGGAGCACATGAAGGAATACGGCACCACCGCCGAGCATTTCGCGAAAATCGGTTACAAGAACCACAAGCATTCGGTGAACAACCCGTATTCGCAATTCCGTGACGAATACACCATGGACCAGATCCTCGATTCGCGAATGATCTACGACCCGCTCACCAAGCTCCAATGCTCGCCGACCTCCGACGGTTCCGGCGCGGCGATCCTGGCGAGCGAAGATTTCGTGAACAAACACGACCTCGCCGGCCAGGCGGTCGAAATCGTGGGTCAGGCCATGACCACCGACTTCGCCTCGACCTTCGACGGCACAGCCAAGAACATCATCGGCTACGACATGAATGTCGCCGCTGCGGCCGAGGTGTACAAGCAGGCCGGACTCGGCGCCGAGGACTTCCAGGTCATCGAGTTGCACGACTGCTTCTCGGCCAACGAACTGCTGCTCTATGAAGCCCTCGGCCTGTGCGCCCCCGGCGAGGCCGGTCGGTTGCTCGACGACAACCAGACCACCTACGGCGGCAAATGGGTCGTCAACCCCTCCGGCGGCCTGATCTCGAAGGGGCACCCGCTCGGCGCCACCGGATTGGCGCAGTGTGCCGAGCTCACCTGGCAGCTGCGCGGCACCGCCGACGCCCGTCAGGTCGACAACGTGACCGCTGCCCTGCAGCACAACATCGGCTTGGGCGGCGCCGCCGTCGTCACCGCGTACCAGCGCGCCGACCGCTGACCGGCCTTCCACCACACCACCATTCGCAGGAGAACACTCATGGGTCACATCGAGCAGACCGCCACCCTCAACGCCCCCGCCGAGAAGCTGATGGGCGTGATCACCGACCCGTCCACCTGGGGCGACTGGTTCACCATCCACGAGCGCTGGATGGTCGAACCGCCGGCCACCCTGACCGAAGGCGCGGCGCTGACCGCCAAGATCTTCATGCTCGGCATGGCCAACAAGATGGAATGGGTCGTCGGCGAGGTCGCCCCGACCAAGCTGGTCATGACGGGCACCGGGATGGCCGGGGTGAAGGCCACCTTCTCCTTCGACCTGACCCCCGACGGCGACCAGACCGAGGTCCAGGTCGCAGGGGAATTCGAGGGCTCGCTGATCAAGGGCGCGCTCGGCAAGGCGGTCGAGAAGGACGGCACCAAGCAGCTGCAGACCTCGCTGGACAAGCTTGCCGCCCTCGCCGCCGGGGCCTGATCATGGGTGACGTCTTCGAGTTCGACCGCGACGGTCTGAACCTGTGGTCGGACGAAGAACGGTTCGAGGTCACCAGGGAGCGGTTGGCCGAGTACGCGGCCGCGACCAACGACCCGATCCCCGCGCATCGCCGCGGCGACGTGGGCTCGCCGGTGTTCGCCATCGTCCCGGCCTTCGACGCGCTGATGGCGCCGGCCGTCGACGTGGTGCCGATGGACATCTTCGGCCGGATCACCCACGGCGAGCAGGACTTCCACTTCCACCGCCCGATCAAGCCCGGTGACAAGCTGGTCTCGCGGGGCCGCGTGATCGGCTGGGAGACCAAGTCCACCGGTTCGCTGGTCTACATCCATCTCACCTGTGCCGACGAGGTGACCGGTGAGCTCGTCAACGAGCAGTACCTGTCCGGCTTCTTCCGCGGCGTGGACGCCGGCGACAGAGTCGGCGAGGCGATCCCGGTGATCGAGCCGTGTACCGAGCTCAAACAGTCCCCGCCGCAGGCGAAGATCGCCCACCACGTGGACCACGACCAGACGTTCCGGTACGCGCCCGCCTCGGGTGACCCGGTGCCGCTGCACCTGGACGAGGAAGTCGCCAAGGACGCCGGTCTGCCCGGCATCATCGCGCACGGTCTGTGCACGATGGCGATGGCCGGGTGGGGTGTCCTCGCCGAAGTCGCCGATTCCGACGTTTCGCGGGTGCAGCGCTTGGCCGTGCGTTTCTCCAAGTTCGTCTTCCCTGGTGACGACCTCGAGACGCGGATCTGGAATGCGGGCACCGACAACGGTGTCACCACGTACGCGTTCGAGACGGTGCGAGGGACCGATGTGGTGCTGAGCAACGGCATCGCCGAAATCGCGGGAACGAAGGAGTAGGACATGGGTGCCTTGGAAGGACGCATCGCCGTCATCACCGGCGCCGGTCGCGGTATCGGACGTGAGCACGCGCTGCTGTTCGCCCGCGAAGGTGCCGCAGTCGTTGTCAACGACCTGGGCGGCAGCAACAGCGGTGACGGCGTCGACGTCGGCCCGGCACAGGAAGTGGCGAACGAGATCGTCGCCGCCGGTGGCCGGGCAGTAGCCAACACCGACGACATCGCCACCTGGGCGGGCGCTGAAGCGCTGGTCGCGCAAGCGATCTCGGAATTCGGTGGCCTCGACGTGGTCGTCAACAACGCCGGCATCCTGCGCGACGGCTTCATCCCCAGCCTCTCGGAGTCGGACTGGGACGCCGTGGTCGCGGTGCATCTCAAAGGCCATTTCGCGGTCATCCACCACGCCTCGGCGTACTGGAAGGCAGAGTCGAAGGCGGGCCGTCGACCCAACGCCGCCATCATCAACACCGCCTCGGCGTCCGGGGTGACTGTGCCCAACGCGGGCCAAGCGAATTACGGTGCCGCCAAGGCCGGTATCGCCGCGCTGACCCAGGTCGCGGCCGACGAGCTCGAACGCTACGGCGTGCGGGCCAATGCGATCGCCCCGATCGCCCGCACCCGCCTGACCCTGGCCACCCCGGGAATGGGCGCGCTGATGGCGGCCGAGGCGGCCGACGCCGAAGCCGAGGGAAGCTTCGACGCTTTCAGCCCGGCCAACATCTCACCGCTGGTCGCCTACCTCGCAGGCGAGAAATGCCCGATCACCGGCAAGGTGTTCGCGGTACAGGGCGGTGCGATCAGCGAACTCGCCGGCTGGCACGACGTCAAGACCATCGAGACCGACGAGGCGTGGTCGATCGACGACATCGCCGCCCGATTGCCCTGAACCACGAATCCTGGAGTGAACAACGATGTTCGAATGGTCCGAGACCGACGAGATGATCCGCGAATCCGTGCGCGCGTTCATCGACAAGGAAGTTCTTCCCCACATCGACGAACTCGAACACGGCGAGCTGCCGCCCTACGACATCATGCGCACCCTGTTCAGCCAGTTCGGGCTCGATGTGATGGCCGGTGAGGCTGTCGACAAGATGCTGGCCAAGGAACAGGCCAGGGCCGACCGAATCGCGGCGGGTGAGCCCGCGCCGGAGAAGCCGGACAAGAAGTCCGCATCGAATCCGCTTGCGGCTCAGGGCAGTATGGCTGCGGTTCTCGTCAGCGAACTGACCGGAGTGACCCTGGGTAGCGTCGCGGCGGTTGGTGTCAGCCTGGGTCTCGGTGCGGCGACCATCGCCGCACGCGGCACGCTCGCGCAGAAACAGCGGTGGCTCAAAGACATCGTCACTCTGAAAAAGGTGGCGGCGTGGGCGATCACCGAGCCCGACTCCGGTTCCGACGCGTTCGGCGGCATGAAGACCTACGTTCGTCGCGATGGTGAGGACTACATCCTCAACGGGCAGAAGACCTTCATCACCAACGGCCCGTTCGCCGACACCGTGGTCGTCTACGCCAAGCTCGACGAAGGCGACGGCGGCGACAAACGCGACCGCAAGGTGCTCACCTTCGTGCTCGACAAGGGCATGGAGGGGTTCACTCAGGGCAAACCGTTCAAGAAGATGGGCATGCATTCCTCGCCGACCGGTGAGTTGTTCTTCGACAATGTACGGCTGAGCAAGGACCGATTGCTGGGTGAGACCGAGGATCACCAGGGCGGTGACGGCCGGGAGAGCGCGCGGGCCAGTTTCATCGTCGAACGGGTCGGCTGCGCCATCTTGTCGATGGGCATCATCAACGAATGCCATCGGCTGTGCATCGAATACGCCAAATCGCGCAAGCTGTGGGGGCAGGAGATCGGCCGTTTCCAGCTGGTCCAGTTGAAGCTGGCCGAAATGGAGATCGCGCGTCTGAACGTCGAGAACATGGTGTTCCGGGCGTTGGAGAGCTCGGCGGCGGGCAAGATGCCGACGCTGGCACAGGCCTCGGCGATGAAGCTGTACTCCACCAGGGCCGCCACCGATGTCGCGATGGAAGCGGTGCAGTTGTTCGGCGGCAACGGATATATGGCCGAGTACCGGGTCGAGCAGCTGGCCCGCGACGCGAAGTCGCTGATGATCTACGCGGGCAGCAACGAGATCCAGGTGACCCACGTCGCCAAGGGTTTGCTCGCGCAGTGATCGGTGCGCTCGCCGACCGCCCGCACCGGGCGGTCGGCGAGTCGGCCGTGGGTCAGCTGGAACCGCTCGGCAGCCCCGCCGAGCCGCTGCCCAGCTGGGGGTCACCGGTGACCTCGACGACGAGGGTCTTGGTGGAGGAGCCCTGGGTGGCCACGATCGTGTACGTGCCCTTGGCAGGCGGGCGCCAGGTGCCGCGGACCGCGCTGCGCTGCCGGTCCGGGTAGTCCAGGCGCTCGGGCGAAGTGAGCTCGCTGCCGTTGATCGTGACGGTGGCGGGCAGTGCGTAGTCGGCGCCGAACATCCGGGCCATGACCGTGCAGTTGGCACCCACAAAATCGCAGGCGACGGGCACTTCGCTGTTGCCCCAAGCGTAGATGGTGATGTCCTCCACCTCCGCCGAGGCCGCGGGAGCCAGGGTGGCCGGGAGGATCAGTGCGCCCGCCGCGAGGGCGGTCAGTCCTGCGATTCGCATGGGTTCGGTGGTCCTTCGCATCGGTGTAGTCGGTCCCGGTGTTCGATCGGGACCGCGTGAAGCGGAAGAGTTCCACAATTCTCACAGGGCCGGTACCCCGAAAACCCACGGCTTGACCCTGGCTCGCGCTGATCGCCGGATCCGATGCCTCGCGCCGGCCGAGCTCCTCTTGCGAATCGTGTGTGACGGGACTTTACGGTGTCCGCTCGGTCCGCTCGCGGCGCGGCACGCCGCGTGCCCGTACTCTGTTGAGTGCCTGCGTGTTTGGCGGCCAAAGCCCGTAGAATGGAGCCCGATGGACCACTCGGACCGTTTCCCTCGTCCTGTTCCAGTGACGGTCCCGAAGCTACTGGTCGGTTTAGGGGCGGTACTGGTTGTCGCCGCGGCGATCGCCTCCTTCACCTTCACCTCGACCCTCGCCGGGGTGGCGGGGGTTCCGGAGCACCTGACGTGGTTGTGGCCGCTTGTCGTCGGTCTGACGGTCGCGCTGGTCGCCTGCACGTTCATCACGCTGGTCGGCATCCGTGACGAGAAGGCCACCTCCCTTGTCCGGTTCTACGAGTTGCTGCTCCTCGTCACCGTGCTGGCCAGCATCTGCGGCAATGTCCTGTCCATCTCGCGCGATCCGATCCGGATGGGGACCCTCGCGACCGCGATCGTGGTCTCGGTTCCCCCGATCTGTCTGATAGTCTGCGTCGGAAACTGCCTGCTGCTCACGGCGGTTGTTCCCGTGCGCATCGTGGCCGCCATCCCGCAGGACGACTGGCGGCTCAGGGTCCTCGGCATACCGAGTACACCGGCGCCGTCCAAGGATCAGGAGGCCGCCCAGCAGGAAAGCGCCTCCTGGTGGGATCAGCACCGCAACGAGGCACGGACTCCGCCCGCGACCCCGAAAACCCGCACCTAGGCAGAGCGACCGCGGTGCGCTGCTCGGCTGAGTAGGGTCGGCGCAAAGTGACCAGGACCGGAAGGTGGCCAGTAGTGGGGATCGATCAGCGAGCCGTAGTGCGGATGAATGCGCTGGAAATCGCGGAGTTTCTCGACAGCACGAGGGTGCTCACACTGGCCACCCTCGACCGGTCGGGAAAACCACACCTCACCGCCATGTGGTTCGGTCACATCGACGGTGTCGTCTACTTCGAGACCAAGTCGAAATCGCAGAAGGCGGTGAACCTGCGCCGCGACCCGACCATCGCCTGCATGGCCGAAGCGGGCGACACCTACGACCAGTTGCGTGGCGTGTCGATCGAGGGCACCGCCCACCTGATCGAGGACACGCAGGACGAGGAGTACTGGCGCGCCGCCATCGACATCTACGAACGCTACGTCGGCCCGTACAGCCCCGAGGTCCATCCGTTCGTCGAGCAGATGATGAACAAGCGCATCGTGATCCGGGTCGACCAGACCAGGGTCAGGTCCTGGGACCACCGCAAGCTCGGCCTGCCCGCGATGCCGCTGTCGGGTCGTACCGCCGAGGCCTGAGCCCATGTAGTTGCAGTTTCTGAAAAGTTGCAGTTTGTGCTAACTTGGCGGCATGTCTTCCGAGTCGGCCAAGCAGCCCTCGATCGGTCTGCGTGAACAGAAGAAGCAGCGGACCCTGATCGAACTGTGCGTTGCCGCACGGCGATTGGCGGTCGAGCACGGGCTGGACGCGACCAATGTCGACGACATCGCCAAGGCGGTCGGCGTCTCGCCGCGCACTTTCTTCAACTACTACGACACCAAACTCGACGCGGTGGTCGGCCCGGTCGGCGACATCGGCACGCCCGAAGCGCGGCAGGAGTTCGTCGCGGGCGGTCCGACCGGGGTGCTGATCGAGGACCTCACCTGGTTGCACGCCGCCGGTTTCCAGCCGGAAAACGAAGTGCGCGAAGGTATCTCGTTGGTCACCGAGCTGATCACCGCCGAGCCGAGAGTGCTTGCCGCCTTCATCGCCTCGGGTGCCCGTTTGGAAGCCGCCACCGCCGAACTCCTCTCGGCGCGGCTCGGTGCCGAGGTCGACCCCGAATTCGCCTCGCTCACCGCGGGAATCATGACGACCATCACCACGCGGGCGGCGATGTCGCTGGCCGCGGACCCGAACGGGTCGCTCGCCGCAGCGCTGCACGAGCACTGCGCCATGGCCGCCCGGCTGTTCGACCGGCCGGACGATACGACAAGGGAGACGCACCGATGACCACGACGGCCGACTCGCCGCCGCCGCCGATCGTCCTGACGCAGAAGCGGATCTGGCTGATCTTCTCCGCGCTGATCGCGGGTATGTTCCTGGCCAGCCTCGACCAGATGATCGTCGGCACCGCCATGCCGACCATCGTCGGCGAACTCGGTGGGGTCTCCCACATGGCATGGACCGCCACCTCGTATCTACTCGCCACCACCATCGTGATGCCGATCTACGGAAAACTCGGCGACATGTTCGGCAGGCGCTGGTTGTTCCTGTTCGCGATCACCGTCTTCACCGCGGCCTCCGTCGGCGCCGCCGCGTCGACGGGATTCTGGGAGTTCATCGCCTTCCGCGGCCTGCAGGGCGTCGGCGGCGGTGGCCTGATGATCCTGGCGCAGGCCATCATCGCCGATGTGGTGCCTGCCAAGGACCGCGGCAAGTACATGGCGCCGATGGGCGCTGTCTTCGGAATCACCTCGGTCGCCGGGCCGCTGCTCGGCGGTCTGTTCGCCGACCATCTCGACTGGCGCTGGTGCTTCTGGATCAATGTGCCGATCGGGATCGCGGCGCTGTTCATCGCCTTCCGCTACCTGAGCATCCCCAGCCACCGCCCCAAGTTCCGGCCCGACTACCTGGGCATCGTGCTCATGTCGGCCGCGACCACCCTGCTGATCCTGATCACCGACTGGGGCGGCAAGCAGTACGAGTGGGGTTCGACGGTGATGCTGTCGATGATCGCGGCGTTCGTCGTCGTGGTCGCGGCGTTCGTGTTCGTCGAGTCGCGCGCCGAGGAGCCGATGCTGCCGCTGTGGCTGTTCCGCAATCGCACTTTCGTGCTCACCTCGGTGATCGGATTCCTGGTCGGCCTGGTGATGTTCGCGGCGATCGGTTTCATCCCGACCTACCTGCAGATGGCCAGCGGTACTTCCGCCTCGGTGTCGGGTCTGCTGCTGATCCCGATGATGATCGGCATGATGCTCACGCTCATCACCTCGATGAACGTGATCACCAAGACCGGTCGCTACCGGGTGTATCCGCCGATCGGCGCCGCACTCATCGCCGTCGACATGCTGTGGTTGACCCGGCTGGACGCGAACACCTCGATGTGGGTGGTCTCGGCCATGCTGTTCGTGATGGGCGCGGGCCTCGGCCTGATCATGCAGATCATCGTGCTCGTGGTGCAGAACGCGGTGGCCCCCGACCAGATCGGCACGGCGACCAGTGCCAACAACTACTTCCGTGAGATGGGTGGCGCGCTCGGTATCGCGATCTTCGGTTCCATCTTCACCGGCAGGCTGACCGAGAATCTGACCGGCGCGTTCCAGGCGAACTGGCAGGAAGCGGCGGCGGCGAACATCGACCCGAGCGCGCTGATCCCGTCGGTGGTCAAGAATCTGCCGGACAAGCTGCACGACGCCATCGTCGGCGCCTACGTCGACGCGCTGGTTCCCGGCTTCTGGTACCTGATTCCCGGTGCGATCCTCGCGTTCGCGCTCGCGTTGTTCATCCCGCACCTGACGCTGTCCGACGAGGCGGGCATGGTCGCGCGCGGTGAGGCCGTGATGGCCGAGGAAGAGCCGGAGCTGGTCAAGGAGGGCTGAGCGTCCGGGCCGCGTTTCAGTCGTCGATGTGCAGTTCGGCGCCGAGGGCGGTGAAGGCGGTGGGAGTCATGCCGAACATGGCCCGGAACGTGTCGCTGAAATGCGAGGGGGAGGCGAAGCCCGCATCGGTGGCGGCTCGGGTCAGGTCGTGACCCTCGGTGAGGGCTTTCGCCACTCGCAGCATTCGCGCCCATTGGACATAGCGGCGGAAACTGGTGCCGGTCTGCTCGGCGAAGGTGCGCAGGAAGTACGAGGTGGAAAGTCCTGCGGCCAGGGCCTTTTCGGCCGCACGTTGCTGCTGGGTCGGGTCGGCGCGGATCTGCGCGGCCACGGCGGCGATGCGTGGATCGCCGATCGTCGGGACCGGCACGCTGGCCAGATCGAGTACTCGGTCGATATCGGGGTCGGGGGAGTTGCCCAGGTCGATCAGGGCGGCCTCGTTGCGCTGATCGGCGCTGAAACCGCCGACGTCGCGCGACATCCCGCCGAGACAGCGGGTCATCCGGGACGAGGTCGGGTCGAAGAAGCAGAACAGTCTTCGTCCGTCCGTGTCGAGAATGTGGTGGGTGACCCGGGCGCGGAACAGGAAGCTGCGGGCGGTGACATCGGGAACACCCGCCGCGCGGACCCGGAACGGCCCGTCCAAACCGACACCGAGACTCGCCACGGCGGTGGAATGCGGCCCCAGCGCCATACCGGGTCCGATATAGACCGCGTGTCCGAGACGTAGCCACAGCCGTGCCGGCGCGGTGGCGGTCGCTGGATCGGTAGCGCACGTTTCTGGAAGTGCGGGCAACGCCATGCACGCGACCATACATCCACCGATCGTGACCACCGTGCGAGATGTGGAGCAGAGATGACGACAACCTACGAACTGAACGAGGTCGGCGTCGACGGCGCGCGCCTGGCCTATGTCGATGTGGGAGAAGGTGATCCGCTGGTCCTGCTGCACGGCTGGCCGGAGAGTCACGCCGCATGGCGCCATCAGATCGGGCCCCTGTCCCAGTCGCGCCGGGTGATCGCCCCAGACTGGCAAGGCTGGGGCGCTTCGGCTCGTGACCTCCGGTTGAGCTGCGACTACAACACCGAGGTCGACCGGATCGTGCGGCTGTTCGACGCACTGGGCCTGGACCGCGTCGATCTGGCCTGTCACGACTACGGCGGTTTTCTCGGACTCGGGTTCGTGCAGCGATACCCCGACCGGGTCCAGCGCTTCGCGATCCTCAATTCCCGGGCTCATCGCACCTTCACCACGCCGTACTACCAACTGTTCGGGCTGTTTTCCGCCGCAGCGCGACGCCCGCTGTTGCGTCCGCTTCTCACCGCGCGAACGATCGGGCTCGTCCACCGCCTGGGGTTGGCACAGTTCGTCCGCAACGGCTCATTCGACACCCAGCGCCTGGCCGACTACCTCGATTTCCTGAACACCCGCGAAGGACGCCGGTGGTACGCCCATTTCTGGGCGGGCTACAGCGTCCGACTGCGCCCGGAACTCGCGGCCGGACTCGGCGCCATCGACTGCCCCACCTCGGTGATCTGGGGCGACAAGGACCCGGCGATCCCGTTCCGCTACGCCGAAGACCTCGCCGCACACATCCCGAACGCGAGTCTCGTCCGGATCGACGGCGGGCATTTCATCATGGAACAGCGCCCTACCGAAGTCACCGAGGCATTGCAGGCTTGGTTGCGCCGCCCCATCGAGGGCCACGGGGGAGCGGGCGAGCGCGCAACTCCCGTCACCTAGAGGATGGGTGCCGGGGTGGATCGGCGCCGGGCGGGCAGCCGCAGGACTCACCGCGGTGGAGGGTGACCGGCATCGGCACCCACATCGCCGGGTCCGGATCGGCCGGATCGAGAACATCGCCGATCGCGCGGGCGGCGATGACATCGATCGGCTGCATCACCGAGGTGAGGGTGATCTGCCCGAACTGGTGGGCCACGCCACCGTCGAAGCCGACAATGCGAAGGTCGGCGGGAACACGTAGGCCTGCATCGGTGACAGCACGCGTCGCGGCCGCTGCCTGGCCGTTCGTGCCGACGACCAGAGCCTGCGGTCGGTGCCCCGCCCGCAGGTGTGCACCGACTGCCAGATAGGCCCCCTCGGGGGTGAGATCGGTGCGGATCACGGTGCCCCCCTCGATGATCGAGGCGAAGCCCTCGTACCGCTCGGCGACGGTTTCCCGGTCGCCGTATTCCACGTCGGTGGCGGTGAATCCGCCGACGAAGACGATGTCGCGACAACCGTGGACCTCGGTGAGATGTGTGGTCGCGAGCCTGCCCGCGGCGACATGATCGGCGCGGACCAGGGGCGTCGGGGTGTCGACGGTTCCTCTGCGGTTGTGCACCCACGCGACGGGCACGCGAGCGCGGCGGCAGACTTTGCCGATCTCGGGAGTGTTGACCGCGCCGACCACGATCAGGCCGTCGATGCCGACATCGGTGAACGCCGCCGTGAACTCCAGTTCCCGGTCGGGGTCGTAGCCGGTGTTGCCGATCATCGTCAGGTGATCGCGAGCGCGCGCCTCGATCTCGAGCCGCCCGGCAAGCGCGGCATACAGCGGCAAGGTGAGGTCGGGGACGAGCAGGCCGAGTTGGCGCCACTTGCGTGGCCGTCGTAGCGCCCTGGCGTTGCGGTCGGGACGGTAGCGCAGTTCGTCGGCGGCGGCGAGAACCTTGGCGCGCAACGCATCCGACACCGGGCGTGGCCCGTCATTGAGCACGTAGCTCACCGCGGCGGTCGAGACGCCCGCGAGAGTCGCGACGTCGGCGAGGGTGGGCCGTTTGGTCGTCACATTCGCTCCAGTATCGCGGTCCGCGTCCGAGTTCGTCCCGGTTTCACTCATCCCGATTTCTACCCTGTCCAGCGCCGTATTTCTTCCTACGCTAATCGATTAGACACGTTACCGGCGCGACCCTCCGCCGCAACAAACGACAGGTGAAGTAGACGATATGTCCTACGTACGACTCAGCGGAGTCACCCATCACGAACCCGGCAACGCCCACGACAGCTACATCCTGTTCACCGGGGCCGACTCGATCACCCGCCTCATCGATCTCGCGGGCACCGTCGTGCGGGAGTGGCCGTTCGCCGGTGTTCCGCCCAGGATCATCGACCCGGCGCTCAACGCGGGCCGGGTCGGTGACATCGGCGTCCAGCTCAGCGAGAGCGGTGACGCCCGTGGCGGCATCTACGCCAACGGCACGGTCGGGCAACTCACGTGGACCGGTGAGACCGTGTGGGAATGGGGCAGGCAGGCGCCCGGCGGCGCGGCACGCCAGAACCACGATTGGGAACTGCTACCCAACGGCAACCGCCTGCTCCTGGTGACCGTGCCACGGGTGGTCCCCGACCTCGGTGCGATGACGGTAGGCGACCAGGGGCTTGTCGAAGTCGACCCCGAGGGCGCCATCGTCTGGCAGTGGCTCGCCGGTGACCACCTGCACGAGTTCGGTTTCAGCGAAGCCGGCTGGGAAGCCTTGCGCGCCACCGCGGCCCGTGATCCCGAAGACCCGTGGGGCTATCTCGAGATGAACAGTGCGAAATCGCTCGGCCCCAACGCCTGGCACGCCGAGGACCCCGACACGGTGTTCCAGCCCGACAACATTCTCGTCAGCTTCCGTAAGGCCAATATCGTCGCGTTGATCGACAAGGCCTCCGGCGCGATCGCCTGGCAGCTCGGCCCGTACTTCGATGCTGTGCCGGGCGACCAGCATCAGCGCATCAACGTCCACAAGGTGCCGCGCCCGCTCGATCAGATCTCGGGCCAGCACAACCCGCACATGATCGCGCCGGGCCTGCCCGGCGCGGGCAACATCCTGGTCTTCGACAACCAGGGTGGTGCGGGTTATCCGCCCGCTCCGCTCGGCATCTACGCCGGATCCCGGGTACTCGAGATCGATCCGGTGACCGAGCAGATCGTCTGGCAGTACACCGCCGAGGACTCCCAGCGCCCGTCGTGGACGTTCTTCAGCTCCTTCGTGAGCAATGCCCAGCGACTACCCAACGGCAACACCCTCGTCACCGAGGGCATGCGCGGCCGGATCTTCCAGGTGACCTCGGACGGTGCGGTGGTCTGGGAGTACCACAGTCCCTACGAGGGCTACGGCGTCGCCGGTGAGCCCGAGGTCCGCGAACCCCGCGTCCCCGGGGTCGACCGGCTCACCCTGACCCCGCTGGTCTACCGGGCGCAGTCGGTTCCCTTCGACTGGGTGCCCGAACGTGCGTCGGCTCACAGCTGAAGGAAGGACGACGAGATGACGATCAGCGTGGGAACCACGACAGCATCGGGTCCGCCCGCGCCCTCCGGATCCCGGCCACGACGCGACCCCGAACCAGCCACGCCGGTGTGGATCGCGCGTTCGAAGGCCCTGGTTTGGACAGTCGCGGGACTGGGACTGGCAGCAGTGGCCTGGACCCTGGTCGCGGCGAGCGGGCGGTTCCCCGCGGAGCTGTTCCCCGCGCTGCCCGAGATCTGGCGAGCCGGGTACGGCCTGTGGCTCGACGGCGTGCTGGCCGAGGACATCGTCGCCAGTTCCCGCCGTGCCGCAACAGGATTCGTCCTGGGTGCGCTCACGGGCATCGCCGCCGCCGTGCTGACGGCGAACACCGCGACCGGGCGCCGACTGCTCCAGCCGGTGCTGCGGCTACTCGCTCCCGTCCCGACCATCGGCCTCGTTCCGCTGGCCATCCTGTGGTTCGGGCTCGGTGAGGACAGCAAAGCGCTGGTCATCGCGCTCGGTGTCTTCGTGCCGGTCTGGATCAACAGCCACACCGGCCTGTCGAGTACGCCACACGACTACCTGCAGGCCGCCCGCTGCCTCGGCGCGAGCCGACGCCAGACCCTGCTCGGGATCGTGCTGCCCGAGGCGGCTCCCGACATCGTCTCCGGGCTGCGTGTCGGTGCGGCGATGTCGTTCGTACTCATCGTCGTCGCCGAAATGACCGGCACCACCGCCGGAATCGGCTACCGGATCTATCAGTCGCAGATGTTCTCCCAAGCCGACCGGGTGATCGCCTGCCTGATCGTGCTCGGCATCATCGGCGCCGCCTGCGATCTGGCGATCGCCTCGGCCACGGTGCCGCTGACCAAGTGGTCGGAAAAGGAGCACTGACATGGCGATTCACATCCAGGACCTGGTCGTGCACTATCCCGGGCAACCGGCACCGACACTCGGCGGGATCACCATGTCGATCCCCGACGGCTCGTTCACCGTGCTGGTCGGCGCCTCCGGCAGCGGCAAGTCGACACTGCTGCACTGCCTGGCCGGTCTCATCACCCCCACCTCGGGGCAGGTGACCGACGACGACGTTCCCGTGCTCGCCCCGGATCCGCGCCGTGGCATGGCCTTTCAGCGCGACGTGCTCTTTCCGTGGATGTCGGTGGCCGACAACGTCGAGTTCGCCCTGCGCGCCCGCGGTGTCCGAGCGCGCGAACGACCCCGGCGGATCGCCGAACTCCTCGAGGTGGTCGAGCTACCCGAGGGCACCGGCACGCGCCGACCCAGCGAACTGTCCGGCGGTATGCGGCAGCGGGTGAGCATCGCCCGGATGCTCGCCGGTGAGCCCACGGTGATGCTGATGGACGAACCGTTCGCGGCACTCGACGCGCTGACCCGGCTGCGAATGCAGGACCTGCTCATCGACCTGTGGACCAGATACCACCGCACCGTCGTCTTCGTCACCCACGACATCGACGAAGCGATCCGGCTGTCCGACACCGTCGGTGTGCTGCGCGACGGTCTCATCGTCGACCGGATCGCCAACCCACTGACCCGGCCGCGTCCCTCCGACGCGCTGGCCGAGCAACCCGGTTACAGCCGGCTCCGCAAGCTCTTGCACCACGAGCTCGGCATCGACCACGCCATCGCCTGACCCTCCCTTTCGAGCTAGGACATACCACCGTGAAGATCTCCCCTCGCCGCGTCGTCGCCGCGGCGCTCACCGTGCTCGCCATCGCGACCGTCACCGCCTGCGCGGACGCGGACAGCGACGATCCGACCAAGCTGACCGTCGGATTCGTCGTCGACCCGTCCTGGGCGCAGATACCCGTCGCCGATCGGGTCGGGCTGTTCGACAAGCACAATGTGACAGTCGAAGTAGTCAACTTCCCGTCCGGAGTGGAAGCGCTGCAGGCGGTCGCGGCCGGGCAAGTCGACATCGCCACCGCCGCCGACGTGCCGACTTCCGCCGTGCTCACCCGCTCGCCGTCGCTGCGGATCGTCGGCGACGGTTCACGCTGGGAAGGCTCACGCATCATCGCCCGCCGCAGCGCGGGCATCGACGACGTGGCGGATCTGGCGGGCAAGTCCATCGGAACACCGTTGGGCACCAGTGCCGCGTACTTCGCCGCGAATACGTTGTCGCACAACAACATCACCGCCAACCTCGTGCAGGTCGCGCCGTCGGCGACGGTCACCGCAGCCAGCGGGCACGATGTGGACGCGGTGTCGATCTTCCAGCCGTATCAGGCCCAGGTGGTGGCCGCCCTCGGCGCCGACGCGGTCGAGCTGACCGGTGGTAGCTATCACCAGCACAGCCTCTATCTGGCGACTCAGGACGCCGTCGCCCGCAAGGCCGAGGCTCTGACCGCGTTCTTCGCGGCGCTGTCGGAGGCGGGCGAGCAACTGAAAGCGCTCGCCGAGCCCGCCGTCGAGGCGGTCTCCGCCGCCACCCAGCTGCGACCCGACCTGCTGCGCGGTGTGCTCCCGCAATTCGACTTCACTCTGCAACTGCCGCCGGCCCTGCCGGGCAAGCTCACGGAGCTGGGGCAGTGGGCCGAGAGTCAAGGCAAGATCCCGGCGGGCACCCCGCTGCCGAATTACGCGACCGTCATCGACAACCGCTTCCTTCCTGTTGCCTGAGCGAGCGATCGCCTAGCTTCCGTACTTTCAGGTACGGAAAACTATGCGTCATAGTATGGTCGACCTGATCGCAGTCAGCGGATGGATGCTCACGTCAGGAGGCCTGCGGTGGCCGAATCCGTCGAAGGTCAGGTCGACTACCTTCACGCCGGGGCAACGGTGAAGTGCCCCAGCGCGTTTCGCTACTGGGAGGCGCGCGGCACCCCGCTCGTGCGGCGCGTCGAACGCGTCTTCACGGCCGTGACCAGGCAACGGCTGTTCCCGACAGACGAGCAGGCGATCGCCCTGTGCGAAGACCTGTTCACCGGTGACCCGGTGGCCGAGCGGTTCGTCGCGGAGGTGATGCACGGCGAGATCGGACCGAAAGCCGGGCGCAGGATGCTGGAGCAGGCCCTGCGCGAGGGCATCGAGGCGGTCCCGGAGGCACCGGAATCGATGCGCGAACTGTTCGCCGAATTCGAGACGGTGCCCGATTGGGTGGTGCCCGAACTCGTCGAGCAGGGCGCCGCGATCTGGCGGCGCTGGGGCACCATGCTGTTCAGTTTCGCCGGGGCCGAGACCCTCGAGATGTACACCGAGGCAGCGGTCGCCACGCCACTGTCGCTGGCCGGTGGGTACGCGGGTGACAGCGCGCTGCGCCGGTTCCTCGAGACCTGCCGATTCTGGATGGACGTCTCCGAGCGCGGCGCGCTGCTCACCGCCGGTTCGGCGGGCCGGGCCACCGCGCTGAAGGTACGGGTCATGCACGTGTCGGTGCGCGCGAAGGTCGCCGGCCATCCCGAATGGGACATCGAACGGTGGGGGCTGCCGATCAGCCAGACCTACCAGATGCTCACCCTGCTGGCGGGCAGCGTGACACCCGGCCTCGGCCTGTGGGCGCTGGGCTACCAGACGACACCGTCGGAAATCCGTGCGCTGCTGCACTTCCAGAAGTACATGGGCCACCTGCTCGGTGTCCGGCTGCGCTGGTATCCCGACACGGTTCTCGACGCGCTGCGCGTGCTGGCGATGACCATCGCGTCACGGTCCTACGACGCCGGACAGCACGGGACCGAACTGATCGAGTCGTATCCGGCGGCGTTCGCGCCCCGCGACGGTCACCGCGGCCTGACCCGCCTGCGCGAGATGTACAACTTCCGGATCAACTCGGTCTACGCCGCGATGTACATGGCCCCCGGTACGCGCCGGCACTACACCATGCCACCGGCATTCCCATGGATCCTCGTCCCGATCCTGCGCTTCCCGCTGATCACCGTGACGGAACTCGTGCGCCGGTTCTGCCCGCCGTTCGCGCGGGCACACGAGAAACTCATGCTCGCCCATCGCGAGAACTGGTACCGGGCCCAGATGCGGGGGCGCGAAGCGGCCTTCGACGCAGGCGGAGCCCTGCGCCGATGAACGGACGGAAAGCGACCACGACTGCCACCGACATCGTCGAAGTATGGAACGGGCCCGGCCGCGGCGACGGCGAGCTGACGCCGATCGAGCCGCGCCACAACGGTTTTCATCCCGCGTCGAGCAGGCTCGCCTTCGAACACTGGTATTTCGACGCGCACCTCGACACCGGCCACGTGGTGATCGGCTTCCTGATCAAACGTCGTCCCGAGGACCTGCCGCTGTCACGACCCTGGGTGGAGTTGATCATCTACGCGCCCGACGGCACGCGCCGCCAGGTGTCACGGCGGTATCCGCACTCGGCGGCCTCGTTCTCGCCGGACGCCTGCGATGTGCGTATCGGTGCCAACACCGCCCGCACCGAACCGCACGCCGACGGTCTGCCCACCCACCATCTGCGGATGGCCGAGGACGGCTTGGTCTTCGACCTGCGGTTCCACAACGAGGTCCCCGGCTGGATGCCCGGCAAGGGCGAAACCCGTTTCGGCGGTAAGGATTCCTTCGGCTGGATGGTCGCCGCGCCCCGCGCGCGAGTGACCGGGACCATCGAGCTCGACGGCGTGCGGCACGAGGTAACCGGACGTGGCTACCACGACCACAACTGGGGCGTCGGTGACATGAAGAAGACCATCGAGCGCTGGCACTGGGGCCGGTTGTACGTGGAGGACTACTCGCTGCTGTTTGCCTCGGTGCTCACCCAGCAGCGCAAGGGCGGCCACGAGATCAACCCGTTGATGCTGGCCCACCACGCCGACATCGTGCTGTCCACCGGCGAGACAGTCCTCACCGAGGGCCCCGCCCGCTTCGACGCCACCGCGGGCCGCACCTACCCCGAATGGGTCGAACTGCGGGTGCCGGGGCGACTCGAACTGCGCCTGGACGTCACCCGGGTCATCCACGCCCACGATCTGCTCGACGATCTGCCGGTCGTGCGCTCACGCCTGGTCAAGCCGCTCGTACATCGGCTCGTCGGGCATCCGGGCTACTTCCGGTTCGAGTCCACCTTCGAACTGAGCGTGCACACCGGCGACGGCACCGCCCATCGTGCCGGAACGACGCTGCACGAACTGGTCGCGCTGACCTGAGCGCCGACCAGGAAAACCGGCTCAGCACCGTGGCCCGGCGCTGGTGATGAACCGGAAGAACTCGCGCCGCTGATCCGCCGTGGGAACCGGCAGGTTCTGATTGCCGTGCACGAAACCGATGCCCGCGAAGCACATCAGCCCGGCCCGCATCTCCGACTGTTCGGGCGAGAACCCCAGCTCGATCAGGGCTTTGGACAGGGTGTGGAAGATCCGCTGATCCAGCGCCTTCACCGCCTCGGCCACCTTGGCGTTGGTGCGTGCCCAGTCGCGGACCGCGAGCTCGACCTGCCAGACCCGCTCCTCGGTGAGCAACGCGCCCATGCGTTCCAGGCGTTGCTCGACGGGCAGTTCGTCGAGGTCGTGAAAGCCACGGGCGGCGTCGTTGTGATCGGCGCACCAGAACTGCGCTGTGGTCTCGAGCAGCTGGTCGATTCCGTCGAAGTGCCAGTAGAAGCTGCCTTTGGTGACCCCGAGTTCCTCGCAGACCTTGGCGATGGTGACGGCGCCGACGCCGTCGCGCAGCAGCACCCGCAGGGCCGCGCTAGTCCAGTCCTCGACACCGAGCCTGCGGGCCGCTCCCCGGGCCGCCGCTTTGCGTTTGGACACCGGCGCCGGCGGTCGGGAATTCCCGGGCTCGTCGGTCATGGCCGTCTCCTCTCGGCATCGCGGGCGGTCGACCGTTCGGTCTGCGGTCACCGAACAGTGTTTCACGGGGCCGCTCGAATTACGCTGACGGTGCGCGGAAGCATTGCACCTGCTCACGAGACTGGCGATAGTTCAGGGCAGCTCATCGAGTAGGAGACCGCCATGCCCGCCACCGAGCCATCCCGTTCCGGCGCACAGACCGTCGATCGCGCGGTGCGTGTGCTCGAGTGCTTCCGGGGCGGTGATCCGGAATTGTCGGTGAGTGAACTGGCGCAGCGCTGCGGCTTGCCGGTCAGTACGACATTCCGGCTGGCGCAGGCACTGGTGCGCGGCAAACTGCTCGAACAGGACCCGTCGAGCGACCGATATCGGATCGGGCACGGGCTCGCCTGCCTGGCCCGGCCTGCCCTGGCGCGGCTCGGGCTCGACGCCGCCGCGCCGCACCTGTACGCGCTCGCCGCCGGCATCAAGATCACGGTGTCCCTCAGCGTGCCCGATGCCGGTGAGGCACTGACCGTCTTCCAGGCGCGGCCACCGGTGTCGTTCTGCCCCAACCAGATCCCGCAGGAACGCAGGCCGCTCTACGACAGTGCCGTCGGCCACGCACTGCTCGCCCACACCCCGGCCGGCAGCGGCCGCGGTGAGCTGATGGACTCCGTGCGCAAGCGAGGTTTCGCGGTCGAGGAGATCGACAGCGACGATCCGATCCGCGCGGTCGCGGTCCCGGTGCTCGGGCCCGGCAAACAGGTGTGGGGCGCGCTCGGGGTGCAGGCGCGCGCGGTGCGCCTCGATCGCGACCTCGTGCGGGCCGTCGTGCCCGCCATGCACCGGATCGCGGTGCGTATCGGTCCGTACTTCCACACCGCGGCCGCAGGCACGGAATTCGGCGCACGCTGATTTCCACTATGCGAAATAGGTATTGGCCGGCCGTATATTCCAGGGCATCATGAAATGCGTTGTGGCGAATTCTTCGCCACACCTTCGATGAAAGTCCCGACATGATCGTATTTCCCGCGCTCGTCCGCCGTCGCACGGTGGATTTGATGCGCCTCGCACCCGGATTCTGTCGCAGTTGACCGCGCGGCGGCCCGCGTTGCCGCCGATCCGCTCTGTTCATCTCCGATTGTCCACCGTCGAAAGAATCCGAATCATGCTGTCCACTGTCTTCCGACGACGTTCGCTGCGCGCGTTCGCCGCCGCGCTCGTCGCTCCCGCCGCGTTCACGGTGGTCACCGCGTGCGGCACCGCCGAGGCCCCGACCACCGCCGACGGCAAGACCGTGCTGCGCTATCAGGGCCAGACCGGTCTGGTCACCCCCTACGAACTCGCCGACGAACTCGGCTATTTCAGCAAGATCAGTTTGCGGTGGGAGGGTGATACCACGAGCGGCCCGGCCAATATCCAGGCCGCCGCTACGAAACAGATCGAATTCGGTAGCGCGTTCAACGGTGCGGTGGTCAAACTCGCCGCCGGTGGCGCACCGGTGCGATCGGTGCTGAGTTCCTACGGCTCCGACGACAAGTCGTTCACCGGATACTTCGTCCGCGAAGATTCTGGAATCACCACAGCCCGCGACCTCATCGGCAAGAAGGTCGGTGTGAACACGCTCGGCGCGCACCACGAATTCGTCACCAGGGAGTGGCTGCACCAGCAGGGATTGACCGAGGCCGAGATCAAGCAGGTGCAGTTGATCGTCGTGCCGCCGGTCAATACCGAGGAGGCGTTGCGCAGCGGACAGATCGACGTCGGCGCGCTCAACAGTGTGTGGCGCGAGACCGCCGTCGGGCGTGGAGGGGTGCGCCCGCTGTTCACCGACACCGCCATCTTCGGTGAATTCGACTACGGCACCTACGTTTTCCGCACCGACTTCATCGCCCAGAACGGCGAGGCCGTCGCGGACTTCGTACAGGGCACCGCCCGGGCGACCCGGTGGTTGCAGGTGACACCGCGCGAGGAGGCGATCGCGAAATTCACCGAGATCATCACCGAACGCGGCCGCAACGAGAACCTGAAGCTGCTCGACTACTGGCGCAGCGCGGGTATTCCCGTGCCGGGTGCGGTGATCGCGGAGAAGGAGATCCAGATCTGGATCGACTGGCTCGTGCGCAACGGTGAACTGCCCGCGGGCAAGATCGCCGCGAAAGATCTCTACACCAACGAGTACAACCCCTACGCCAACGGCACCTACCAGCCCGCCAGTGGTCCCACCGGAGAGGTGGTGGCCGCGAAATGAGCAGCACCACAGCGAAACTCGCGCTGCACGGCGTCGGCAAACAGTTCGCCGTGCGGGGCGCGACGGAGAAGTTCACCGCGATCGACGACATCACGATCGAGGTCGGCGCCGGCGAGTTCCTGGTCCTGGTCGGGCCGAGCGGTTCGGGCAAATCCACGCTGCTCGACCTGCTCGGCGGCCTGAGCTCGCCGAGCTCGGGGCAGATTCTGCTCGACGGTTCGCCCGTCACCGGACCCGGCCTCGACCGAGGGGTGGTGTTCCAGCAGTACGCGCTGCTGCCGTGGCGCACCGCCCGCGCCAACATCGGTTTCGGCCTGGAAGCCAAGGGAATCGCCCGCAAGGAACGCAAACAGATCGCCGATCACTACCTGGAACTCGTGGGCCTCGCCGGCTTCGGCGACCGCTACCCGCACGAATTGTCCGGCGGCATGAAGCAGCGGGTGGCGATCGCGCGCAGCCTGGCCTTCGACCCGGAGGTGCTGTTGATGGACGAGCCGTTCGCCGCCCTCGACGCCCAGACCAGGGAATCGCTGCAGGACGAACTGCTGCGCATCTGGCGCACGACCGGCAAGACCATCCTGTTCATCACCCACGGCATCGATGAGGCGGTCTACCTGGGTCAGCGCGTCGCGGTGCTCACCTCCCGACCGGGCCGGGTCAAGGCTGTGATCGACATCGACATCGATCGCACCGGCGATATCGACGTCCGCTCCAGCGAACAGTTCCGTGAGTACCGCCACCGCATCTGGACCGAACTGCGCAGCGAGGTGAGCCGGGCGCAGCAGCTCGAGCTCGCCATCGATCCCGCCGCGCCCACCGACAGGAGTCCTGCCCATGTCTAGCGCCCTCCCACTGCTCGTCCGTCCGAGGGGCGCCACCGTTCGCATCGGGCCCGTCCCCGAGGGCGTGGTCCGCGCCGGCCGCACGGCCGTGACGACCCTGGCCCGCATCACCAAGCCGTTGCTCGCCTTCGCGCTGCTCCTCGGCGCGTGGGAATTCGCACCGCGACTCGGCCTGGTCGACGAGGTGTTCCTGCCCCCGTTCTCCGTCGTGGTGCAGGCCTTCGCCGAGCTCACCGCCAACGGCCAACTGAGTGAGCATGTTTCGGCCAGCCTCACGCGGTCGGTCACCGGATTCTCCATCGCCCTGGTTATCGCGGTGCCGGTGGGAATCGCCATCGCCTGGTACAAACCGGTGTCGGATTTTCTCAACCCGGTCCTCGAGCTGTTCCGCAATACCGCCGCCCTGGCACTGCTGCCGGTGTTCGTGCTGATCCTGGGGATCGGTGAGACGTCGAAGATCGCGCTGATCGGCTACGCCACGTTCTTCCCGATCCTGCTCAACACCATCACCGGTGTGCGTACTGTCGACCCGCTGCTGGTGAAATCGGCGGTGTCGCTGGGCTTCTCACCACTGCGGTTGTTCCAGAAAGTGATCCTGCCCGCTGCCGTCCCGTCCATCTTCACCGGCATCAGAATGGCGGCGGCCGGCTCGATCCTCGTGCTCATCGCAGCCGAGATGGTCGGTGCGCGGGCCGGTCTGGGCTACCTCATCACCGCCGCACAGCAGAACTTCCAGATCCCGCAGATGTACGCGGGGATCGTGGCGATCTCGCTGATCGGCCTCGGTTTCAATTTCGCTCTCGTCGCACTGGAACGGCGCCTGTCCCGCTGGCGCACCGCCCCGACCGACGCTTGATCAGGAGACCCACCCATGTCCCGCAAGACCTTTCATCTCAACGCCTTCCTGATGGGTGTCGGGCACCACGAGGCGGCCTGGCGCCACCCGCGCACCGACGCGCACCGGGTGCTCGACGTCGGGCACTTCCAGAACCTGGCCCGCATCGCCGAACGGGGCAAACTCGACTCGGTGTTCTTCGCCGACACCCTCGCCGTCGGCCCCAGCATCGAACGCAACACCCTCGCGGTGTTCGAACCGGTCACGCTGCTGTCGGCGATCGCCACCGCCACCGAGCGGATCGGTCTGATCGCCACCGCCTCGACCAGCTACAACGAGCCGTTCGATCTCGCCCGCAAATTCGCCTCCCTCGACCACATCAGCGGGGGCCGAGCCGGGTGGAACATCGTCACCTCCGGCACCGCCGACGAAGCCCACAACTTCGGTCTCGACGCCATCCCCGAGCATGCCCGCCGCTACGAGCGGGCCGAGGAGTTCGTCGAGGTGGCGCTGGCGCTGTGGGACAGCTGGGAGTCCGAGGCGATCGTCCTCGACACCGAGAACGGTGTCTTCGCCGATCCCACCCGGGTGCACACCCTCGACTACGTGGGGGAGCGGTTCCGGGTGCGTGGCCCGCTGAATTCGCCGCGCGGCCCGCAGGGACGGCCCCTGCTCGTGCAGGCCGGCTCGTCGGAATCGGGTCAGGAGTTCGCCGCGCGCCACGCCGAAGCGGTGTTCACCGCCCAGCGCACCCTCGCCGACGGCGTGCGGTTCTACCGGGAACTGAAGGGCCGACTGGCGAAATACGGTCGCGCCGAACACGAATTGAAGGTGCTGCCCGGCCTGGTCCCGTTCATCGCCGACACCGTCGAGGAGGCGAAGGCGCTCGAGCAGGAATTCACCGACCTGATCTCGCCCGACTACGCGCTGCGCCAGCTCTCGACCATGCTCGGCGTCGACCTCACCACGCACGCGCTGGACGCGCCGCTGCCACCGCTGCCCGCCGAACGCGACATCGAGGGCGGGAAGAGCCGGTTCACCCTGGTCAAGGAGCTCGCCGAAGCCGAGGATCTGACGGTTCGCCAGCTCATCGGCAAGCTCGGCGGCGGACGCGGGCACCGCACCTTCGCGGGCACGCCCGAGCAGGTCGCCGACGAACTGCAGAGCTGGTTCGACGCGGGTGCGGCCGACGGCTTCAACATCATGCCGCCGTACCTGCCCGGTGGCTTGGCGGACTTCGTCGACCGGGTGGTGCCGATCCTGCAGGAACGTGGCCTGTTCCGCACCGACTACGAATCCACCACTCTGCGTGGGCATTACGGGCTCGCGCCGGTGGAGAGCCGGTTCACCCACCGGGATGCACAGGTCAGCGCCTGATGCGGACCCGTCGTCTCGATCTGGAGCTCATGCGGGTGGTGAGCAGTTCCTGTCGGCGACCACGAGCACCTGCCACCCCCAGCTTCTCCTGAAGGACCATGGATATGACCACCATCGAAAGCCCTCGCAGCGCGACAGCACTGGAGATCGCCCCGGTCGCCGGGCACATCGGCGCCGAGGTCACCGGCATCGACCTGCGCGCCGACCTGACCGACGCCACCGTCGCGGACCTCACCGCGGCACTGCACCGGTACAAGGTGCTGTTCTTCCGCGATCAGCACATCGGGCACGCCGAGCAGATCGCCTTCTCCCGGCGGTTCGGCGCGGTGACACCGTCGCACCCCTACGACGACGACGCACCGACCGAGTACCCCGAGATCCTCGCCGTCGACAGCCATTTGTACGAGAAGCGGTTCGGCCGCAAGAAGTTCAGCTACACCAACCAGTGGCACACCGATGTCTCCCCGCTGATCAACCCGCCCGCTGCCTCGATTCTGCGGGCCGAGATCGCCCCCGAGCACGGTGGCGACACCCAGTGGACCAACCTGGCCGCCGCCTACGCCGGTCTGCCGCAATCCTTGCGCACCTTCCTCGACGGGCTGCGCGCCGAGCACCGATTCGGCGGCCGGATCCCACCCTGGGAAGCCGACAGCGACTACGCCCGCAAGACCGCCGCGTCGCCGCTGGTGACCGAACACCCGGTCGTGCGGGTGCATCCGGCGACCGGGGAGCGGGTGTTGTTCGTCAACCCCGGCTTCACCACCCGGATCATCGGCCTCACCCCTCGCCAGAGCGACGCCCTGCTCGACCTGCTGTTCGACGAGATCGCCCAGCCTGCCTACACCGTCCGATTCCGCTGGGCGGCAGGCAGTATCGCGTTCTGGGACAACCGTGCCACCGCGCATCTGGCACCGAGCGACCTCGACCATCTCGACGTCACCCGTGTGCTCTACCGCACCACCCTCGAGGGTGATGTCCCGGTCGGCGTCGACGGTGCCGCGTCGACCTCGGTGGCCGGCACGAAGTTCACCGGCGTCTGACAAACCCCTCCGGTGCCCGGTCTGCGGGCCGGGCACCGGCTTTCGACAGGAGATCGACTGCGATGAGCGAAACCTGGTCCGCGAGTACGGATGTTCTGGTGATCGGCGGCGGTCCGGCCGCCGCCTGGGCGGCGATCCACGCCAGAGAGGCGGGCGCGCGGGTAATTCTGGTCGACAAGGGTTACTGCGGAACCAGCGGCGCGACGGCACCGTCGGGGACGGGAGTCTGGTACGTGGCGCCGGAAGCGCAGGCGCGGGCGTCGGCGAAGGCGGCCCGCGAGGCCTTGGGCGGTCATCTCGCCGACCACTACTGGATGGATCGGGTCCTCGACCAGACCTATGCCAATATGAACCGGCTAGCCGTCGAGGGGCGTTATCCGTTCCCGGTGGACCCGGTGACCGGGCAGCAGTTGCGCACCGGTGTGCAGGGCCCCGAGTACATGCGCCGGATGCGCGCCTGGCTCAAGCGCATCGGAGTGGAGATCCACGATCACTCGCCCGCTCTTGAACTGCTCGTCGACGAGTCGGGTGCGGTGTGCGGTGCGGCGGGTCGGCAACGCCAGCTGGATCGTGACTACCGCATCACGGCGGGCGCGGTGGTGCTGGCCTCCGGCGGCTGCGCGTTCCTGTCCGGTGCGCTCGGCACCAATGTCGACACCGGTGACGGCGCGTTGATGGCGGCCGAAGTGGGCGCCAGGTTCTCCGGCATGGAATTCTCCAACGCCTACGCGATCGTGCCCAAAGGCTCGACCATCACCAAAACCGCCTACTACGGCTACGCCACCTTCTTCGGCGAGGACGGCCGGGTGATCGAGGACGCGGGCTCCACCCGCGGACGATCGGTGATCGCACGAAACCTGCTGCACCAGAAGGTGTTCGCCCAACTCGATCGGGCGGACGCGACCGTGCAGGCGCAGATGCGGGTGGGTCAGCCGAACTTCTTCCTGCAGTTCGATCGACGCGGGATCGACCCGTTCACCCAGCGCTTCGAGATCGATCTGCTCGCCGAGGGGACGGTGCGCGGCACCGGCGGAATCGACGTGGTCGGCGACGACTGCGCCACCAGCGTCGCGGGCCTGTACGCCGCGGGCGACGCCGCCACCAGGGAGCGTATCTGCGGTGGGTTCACCGGCGGCGGTAGCCACAATGCGGCGTGGGCGATGTCGTCGGGTAGTTGGGCGGGCGCGGGCGCCGCACGGTATGCGCGATCGGCATCCGGGCAGGGCGAGGTCGTCGGTGCGGGCCGGGTCGGGTTGCGCACGGCCGGGTCCGGCACGTTGACCGCGGGCGAACTGGTGAGCGCGGCGCAGCGTGAGCTGATGCCGTTCGAGAAGAACTATCTGCGCCACGGTGACCGGCTGCGCGCCGCCCTGGGCCGTCTCGACGAGTTGTGGGACGTGGCCGCGGCGGAATTGAGCGTCACCGGCGGCGATCGGGTGCGGGCACGCCAGGCCGTGGCGATCACCGCGGTGGGCAGGCTCATGTACCGATCGGCCCTGTCGCGAACCGAGACCCGTGGCATGAGCAAACGTGCCGATCACCCGGGCACCGACCCCGCCCAGCACCATCACGTGATCTCCGGGGGACTCGACACCCCGTGGACCGGAACCGCTGCCGCTCGCAACACCGGTCAGGCGGTGGCGTTGTGATCGAATTGCTGCGCGCCGAGGACTGCATCGGCTGCGACAAATGCGTACTCGCCTGCCCCACCAACGTGTTCGACCGTACCGAGTCGGGCATTCCGGTCATCGCGAGGCAATCCGACTGCCAGACGTGCTTCATGTGCGAGGCCTACTGCCCGGCCGACGCGCTCTACGTGGCACCCGATGCCACGCCGCTCGCGTCGGCATCCGTGCCGACCGAACACATCGGCAGGTACCGCGAGAAGCTGGGCTGGGGAAATGGTCGAACAGTGGGTGCTCTGCTCGCGGTGGGACCACCCCTGCCGCACGGTGCTCCACCGCCGCGACTCACCCGGGGAGAGGCCGGGAGCGGATCGGACCTCAACCCCCGAACAGCAGATACAGCCCGGTGAAGGTGAAGGCGACCATGGTCAGCATCAAGGCCAACTGGCCGGTCAGCCGGTGACGAGGGGGGAGTAGGAGCAGGCATCGGTCGTGTGCGGCGGCGACGCCGAGGATATGGCCGATCAGGACAGCGAGCACCTTGCAGGTGGCGAGCACACTCGGATGGCTCGACAGCACGTAGGCAACGTCTCGATCGGCCAGGCCCGCGAGATTCCAGCCACGGTCGAGCGGGTCCGCGAACAGCAGCATCGTCGCCTGTCCCTTCTCGACGAGAAACGTGAGGTAGTGGGCGACAAGGTAACCGGCGATGATCGGGGTGAGGCTGAGCGCCAGCCGCCGTGGGAGCAGCGCGCGTTCGGCGGAGGAGACACCGCCGGTGGCGCGCGCGGCGACGGAGAACAGTCCGCCCACGACCCCGATGAAGACCAGCAGCCCGGCCGTGCGCACCAGTGTCGGGTCGACCACCGGGGCCAGGTTGTCGACCTGTTCGCGCCACCACGGGAATGTGGAGAAGCTGTCGAAGGCGGTGGATCCGAGCAATGTCGCGGCGACCGCTACCGATCCGGCGAGCCCGGGGGTTCCCGCGAGATTGTTCAGCGGCATCCGCAGCACCGGCTGTCCCGCGCGGTCGCGGCCGAACGGACTCAGGTGCGCCAGTAGCGTGCTGTACACCTCGAGCGGGTCGGCGCGTTCTGCCCACACGGTGCCGAACAGTACGAGGCCGATCGAGGTGACGACCAGGTAGCCGATCAGCCAGGTCAGCACCGAGGTCACCGAACCCGGTGTGCGCCAAGCCAACTCCAGCCACACGAAGGAGAACAGGCCGACAGCGGCGGGGAGGTTTCCCCACTCCTCGCGATAGCGGATAATTCCGTGTTCCGGCGTGCGCCGCAGCAATAGACAGCCGAATCGATGGATCGCCCTGATCGGGGAGATGACCTTCCAGACCGGTCCGATCAGCAGCGACGCCACCATCACCCCGACCCAGACGCCGATATACAGCACTCCGGGAACCGGATTGAGGGCCGGATCGGCGGAACCGAACACCGCGATGACGAGCACCCACACGGTCGACACCACGCTGATCGCAGAAATTATGCCGCGAGTCACGGGAGCGTCGATCATCAGCCGCACCGGCGTGGGTAGCGGCCATCCCGGCGACTCCGGGTCGAGTCGCGGCTGACGCCAGGCCACGAACAGCAGCGCGAACGAGAACGTCAGCGCCCACGCCGCACCGACCAGGGCGTACGTGAGCGGAATCGGCAGGTCCGCGGCACCGTTGAGACCGTGGGCGAGGGGGCTCAACGCCGGACCAGCAGCGTCGTCACCGTCCGTCCGAGGTGGTGGAGTTCGATGTCCACCTGGCCCGGAACCGCCACCGTGAATTCGAACTCCTGGCCGGCGGCCGCGGCGACGGGAAAGGTGTGCGCGGGAGCGGAGTGGACATGGAGTTCGTCGGTGGCGTCACTGTCGACCCGCAACACGATGCGTTGCCCGACCTCTGCTTCGGTGCGCGTATTCACCGGAGACACTTCGCCGTCGGCTATCCGGATGTCGATGGTGCGTGCGGTCGCCACCGGCTCGACGGTCGGCTCGCCCGATGAGCAGCCCATCAGCAGCGCACCCACGGAGACCGTCACAAGACCGAACCCGAGTCGACGAGTACTCACGGATTCTCCTCACTGCCGTCGGTCTGCGTGGATTCAGTTCCGGCGCCTTCGTTTTCGCGCCTCTCCGCGCGCCGATCGCGCATCGCGATGAACAACACCAACCCGACCAGCGCGACCGCGGGCAGGAAGGCCGGAATCGCCAGCAGCAGGGAGTGGTCGGCGAGAATGTCGACGTTCTCCTGGCGGATCACGTGTCGACCGTTGCCTTCTGATCCGGTGTGCTGCCCGCCGCCAGATAGCGATCGTTGACGCGCGCGGCGCCCCACGCCATCGCCGCGATCAAGGCCAGGCTGCATGCCAGCACCACCAGGCCGGCCAGGCCGATCAGCCAGGACGGATGGTCGAAGGACCGCTCGCGCTGCAACACCGAGATCTCCTCGACGAACGGCCGCGTGAAGCTCGCGGGCGCGGCCACCTCCGCGGCGCCGATGCCGGGATCGAGCGGCATGAAGAGGGGCAGCGCGGATTGCATGCGCCCGTCCTGCAGGCGCAGCACCGTTTTCCAGGTGCCGTGCACGGGCACCGGGCGGGTGGAAACGAAGTGGTCGTCGGCGACGCGACGCAGTTCGTCCACGACCAGGCCGTGGCCGGGACTGTCGTCACCGGTACCGCCCTGCCAGGCCAGGATCTCCACCCATTCCGGATCGGCACCGATCAGATCGGTGGGGGAGAGCCGGATGTCGGCGGTGACCATCCGCCCGCCCCGGACGGGCTCGGCGTCGGTGAGCACGACCGTCGCCGACGCGTTCTCCGGTACCCGGATGATCAGCCCGTTCGTGGTGGCCGCGGCGGCGATCACCACCGCGGCGACAACCAGTCCGCGGCGCACCGCGGGCCTG
The DNA here is from genome assembly GCF_013839555.1 of Nocardia sp. GTS18. Lineage (NCBI taxonomy): Bacteria > Bacillati > Actinomycetota > Actinomycetes > Mycobacteriales > Nocardiaceae > Nocardia > Nocardia sp. GTS18. The sequence continues at coordinate 337,776 of NZ_JACBIU010000001.1, read as the reverse complement.
GGCAATGGCTCGCCGCGCAGCACAGTGCCGAGCATCGCGCCGATCACACCGCCCGCCACACCGACCGGCACCGCCATCGCCAGCAGTTCGGGCCACATCCCGGCGACCCAGGGATTGACGAACATCCGCTCGATCCACAGCGATTCGAGCCAGATGCCCACCGTCGCCACCCCGAGCCCGGCCAGCGCGCCCCACCAGAGCGGTCGGCGGATCAACGGCAGGAGAGCCAGCAATTCGACCACGACCGCGGCACCGAGGTACAGCGGAAACACGTTGCGCGGCGCCTCGAATCCGGTGCCGACCAGGACCGCGACGACCCAGCGCACACCGAAGGCGAAGGCCACGAGCAGCAACGTGCTGAGCGGGCCGAGCGTGAGCCGCGCCGAGATCAGGGCGATCGTCGCGGCGAAGACGATCAACATCGGTTGCAGCACCAGCCGGAACTGCTGCACACCGAAGTCGAATTCGACGCCGAACACCGACAGCCCGATCACCAGGCCGCCGAAAGCGAAGGCCTGAACCGCCCACAACACCCGGCCGTCGATGCGCGCGGGGTCGGGCCGGTTGTACCGGCCTTCGAGTTCGAGCAGCAGCACGCCGATCAGCGACAGACCCGCCCCACCGATGAGCATCAGGTGAGTGGGCCCCCAGAGCGTGACATCCTGGCCGAACAGCCGATGCCAGATGTCGTCGAGCGGAAAACCGATCAGCGCGTACAAACCGGCACCGGCGATCAGGATGCCGCCCACGGGGGCGTACCAGTCGCGGGTGATCTTCACCGCGGCCCGGCCCGGCTTCTCGTCGAGCGGCAGGATGACGGCAAGCATGCCCGCCATGAAGAGGAAGAACAGGCCGACAAGGATGAAGTAGTGCGCCGGGTTGGCCAGCGGTCCGGCGTCGCGGCCCTTGCCGACGTGCAGGCTCACATCCCAGATGAAGCCGAGAAACGCCGTCAAGATGGTCGCGAGGAACATCGCGATCGGGAGCGCCACCCAGCCCGGCCGGTTCATGATGCGCCCGCTGAAGTCGGCCAGCCGCTGCAGCCAGGTGATGCGTCGGGTCCGGTGCAGGTAGGCCACCCACAGCAGCACCGCACCGATCACCGCGGCCGCACCGGTCATGAGCGCGACCTGATCGAGGGCGGCGCCACCGCCTTCGGTGCCCTGCGCGACCGGCATCGTCGACGGAGCGGATATCGCTGTGGACACGGCAGTCCTCCGATGGGTCGAAGCGCCCGGTCGATGGGGTAACGAACAGTATCTCGAATTCCGCGCGGTGCCGATACCCCACGCGCGCAGGTCGCGGATCCGATCCTGCGCGCCGCGGGGAACGACGCCGTGGGTCAGCGTGTGGCGATGATCGCTGATCCGTGGCCGAACAGGCCCTGGTTCACCGCGATGCCCGCGCGGGCATCGTCGACCTGGCGGCCCTCGGCCTGACCGCGTAGTTGCCAGGTGAGTTCGCAGATCTGGGCGATGGCCTGGGCTGGGATGGCCTCGCCGAAGCAGGCCAGGCCGCCGCTGGGATTCACCGGCACCCGTCCGCCCAAGGTGGTCGCGCCACTGCGCAGCAGAGCCTCCGCTTCGCCTGTCTCGCAGAGCCCGATGTCCTCGTACCAGTCCAGTTCCAGTGCCGTCGACAGGTCGTAGACCTCGGCCAGGGACAGGTCTTCGGGACCGATACCGGCCTCCTCGTAGGCGGCGTGGGCGATGGCCGACCGGAAGGTGCGCGAGGGCGGCTCGACGGCCACCGCCGAATCCGTCGAGAAATCCGGCAGATCGAGCACGGTCTTGGGGAACGTCGGCGTGACCGTCGACAGCGCGGAGATGCGCACCGGATCGGTGACGCCGTGGCGACGGGCGTAGTCCATCGACGTGAGCACCAGGGCGGCGCCACCGTCGCTGGTCGCACAGATGTCGAGCAACCGCAGCGGGTCCGAGACGATCGCCGAGGCGGAGATCTCCTCGACCGAGACCTCCTTGCGGTAGCGGGCGTTCGGATTGTTCAGGCCGTGCCTGGAGTTCTTCACCTTGACGGCGGCGAAGTCGTCGAGGGTGGCGCCGTGTAAGGCCATCCGGCGGCGGGCGTACAGCGCGAAATAGATGGGGTTGGTGGCGCCGAGCAGATGGAAGCGCAACCAGTCCGGGTCGTCGCGGCGCTCGCCACCGACCGGCTGGAAGAACCCCTTCGGGGTGGTATCCGCGCCGACAACCAGCGCGACCTCGCACAGTCCGGCCAGGATCTGGGCCCGCGCGTTGGCGATGGCCTGCGCACCCGAGGCGCACGCGGCATAGCTGCTCGAGATCTGCGCACCCGACCAACCGAGCGCCTGCGCGAACGTCGCACCCGAGACGAAGCCGGGGTAACCGTTGCGGATGGTGTCGGCGCCGGCGATGTAGCCGACGTCGCGGTGGTCCAACCCGGCATCGGCCAGCGCCGCACGCGCCGCCACCAGACCGTATTCGACGAAATTGCGGCCCCACTTGCCCCACGGGTGCATGCCCGCGCCGAGGACGGCGATGTCGCGATCGTTCGTGTCAGTCATTGACCGGCCTCCACATCCACACCGTGTGCTCGGCGTCGTCGTCCTCGTACAGCGTGCCGACGGTCAGTTCGACCGGCATACCGACGGCGAGGTCGTCCACGGTGAGACCGCGCTCGACCTGCCCGAGAATCACCATCTGCTCCACCTCGAGCTCCACCGCCGCGACGACGTAGGGCACGAACGGATCGGCCGAGACGTAGGGCGCGGGCGGCTTGTACCGAGCGTCCGCGTACGACCAGATCCGCCCGCGTGTGGAGAACAGGTACTCGACGAGCTCGGAGCCGTCGTGGGCACCTGTGCACTGCGGATTGCGGCAGGCGAGCGTGTTCTTCGGGAAGTACGGCGTGCCGCAGTCGTTGCAGCGGGTTCCTTTGAGGCGTACCTGGCCGTCGTCCGCAGTGAACCAGTCAGCCACGGCGGGGCGTTGTTCTTTCTGCACGTGGCCGACGGTATAGGAACACGTTCTACTTTGGGGCGGAATTCCGATCCGGCGCCGCTCGGGCGGAGGTACGGTGAGCGCGTCGAGGATGCGATGACGTCGATCTGGAGTACCGCAGCGCGATGGGCACCAAAGCTATTGACCCGCAGTCGATCCGCAATGTCACGATCGTCGGCGATCCCGCCGGGGCGACCCGGCTGACCCACCGCCTGCGCCGGTGCTTCGGCGACACGGAGGACACCGTCCGCTGGTCGACGGACGGTGTCGAGCACACGATTCGTATCACCGCGCCGTCGAACGAGGCGCTCATAGCCGACCTGGAACGCGCCATTCGCGTAGCGGACGGAGTCGTCGTGGTGGTGAACGCCGCCGTGCGCAGCACCCCTCGGCTGGAAATCATGTTGCGAGTCGCCGACGACCACCAGGTCGCCCGCCTGTGCCTGGTCACCGGCCTCGATCGACCCACCGCCGATTTCGACCGCTGCGTTCGTACGATCGCCGACACTCGCGGGGCAGCACCGCTGGCACTGCAGGTCCCGGTCGGCACCGGGGACGGCTTCGACGGTGTCCTCGATCTGGTGTCGGCCGCGGCGCTCGAGACTGCCGGTAGCCGTGGAGAGTCCGCCGGGTGCTGGTACCGCGCGCTCGTCGAGACGCTGACCGAATCGGACTCCGCGGACTCCCTTTCGGCGCGGGACCTGCACAACCGCATCCGCCGCCGCACTCGCAACGGCGACGTCGTCCCCATCCTCTGCGACGCACCCAGCGCGAGCGACGACATCGCCGCCCTCCTGGACGCCGTCGTCCGCTACCTACCGTCACCCCTGTTCGTCTGCCAGCCGGAACATGCCCTCGACTACTGATCGCCGAGGGCGTGTCCGGGTCAGTGCGCGGTGCCCCCGGTGGCCGGGGTGCGGCCGTGTTTCATCACCAGCGCGAGCGAGAGTGCGAGCATGGATGCCGCCGCGCAGACCCAGAAACCGAGCCGGTAGCCGTGGTCACCGAACAGGTCGGGCAGCGGGGTCGCCGGTTGGGGTAGGCCGCCCACGCTCACCATGGCGCTCATGCCGTTGTTGTGCAGGAACGCGGTGACGACGGCCAGGCCGATCGCCACGCCCATCGACTGCATGACCCCGAGCATGCCGAGACTCACGCCCTGCTGTTCCTGCGGCACCGCCTCGACCAGCAGGATCGGCATGCAGGCGTAGTACATGCCGAAGCCGACGCTGAAAATCGAGTTCACGACCAGGAAGTTGGTGGTGGTCAGTGGTAGCAGCGCGAACGCGATGCCCGCACCGGCGAAGATGATCAGGGCGACGATCAGGGGGAGCCGGGCACCGATTCGCTTGGCCAGCAGACCCGCGACCGCACCGAAGATCATCGTGATCACCGAACCGAGCAGGGCGATCCGGATCGCGAACTCGAGCAGGGAGTACCCGCTGCCGTAGGTGTAGCCGGGATCGAGGGCGACGCGCACAGCGTCGAGCGGTACCGCCTGACCGGTCAGGCGCTGGATCTCGGCCACCGTCGACTGCCCGATCCCAGCCGTGACGACGGAATCCGGTGGAGTCTGGGCCATGTAGGCGATGGCGTAGGAGACGATGCCGATCTGAAGCGAGGCCAGCAGCGCCCCGGCCAGGACCAGCGCGACGCGCGGGTGGAACAGCAACTCCATGTTCATGATCGGTGTCGCGACACGCTTTTCGATGACGACGAACAGGACGAGCAGGGTGATGCCCGCGACCAGCCAGAGCAGCGTGGTGGGCTTCGCCCAGCCCCAGTCGTGGCCCTTGTCGACGTAGATCAAGGTGAGTGCGGCACCTCCGGACAGCAGTGCGGCGCCGACGATATCGATCCGCTCGGGCACCCGCAGCTCGGACTCGGGCACGATGAACCAGACCAGCGGCAGCATCGCCAGGGTGAACGCCGCCAGCACCCAAAAAATGGCGCGCCAGCTGTGGTTGTCGACCAGGTAGCCGCCGAGGACCGGACCCGCGATCGAGGCGACGCCGAAGCCGGTCGCGGTGAGCCCGAGCGCCAACGGAATCATGGTGCGCGGCAGCAGGTCTCGGATGAGGCCGTAGGCGATGACCGCGGTGGCGATGGCGGTGGCCTGCAGGCAGCGACCGAACAGGAAGACCGCCCAGTTCGAGGTGGTCGCGTCGAGTACGCAACCGATGACGAACAGGGCACCGCAGATGAGGAACATCCGCTTCTTGCCCCAGACGTCGCTCATCTTGCCGATCAACGGAGACGCGGCCGCGCCGATCAACCCGAAGACGATGATGGCCCAGTTGATGTCGGCCCCGACACCGGGGAAGCTCGGCGCGATCTTCTGTAACGCCGCCGCCACGATCGTGTACTGCATCGGGGCGATCTCGGAGAACAGGACGATCACCGCCAGCACGGTGAAAATCCTGGTGCGCGAGGCTCCGTCGAGCCGTCCGGTGTCGTTGTGGTCGTCTTTGTCGAGTCGAGGGGTACTGGTGGACATGGCCACGCTCCGTTGTTCGGTCGAGCAGGTCGAGCTGAGGGTCAGATGAGGGAAGCGGTGTGGGGCAGGTCGGTGACGGAAGTGCCTACGTGCACGGTGAATTCGCCGGGTTCTGTCTCCCAGCCGTCGGACCCCCAGTGCTGGAAGGCGCGGTCGGGCAGGTCGAGCGACACGGTGCGGGACTCGCCCGCGGCCAGGGTGACGGCGGCGAAGCCTGCCAGCCAGCGCACCGGCCGATCCACCGTGCTGTCGGGGCGTGCGAGGTAGGCCTGGACGACATGTTTGCCGTCGCGGTCTCCGGTGTTGGTCACCGTGATCGAGACGGTGTGCCCGTCGACGACGAGGTCGTCGGTCGACCACGTGGTGTAGCCGAGGCCGTGACCGAAGGGGTAGGCGGGTTCGGTGCCCGCGCGCAACCACGCGCGGTAGCCGATGTGGATGCCCTCGGCGTAGTCGAGGACGCCGTCGACGGGCGTGGTGTTCAGGACCGGAACATCGGCCATGGTCGCGGGCCAGGTGGTCGGCAGCCGGCCGCCGGGTTCGGCGGTGCCGGTGAGCACGTCGGCCAGTGCTGCGCCGAACTCCTGGCCGGGGAACCACGACAGCAGCACGGCGGCGACCTCGTTTCGCCACGGCATCTCTACCGGTGCACCGGAATTCACCACCACGACGGTGCGCGGGTTGACCGCGGCGACGGCGGCGACGAGTTCGTCCTGACGGCCGGGCAGCCGCAAAGACGTGCGGTCGATGCCCTCGCTCTCGATCTGCTCGGTCGTGCCGACCACCACCACGGCCACCTCGGCGGCGCGCGCCAGTTCGATCGCGGCCGCGAACTCCTCGTTGTCGTCACGCTGCGGACGCCGGATGCCGAGGGTGGCGCCGAGAATGATGCCGAGGCCCGGCATCGCGTCCTGAATGCTGGTCACGAGCCGCACCTCGACCTCCTCGCCGGCGGCGAGGGTGCGGGTCACGTGACGTTGGGGCGGGTCGAGCAGCGCTGCCGCCGGGTCGCCGGATTCCAGGGTCACGTTCTCGTCCAGCACCGTCTCGCCGTCGATGTCGAGCCGGACGTGGCCGACGCCGCCGAATCCGATCTGCCAGTCGCCGGCCATATCCGCGCGCAGACGTGTGCGCAACTCGATCGCGTTCGACTGCGCGGCCAGCGGTTCACCGAGCAGCACGAGCCGGCTGGTGGTGCGGTGCTGGACGCCGAGCACGGTGCCGTCCTTCAGGTACCGGGCGGACAGGCCGGGTTCGCCGGTCTCGGGGTCGGTCATGATCGCCACCGGGGCGGGAATCAGGTCCTCGGACAAATGGACACCCGCGGTGTGGGTTATCGGCAGGCGCCCGGTCAGGCCCTCCACCGGGGTGCTGGTGTGCCCGGGGATGACGGTGGCGCTGCCACCGCCGAGGAAACGTGGTTCGCCCGCGGACGGGCCAAGGAGGGCGACGGTCGTGTCCGGTGCCAGCGGCAGGACACCGTCGTTGCGGACCAGCACCATCGCCTCCGCGGCGACCCGGCGGACCAGATCCTGTGCCTGTTCGTCGCTGAAAACCGGGGTGGGCTCCGGGGTTCCGTTCAGGGCGCCCACGCGCTGGGCGAAGCGCAGGATGCGGCGCACCTTGTCGTCGACGGCGGACTCGGCGATCTCGCCGGCGCGCACGGCGGCGGCCAGCGGTTCACCCCACAGGTGCGGCGGGCCCGGCATGCACAGGTCGGTTCCGTTCGCCGCGCTCTCGGTGCTGCGCACCGCCATCCAGTCCGAAACCACCACACCGTCGAATCCCCATGTGCCCTTGAGCGGTTCGTCGAGCAGTGGGTTCTCGGTCATGGTGGTCCCGTTGACGGCGTTGTAGGCGTCCATGATCATCCAGGCGCCCGCTTCCACGGTGCGTTCGAACGGGTAGAGGTAGAGCTCGTGCAGTGCCCGGTCGTCGACGCGGACGTCGACGGTGAAGCGGTCGGTCTCGGAGTCGTTGGCCACGTAGTGTTTCGGGCACGCGCTGACGCCGTGCGCCTGCACGGCGCGCACGTACGCGTCGGCCATCTCGGCGGTGAGCAGCGGATCCTCGGAGAAGCACTCGAAATGCCTGCCGCCGAGCGGGGAACGGTGCAGATTCATCGTCGGGCCGAGCACCGCGTAGACGTCCTTGCGGCGGGCCTCGGCGGCGATCAGGGCGCCGATCTCGGTGAGCAGCGCCGGATCCCAGGTGGCGGCGATCGCGGTACCGGAGGGCAGGCTCACCGACGGGTCGCGTTCGTCCCAGTTCTCGCCACGCACCCCGGACGGCCCGTCGGACACCGGCATCTCGGCGAGTCCGATAGCGGGGTCACCTGCCATCCGGAACAGGCTCGCACCGGAGATCAGCCGGAGCTTGCCGTCCAGATCCAGCTCGGTGAGCAGTTTCTCGATGTGGTCTTCCATGGAAGATGCAGCCTTTCGTCGGTCAGCGGGTGATGGTGCTGGCTTGATCGGACCAGTGTGGGTTGTGCAGGAGTTCGCCGGTGCCTGCCAGGAACGCGCCTCGGGCGACCTGATCGCCGCGCAGCCGGTCCATGAACCAGGCGGTCAGGTAGCCGAGATAGCGATGCACGCCCTCGGTGCAGCCGAAGTTGGTGCAGTCGGGCTGGCCCTGGACGTCGTTGTGGTGGGCGCCCACCACCGCGGCGCGGGCCTTGGGTACGCCTGCGGGCATCGCGTCGTAGTACGCCTGCATCGACTGCAAACCGATCACCTCGGGTGGGAGCGCCTGCGTGGCCGGCGAGATGCCGTCGGCCGTACCGTTCACCAGCAGGACCGAGCCGGAGGTCACCGCAGTGGGATCGATGCAGGCGCTCTGGCCGTCGACGGTCGGCAGCGACGCGCAGGCCGCCGCCATCGGCATCTCGAGGGTCACCGCGGTGTCGACGAGGCCGCCGCCGCGGGTGAGCGCGTTGATCGCGCCGAGCCCACCCTGCGAATGGCCCGTGGCTCCGGCCGCGTCGGTGTCGATCTTGTTGTGGAAGACGCTGTTCGGGTCGCCGTTCTGGTCGCTCAGGTAGCGCACCGCGTCGAGCATCTGCGCACCGGTGCCGGTGTCGGTGCGATCGGCGGCGATGACCACGAATCCCCACGACGCGAGATGCGAGAGCAGGTACGCGTATTCGCGCGGGTGGGCCATGGTGCCGTTGCCCCAGGTGATCACCGGATGCACCACACCGCCCGCGCCGAGGTCGGCCGGATACCAGATGTCGTAGCTGTCGCCGGTGGACGTGCAGCAGTCGACACCGGTTCGTTGGGCCACCACCCACGGGCCGGGCGCGTGATAGGTGGCTTCGAGCGGTGCGGCGGGTCGGTACGGCGCCGCCGCGGCCGGCATCACCCCGGTCGCCGCGGCGACGATCAGCGCGAGAGAGGTCAGCGCGGCCCGCGCACCATTGCGCGGGCGCCGACCGGACAGGACAGTTTTGTTGCTCACGATCTCGGACGATAGGGAGACCAACCGCTGCGCGAAGCCGGGCCGCGCCGTCTTGCAGACGGTTTGCAGACACCCCGCGCGGCGAGACCGGGGACGTATTGTCGAGGTGATGAGAAAACCGATCCCAGTCGCGAACCTCGCGCAAGCGAATGATGTGCGGGCGCGCATTCGCATGGCGCGGCCGAGCGCCGGTGCGGCACGCGCATGAGCGAAGTGGGCTCGGCGCTGCGCGTCGCGCGGACAGCCGCCGGGATCAGTCTGCAGGGCATGGCCGCTCGCACGAACTACTCCAAGCCGTACCTGGGTCAGCTCGAGACCGGTGCGCGCGCGGTGCGCGCCGAGCACGTGGACGCCTACGCGTCGGCGTTGCACACGTCGCTGGATCACCTGCGTGACCGGTTGACCGTCGAATCGGTCGGCGAGCTCGACGACCTGCCCACCCAGCTGCGGTCGCTGCTGCTACCACCCGCCACGTACGCGCGCGCCGATCACCCGACCTTCTCCGCCGCCGAATTGGCCGCCGCCGAGCAGCTGGCGATATGGGCGCGAGGCAGGCAGTGGGGCGACGGGCAGGCGCCGCGCCGCGCCGTCACGGCGTGGTTGGGCGCGAATCTGCCTCGGTTGCAGCAACTTTCGGATTCGAACCGGTATGGGCGCGCTCTCCGGATCGGTGCGGAACTGGCCGACATCGCCGCCGCCATGAGCTGGGATGTGGAGGACGTCGCCGCCGCGCGCAGGTACTCGGTCGATGCCGCGCGGCTGGCCCACGCCGCAGGCGACCCGGTGCTGACCGCCGCGATCCTCACCGAGTCGACCTGGCAGCTCCTCGACAGCGGCAGGCCCGCGGAAGGACTGGAGGTGGCTCAGCTCGCACAGTATCTGTCGCGCCGCACCGCGACACCCCTGTTGCGGGTCGCCCTCGCCGAACTCGAGGCCTACGCGAACGGCATTCTCGGCGAGCAGGCCGCGTTCCAGCGCGCGATCGTCGTCGCGGCGGAATGCCGTGGTGAAGCCGCCGAGGCTGCCCCCGCTGACAATGCCGCCGACCGCAGCCTCACCGCGGCCGCCATCGGCATGCTCCTCGGACCGCGTCGCGACTGGCCGGGGCCGGGGCAGCAGTCGCGGCTGCTCGGCCACAGCTACCGTCAACTCATCGCGACTCGCCCCGACCTGGCCCGCATCGCCTTCGGTGATGGCCACCCGCCGCTGTCGCGGGAAGTCCTGACACCGGAGATGGCCGCGATCTCCTCGGCTCGCCTGCGGTTGATGCTCGGCGAGCCCGAACGCGCGGTCGAGGAGATCGGTCCGGCATTGTCGCTGAACCCGGGTCCGACCGGCCGCACAGCCGCCCGGCTTTCGGACTTCCTGCACGAGTCGGTCGAATTCGCGGCCATCCCCGCTGTCGTCGAGGTCCGCGCTGCGATCCGCGACATGGTCACGCATTCGTGAGCGCGGTGTCCGGCGTCAGTGCCGGGTCTACGCGGCAACCGTCAGCGAAGCCGGTGACGACCGGCAGACCGCGCATCCAGCCGACTCAGCCCGTCGCGGCCGCACCGTACCGGGCGATCAGCAGACCGATGATTCCGGACTCCTGGCTCTGCGTGCTGATCATGTCGCGCGCCGCCTGCTCGACCGGACCGCCGGTGGACAGCTCGTCGAAGGCCTGGGCCATGGCGACGCCGCCCTGGTGATGGCGGTACATCAGGCGCAGGAACATCATTTCCGCCTCGGCTCCCCGGGCCACGGCGAGGGCGTCGAGATCGGCGCGAGTGGCCATTCCGGGCATCGTCGTGGCGCCGGCATGCCGGTGACCGGTGGGCATCCACGACATCGGGTGCGCGTTGGTCGGGGTCGTACCGGCCAGCCGGAGCCAGCCGAGCATCATGCCGACCTCGAGGCGCTGGGCGTCGGCGATCTGGTCGGCCAGTCGCCGCACCGCGGGGTCGACGTCGGGCGCGAGGCGCTCGACGATGGTCAGCGCCTGCTGATGGTGACCGGTCATGTCCTGCACGAAACCGATCTCGGTCGATGTCAATACCGGTGCGGCCGTGGGGATCTCGGGTACCACGAGCGGTCGCAGGGCCGCGCCGATCACCAGCAGGAGCAGGATCGACGTGGCGGCACCGAGCACCACCCGCGGCGTGCTGCGTCGGTAACCGACCGCGGCGGACACATCGCGTGTCGGCATTCGCTCGCTCATGAGCCGATGGTCGAGCGCTGGTCGGCGGGCGGGGTGTACACCTCGGGTGACAATTCCAGGGTGAGCAGGCCGTTGTCGGCGCAGGCGGCCCACAGCTGGTTGCCACGCCATTCGGGGGCCGAGAAGCACCAGTCCGTGGACAGGTCACCGAAGGCCACGTCGCCGGTACGCGAGCTGGTCGCCTGCTCGGGATCGAAGGCGCCCGACTCGACGGCCTGCATCACCGATGGCGCGCTGAGGAGCGGGACACCGATGATCGAGGCGAGAGCGTGCGGGGAGTTCCACAACTCGCTGTTCTGGCCGGTGCGTGCCGGTGGGTTGAAGTAGGCGATCTCGCGCACCTGGAACGGATCGCGCACGTCGAACACCCGGATGCCGGAGGAGATCCAGCCGCAGGCGAGCGCGGTGGGATTCACCGGCCGGTCGGCGGAGCAGTAGTGGGCGTCGTAGGCGAACAACGACCCACCCATGCTGGAGGCCATCGCGCTGTCGCGGTGCTGCGAAAGATTGATCTCCAGCTTGATCGTGTTCACCACGCGCGGCTGGGTGTCGTCGGAGATGTCGATGAGTTTCACGCCGCCGGAGCCCGCCTCGTCGGCGCTGAACAGGTACGGCACGCCGTTGTAGGTGACCGGCACGTTCTGCTGGGTCGCCCAGCCGTCGGTCCAGGTGAGCTGGGCGATGATCGGCACCTGGGGGTCGGGATCGCGCCGCTGCACGGCGGAGGTGTCGAGGATCGTGAGCCCACCCATGTTGTCGGCCAGATACATCCGGTTGCCGTCGGCGCGCAGGCCCATACCGTGCATGGATTTGCCGGGCATGCCCTGCCAGATCACGCGGGGCAGAGCCGGGTCGGTCAGGTCGACAGCGCTGACGATGCCGGGAACGACCCCGGACGCCCAATAGGTGCGGCCGTCGGGGGAGAAACCGCCCTCGTGCGCCGTGATCTGCACCGGCAGGGTCGGATCGGTGCCCGGGCCGGGGTTGAGCAGACGCGGGTGCGCGCAGTCGGAGATGTCGTAGACCGAGATCAGCCCCGCGCCGGTGAACGCGGGAACCCCGGTGCCGACCAGCAGCTTTCGCTCGGAGTTGACCTTGAGACTCTCCCAGGTTCCGGCCAGCATCGCGGGTTCGGTGAGCGTGGTGGTGAGCACCGGATTCGCCGGATCCGCGACGTCGATCACCTGCACGCCTTGCGCCGGGCCGAGCAGGTTGCCGGGGAAGAAGCTACCCAGATAGACGCAGTGGTCGAACTGCGTCGAGGTGATCCCCGCGCCGCGACCCGCGTAGCCGCCGATACGGGTGATGTTGCATCGGTAGCCCTGAGTACTGCGGCCACTGTCACGGTCGGCGGCCGGCACGTCGCCCTGCAAGCCGGGTTCGGGGAGCGCGTCGCCCGTGCAGGCAGCCCGGGCGACAGCGGTGTCGGCGATGTCGCGACTCTCCAGCACCCGCCCCGAGGAGTCCGGTTGTGCGGTGCCGATCGCGGCGGGGACCAGCAACGCGGCGGCCGCGGCGACGAGCAGACGTCGATAGAGGGTTCTCATTCCGTACTTTCGTGATGGAGGGCGAGGGTGACCAGGGCCGCGGCCGTCTGGCGGCAGAAGTGTTCGCCGTCCTCGTCGCCTCGGGTGAGTGCGCGCAGCAGGGTCGCGCCACGCAGGAATTCGAAGAGCAGGTCCGGATCGCAGGCAGGGGAGACCTGGCCGGTTTCGACGGCCGCATCGATGGTGGCGCGCAACGCGACTCGCGCCATGCCCTCGCCGCGGTCGCGCAGTCGCCGGTAGCTCTGTTCGTCGTCGTGGTAGGCCGAGAGCAGGCCGGGGATGCCGGAGCGGGCCGCGGGATGGGTGGCGGCGGTGAAGAACAGCCGGGTCCAGGCGAGCAGGTCCGCGCGGATGTCACCGGTGGGCTGCGGGACCACCCCGGTGTCGAGCGCGAAGATCGCGTCCTCGACGAGGTGGATCTTGTTCGGCCACCGACGGTAGATCGAGGTGGCGACCACGCCCGCGCGGCGCGCGACGCCCTGAATCGTCGTGGCCTGAAAACCCTGCTCTACCAGCAATTCCTGCGTGGCGCGCAGCACTTGCTCGTCCAGTTGTGGGTCCCGTGGACGACCGCGGCCCTGGCGGTTCTCGATCTGTTCGGTCACCGATCACTCCTCCTTCGACGTCGGCAGAGCGTAGCCGAGATCGGATCTTTTTAAAAACGCTACATGGTGTATTTGAATTCGCTAACTTGAAACCTGTTCCACCCCCCACTCGTGAAGGACCCCCATGCTGACTCCCCAGGACGAACTGCTGTGCCACCAATTGCCGACGACCTTCGACCACGTCGTCCAGAGCGACCTGCGCTGGACCGAGCGCGTCGTGCTCTACGGCTTCGACACCACCGGCCGGGTCAGCGTCATGACCGGCATGGCGCGCTACCCCAACCGCAATGTGATGGACGCCTACGCGATGGTCACCATCGACGGCAAGGCGCATGTGGCGCGCCTGTCGCGTGAGATCGGCGGCAAGTACGACGACCTGGGCGCCTGGCAGGTGGGCCCCTACCGCTACGAGATCACCGAGCCGCTGCGCGGGGTTCGCGCGAGCCTCGGCGACAACGAGCACGGGCTGCGCCTCGAGCTGAACTTCAGCGGTCGGTTCCCCGCCTACGAGCAGGAACCCGCGTTCTTCCGCACTCGTGGCCGCGTCCGCGAGGACGCGCGACGCTACTACCAGAACGGTGAGATCTCCGGCTGGCTCGAGGTCGACGGTCAGCGGATCGACATCGACCCGAGCACCTGGTGGTTCGGCCGCGATCACTCGTGGGGCACCAGGCACGGCGGTGGCGGCGGCAGCCTCGGCGAGGGCAGCGGTCTGCAGCCCTCGGAGATCCCGGACGGTGTCCTGTACTTCATGGGCATCTTCCAGTTCGACGACGAGCTGGTCCATTTCGCTCAGCGCGAGACCGCCGACGGGCAACGCTGGCACTTCGAAGGCTCCATCCAGCAGCCCATCGAAGCGCAGGCGCCGACCGTGCCGATCATCGGCGTCACCCATGACCTGAAGTTCCGCGACGACTTCCGCATCGTCACCGAGGGCGCGTTCACCACGACCGCCGCCGACGGCAACGTGCGCACCTTCTCCGTGACGGCGCTACACGATTTCTGGCCGGGCCTGGCCGGCTACGACATGTACCGCGGTTACGCCTCCGGTATCTGGAAGGGCGAGTCCTACAGCGACGGCTTCACCGTCGACCTGGCCGATACCGGGGAGCTGCGGCAGGTCAGCATGCTCACCGAGACCTTCTGCAAGGTCGAGAGCAGTGACGGGAAGGTCGGCTACGGCTTGGTGGAGATGGTGTTCATGGGCCGCAACGCCCGCTACGGGTACGAGGGCTACTGATGACCGCTCGACCCACGGCAGCAGACCTGCCGACCGCCGTCGTGCCCGTCCTGCGCGAGGAGTTCCCCGACGCGCGCTCCGCCCGGGTATCGAACTGGACGGCCAGCCCGCGCGGGCTGGCGACCGAGACGTTCCTGTTCGACCTGGAACGCGACGACGCCGAGCAGGTGTCGCTGGTGCTGCGCCGCCCGCCCGAGGTCGCGCTGTTTCCCGACTACGACCTGCTCCGGCAGGTGCTGGTCATGCGCAGGCTCGCGGGCACCGGCCTGCCGGTACCCGCTGTCCGCTGGCTGGATCGCGGCACCGAGGCGCTCGGCAGCCCGTACTTCGTGATGGACCGGATCGAGGGCTGCGCGCCCGGTGACCTGCCGTCCTATCATTCGGCCGGACTGTACTTCGATGCCGAGCCCGCCGAGCGGGAAAAGATGTGGTGGGGTTGCGTCGACACCATCGCCGAGATCCACCAGCTCGACTGGCGCACCCTGAATCTGGACTTCCTGGCGTTCCCGCAATTCGGCACGAAACCACTCGAGCAGATAGTCGGCTACGTCGGCGCCGCTCTCGACTGGGCGTCGACCACCGCGCCACCCGCGCTGCGTCGTGCGGTGGACTGGCTGCGCGCGAATTCGTACGAACCCGACCACATCACGCTGTGTTGGGGTGACGCACGCATGTCGAACATTCTCTACGACACCGAATTCCGGGTTGTCGGCGTGCTCGACTGGGAGATCTCCTACATCGGCGACCACGAAGCCGACCTCGCCTGGATGCTGTTCCTCGACTGGGCGTGTTCGGAATTCCAAGGCACCGAACGGCTTCCGGGCACACCGACCAGGCAGCAGACCATCGCCCGCTATGAGGAACGCAGTGGGATGAAGGTGCGCAACCTGCGCTACAACGAGATTCTGGCGGCGGCCCTGCTCAGTATCCCGCTGCTGCGGATGGCGCACCGGTTGCAGCTGCCGCCGGAGGTCGATGTGACGGCGTTCTGTGTCCAGCGGATCGAGCAGTTGCTGGCCGAGGACTGATTGTGGTCACGGGTCGCGGCAGCGCCGAATAACATTACAGTCTAGTATGTAATGGTGACTTCGGAATCCTCGCCGCGACCCGGTCGGCCGCGTGACGCCGACAAAGACCTCGCCGTGCTCATCGCCGCCCGGCAGCTGCTCGCGGAGGTGGGGTATCCGCAGACCACGGTGGTGGCGATCGCCAAGCGCGCCGGCGTCAACACACCGGCGATCTACCGGCGCTGGCCGACTCGGCAGGCCTTGCTGGAGGAGGCCATTCACGGTCCCGGCGCGTACGCGCCGCCGGAGCCGACCGGCGATCTGCGTGCCGACCTGGCGACCTGGGTGCGCATTTTTCTCGCCCGCGCGGACAGCCCGGCGGCGCGCGCCGGAGTGCCGGGTCTGCTGGCCGACTCGCAGACCGAAGAGGCGCGGCGACGGCTGCTGGCGATCGGTGCGCCGGTACGCAAGGCCTTCGCCGAGTTGCTCGCGGGCGCGGTCGACGACGGTCGGCTCGCGCCCGCCGTCGATCCGGAGCTGGTCTTCGAGATCCTCGCGGGGACAACGACATTCCACGCGCTGTCGCGAGGCGGTGAAGACGCCGAGCGGTTCGTGACGCGCATGGCGGACGCGCTGTACGTGCTCGTGAACCCGCGCTGAACCGTCGCTCGCGGCGAATTCTCCCCTGGGTCGTGCGATAACGTTACATGCTACTATGTAATTATGATCGCAGTGCTTCCGCAGTTCACGGCGGACCGATGAAGGTCGATCTCCAGCTCGACGCCCGCCCCGACGAAGTCGTCTCCCGCACTGCCGAATTGACCGCGTGTGGCGCCGACGGCCTGTTCACCTTCGAAGGTCCCCATGATGCGTTTCTGCCGCTGATCCTGGCGGCCGGCGGTGCCGAACCTGTCGACCTCATGACCAATGTCGCCATCGCACTGCCACGTAGCCCGCTGCACCTGGCGCACGCGGCCTACGATCTGCACCTGCTCAGCCGTGGCCGGTTCCGGCTCGGACTCGGTTCGCAGACTCGCGCGCACATCGACAAGCGGTACGGCGGCCAGTGGTCGCGGCCCGCGGCACGGATGCGCGAGATCGTCCAAGCGGTCAAGGCGGTCCTCGACGCGTGGCAGAACGGGACCGCGCTGCGCTTCGAAGGGGAATTCACCCGGCACACCCTGATGCCGCCCACCTTCGATCCCGGCCCGAATCCGTATGGGGTGCCGCAGATCTGCCTCGGCGCGCTCGGCCCGATCATGACCAGAACCGCGGCCGAGGTGGCCGACGGGCTGCTGGTCATGCCGTTCAACAGCGCCCGCCATTTCGCCGAACGCACCGTGCCGGCCATCGAGGAAGGGCTCGAGCGTGCCGGGCGTGTGGCCGCCGACCTGGCGATCTATCCGCAGGTGATCGTCGCGATGGGCCGGACGCCGCGCGAACTCGAATCCGCCGCCGTCGGGGTACGGCGGTTGCTCGCCTTCTACGGATCGACCCCCGCTTACCGCCCGGTCCTCGAGGTGGAGGGATGGGGTGAACTCCAGCCCGAACTGAACGCGCTGTCCAAGCGCGGCCAGGTCGGCCCGATGACGGAGCTGATCGACCACCACATGCTGCGTACGCTCGCCGTCTACGGCACGCCCGAGGAATGCGCCGACCAGATCGTGGCACGTTTCGGCCGGGTCGCCGACCGGATCTGCTGCTATTTCCCCGGTTACACCGCTCCGGACGCGCAGATCAGGGACCTGGTCACCGCATTGCAGGTCGTATGAGCGGCGTCCGGATCGAGATCTGCGACGGCGTCGCCGTGGTGACTCTCGATCGACCGCAGCGCCGCAATGCCTTCACCGCCGCGATGGGTCACGCGCTCGGCCGGGCCTACCGCGACCTGGATGCCGACGCCGCGGTCCGGGTGATCGTGCTGACCGGTGCCGCCCCGGCCTTCTGCGCGGGAGCGGACCTGGGCGGCGGAACGGCCACCTTCGACGGTCCCGACCGCGCCACCTTCTCCGCCTCACCGGTCGACCCGCCCGCCTTCGCCCTGCGAAAGCCGGTGATCGCCGCGGTGAACGGACACGCCATCGGCATCGGGCTGACCCTCGCCATGCAGGCCGATATCCGCCTGGTCGCCGACGACGCCCGTTACGCCATTCCCCAGGTGCGCCTCGGTGTCGTGCCCGACGCGATGGCGCACTGGACGGTGGCCAAGGTCGCCGGGATGTCCGTCGCCGCCGACATCCTGTTGTCCGGACGCACTTTCGACGGCGTCGAAGCGGTCCGGCTCGGCCTCGCCAGCCGGTGCCTGCCCGCGGCCGAAGTACTGCCCGCCGCCCTCACGATGGCCACCGACATGGCCACCTACGCCTCGCCGACATCGATGGCAGCGAGCAAGCGACTGCTGTGGGACGCCGCGATCCACGGCTATGGCCCCGCCAGGGTCGCCGAGCTCGAAACCGAACTGCACCTGCGCGTGATGGGCAGCCACGATGCCGTGGAAGGGATGCGCGCCCGGCTCGACCACCGCGCCCCGGTCTGGTCCGCGTTGTCGAGCGAGTGCCAGGACCGAACGCCGTCGTGACCTTCCAGCCTTCAGGAGCCGCAGATGTCCCTAGCCGTAGACCTCGACCAGCAGGCACTCGCGGAATCGGTCGCCGCCTTCGCCCGCAAGCTCGCACCGCTGTCGCGGACGCGTGAACACCTCGCCGACTACTCGACCGGCGCCGGACCGTCCGACACCTGGACAGCCCTGTGCGATCAGGGATTACACGCACTGCACCTGCCTGCTGTCTACGGTGGCGACGAGTGCGGGCTGGCCACCCTCGTAGTGGCGGTCGAGCAACTGGGCGCGGCCCTGTTCCCCGGCCCGTACCTGCCGACTGTGACCGCGAGCGCGCTCGCTACGGCGGCGACGGACGCCCCGGCACTGTCGACGGCGTTCAGCGCGGGCATGACCGGATCGGTCGTCACCGGCGCAGGACTTCGCGCCGAACCCGACGGAGACGGCTGGGTGGTCTCGGGGACCTCTGATCCGGCACTCGGTCTGCCCGGCGCCCAACGGGTGGTGGTGCGGGCCGATATCGACGGTGACGCGATCCTGTGGTTCTGGTTCGACCCCGCCGACACGGTTCCGTCGGGCTCGTCGGCCCACGTGACCACCGCCGAGGCCGTCGACCTGACTCGTTCCCTCGGGCGCCTCGCGTTCGACGCCTATCGGGTTGAGCCCGCGAACGTGCTCGACGGCATCGACCCGGCCCTCGCCCAGCTGTGGACGACCACCCTTGCCGCGGCGGAGGCGACCGGAATCTGTCGCCGGCTGCTGGACACCACCGTCGACTACATTCGCGTCCGGCACCAATTCGGGCGCCCGATCGGCAGTTTCCAAGCGGTACAGCACAAGACGGCACTGATGCTGGTCCGCGCCGAGGTGACGACCGCGGCGACCTGGGACGCCGGTCGCGCCGAGTCCCAATCCACCGAGCAGCGCCTTCTCGCCGCCGCGAGCGCCGCGCTGACCGCCCTACCCGCCGCGATCGATCAAGCGGTGGATTGTGTGAGCCTGCTCGGTGGCATCGGCTTCACTTGGGAACACGACGCCCACCTGTACTGGCGGCGGGCGATCGCGTTGGCTGCCGTGATCGGCGGCGAGGACGCGGCGGCGCGCGAGCTGGGACAGCGGTGCCTGCGCGCCGAGCGCGATTTCACGTTCGTCACCGCCACGACCTCGCCGGCCCTGCGTTCGACCGTGGGTGCCGTGCTCGACGAGGTCGTCGCCTTGCCCGACGACGAGATCCCCTCGGCGGGTTGGGCTCCCGCGCGCGGCGGATCCCGTCGTACGCGGCTGGCCGCCGACGGCCTGGTCGCCCCGCACTACCCACCCCCGTACGGACTCGGCGCCGGTCCGGCCGAACAGGCTGTGATCGCCGACGAATTCGCGCGCCGCGGTCTCGCCCAACCCGAGCTCGGAATCGGCGGATGGGTGCTGCCCACCCTGATCGAACACGGTGACGACGAACAGCGCGCGCGGTTTGTCACCGACACCCTCCTCGGCCGGATCATCTGGTGTCAGCTGTTCTCCGAGCCGGGAGCGGGTTCGGACTTGGCTGGGCTGTCCACCGCCGCGCGGAAGGTCGCGGGCGGGTGGGTGATCACCGGGCAGAAAGTGTGGAATTCCCAAGCACAGGAAGCGGATTGGGCGGTCTGCCTGGCTCGCACCGATGCGACGGCGGCCAAACACGCGGGCCTGACGTACTTCCTGATTCCGATGGATTCCGATGGTGTCGTCGTCCGCCCGCTGCGTCAGGCCACGGGCATCTGGGAGTTCAACGAGGTCTTCCTCGACGAGGTCTTCGTGCCCGACAGTCAGGTGGTCGCGAATCCCGGTGACGGTTGGCGGATCGCGGTCACCACCCTGTCCAACGAACGATTCGCCATGGGCTCGGCCACCTTCGGTCACGGCTCGAGCGCTCTGGTGCGCCGGCTGCTGGATTCCGGTGACCACGCGGGCACTCGCGACGACGTGATGCGTGTCCTCGGCCGCAATGCCGCACGCGAGCTCTCGGTCGCCGCACTCAACCTGCGCAATGCCGTAGCGGGGACGAACGGTATCGCTGACGGCGATACCGCGGGCAACAGCGTTCGCAAGGTCTGGCACGCCATCGCTCAGCGCGATGCCACGCGTGCCCTGGTCTCTGTTCTCGGGCCGCGCGCCGCCGTCGGCCACCCCGAACAGCCCTACACCTTCGACTTCCTCGGCCTGCCCGCCATCCTCTTCGGTGGCGGCACCATCGAGATCCAGCTCGATATCATCGCCCGCCGAGTGCTGAAATTGCCCCGGTGATCACCGGACCGGGCTCCCGCGCGTAGTGCGGTGCGTAGCCCGCGCCGGATGGTTCCCGGCTCGGCGGGGACCGCGGTGGCGAACTTGCGTTCGGATGCGGTTTCGGGTGCGTCGTCGGTGGTTGCCAGCAGGAAGGTGTCGGGCAGGGCCAGTTTGTTGATCGTGCGCAGAGTGAGCAGGTACTGCCGGGGCAGCGGGCCGGTGGTGTAGGGCAGGTCGTATTTGTCGCAGAGTGCGCGGACCCGAGTTGCTATCTCGGCGTAGCGGTTGCTCGGCAGGTCGGGGAAAAGGTGGTGCTCGATCTGGTGGGAGAGATGGCCGCTGAGGAAGGCCAGGATCGGGCCGGCGTCGAAGTTGGCGGAGCCGAGCATCTGGCGCAGGTACCACTCGCCGTGCGTCTCGTGCTCGATCGCTTCCGGGGTGAACTTTTCGGCGCCGTCGGGGAAGTGGCCGCAGAAGATCACGACGTAGGCCCAGAGATTGCGCAGCGCGTTGGCGGCGATGCTCGCGGTCAGGGTGCGGCGCCAGCGCCGTCCGCTCAACATCGGGAAGAACACGTAGTCCTTGGCCGTCTGCCTGCCGATCTTGCGGACCAGCGCCCGGGTGTGCGCGGTCTTCTCGGTGGCGGTCTCGGCGCGGTCGCGTTCGGAATACAGCCCGTGCAGGGCGATACCCCATTCGAAAGTGGCTGCCAGGAGCAAATTCTGCAGCGGTTGCAGGAGCAGGCGTGGTCGCCACTGCTGGTCTCTGGTCACCCGGATGACGCCGAATCCGACGTCGTCGTCCATCCCGACCACATTGGTGAACATGTGATGGCGGTAGTTGTGCGAGTAGCGCCACTGTGACGACACCCCGGCCATGTCCCATTCCCAGGTGCGGGAATGGATCTCGGGATCGTTCATCCAATCCCATTGGCCGTGCGACACATTGTGGCCGATCTCCATGTTCTCGATGCTCTTGGCCGCGGCCAGCGCCGAGGTGCCGACGAGCCAACCCAGTCGTGAGCCGGTGCCCGCCAGGAGCAGTCGCGCACTCGCGTCGAGGATTCGCTGGAAGGCGATCGTGCGCCGGATGTAGTCGGCGTCGGGGGCGCCGCGCCGCTCCTCGATGTCGCGCCGGATCGTGTCGAGTTCCTCGCCGAGGGCTTCGACATCGGCTCTGCTCAGGTGCGCGTAGACCGCGACTTCGGTGATGGCCATGATTCCTCACTGGTCGTACCGCTGATTCTACGTCCATCTACAGCAGACGTCTACAGCGTAGACTAACGGTATAGACGCACACAGTGACCGCTGTGTGACGGAGTCGGCGGGAGCCGGGACAGGAGCGCCGGATCATGACGCGAACATCGGCCGGACGTGTTCCCGGACCGCATTCGGATGCCTCGACGACCTGGTGGCCGCACGGTGCGGATCTGACCGCCGAGCTGCCCGATCTGCTGGCGCGGCTCGAGCCCCAGCGCGGCCCGGTGCATCGGCTGAGCTACAACATCGACGAATGGCCCGCTGCCGCACGGACTTTCGATCATCGAGGTCATCGGGTGCGCTTGGACGGTTACCACTACATGCGACCGCACACGGTCGATGTGCTCGGCGTCGACGGCCACTGGTTACACCTGCGGGTGGTCCCGGCCGACATCGACGGCGAGTCCGCCGAGCAACGCTGGGAGTCCGAGGGTGGGGCCGAACCGGACAGTGATCAGCCCGAGAGGTGACTCAGGGTCGCGGTGAGGCCGGTGAGGAGGATATCCAGGCCTCGCTCGAGTTCGGCCGCGCCGTCGTAGGCGGCCAGTATCGGTGCGAGCTCACGCACCAGGGGGAACTCGGTGATCGGCAGCCGATGCAAGCCGAGCCGCAGGACCTCGTCGGATTCCTCCGGCCGCTCGATCACCTCTTGGAGCTCGTTGAGTACGTGACCGTAGAGGAATCCGAACAGGGCGCGGTAGACGTGCAGCGCGTCGGCGCCGGAGAACCCGGCGTTGGTGAGCAGTCGCAGGATGTTCTCGAGCGGCCGGACCACCGCGATCGGGCGCATGCCGAGCGGGGTCGACAGCGGCCGGGTCACCAGCAGCGGGACGACATTCGGGTGGGCCAGCGACAACGCGCGGAAGGAGCGCGCCACCGCGCGCAGCTGTGCCGCCCAGTCCGGATCGTCGGCATCGACCACCAGCTGTTCGAACACCATCTCGGCCACGCCGTCGAGCACGGCGGCCTTGTTGGGCAGGTGACGGTAGATCACCATCGGGTCCCGGCCGACCGCTTCGGCCAGCCGCCGCATCGACAGTGCGTCGACGCCGTCGCGATCGACGATCATCAGCGCCGCGGTGAGCACGGACGCCCTGGTCACCGCGTTGGCGGGACGGCGGGCGCCATCTGTCGAATCCTCGGCCACGAGGCCACCTCCGTCTGATCCAGTTTCGTTGCCAGTGTAGACCTACAGCGTTGACAAGCAAGCTGCCCGAGGCGTCTACTGGAGGATGTACAGGTCCCCGGAGCTGATACCGATTCCTCGGATCCCGGCCGAAAGGACCGTCATGCGCCTTCGCGAAAGTCGTCATCCCGACGCGGCACCCGCCCGCCACGAGGTTCCCCCGCTCTATACGCCGCGACTGCGGATACGGGCGCGTTCTGCGGCCGACCATTACATCGACGGCGCCTGGTGGCCGCGCTCGGACGACCTGTCGGCCGAACTGCCCGACTTGCTCGCCGTGCTCGGGGTACGGCTGGGCCCGGTCTGGCGCGTCGTGTACGACCCCTCGTGCTGGGCGTCCGCACCTTCTCGGATCACCGTCGCGGGGGAGACCGTCCGGCTCGATGCCTATCACTTCGAGCTGTGGAACACGATGTACGTGTTCGGGCGCGACGCGGCCATGATGGTGCTGCAGGTGATCCCTTCCGGCACCGACGCCCGAATCGCCCACGAATCCCTGATGGCCGCGGCCGAAGCCGACCCCGAGGACAGCCCGCCCCCCGCCCTCGATCCCCAGACGACAGACACTGCGGACAACGATCGGCAACCGTTCGGAGAACCGACCCGGACGCCGCGACTCCTGTTGCGCGGCACCGAAAGTCATGCCGAGCTGTTCGACGGCGCCTGGTGGCCGAGGACGGAGAATCTCACCGCCGAACTCCACGATCTGATCAGCGCCCTCACGCCCCGCCTGGGCCGGACGGCGCGAATCAGCTTCGACTGGAACGTGACCAGCCGCAACCAGCGCCGCATCGACCGCCCCGACGGTGTCGAACTGCGGGCCCCCGACATCGGCCAGCTTCCCGACACCATGCACCTCGCCGGCGCGAACGGCGTCCACCTCACCCTGCTGGTGATCCCCGCGGACACCCCGATCGACGTGGCGAACGCCCAGCTCCTGCACGCCGTCGGCCGAGTCGGCCCCCATCCGCCGACCACCGGCTGACTCGGCGTCGGAGAACACCCGTCACGAGCCGGCGTCGGGAGTACCAGGCTCGCCGGATGTACGGACCCACGACGACGACCTGCACGGCTGATTCGGAATCAGGTCGAGATCAGCTCTGGTCGAGGTAGTTTTCGACGGCCGTGCCGACGGCGCGAGCAACGGTGGCGAGCGCTTCGGGTGAGGTGGTGTTGTCCGGTGTATCGGCCGGGGTGTGGAAGGCGGGAGTGATCCCGACGAACGACATCAGCGGCGCGGGGCTCACATCAGCCCACAGTTCGCCTTCGCCGAACCACTTCGGCGGGTTGAGGATCGGTGCCAGCCCGGCCGTGGCGAGGGCCTTTTCCACCGGGCCGTAACGGCTTTCGTCCATCCTGACGAACAGCGAACGCCCGACGGTCGGGAGGTGGTGCGGGCCGGTCACCGGTGGTGCGAGTTCGAGGGGTGTCTCGGGTGCTTTCCGCACTCCCAGTGCGACATTGGCGCCCAGATGCACGATCAGCGCGGGATCCATGTCGAAGGTGCGCAGGTAGTGCTGCAAACCGATGTGGTGCAGGATCTCGTGTCCGGGCGCTCCGACGACGACCACCGGGTGCCGTCCGGCGAAGCGCTCCGCGAGAGCGAACGCGACGGCGATGCCGGTCGCGCGTTCGGCCGCGCATCCGAACCAGCCACTGAGCGGTGTCGCGAGCAGGAGGGGCGCGGCGTCGGCGTTGGCCGCGGCGAAGGTGGCGATCACGTTCGTGCTCGAGCCCGCGACTGTCTCGGCCGAGAAGCGGAGGTGGACCGATTTCGCGGCGAGGTCGTCGGCTACCCGGCCGGGTACCAGGACCACCGGCATCCGGCCGACGACGGTGGGATACCGGTTGGGCATCACGAGCTGACCCAGCGGGTTGAGAGTCGCGATCACCGCGGCAGCCGCACCCGCATTCTCCGCAGCCGTGATCGCGGCGTCGAGGTCGGCGGAAGTGCGGTCGCCCTCGGTGGCGTGCACGGCGGCCGTATACGGGGAGTCGGTCTCGCGCACGCCGACGCTCTGGTAGTACAGCGCGTCCGACTCGACCGGCTCTCCGTCGATGGTCACCTGGGTTTTCGCGACGTAACGGTCGAACGTGAATCGCTGGTATTCGATGCTCGCGCCCAGGCTGGTCAGCTCGTCGGCGAACAATGCGTTGGTGTCGTGGTCGACGTCGGTGCCGACGCGATGGTCACCCATGCTCGCGTACTTCTCGACGAACTCGTAGAGCCGGGTGCCGTCGGCCCATGACCCCGGTGACGAGCTCATCGGCTTGCCACCACCCGGATCACCGGCGGGTGCACGAGGCTCCGGCCGACCACGCAGTATCGCTCGGTGAGTTCGGCGAGTTTCGCCAATGCGGCAGCGTCGACGTCGGCCGAGGTCGTGACGGTGATCGTCACCGTGATCGGCGATACCCCGACTTCGGCGGTCCGGTCGATACCGAGGGTGCCGGCGGCGTCGAACGACCCGGTCGCCTCCACTTCGGCGCCGGTGATGGGCAGCGCCATGGCGGTGGCGACGCTGCGGCAGGTCACCCCGGCGCAGGCGGCCAACGCCTCGAGCAGCATGTCGCCGGAGCAGGCATCCGAACCGCCACCACCGGTCGCCGGATGCAGCCCGGCGCGCACGGGCCCCGCGAATGTCCGCACGGTGCAGGTGATGCCGGGGTCGGCGAACGAACCCGCCGCACACAGGGGCGTGACTGCAGCGGCCCGGTCGTCCCGGTAGCGCTGTTTCACCGCAGCTTGCAGGGCTTTCAACTGCGCCGCCGTAGTCATCTGTCGAGCGTAGTCCGCTGCGACGGCGGGGCTCTGCAGGCTGCGCGGATCGTCGAGCAGCGAGTACCGTGAAGACCGGGGACCGCCGTTCGGACCGGTGTACCGTGTGGGCCGCGCTCGAGCACAACCAAGGGGCATCCGATGCCGATATTCATGGTGGAGCGGCAATTCGCCGAACAGCTCGAGGTGGCCCCGGAGACCGCCGCGGAGATCAACCGGATCAACGACGAGTTCGGGGTGCGCTGGCTCAGTTCGTTTCTGTCGCTGGACAAACGCAAGACGTTCTGCCTCTACGAGGCCGACAACGTCGATGCGATCCGCGCCGCCGCAGTCAGGGCCGGAATCCCCGCCGACGCCATCATGGAACTGTCCGGAACCATAACCCCGGACGGAGCCTTCGCTCCGCTGTCCACCGCAGACGGGCTTGCTTCCGGCTAGAGCAGGCCGTGCTCGGTGGCGAAGATGGCGGCCCTGGTCCGATTGGGCGCGGCCGTCTTGATCAGGATGCTGCGTACATGGTTGGCGGCGGTGTTGGCGCTGATGAACAACCGCTCGCCGATCTCGCGATTGGACAGTCCGTCGGCGACCAGGCGGAGCACATCGACCTCGCGATCGGTCAGCCCGTTCGGCAGCGTCAAATGCTCGCGGCGCGGCGCCGGGTCCGCCTCCAGATCCCGCAGAATGCGGCGGTGTCCGATCCGCCGTGCCAGTGCGCGTGCCTCGGTGGCGAGGTCGGCGGCGGTAGGTCCGGGCACGGCGGCGGGACGACGCAGCCGGTGCCGATACCAAGCCGCCAATGTCTCGGCCTGGTGAGTCACCGCTCCCATCCGGCGGTCCATCGCGAGAGCTCGCTCGAAGTGCATGTCCGCACCGCCTGCACCGAGCACCGAGTCCAGTTCGGCGAGATAGCGATCCGCACTGCCGAATACCGCCACGCTCGCACCGGCCATCAGATTGGCGCCGGCGTACTCGGCCATCAACGGGCGCAGGGTCGCCGCCACCTCGGTGTCGTCGAGCCGGACCGCCGCCTCGGTGGCGAAAGCCAGCACGCCCGCCCATTGGGCGCCGAAACGGTGATCGGCGAGTCGTTCGCAGAGGTGAGTCAGCAGGCGCGCGGCCGGCTGCCACATCTCCAGTTCGGTGTACAACGCCAAGAGTCCCGGCAACCAGTGGTCGTCGAAGCTCTCATCGCCGGACACGAGCGGACGAACCTGCTCCAGCCCACCGGTGACCCGCCGGAGCATGAACTGCTGCACACCCCATGAGCCCTCGGTGGCGCCGCCGAACTCCTGGGCGAACTGGTCGTCGAGCCAGTCGATGATCCGCTCGGTACCCGCGAAGTCGCCGACGGCGAACCGGTGCGCGCACCGCGAACATCCGGCGACATACCGGAAGAACGGCTGACCCCGAGCCAGCGCCAACTCGGTCAGGTCGCGCTGGGCGCTGCTCCAGGCCACCGCGTCGCCGAGCAGGTAGGCGAACACCGCGCGGTGGAAGGCGGCGGGTCCCCGGTAGTCGTCGTCACCGAGGCGCGCCCCGATGTCGTTGAGCTCGATCGCCCGTGCCAGCAGTTCGGGTGCCAGGTCCGGGCGCATACCCTGCCACAGCGTCGTGCACAGGGCGTGCGCGAGCAGCTCCGGATCACCGATGACCCTGGCCCGCGCCAACGCATCCTCACCGATCCGGCGAGCCTGCCGGGAGTCGCCGGTGAACGACGCGGCACGCCCCATGCTCGCGCGAGCGCGCACCGACAGTGGGTCGTCAGGGTTCAAGGCGGCGGCGCCCAGAGCTTCGCTCAGCAGCGCCAGCGAGCGCTGACCACTCGCGGAGGGCCGCCACGACGCGTTCTCGTGCCCGATCGCGGCGGCCAGCCGGACGCGCGGATCCCCGTCCGTGGCCAGCTCCTCGTAGAGCCGACGGGCGGTGTCGAAGTCGCCACCGTGCAGGTGACAGCGCGCCGCCGCCGAGAGAAGCTCGACCCTGGTCGGGCCGTGTGCGGCATGCGCCTGCGCGGCGCGCTCGTACAGCGACGCCGCCTCGCGATGGGCGATGCCACGCTCGGCCTGGCGGGCCGCGAGCACCAGGTAGTGCACCGCCTTGTCCGCGTATCCGAGGGCACGGGCCCGGAAATAGTGATGAGCCAGTGCGGCGACCCGGGTGGGGTCGCGCTGCTCGAGGGCGAGCGCGACCCGGGCATGCGCGGCCGCCAGATCGCCCGCCGACATCCGGTCGAGCACGGCCTGGCGAGCGAGGGCGTGCGCGAAGCGATACTCGCCGTCGGCGGTCCCCGCGACGAGAAGTCCGGCACGCACACCGAAGTCGATGCCCGCGAGGACCTGGTTCGAGTCGAGTCCGTCGGTCAGGATCTCTGGATCGACGACATCACCGGCGACCGCCGCCAGTTCGATCACCCGCGCGTGGTCCACATCGAAGGCCGCCAGCCGACGGGCCAGCGCATCCTGGACCGATCGCGGTGCGGCGACAGCGGAACGTACCGCGGTCAAGCCGCCGCGGGTCGCCAGGTCGTGCCAGTACTCCTGGAGGAAGAACGGATTCCCGCCGGTGTGGTCGCGCAGTACCGGCGCGGCCGAGAGCGCCGAGCCCCGCGACACCCCGGCCGCCCGGACGAGGTACTCGGCCACCTCCTCGGTGCTGAGCCCGGCGAGGTCGATCCGGGCGACACCGTCGAGACGATGCAGATCGGCGAGGGCGAAGCTCACCGCGTCCGTACGGTCCGGTGCGGTCGTCCGCAAGGTCGCCAGCACGAGCAACCGCTCACCGGCAGTGGACTCGACCAGATGAGACAGCATCGCCAACGTCGGTTCCGATGCCCAGTGCAGATCCTCGAGAACGAGCACCAGCGGGCAGCGCTCGGCGGCCGCCAGCAAGACCCGCATGAGGGCGTCGAAGAGGGCGGGTCGCGAGTCCCGGTCACCCGGATTCGGTTGCGCCGACGGCCAATACCGCGACACGCTCGTGGTGAGCCGCAGCAGCGGGGCGGCCGCGGTGGGCGCGATAGCGCGAAGGGCTTCCGGTGGGGCCTGCTCGATCGCCTGCTCGAGAATCGCGACGAAGGGCCGGTACGGGATGTCGAGGTCTTCGCGGCACGCGCCCCACAGCACGGTGGCGCCCTGCGCGCGCAACGCGGTGGCCGCCTCACTCACCAACCGGGTCTTGCCGACGCCCGGCTCGCCGCCGACGAAGACGACCTGCCGCCGATCACTCTCGACCGCCGCCCACACGGCCTCGAGCCGCGCGACCTCCGCGCCGCGACCGACAAAGGCCGTACCGCTGCTCGGCGACGCCGATTCGGTCACTCTTCGACCTTAGCCGGATTCGACGCCCATCGAGATAGTCCGATCCGACCCCCTCGCGCCCGCGCCGATTCGGTCAGATCAGGTCAGGTGCGCGGCACCGGTTCTCCGTAGCGTCACAGGTAACGCCGACCGAGGAGCACATCATGGCGACGAGGATCGAAGACCTGCCCATCGAGGTCGCCCAGGGCGAGTTGACCACCCGGTACATCGAGTGGGGCGACATGGCGGTCCGGTACGCCAGCGTGCCGCCCGAAACCGACTTCGGACCGGTCCTGCAGGGCCTCCCCGACGACCGTTGCCCCAGCCCACACTGGGGAATCGTGCTGGAAGGATCGTTGCGGCTCGAGCACGCCGACGGCACGGTGGAGACCGCTGCCGCGGGGGAGGTCTACCACTGGCCTGCCGGGCACACCGCCACTTCCGCCGGGGGAGCCGTCTTCCTCGAAGTCGGCCCGGTGGCGCAGATGCGTCAGTTCCACGACCACGTCCTGCGCCTGTTCGGCTGATCGCCGCACCGGCCGACCCTCAGGGAGCAGAAATGAACGGCACACCAGCACTGACCATGCTCGAAGCGGTCCGCGGCGAGGTGATCACCGCGCAGTCACCCGGCTACGACCAGGCCCGTTCGGTCTACAACGGGATGATCGACCGCAAACCTTTCGCGATCGTCGGCGCGGTCGACGTCGCCGACGTGCGCGTCACCATCGACACCGCCCGGGCGAGCGGGCTCGACCTCGCTGTGCGCGCGGGCGGGCACAGCGTGCCCGGTTTCGGCACCGTCGACGACGGCATCGTCTTGGACCTCAGCGCGATGAAGGGCATTCGCATCGATCCCGACAAGCGGATCGCCCGGGTCCAGGCAGGCTGCACCTGGGGCGACTTCGACCACGCCGCACACACTTTCGGCCTCGCCACCACCGGCGGCATCATCTCGACCACCGGTGTGGCCGGCCTGACGCTCGGCGGTGGCATCGGCTACCTCGCCCGTGCCTACGGGCTCTCGATCGACAACCTGCGATCCGCCGACGTCGTCCTGGCCGACGGCACTTTCGTCACCGCGAACGTGACCGAGCATCCCGATCTGTTCTGGGCGTTGCGCGGTGGCGGCGGCAACTTCGGTGTGGTGACCGAGATGGAGTTCGACCTGCACCCGGTGGACACCATCTACGGCGGACCCATGTTCTTCGAGCTCGAAGAAGCCGAACAACTGTTGCGGACCTACCGCGACTGGATCGCCGCGGCACCGCGCGCGATGGGCGCCTTCCCCGCCTTCCAGATCGCCCCGCCGCTACCGTTCATCCCCGAAGACCGGGTCGGTGAGCCCTTCGTGCTCCTGGTGTCGTGCTTCAACGGCAGCGACGAGGAGGCCGAGGCACTGCTCGCGGACCTGCGCGCGGTCGCGGCACCGGTCGCCGAGCACGTGGGCCGCATGCCCTACCCGACCCTCAACGGCGCGTTCGACGCGCTGCTCCCCGCCGGGTTGCAGCACTACTGGAAGGCGGCCTTCCAACCCGAACTCACCGACGGCGCTCTCGCCACGCACCTGGAGTTCGGTCCACGGGTGCCCGCCATGCAGTCCACCATGCACCTGTACCCGATCGACGGCGCCGTCCACGACGTCGCGGCGGAGGACACCGCGTTCGCCTACCGGACCGCGAACTTCGCCCCGGTCATCGCGGGCATGTGGCCGGATGCGGCCGACAACGAAGCCAATATCGAGTGGGTGCGCGACTACCACGCCGCGCTCGAACCGCATACCGCCGACGGTGGCTACATCAATTTCATGGCCTCCGACGACCAGGGCCGCATCCGCGCCAACTACGGGCCCAACTACGACCGCTTGGCGGCGATCAAGAAGGCCTACGACCCGGCCAACCTGTTCCATCTCAATCAGAACATCGCACCGGCGAAGTAGGACCACGAATGCACGGCCCGATGGGACGAGGCGCGGCGCATCAGGCCGTGCGCGCGGAGTCCGGCGAGGTCGCGGTGATGCGTCGTCTGCGCGACGGCATCATCGTGGTCGGGTGCGAAACGCTCCAGGCCGCGCTCTTGCAGATGAACTCCTTGAGGCGCGCGGCCGGTCGTCCGGTGAGCGCGGAGGACTTGGGCTGGTCGTCGGGGGTGACCCACTGCACGAGGGCGTCGCGGCGGCCGAGGCTCACGCACTGGCCGGTGTAGCCGATTTCGTTGCGCGGCACCGGGCGTCCGGTCAGGCGGGCGGCGATGGCGTCGGCCGCCTGGTACGCCGTGGGGACACCGGAAGCGCAGGACATACGCAGCGGGTCACCGCCCGCGCCGGGGGCGAGTGCGGCATCACCGATGGCATAGACGTCGGGATGCGAGATCGAGCGCATCGTCTCGTCGACGACGATCCGACCGGTGTCCGACACGGTCAAGGTGGTGGCCGTGGGGATCGGATGGACCGCGAAACCTGCTGTCCACACCGTCATCTCGGCCTGGATGACCGCACCGTCACCGGTGACTGCACCGGTTTCCAGCACGCGGGCGATATCGGTGTGCTCACGCACCGTGATGCCGAGCCGGTCGAACGCGGCGCGCAGGTGTCGACGCGCTTTGTCGCTCAGCCAGTCGCCCAGGCCACCGCGCGCCACGAGCACGACGCCGAGATCCGGTCGGGCTTCGGCGATCTCGGTGGCCGCTTCGATGCCGGTGAGACCACCGCCGACGACCAGCACGGTCGCACCGGCGCCCAGGCTCGCCAGCCGCGCACGCGTGCGGAGCGCGGACTGCTTGCCCGCGATGTCGTACGCGTGCTCGGCCACACCCGGCGCACCGGAAGCGGCAGTGCTGCCCAGGGCGTAAACCAGTGTGTCGTAAGCGATCTCGTTGCTGTCATCGACGGATACCGTCTTGTGGTCGACATCGATGGCGGTGACCCGCCCCAGCCGCACGCTCACCCCGGTACCCGCGAAGACCTCGGTCAGCGGGCGGCTCTTCAGGTCCTGTCCGGCCGCGAGCTGGTGCATACGGACCCGTTCGACGAACTCCGGGTCGGCATTGACGACGGTGATGTCGACGTCGGCCGGGTGCAGCCGCTTGGCCAGACGTCCGGCGGCGTTGGCTCCGGCGTAACCGGCGCCGAGAACGACGATGCGATGCTTCATGGTCTCACTCCTGTCTGGGTGGTGTTCGCTTCCTGAACCGGACAGCGATGCGAAACCTGACAGCACTGGAATGTGAGCTAGATCACCAGCCCGTGAGGAGTGGGTCGGCGTGCTGATTCGTCGCCCAGTGCCAGGTTGCCCGCTCGAGCTTGGCCGGGTTGGCCTGGGTGTGCACGGCCACGATCCCCTCGGTCGTCACGTCGAAGGTGATGAGGGCGACGACGCGGTCGGCGGCCACGATCACCAGCGCGGGAACACCATTGGCGACGGCGGCGAACAGGTCGGCGCGGCCGCCGATCATCGCCCACTTGTGTTCGTTCGGCACGAACAGGCGACGCAGGAACCGCGCCACCTGCAGCGAGCCGGTGATCGGCCGGTCCAGCGACGGAACCACACCACCACCGTCGCCCGCGCTGATCGCGTCGTCGGTCAGCAACCGGATGAGCGAGTCGGTGTTGCCGCTCAGTGTGGCGGCCAGGAATTCCTCGACCACCTTGCGCGCGGCCGCCTCGTCGACGTGCACGCGCGTCCGGTCGTCGGTCACATGCTGTTTGGCGCGCCGGTAGATCTGGTAGCAGTTGGCCTCGGTGATATCGAGGATGTCGGCGATCTCGTTGTGCGCGTAGCCGAATGCCTCGCGCAACACGTACACGGCGCGTTCCCTCGGCGAGAGCCGTTCCATCAGGGTGAGTACGGCCATCGACACCGATTCGCGCTGCTCGACGGTGTCGGCCGGGCCCGTGATCGGGTCGGTGGCGAAGACCGGCTCGGGTAACCACTGGCCCACATACGCCTCCCGCCGAACCCGCGCCGACGTGAGCTGGTTGAGGCAGATATTGGTGAGCACCTTCGTGAGCCAGGCGGCGGGCGTCTCGACGAATGCGTGGTCGGCGGCGTGCCAGCGCACGAAGGTGTCCTGCACCGCGTCCTCGGCATCGCTCGCCGAGCCCAACAGGCGATACGCGATCGCCTCTAAACGCGCCCGTGAGTTCTCGAACTCCGCGAGCTCGCGCGTACCAACCGACATGGGTCGAAGCTAGTGGTTCCCGGACCGGTTCGCGAACTCGGGCGCTACTGGCAGTTGCGTTCATCGGTCCCGTCGCCGCAGTCGTCGTCGCCATCGCACAGCCATTGTTTCTGAACGCACCGATCGTTGTCGCATTTGAATTCTGTCGGTTCACAAGGGAACCGGCCGCCGTGACATTCGGTGCGGGTATTTCCCGGTCCGAATTCGAAGGACACCAGCGCGTCGGTGCCTACGGGGCTGGATTCTGCTTCGGCTGGTGCGACCGCCAGGGCCAGCGATAAGGCGGCGGATCCAAGCATTGTCGCGATAACGGAAACAGCACGCATGAAAACCCTCCATAACTAGTGGGGACACGCTTGCGGAAATGCGGTATTCCGGCAGTGTATGACGGTGACGCGGAAATTCTCGCAATGCGGTGAGGGGCACGTCCGCGCGGTCTCAGCGAAGGCCTGGTTCGACGTAGCGCTCGACGAGCAGCCGCTCTTCGGCCGGATCGTCCAGTGGCCAGGTGAGCAGCGACATCACGACTCGAACGATCCATCGCGCCGCCGCGTCGTCGGGGGCGACACCGGTGAGTGCGGTCGCGAATCTGCCGAGTTGCGGTGAAGCCGCGAGATAGCTGTCCGCGCGGGTGGCGCGGGATCGCGCATACCACTGGGCCAGTACCGGATTCGTGCGGACCGCGTCGACCGATGCCAGGATCGCCTCTACGACGCGACGCGACCCGTCGAAGGGTTCGACGGCGAGGGCGACTTCCTCCGCGACCACGGACGCGGCACGCGCGATCACACCGTCGACGATGGCCGATTTCCCGCCGACATGCCGGTACAGCGTCGCTCTCGAGCAGCCCGCGCGCGCGGCGACCTCGTCGACGTTCACCGCCTCGATGCCTCGTTCGAGAATGAGTGCGGTTGCCGCGGCGTGGATTCGTTCGGCGGCGATGTCGCGACGACGCCCACCGGCGAGCCAATCGGCTCGATCATGATCTGTGATGGGGTGCCTCCAGCAGTTGGAACGGGCCTGCGTGAGATCTCATAGTGAGACAGAATTGCGTTTGTGTCTATCATCGCCGTGCGCGAAAGGGCCGCCGACCAGCTTCGATGGCCTGAGCCTCGTCGGCGTTGAGACAGATGAAACCGCAGGTAAAGGCGTTGAATCGCAATTCTCCACGTGATCTTGACACCCCTGTTTCGGACATGGACGGTGGTGCTACTGAAACACGTTCTACCGATGGTCTGGGAGTAGCTGATGAGCGTCATACCGCTGGACGAGATCGACATCTTCGATTCGGCTCACCTCGAGAATCCGTACCGCCTCTACCGATCGTTGCGTGAGACCGCACCGGTTCATCGGGTACCCGGCACCGACTTCTACCTCGTTTCGACGTGGGAGCTGGTGACCGAAGCCGTACGGCGCACCGAGGACTTCTCGTCGAATCTGACGGCGGTTCTTGTCCAGCAACCCGCGGGTCCGCCGACGACTTTCGACCTGGACGGCGGTGGACAAGCGGTGCACGTCCTGGCGACCGCCGACGACCCGACTCATCTGGCTCACCGCAAGCTGGTGTTGCCGGTCCTCGGTAAGCGGATCCGGACCCTCGGCCCCGCCGTCGGCGAGCTGGTCGACCGTTTGTGGTCCGACGGAATGCGTGACGGCCGGATCGACTGGGCCGGCGAGATGGCTGATCGTTTGCCGCTGGCAATGGTCGCGCACCTGATCGGACTGCCCGAACAGGACGTGCCGCAGCTGCTCGTCTGGGCTTACGACAGCACCGAGATGCTGGGCGGTGTGGTCGGCGAAGGGCAACTGGGCAGGCTGTTCGCGTCGGCGGCAGAACTCGCTCAGTACCTGCACCACCAACTGCAACGTGCCCGACAAGATCCCGGCGACGACCTACTCGGGGTCTTGGCCCACGCCTGCACCACCGGCGAGATCTCCGAGGAAGTCGCCGTCCTGGTCTTGGTGCAACTGGTCGGAGCCGGGGGAGAGTCCACCGCAGGTCTGATCGCCAGTGCGGCCAGAATCTTGGCCACCCGCCCGCATCTCCAGGAGCACTTACGAGCGCAGCCCGACCTCGTCGCCCCGTTTCTCGAGGAGGTTCTGCGGCTCGAGTCCCCGTTCCGCGGCCACCACCGGCACGTCACCACCTCGACGACCCTCGGCGATGTCGAGTTGCCCGAGGGCAGCCATCTGCTGTTGCTCTGGGGCGCCGCCAATCGCGACCCCGCGCGGTTCCCGGCCCCGGACGAAGTGGACATCGATCGGAAAGGCCTGACCGGTCATCTCGCCTTCGGCAAAGGCGCCCACTTCTGCCTCGGATCGGCACTGGCTCGAACGGAGGCCAGGGTCGCGATCACCACGCTGCTCGAACGCAGCGACAACTTCACCCTCATAGAGGGCGACCAACCACGATGGGTACCAAGCATTTTCGTACGCCGCCACCACACCTTGCCGCTACGCATCCGCTGACTCGCCAACGCGTCGCAATGGAGATCCGGTGGCCTCTCACCCGTACGAAACGCCGGTGAGATCCTCCGAGATCTTCCACAGTCGCGAGGCGCTGTCGGCGTCGCGCAGTGGTTTCCACAGCTTCTGCTCTCCGGGCGGGCCGCCGACTCGGCCTGGCCATTGTGGACCGTAGAAACCACCGTCTTTGGATTCAGGAGTGACCGCGGCCATGAGCGCGGGAAGTTTCGCGCTGTCCACGGTTCCCGCGATGATTCCGTGCGCCGAAAGCCAACGGATGATCCGTACCTGCATGGTG
The DNA here is from genome assembly GCF_013839555.1 of Nocardia sp. GTS18. Classification (NCBI taxonomy): domain Bacteria; kingdom Bacillati; phylum Actinomycetota; class Actinomycetes; order Mycobacteriales; family Nocardiaceae; genus Nocardia; species Nocardia sp. GTS18. The sequence goes on along the minus strand of NZ_JACBIU010000001.1, from coordinate 301,961 downwards.
TCGCCGGTCCGTCCGATTTCCGGGCGTGCTGCGAGCAGGCTTGTCGGTGCGACACCGGGATGAGAGATATTGCTGGTGATTCCCCAACCTTTCGCGCGGCTGAGGCGACCGAGTTCGAGCCCGAGCAGCCCACACGCAAGCTTGGATTGCCGGTAGGACCGCATTCCGTCGTATTTCCGTTCCCAGTTCAGGTCTGCCCAGTTGATCTCGGCGTTGCGGGCCGCCACGCTCGATTGCGTGGTCACCCGCGCGTGACCGGCGCGTAGGAGTGGTAGGAGGTGGCCGGTGAATGCGAAATGACCGAGGTGGTTGGTGCCGAACTGCAGCTCGAATCCATCGGTGGTGGCCTGCCGCTCGGGCGGGGTCATGACGCCCGCGTTGTTCACCAGGAAATGGATCGGTGAACCGTCGGCACGCAACTGTTCGCCGAGCGCCGCGATCGACGCCAGCGAAGACAGGTCCAGATCGCGCAGAAAAAGTATCGCGTCAGGGTGCTGCTCGCGAATCTTCGCAATGGCCGCCTCGCCTTTGCGGCGATTACGGACGGGCAGGACGACTTCGGCGCCCGCGCCGGCGAGCATCGTCGCGATACCGAGTCCGATGCCATCGCTTCCTCCCGTCACGACCGCTCGTTTACCGGAAAGGTCGGGGATCGCGATGTCGTAGTTTTTGCGCACCATGGGCTACTCCTGATGTCGACCTGCGTTTGCACCGTTTCGGTACCTCAGGACGAGCCTTCCGCTCGCTACGGAACTTATCCAGGACTCGACGATCAGTGGCTGAGAGTCCGCGTCCCGACGGAGAAGGGGGAAGATGTACATATGATCGATCGAGCGGGACTCGCGGAGTTCCTCCTTGGCCGACGGCAGGCATTGCAGCCCGAAGATGTCGGTCTCCCGCGTGGCAAACGTCGTCGAACTCGTGGGTTGCGGCGCGAAGAGGTCGCCGCGCTGTGTCACATGTCCCCGGACTATTTCGCGCGTCTCGAAAGAGCAAGCGGCCCGCAGCCTTCCGAGCAGATGATCGCATCTATCGCGCAGGGCCTGCACTTGTCGCGGGACGAGCGCGACCATCTCTTCCGCCTAGCCGGGCACCAGCCGCCGAGCCGAGATGGCGACAGCGAGTTCATCAGTCCGGGCATGATGCGGATTTTCGACAGACTGACCGACGACACTCCGGCCGAGATCGTTACCGAACTCGGTGAAACGTTGCGCCAGACTCCGCTCGGTGTCGCGCTCGTAGGCGACCTGACTCGATACACCGGACCGTCGCGCAGCATCGGATACAGATGGTTCACCGATCCAGCGGCCCGTGCCCTTCATCCTGCCGAGGACCACGAGTTCTTGTCGAGAATGTATGTTTCGGGTCTTCGGGGCGTGCTCGCACTCCGTGGGCCGACGTCCAAAGCTGCCCACCTCGCGGAGTTGCTCACCACCGAAAGCGAGCAGTTCCGCACCCTGTGGAAAGACCACGAAGTCGGCATCAAACCACGAGCGGTCAAGCGATACCTACACCCGACCGTCGGACCACTGGAACTGAACTGTCAAATCCTTCTGGACCCAGACCAATCGAATCTATTGCTCGTCTACACAGCGGTACCAGGGAGCGAAAGCTACGAGAAACTGCAGCTGCTGTCCGTCATAGGTACGACCACGCCTCTCGAGGCGCGTTGAACCCGCAACAAATCCTCCCGAACCAGACCTTCGGTGGCGGGGAAACCACCATGCCGGGGCACCCCTCGGTGCCGATCAGGAGGCTGGTCCGTCGGCCTCGTCCGCGCGGTGGGAGCGTACGGCCAGCATGTACTCGCGCACGGTCAGCGCTGCTCTCAGTCTCGTGATGAGCTCCGGGTTGCGGGGGTCGAGTCCGGCGAGTCGGTAGATCCGGCGGAGCCGGTAGTCGACGGTGTTTTCGTGGATGTGCATCTCACGTGCGGTGAGCCGGCGATGTAGTCCGTTGTTCAGATGGACCCGCAGCGTGGTCACCAGCTCGGGATCTACCGCTACCGCGTCGAGCGCGGTTTCGAGGCGGTCGCGGCCGGGGCCGGGACGCGTCAGCTGATATTCGACTGCGAGATCGTCGAAGTGGTACAGGCCTGGTCGTTTGCGGAGTCTGCGCGCGACGTCGAGCAATTCGTGGCCGACTTCGGTGGCCGCCGGAATATCGTCACCCGCTGCCTCGATCGCGATCACGATCAGCGATGTCCGCACGAGCATGTGCCGAATTGTCTCGGTATCCGGCGTGCCGTGAATCAACACGGTGCCACCGAGCGTGCTGTGCAACGCGGAAACGGGTTGTGGCAGACAGTCTTCGAGCATCTCGACGAAGTTTCCGGGTGAAACAGTCCCGTGCCCGGGCGAGTGGGCGGCCACCGACAAGACGAGGTACCGCTCGGTGAGCGGTGTTCCGTGTTCACGGGCGACCGCGGACGCGTTTCGCCCGCTGAGCAGGGCACGGGCGACTGCCTGCCGACCATGGTGATCGGCGACGAACCGATCGACCTCGAGATAGACCCGGTAGATCGTCGTGTTGACCGTTTGCATCGCCTCCATGATCTTGGCGACATTGCCGAGGTTCTTTTGGTACCTCGGATTCGAGGTGTGGTCGTTCAGGTGAACACGGAACCCTGTTTGCACGAGCCGGTGGACGGTTTCGATGGGAACACCGGTGGTCGCCCATCGTGCGGCAGCGGGGCGGAGCGCCGCGCGTACATCGTGTTCGCGCGCGCCGCTCACCAATTCCAGACATTCTCTGACAACGGCATGTATTTCGTCGTGCAGGACATTGCTGGGCGCATTGTGCGGGCGAATCGCGTGCAGAACTCCGTCGACGATCCGCTGCGTCGCCCGCGAGATCTGCGCGGACGGCGCGGTCGGTAAGGCACTGGTGTCGAACATGATCATCGTTGGTGTCGGCCGCATCTCCGAAAGTAGGGTCACGACAGTTTGGCGTGCACAGGACCGCATCGTCACTCCACTGAGCGACGATTACGAGTAGCAACACGTTGTAGTCGGAGACGTTCGTTGCACCGTGCGCTGAGATGACGGTGACGAAATTGGTGCGGACGCCAGGGTTTGGCCGTATTCGACCGGACCTACCACTGCAGGCCTGTCTTCGGAACACAATCGGGGCATGCTCGTCGAAAAGCCTGTTACCGTGCGACCCGCTCTGACTGCCCGCATGCTCGCTCGATGGCCGCAGATCTCCGAACGCATGCTCGCGGAAGGTCTCGGTGCGACCACACCCGTCGACCTACCCGCCGACCACTTCACCGCGGAGGTGCTGCCGACGATCCTGACCTGCGGTCGCGCGGTCTTGGAGGCCATCGCCGCCGGTCGTGACTTCAGTCAGGCCGAGGTGGCGGTCTTCGTCGGACCCGTCGCCGAACGGCACGCCGAGGACCGGCTGCCGCTGCGAATGCTCATCGCCGCGATCCACGCATCGGCGAAGTCGTTGCTGGCCGAGGCATCGGCCTTGGTCGAACCGGACGAGATGGACCAATTCCTGATGGCATTCGGCAGACTTCTCGATCTGCTGCGCGATATCAATCTGACGGTCGTGGAGGCATACACCGAGGTCGAGCGCTCGATCTATCACGCCGAGCGGGAGGCGCGTCGCGAATTGTGCTCGGCACTGGTGCGGGGCCTGCCCGCCGAGGAACTCGCGGCCCGCGCGGACACGATTCTCGCCGATCACTACACCGTCTTGGCGATACACCTGAACGAACCGCTGCTGACTGGCAGCGCCGCGAATCTGGTGGCCCGGCGCCGGATCCGGGTGCTGCAACACGCACTCGACGACCTCACCGGCACCACCACGCCCGCCACTTTCGACGGGAAGACCGGAATCGCCTTGGTGAGCGACAGCTCCGAGACCGGCACCGTCGAAGCCCAGCAGTTCGACCGACTCGCCGCGCGACTCTCGGAGCAATTCGGCGTGACCGTGTATCTGGCCGAACTTCCCGGCGTCGGTCGTGCGGATATTCCGGCCGCCGCCGAAGACGCGATCGAACTGACCGAATTGGCGCGCCTGCGCGGCAGACCGGGTGGCTGCTACCGGCTCGACGATCTGCTGCTGGAGTACCAGCTCACGCGTCCGGGCCCCGCCCGAGCGAGACTGGCCCAACGCGTGATTCCGTTGTTGGCCAGCCCCCATCTGCTCGACGCGCTGGAAGCCCATCTGCACTACGGCGCCGACCGCAAAACAGCATCCCGTCGCCTCCACGTCCACCCCAACACCTTCACCTATCGACTGCACCGCATCGCCGAACTCACCGGCCTCGACCCCACCGTCCCCCGGGAATCCCGCATGCTCGCGGCCGCCCTCACCGTGCACCGACTCGACTCGTCCCGACGCGCGGTGGATTGAGTTACGCCTATCCGGTGGTTCGGGTCGACGTAACCCGCTGGTCGACGAGGCCTCAGGAATGCGTCTTCCGCAGTGCCCGCTCGGCGGCGTTCGCGCCACACATGCCGTGCGCGCCCGGGCCCGGTGGCGTCGCTGCCGAGCACAGATAGTGGCCCGGGACGCCGATATCGTAGGGCTGGAGGGTCTTTCGCGGGCCGAAGACCAGCTGCGGGATGTCCTTGGCGCCGGTCATGATGTTGCCGCCGACGAAATTCGGGTTGCCCGCGGCGAATTCGGCCGTGCTGTGGACCGACATGCCGATCACCCGCTCGCGGAAGTCGGGGGCGAAGCGCTCGAGTTGAGCGATGATCGCCTCGGTGGCGTCACCGGTGTAGCCGTTGGGCACGTGGGCGTAGGTCCACACGGGGTGGATGTCACCGACCGAGCGGCCGGGGTCGGCCAGATACTGCTGACCGACCAGGACGAAGGGGCGCTGTGGCAGCCGGCCCGCGTGGATGTCGCGTTCGGCCGCGGCGATCTCGGCGAAGTCGCCACCCAGGTGCACGGTGCCCGCCCGTCGCGCGGCGGGGGCGGTCCACGGGACACCGCCCTCGACAGCGAAGTCCACTTTGAAAGCGCCCGGCCCGTAACGGAATCGGCGGTAAGCGCGGGCGATACGGGCGGGTAGCCGGTCGCCCAGGATCTCGGCGACCGCGGTCGGCGCGAGATCCCAGATCGTGATATCCGAGGGCGGCAGGTCCGACGTCGAGCGCACCTGGATACCGGTTTCGATCTTGCCGCCGTGGTCACCGAGGACCGCGGCCATAGTGTCGGTGATGCGCTGAGAGCCGCCGACCGCCACCGCCCACCCGTATCGGTGGCCGGCGGTGAGGATGCCGAGACCGATACTGGCGCTGAGCGGCCGGTGCAGCGGATGGAAGGCGTGTGCGGCGACGCCGCCGAACAGCGCCCGACCCTGCTCGGTGCGGAAGGCCCGCGCCAGGAAGGTGGCGGGCAGCGTCGCGGGAATCCCGAAGCGCGCCAGCCGGATCGGATGCCGGGGCAGGTGCAGCAGCGGCCGCATGATGTCCGCGCTGGTGAGGTCGTAGCCGGCCACCGGGCCCTCGAACAGCCTGCGCCACAGCCGCTCGTCGGCGCCGAGTCCGGCGGCGGTGTCGCAGACCGAGCGGTGCAGCACCCCCGCGCTGCCGTCGTCGAGGGGGTGCACGCAATCCAATTCCGCATGCGCCCAACGCAATCCGTACCGCTCTACGTCGATGCCGCGCAGGAAGGACGAGCCGACGGCCATCGGATGGATGGCCGAGCAGTGGTCGTGCAGCAGGCCGGGCACGATCGCCTCGTGGGAGCGGGTGCCGCCGCCGATGGTGTCGGCCGCTTCCAGCACTGTCACTTCCAGGCCCGCCCGGGCCAGGGTGATCGCCGCTGCCAGCCCGTTGGGGCCGCTGCCGACCACTGTCGCCGTCTTCATGAACTCGTCCTGTCTGTCTGCGGTTTCCGGGCTATTCGGTGGGCTGGACCGTGGTGTCCGCGCGGCGGGACACGATCGGGGCGTCGACGTCTTCGCGCCGCCAGGTCACCTGGTGGGGGATGGGACCACCGGGCAGCCAGGGCAGTGCCTCGACCGCGTCGGCGACCCGCCAGGTGCCGCGCTCGATCACGCCGACAGCGGCGTCGATCACCATGTACTCCTGGGTGGGTTTGTGGATGGGCTGCGATTCGACCCAGACCACGATCCATTCTCCGGGCACGAACCCGACCCGCTGCTGGACCGCCTCGATCAGGTCGAGGTTGTGCAGGTGCCCGTCGCCGAAGTTGAAGCCGATCAGCGAGTTGCAGGCGAACTCGGCTTCGCGCACGGTCCAGCGGTCGATATCGGGAATGTGCTTGTACAGCAGGGAGAACAGGCCGCGGCCCTGACTGTGCATGGACCGCCAGCCGATGGTCTGCTGCATGGTGATCTCGGCGACGGTCGGCTCGTAACCCATGGCCTGGAGCTGCTCGAGCTGGTTGAGCGTGGGCCGGTGCTCGATGGTGTTCAGCTTCTGCTCCGCTCCGGGGGCGAAGGCCCACAGCGCCGAGGCCCAGTTGCCCGCGTACTGACGCATCGACGGCAGGAACGACACCAGGTCCGGGCGCAGGTTCCCGACGATCGGGAAGAACGCCAGCGCCACGACGATCGCCAGGGTCAGCCACGGCGAGGACATGTCGAACACCGCGTACCCCTCACCGTTCGGGTAGCCGAGGAACAGGAACACCGTCAGGTAGGCGAACAGGATGTTCCATTCCAGTGGCACCGCCAGCGGAAAGGTTGAGGTGATGAACAGGTGGAACACGACCATCATCGCCACGCCGGCCAGGGTAAGCCAGTGGTTGGTGGAGAACAGCAGCACGATCGGGGTGACCACCTCGACGGTGGTGCCGCCGACGTGCGCCATGAACGCGGCGAGCCTGGACGGGCGGATGTCGTGCGGGAAGTCGCGGTAGTGGGCTCGCTTGACCGATCGGAACGGCACGGAGGGGCTGTTGGACACCATCGGCGGCACGACATTGGTGAAGTGCTTGCCGAACTTCGACACCCCGGCGCCGACCCATACGATCACGATCAGCAGCTTGGCGGCGATGATCATGTCGGTGAACGGCAGCAGGGCGAAGAACACCAGCGCGGGCAGATATTGCTCACCACGCGCGGCCAGGAAGATCGTCTTGTCCCGCAGCCCGCACAGGATGTACAGCGCGATCGCGGCGATGAGCAGCGCGGGGCTGATCAGCCCGGAAGTGTTGTCGGGCAGGCGTTCCAGCAGCGACTGCGACGGGCGTCCGGGCGCCAGCAGCGCGAGCCCGAGGGTCGCGAGGAACCCGAGGTACAGCACGACATCCAAGGGGGTGCGGGTGTTGCCCGCGGTGAACGGCACCCGCCGCCACGGTCGTAGCCGGATGGTTCCCGGCCGGGCGAAGAACAGCACGCCACCGGTCATCGGCTTGAATTTGCCCGCCAGCGGACCCCAGGATCCGGCCACGCCGATCGCCTCGAGCAGGACGGTCCACACCACCAGCTTCTGGTAGACGATCGGCTGATCCCACCAGGCGCCGATGTCCCAGAACGGGCCGGTTCCCGAGGTCAGCGTGGACACCAGGACGCCGCCGAAGATGTAGAGCACCAGCAGTTTCAGCACATAGACGGTGTGGATCATCTTCGGTGAGCCGAAGCCGTATTCGACCCAGTGCAGGGCCAGGGTGCGCACACGGTCGCGCAGTGGCAGATCGAGAAATGTCTCCGTATCCACCGGGGGGAAATCACCTGTTTTGAACCCCATTGTTCTCATGCCTTTCTTGTCGTGTTCCGGGCGCGCGCGACCGCGACCGGAATTGCCTCTGATTCCGAATTACCTTCCGGTGGAGGGTGTTCAGGCGGTCGTCGCGAGCGCGCGGAGCCGGTTCTTGTCGATCTTGCCGACGGGATTGCGCGGCAGTTCGGTGGTGAGCACGATCGCCGCGGGCACCTTGAACGCGGCCAGCCGCGCGCGGCAGTGCTCGGTGAGTTCGGCGGCGGTCACGGCGCCGGTGGTGACCACGTGCGCGACCGGCACCTCCCCGAGCACCGGATCGGGCGCTCCGACCACCGCCGCCTCGTGCACGGACGGATGGGTGTAGAGCGCGTTCTCGATCTCCTTCGGGTAGAGGTTCTCCCCGCCACGGATGATCATGTCCTTGATCCGGTCCACCAGGACCAGGTAGCCGTCGGGGTCGAAATAGCCGATATCGCCGGTGTGCAGTCGGCCGTCGACCACCGTCTTCGCCGTCTCCTCGGGCTTGCCGAGGTAGCCGCGCATGACATTCGGTCCGCTGATCACCACTTCGCCGCGTTCCCCGGCGGGCTGCGCGACGCCGTCGAGGTCGACGACCTGCACGGTCTGACCGGGCAGTGGCAGGCCGACCGTGCCCGGCTTGCGTTGTCCCGACGCCGGATTCAGTGTCGAGGCGCACGTGCCCTCGGACAACCCGTAGCCTTCCACGACCGGGACACCGAAACGGTCCTCGAATCGGGCGATGAGCTCTGCGGGCATGGGTGCCGCACCGCAGATCGCCAGCCGCAGCGAGGAGGTGTCGGGACACAGCTCGGCGGGCTGGGCCACCAGCATGGCGTAGATGGCGGGCACGCCGGAGAAGTAGGTCGGGCGGACCCGCTCGACCAGGTCGAAGAAGCCGGTCGCGGAGAACTTCCCGGCAATCGTGGTGCGGCCACCGGCCAGCAGCGGCGACAGCACGCTGACCACGATCCCGTTGACGTGGAACAGAGGCAGGATCAGCAGACTGTGGTCGGTGTGGTCCAGGCCGAGCGCGCCGATGACCATCGCGCACATGGCGGCGAGGTTGTCGTGGCCGAGTAGCACGCCCTTGGGGCGGCCGGTGGTACCGCTGGTGTAGATGATCAGGGCCAGACCGTCGCGAGGGGCCACTGCCGCGACCGGGCCGGCGGAATGCGCCAGTTCGGCCACGTCGAGGGTTGTCCCCGCTCGGCTGGGGTCACCGACGACCACCAGGGCTCGCGAATCGGCGATCTGAAAGCTGATGTCGTCGTCGGTCAGTCCCGGGTTCACCGGTGTCACCGCCGCACCGAGTTGCCAGGCGGCGAACAGCACGACCACGAGGTCGACGCGGTTGGGCAGCACCACCGCGACCACGTCACCCGCACGCACACCCGCCTGGCGCAGCACCGAGGCGGCGCCGTGCACCCGGTCCCGGAACTGCGCGTTCGTCAGCGCGGTGGTGTCGTCGGCCAGGCACGGCGCGTCCGGCGCGGAAACCGCTCGGGTGGTGGGCAATTCGACGATCTGTCGCATGATTCCTCACGAGGCTGATTGTGATCTGGGTTACATCACCCACGGTAGGGACCGGCCTTGGCGGCGGCTACGGGCCGGGAGACCAGCGTTGCGAGCCCCCGTTGTGCCACGGGTACAAACAGCCTGGTCGGCGGGTAGGCGCGGGGTAGTGTCGGCGCCCATGGCCCCCGACTACGACGCCCTTGTCCGCGAGGTGGCGGGCCGGATCAAGGCGGATCTGGACCGGCTCACTCCCGCGATGACCACGATGTTCGCCGACACCATCCTGGAGTTCCGCCACGATGACGAGATCCGCCGACTCATGGTGGCGAGCACCGAGTCGAACCTCACCGCCATCATCGACATCCTCACCCTCGGTATCGGGCTCGACGACATCACCGTGCCGCCCGCCGCCGCCGAGTACGCCCGCCGCTTCGCCCAGCACGATCTGTCGCTGGAGGCGCTGCTGCGGGCCTACCGGCTCGGCGAGCACATGTTCGTGCAGTGGACGATCACGCTGCTGACCGAGCTGGCGCCGCCGACCGCCATGGCGCTGGCGGCCGCCGCACGCGTCGCCGAGCTCGTCAACAGCTACATCGATCAGGTGATCGAGGGCCTGATCGATATCTACGGCACGGAGCGACGCCGCTGGGACGCGCGCACCGATGCCGCTCGTGCCGCCCAGGTCCGCGCGGTGCTCGACGCCGAGGAGCTGGATCTGGCCTCCGCGGAGCAGATGCTGTCGGCGTCACTGCGCGGCTGGCACCAGTTCGTGCTGCTGTGGACACCGCCGGGAACCGCCGACCCGGGGCCTGTGTTGCGAGCCGGCATCCAGGTGCTGGCTGCGGTGTCGGCCCGTTCACCCATGACCGTCGAAATCGACGAGCACACCCGCTGGGTGTGGCTGGCTTCGACCGGCAGGCCCGTCCTCGACACCGCGCGGCTGGTCCGGGAGCTGCGCGCGACACCGATTCTCTCGATGGCCGTGGGGGATCCCGCGACCGGGCTCGCGGGATTCCGGCAGAGTTTCCACGACGCACAGCGGGCTCGCTCGGTGGCGGTGGCCGCCCGATCCCGCGGTGTGCTCGCCTACGCGGACGTGGCGCTGACCGGGCTGCTCGCCGATGACGTGACGCGGGTTCAGGCCTGGGCGGCGCGCGTGCTCGGCGGACTGATGGGTACCGACGAGACGGCGGCCAGGCTCCGGGAGACGGTGCGCGTATTCCTCGACGCGCGAGGCAGTTACACCGATGCCGCCGCTCGTCTGCACGTTCACAAGAACACCGTGCACTATCGGGTGCGCAAAGCCGAGGAGGTGCTCGGGCATCCGCTCACCGAGCACCGGCTCGACATCGAGGTGGCGTTGCGGGCCTGTGTGCAGTTGGGGCTGCCGAGGTCCTGAACCGTCGTGGTGCCGACGACCGCGTACATACCCGATGAGGGGTGGAAACGGCCGTCACCATTTGTTGTGGATTCCTCCGAGGATTGTGCGGCGAGCGAAATGGGAACGTCAAAACCTCGCCCGGAATAATGAGATTCGAGCATCGTCGTGATCTGATCGAGATGTCCCGAGGTTGGGATGTTCACGAGCACAATCGAGGAAGTACATATGAACGCCAAAATCAGCCGCCCGCTCGCCGTTGCCGCGCTCGTCATGTCGGCCGCCGCGCTGAGCGCCGGCACCGCCACCGCCGCCGCGCCTGCACCTGTTTCGGGTTCGGTCGAGGTCTGCCTGCCGCTGCCGCTGGGGCCGCTGGAAGTGAGCTTCTGCCTCTGATCCGCCGGACCGTGCGGCGGGTGTGGGCGAGCGTCGGGGCGCCCGCACCTGCCCGCGCCCGGTAACTACGAACTCGGGTGGGAAGGATTCACTATGGCTGTTACGACCTCCATCGAACCGTTCTTGACCGCCGCGGGCCGCCCGGTGTCGACGCCCCTGAGCGATGTTCGCGCGATCTCGCGGCAGATGGTTGTCCATTTCATCGAAAACGTCGTCCCCTGCGGCACACTGCCCGGTGAAGCGCTCGACGGCGATATCACCACCGTCACCAGGATCTGCCTGGAACTCACCCGAAGCATGCTCGACGGCCGTGATCTGCCCGGCCGGGTGGAGCGCGTACAGGCTGCCGCCGCCGACTGGGCGCGCGAGGGCATTCCGATCGACACCATCCACCACGCCGTGTACGAAGGCTTCAAACTCGGCTTCGACCTCATCATCACCAATGTCACCAACCATGACTACGACACCATGGTCGGCGTGGTACGGCGGCTGATGGACGCCCAGGACATGATCACCGCCGCGGTGTCGGCGGCGTATGTGCGGGAACTGCGTGCTGTCGTCAGCGAGCACCATACCGCCGTGCACACCCTTACCTCGGCGCTGCTCGGCGGCCAGAACACCGCGACGATGGCGCGGGAATGCGGCATCGAGATCGACACCGAGTATCACGTCATGGCGCTCGAACTTCCGCCCCATGCAAAGGAATCGGAACCGGGGCTGAACGCGAAAGTAGTCGCCCGACGCAAGCTGCGGCGAGTCCAGGCAGAACTGGCCGACCGATGCGACGGCAAGGCGCTCTCGCTGCTCAGCGTGGACGGTGGCACGTTGCTGCTGCCTGCCTCCGAGTTCGCCGGATCAGACCTCGACGAGCTGGTGGCACACCTGTCCGCGGCCGCCCAGGTACCGCTGCGCGCTGTCGTGACGACGGCGGCGCCGACAGAGATCCCGCGCGCCGCCGAAGAGGTTCACGAACTCGTCGAAATAGTGCACCGCCTCGGTGGGCCGAGCAAAGTGTACCGCCCGCACGAATTGGCTTTCGAATATCAGCTCACCCGACCGGGGCCCGCCCGCGACTATCTGAGTTCGGTTGTCGATTCCCTCGAGCCGCATCCTGAATTGATGCAGACGCTCGAGGTGTATTTGGCGACGAATATGCAACGTGCGCGCACCGCGCGAAAGATGTTCATCCACACCAATACCGTCGATTACCGGCTGAAGCGGATCACCCAGATGACCGGATTCGACCTCAACGACATCACCGGGCTGTGCTATCTGCGCGCGGCCCTGCTGATCCGGGCGCACCGCAGCACGAAAACCACCGAAGTCCCCGAAGATCCCGGCTCGCGCGCGAGCTGACACCGTCGCGACACGGGACACTGCGTCGAGACCGTCGGCCCGCGAATTCATCCGACACTTCGCCGCTGTCGCGGAACTCGGTCAGCGGCCCGGCTCCGGGATGTCGAGTTCGATGTCACCCAGGGGCAGGTCGGCCAGTGTGAGAACGCGATGGAGGGAGTGGATTCCGTGGGGGAGGTGCGGCGCGTGAGTCGCGGCTGCGGCGGCCACGATCGCGGTCGCGCGGGATTGGTTTGTTCCGCGTGCCCAGCGCGTGGTCCCGTCGTGGCCGCGGGCCAGCACGATCCATCGGTCGGTCCCTGGGAAGTGGAGTCCGCGTGGCGCTTTCGAGGCGCCGGGGAGCCAGGTGAGTGCGGCGAGTGCGGTGGTGGCAAGTCGGGAATCGGGACCGAAGAACGTGCGGACAGCAACGTCGAAGTCGCGCTGGAGGGTGTGCTGGTCGGCGAAATCGAGTCGGTAGAGCCGCCGTGGTCTCCGGTGCCCGGGTAGCAGGAAGGTCTCGGGCTGTGTGTAGTTGCGGATGTAGCCGTCGCCGTCGCGGAAGTGCTTGCCCAGCAGTCGATATGACCATTCGACGGCGGCGGCGCCGTGATGTTCGCCGGCGCCGAGGAATACGGCGAGGTCGATCGGGCCCGGCGAAGTTCGGTGGACTGCTGCTGCGAGCAGGTTGGTGAGCCCAGGGGCGAGGCCGACCTCGACGACGACCGGGGACCCCACGTTTGTCCGTGCGAGGTCGTCGAGATATTCGGAGGTGGCCGAGATTTCTATGAACGCGGACCCGTGGTCACCGGCGAGGGCAGCCAACCGTGGATTTTCGGCTCCCGAGGCGTTGACTGTCACATCGGTGCCGGGCAGCGCCGCACGATAGGCCGACAGCCGAGGGTCTTGGAGATCGATGACCGTGTCCGAGCGGGCCGGATCGCGGCCGGCGACGACCACCGCGTCTCCTCGGCGGCGGAGCTCGGTGACGAGATGGCCGCCTACGGCGCCGTAGCCGCCGAGCACCAGGACCCTCATCGGTTTGTTCCGGGCGAGGAGGCGTCGAGACGCGTGGATGGGTCGGTTGATTTCCTGGCTCGTAGTACGCCGACGCCGACGAACCCGTAGACGAGACCGGTGCCGATCTCGGTGATCGCGCTCAGCCAGGAGAACCAGGTGACGTTGGTGTGCGGCAACGAGATATAGCTGTCTTGATAGTCGGCCCAGAATGTCGGTAGCAGGTGGGCGTAGGTGAACACGGCCGCGCTGCCGAAACCGATGCCGATCGCCGCTTCCGGCGCCCGGTACCGGTGAGTCATCGTCATCAGAACGGCGACGGCGACAAGCGCTGCCTGCACGTTGCCGCCGATCATGATCGACATCGGCGAAGCGTCCATGCCGCGGCGCAGATGATCCAAGCCGTGGACGCCGAACCCTATCGCGAACGTCACAGCGGCCAGTCGCAGGTTTCGTGTCCGACGTCGATTGTCTTGGATGGCCATTACCTACCTCGATACCGGTGCAATATGTCCATACTGTTTTGCAATATGAACGTATCGTGACACAGTATGCTCGTATTGTCTATGGTTGATTCGTGCAGCCCACGTCGCCATTTCCCCTACCGGCAGGCCCTGGCCCCTCGGCCGCGGACCGGATCCGCGCTGCCGCGTTGAAGTGCTTCGCCGCCGACGGGGTTTCGGCAACCTCGCTTCGTGCGGTGGCGGAGAAGGCGGGGGTGTCGATCGGGCTGGTGCAACATCACTTCGGTACCAAGGCCGGACTCGTTGTCGCTGTCGACGAGTACGTCCTGCGAGTCGTCGCGACAGCGGTTGCGTCTCGGCCCCTACCGCCACCACCGGAGGATTCGCTCGGCGAGCTGGGGCATCGGGTCACCTCGATCATGACCGACCATCCCGAGGTCGTCGACTACATCGCGCACGCGTTCGTCGAGGGCGACACCATCGGCACGACCATCTTCGATGGACTGGTCTCCATCAGCACCACGCAGTGGCACCAATTCGATGAACAGGGGCTGCTACGACCCGATGTCGACCGCACCTGGGCAGCGCTGCATCCATTGATCTTGGTCATCGGTACGGCTGTGTTGCGGAAACAGATCGACCGGCACCTGCCCGAGCCGCTCACCTCATCAGCACAATTGCGCCGCTGGGACGATGCTGTCGCCCAGCTCCTGCACGGCGGACTGTTGGCCGACCCGCCCCCGGCGGCGGCCGCCGACCCTGCTCAGCGGGTGGACTGAAACACGCGGGCCCCTACCCGACTTCGGGTCGGCCGACGATTGGCAGTGTTCACAGTTGGTGCGCCTGTTCTTCGGTAGACCGTCAAGCATCCGGAGAATCCTCGTTCGGCCACGACCCGGTGCGCGACTATGACTTCTGGTGCAGTGCCTGACGAAAGGCGCCGTCGCGGCACAGTGGCCGGGATGCGTGGGCACTTCCCGGCAGCGTGGCCGGGCCGAGAGAGGCGCAGAGATGTCGAGTGATGTCGTGGATGTGACCGTGGACTTCGCCGTTGCGAGGCAGGCGTTGTGGGAGGTGCTGCTGGAACCACAGAGCTATCCGCGGCTGTGGTCCGGCATCGGGGGATGCCAGCGGTTGACCGGTACCGAGGGAGACACGAGGTGGCAGGTCCGCATCGGCGACGCGGATGTCGGCGTGCGCACCGTCGATCTGGCCTTGCGGATCGGTCGCTGGTACGAGAGCTTCGAACTGCACAACCCGGAGACGGGCAGTTTCGCGCTGATCCGGCTCGCCGGTGACCAGCAGCGAACCAGCGTGAGCGTCACCGCCTTCGCCGCGCCGCGGTTGCATCCGGCGCTGGCGGAGGCACGCGACGCCGAGACCGTCCGGTGGATCAGGGCCGGGCTGCGGCGTGCGGTCGATGTGGTGCGTGGGGCGCAGACATCGGTGGTGGGAAACGGCGAGCGGGCGCCGATCCGTCGCAAGTCCGAGCTCGTGCGCTGGGTGGTGAATTCCGGGCTGGTCGCGCCGCCGGTGACCTCGGCGCGGCAACTGCGGTCGTTGTACCGGTGGGGTTTCAACCTGGCGGGCGGTTACGCGGCGGGCGCCGCGCACAGTCCCGACCAGCTCGCCCTGATCGACACCGTCAGTACGGCTACATTCGCCGAAACCGACAAGCGCACCACCGCGCTGGCCGGTGCGATGTACGAGGTCGGATTGCGTGCGGGCGACGCGATCGGGTTGCTCGCCGCCAACCACTGCGGCATGGTCGAGACGATGGTCGCGGCGGGCAAGCTGGGCGTGGACGTCGCACTGCTGAACGCCGGCCTGTCGGGCAGGCGGATCGAGGAGATCGTGCAGCGGCACCGGCTCTCGGCGTTGTTCGTCGACACCGACCTCAACCACCTCGTGCAGTATCTGCACAACGGCGTGCCGCGCTTCGTCACCGACGACCTGCCCGCGGACCCGGGGCGGATCACCATCGAGGATCTGATCGCCATGGGCCACACGACTTTTCCGGTCCCCACGGTGCCCGGTCGGCAGATCGTGCTCACGTCGGGAACCAGCGGCACGCCGAAGGGCGCCAGGCGTCCGCATCCGAAGGGATTCGACACCCTGGTCGCGCTCCTGTCGCGAATCCCGATCCACGTGGGCAGCACGATGATGATCCCGGCGCCGCTGTTCCACACCTGGGGTCTCTCGGCACTGCAATTGAGCACCGCCGTACGGGCCACCGTGGTGCTCGCGCAAGGATTCGATGCCGAGGAATGCCTTCGTCAGGTCGCCGAACACCGGGTGAACACCCTCATCGCGGTGCCGACCATGATCCAGCGCATGGTCGACCTGCCCGCCGCGGTGCGCGCTCGCCACGACCTGAGCAGTCTGCGTCACGTCGTCAGTTGTGGTGCTCCACTCGTCGCGGCGACCGTCGATCGCTTCCTCGAGGACTACGGTGATGTGCTCTACAACCTCTACGGTTCCACCGAGGTCTCCTGGGCCAGCGTGGCCGCGCCCGAGGACCTTCGTGCCGCTCCCACCACGGCGGGCCGCCCGCCGCTGGGGACCCGGATCGCGATCCTCGGCGCCGGCAACCAGCCGGTGCCGATCGGGGTGACCGGACGGATTTTCGTCGGCAACCACATGCTGTTCGACGGCTACGTCAACGACACTCCGCCCGAGGAGGCCGACGGCATGCTGAACACCGGTGACCTGGGCTACCTCGACGCGGAGGGCAGGCTGTTCGTGGCGGGACGCGACGACGAAATGATCATCTCCGGTGGCGAGAACGTCTTCCCACGTCCGGTCGAAGAGGCTTTGTCGTATCTGCCGCAGGTCAGCGATGTCGCGGTGGTGGGGGTACCCGACCGTGAATTCGGTCAGCGATTGGCCGCATTCCTCGTCAAACATGAAGGCTCCAGCCTGGATTCGGGCATGGTGCGCACCTACGTCCGCAACCGGCTCAGCCGCTTCTCGGTCCCGCGCGATGTCACTTTTCTCAACTCGCTGCCGCGCGGGGAAACCGGCAAAGTGCTCAAGCGCCTGCTCGTCGATCCTGCGGGTTTTCCCGACTGAACGATCGAATTCCGTTCACTCGATCACGAGGCATGCGGATATCCGATTTCGGAGATGTCTTGGGCCAGGTCCGCCAGGGTGGCCTCTGGGTTCAACGACGACACGAGTTCCTGGTCCAGCGGCCGCAAGGCATACACGTCACGCACCGCTTCCAGGTCCACGGGGACCTCGTAATAGTCCTCGGCGAAGCGCTGGAACGCTTCAGGTGAGCGGTCGACCAGTAGTTGGAACAGATATGTCGCCCCGTCAGGGTCGGCATGGTCCGGCGGGAAGTCGATCGTGCCGTGGTGCCACTGATCATCCGTAGCCTCCCGCCACAAGCAGGCCGTCACAGCAAGCACGCCGTCCTCGTCGGTGAATGCTGGCTCCTCGGCCAAGGGCATGAAGACATCGGGAACTTCGTCGATCACTCCCGGCCAGGGCAGGCGGTCATGGCCATACGGGCTCATCGGCGACTCGTGGCTGAAGCCCCGGACAAATACCCCGGCCACCGAGAACACAATGGAGTACTCGTCTCCCGACCCGTTGCGCATCGAAGCCATCTCCTCACCTTTGGCCCAAGCGCCGTTGAAGGAGTAGTACCGGCTTTCCCAGTCCGGGCTCAGGATCGCGTCGAGCATCGCAAGCGCGCGGCACAGGTCCCGCAGGTCGGCGATGGCAGGAAGCCGGCGGGCTACGTCATAGACAGTCACGCGCTCATCCAACCGAATCCCTCCGACACCCGGCCGCGGTGCGGAACAACTTGTGCCGGCGAGGGAGAGCCGACGCGACAGTAATCGACGCACAAACGATGCATTTTTGGGAAAACGGTGTCACAATCGTGGCGTGAATGCAGAGCGAGCTGCGACCGCGGCCGGACCTTGTGGACTCTCCACCGACGACGGCTCGACGCAGTTCGCGGAGTGGCTCGCGCATACACAGAGGTCGGTCCGCGATCACGTCGATGAGTTCGTCCGGGCGCGTTGCGCGGCGGAATTGGACCCGGCGGGGTTCTCACTGCCAGGTCGGCTGATGGTCGACTTCGCGTCGGGTGGCAAGTGCGTGCGGTCGGTGTTCGTCTATCTCGGTTGGCTGTGTGGTGGCGGCGGCGAGTTCGAACCAGCGCTGCGCGCCGCCGCAAGTGTGGAACTGCTACACGCGTTCGCGCTCGTGCAAGACGACGTGATGGACGAGTCCTGTGTCAGACGGGGACGACAGTCGACCCATCTGCGTCTGGCCGCGTGGCATACCGAGCAGGGGTTGTCGGGATCGGCGGCCCGATTCGGTGAATCCGCGGCGATCCTCCTCGCCGACCTGTACCTCGTGTGGGCCGAGCGCATGTTGCGCGAAAGTGGCGTCGGCGCCGCAGCGTTGGGCCGGGCATGGCCACGCTACGACGCGATGCGCAGCGAACTGGCAGTAGGTCAGCTCGCGGACCTGTCCAACGACGCGAACCGCTTTCCGTCCTTGACCGCGGTGATGGACATCGCACGCCGTAAGTCCGGCAATTACACCGTGCGCCGACCCCTGGAACTCGGTGCGGCGATGGCCGACTGCGATGACACCGTGATGGATGTTCTCGGTGCCTACGGCGTACTGGTCGGAGAAGCATTCCAGCTTCGCGACGACCTGCTCGGCGTTTTCGGCGACCCGTCGACCACCGGAAAGCCTTCCGGTGACGATATCCGAGAACGCAAGGCGACCACGTTGATCGCACTGGCCGATCAGCTCGCCGGGCCGCCGGACCGCGCCCGGCTGCGAGATCTCTGGCGGGAAGAGCTGATCGACGAGCAGGGCGTCGCCTTCGCACAGGCGGTGATCGTCGACAGCGGCGCGCGGCAGTGCGCCGAGCGGATGATCCACGACCGAGTCGAACACGCGCGTCGGCTCCTCGACCGCGCCGACCTCGAACCGTCGGTGGCCGACGCGCTGCACCGAATGGCGCTGTTGTGCACCGACCGTACGTCCTGACCGGCCAGCGTGCCATCGAGAAGTCCGACGGGAAGGTAGAGATGCGAACGATACCGGGAAGAACCGATGAGGTTGTCGTCGTCGGGGCCGGTCTGGCTGGTCTGGCCGCCGCGCTGCACTTGGCGGGACGCGGCCGCGGTGTCACGGTGGTGGAGCGCGACTCGGTCGCAGGCGGTCGAGCCGGGCGGCGCGATATCGACGGTCTTATGCTCGACACCGGGCCGTCGGTACTCACCATGCCCGACATCGTCGCCGACACCCTCGCCGCGGTGGGGGAGAGTCTCGACTCCCGGCTGGACTTGCTGCCGGTCATCCCGGCCTACCGCGCGCACTTCGCCGACGGCAGCGGGCTGGATATTCACAGCGACGCCACGGCGATGGAGGAATCGGTCGCGGCATTCGCCGGGCCCGCGGAAGTCGCGGGTTACCGCCGATTGCGGGCGTGGTTGAGCGAACTGTATCGCGTCGAATTCGATCGGTTTGTCGCCACGAACGTCGATTCTCCGTTCTCTCTGCTCACACCGGCGCTCGCGCGGTTGATCGCGTTGGGCGGTTTTCGTCGCCTCGACCGGGCGGTCGGATCTTTCCTGACCGATGAACGGCTGCGGCGAATTTTCACCTTCCAGTCCCTCTATGCGGGTGTTTCGCCACAGCGAGCCCTGGCGCTGTACGCGGTGATCTCCTACATGGACACCGTGGGCGGTGTGTACTTTCCGCGCGGCGGAATGCGTGCGCTACCGGACGCCCTGGCCGCCGCAGCCGTGGATGCCGGTGTGCGGTTCTGCTACGACGAGACCGTCCACGACCTGGAACGGAACGGTTCACGCATCACCGCTGTGTTCACCGAAAATGGACGCAGAATCCCTTGCGACGCAGTCGTTTTGGCGACTGAACTAGCCACCGCCTACGAATTGCTCGATCGCTCTCCGCGGCGTCCGATCAGCTGGCAACCGGCACCGTCCGCGGTCGTCATGCATGTCGGCTTTCCCGCCGGCGTGCCGACCGCACATCACAATCTCGTCTTCGGTGCCGCCTGGAAACAGACCTTCGACGAACTGATCGATGGGGGAGAGTTGATGACGGACCCGTCGCTGCTGGTCACCCGGCCCACCGCGACCGACCCTGCCCTCGCCCCGCACGGGCAGGACCTGTTCACCGTTCTCGCTCCAGTGCCCAACCTGTATCGCGGCAAGGATCTGGACTGGGATCGCCGCGCCACCGCTTACAGCGAGGAACTCGCGGCGATCGTCGAGGACCGGTTGGTTCCGGGCTTCGTCGAGAACTCCACGATCGTGCATGTGGACACCCCCGCCGATTGGCAACGGCAGGGCATGCTGGCCGGTACTCCGTTCTCGCTCGCGCACACTTTCGCCCAAACCGGTCCGTTCCGTCCCGCGAACATGCCACGCGGAGTGACCAATGCGGTGCTGGCCGGCTGTGGCACCGTTCCTGGTGTCGGCGTGCCGACGGCACTGTTGTCGGGTCGTCTCGCCGCCGACCGTGTAACCGGCGCTGTGACCACCTCGCGGTCTTCGTCCTCCACCGCGGCCAGGAGCGAACGACGATGACTCGCACGGAACTCGACGCCGCCGGTATCCGTGATGCCCAGTTGCGTGAGTCCTATCTGAGATGCCGGGAGCTCAACGCCCGGCACGGACGCACATTCTTCCTCGCCACCCGGCTGCTCGCGCCAGCCCAGCGCCCCGCGATCCACGCGCTCTACGGTTTCGCCCGATGGGCGGACGACATCGTCGACGAACCCCCGACCGGCGACGCCACCGGTTCTGCGGCGGCACGCCTGGACGCGGTGGCGAAGACCATGCGCGACAGTCTTCGCGGTACCCACGACGACGACCCGATCCTTGCCGCGCTTGCCGATACCGCCGCCCGATACGAGATCGAGCACGCGCTGTTCGACGATTTCCTCGACTCGATGCGGATGGATCTGACGGTGACCGACTACCCGGATCGGGCCGCGCTGGATCGCTATATCCACGGTTCGGCAGCGGTGATCGGCCTGCAGGTACTGCCGGTGCTCGGCACCATCGGCCCCCGATCCGAGGCCGCGCCCTACGCGGCGGCGCTGGGAAAAGCCTTCCAGCTCACCAACTTCCTTCGCGACGTTGCCGAAGACCTCGACCGTGGCCGGGTGTATCTGCCTGCCGACGAGCTGGCTGCTTTCGGTGTGGACCGCGCCCGCTTGCAGTGGTGCCGGACCAATCGGCGCACCGACCCCAAGGTGCGGTCGGCGCTGGCCGCTCAACACGCCGTCGCCCGGGACTGGTACCGGTACGCCGATGCCGGAATCGCGTTGCTGCACCCGGTATCTCGACCGTGCGTCGCCACCGCGGCCATCTTGTATTCGGAGATTCTCGACCGGATCGAACAGAGCGAGTTCGCGGTGTTCACCGCGCGAGCGACCGTGGGCAATGCGCGCCGGACTCGCGTCGCCGGTTCGGCGCTGGCTCGTGCGTTGTGGGCGCGGCGTGGTAGCCGTGCACGGGCACTGACCCCGACCGAAGGCTGATCTGTTCGGGTCGAACCCAAGATGCGGATACCTCGGGCCCCGATCCGAGGGTCCGAATCTTCAACCTTTCGGCGTGCTGTCGGGGGTGCGTTCTGCAGTACTCGTGATGTTGCGGACCATGCCCCCGAAAACGGCGCTGTGGAAGGGGCTGATCGCCTTCCAATACAGGTGCCCGGCAAGACCGTGCGGTTGAAAGATCGCGCGTTGGCGGTATCGGGAACCACCGTTCGGGGTGGCTTCGACACCGAGCTCGAGCCATGCCAGGCCCGGGACCCGCATCTCGGCGCGAAGGCGCAGCAGGTGTGGCCGGTCGATATATTCCACGCGCCACCAGTCCAACGCCTCGCCGGAGTGCAGGCGCCGAGGGTGTTTGCGGCCGCGGCGAAGTCCGACACCCCCGGCCACCCGGTCGATCCAGCCGCGCAGCGACCAGGCCAGCGGGAACGAATACCAGCCGTTCTCACCGCCGATGGATTCGATCACCGCCCACACCGTGTCCGGATCTGCGGAGGTGTGATGTTCGCGAATGTCCTCATAGAGGGAGCCGCCGGACCAGTCCGGATCGGTGGGTAAGGGGTCGGAGGGTGCGCCGTAGGTGCTGGCATCGGACCAACGGGTGGGCACCTCGGCGTTGCGGATGCGGGTCAGCGCCAGCTCCACGGCACATCCGTACCGGGTGAGGCCCTCCGGCGGATCCGAGATGTATGCGGCGATGTCGTGCTCGCCACAGACGACCTCGTGAACGAGCGACTCGATGAGCGGCACTGCGAGCGCACGGGGCACCGGGGTCACCAGATTGACCCACTGCGCGGACAGCCACGGCGTGAGCACCGGAACCGGCAGCACGACTCGACGATTCAGCCCGGCCACGACGGCGTATTCGCGCATCATGGTCAAGTAGGTCATCACGTCGGGTCCGCCGATATCGAAGGCGCGGTTGACCTCGGCCGGCAACTCCGCGGCGTGCACCAGGTAATACAGAACGTCTCGAACAGCAATCGGCTGAATCCTGTTGTGAACCCACCGCGGGGTGACCATCGCGGGCAGGCGCTCGGACAGATACCGCAGCATCTCGAAACTTGCCGACCCGGATCCGATGATCACCGCCGCACGCAACTCCGCGGTGGGAACACCGGATGCACGCAGGATCTCGCCGACCTCGGCACGGGAGGCCAGGTGGCGGGACAGTTCGGTGTGTGGCGGGACGATCCCGCCGAGATAGACGATGCGTCCGACCCCGGCCGATGACGCGGCCGCCCCGACGATCCGCGCGGCTTCACGGTCGATATCGGCGAAGTCGCGGCGGGTCAACGAGTGCACCAGGTAGTAGACGACCTCCCGACCGGCCACCGCCGCGCGCACCTGGTCGCTGTCGGTGACATCGCCCTCGACCACCTCGACCCGATCGAGCCACGGCACTTCGGCCAGTTTCGCCGGTGTCCGGGCGACCACCCGGACATCATGACCGGCCTGAAGCAATTCGGGGACCAACCGGCCACCGATGTAGCCGGTCACCCCGAAGATCACACACCGCATGCTGATTCGCGACTAGGGCTTGGGGCGATCGACATCGCCGCGCCACGCTCCGGTTTCCGACCCACGGCTTTCGATGAAGTCTTTGAAGCGGCGCACGTCCCCCTTGATACGGCGATCGAGCACCCCGGTCTTGTCCGCGATGTTCTCGACGAAACCCTCCGGATCGATGTCCATCTGCACGGTGACCCGGGTCGTCGAGTCGTCGAGCCGATGAAAGGTGACCACTCCGGCATGCTGCGGTCCATCGTCGGATTTCCAGGCGATGCGTTCCTCCGGGTGCTGCTCGGTGATGGTGGCATCGAATGTCCGGGTAGCTCCGGCGATGTCGACGGTCCATCGGGTGTGGGTGTCGTCGAGTTGTTCGATGCGGTCGACACCGTGCATGAACTGGGGGAACGATTCGAACTGGGTCCACTGGTTGTAGGCGGTCGCCACCGGCACGTGCACGTCGACGGCTTCGATGACAGTGCTCATTCTCGGCCTCCTCGGGGTTGAATTCGTCCAGCTAGCGGTCGAGTGCCCACTTGCTTCGAATCCACACCGATTGATGCATATTCGCTTCAATGCCGACGACTACGCCCACTCGCGAGGAGCCTTGTTGTGCGGCGGCAGCGCCCTCCACGCCCAGATATTTGAATCCTGTTCAGAAAATCCTTGACCGACGTCGCCGAAGCCGCTTACGCTCAAGTTACTGAATCTGATTCAACAACTCGGGAGGTGTGATGGTCGGCAATCGGCGCGGTGAGGCCTCGCGTGCGGCGCTGCTCGCGGCAGGCAAGGCGGCGTTCAGCAGCGACCGCTACGAAGAGGTCTCCATCGTCGACCTGGCGCGCTCCCTGGGGGTGGCAGCGGGCTCGATCAGCTACCACTTCGGCGGGAAACGAGGCTTCTACCTCGCGGTATTGGAGCAGGCCGCCGAAGAGTTCTGGGGAGATCTGCTGGCCATGCGCGGCCCGGCGCTGGATCGGCTGAACCGGGGCATCGACCGGCTGCTCGATGAAGCCGAGCAGCAGCCGCGCGCGTTCGAAGCGCTGTTCGCCGATGTCGCCGACGCCGAAGTGCGTCAGATCCGCGACCGGCACCGCACCCAATTGACCGAAGCTCTGCTCATCGAGGTGACCGGTACGGACTCGTCACCGGTGTTGCGGGCGGCGATAAACGGCTTCGTGTCCTTCATCGAAGGTCTGGTCCTGCACTGGTCGCGCACCCGCGAGATCAGCCGCGAGCAGGTCAAAGACCTGGTCGTCGGCAATATGTTCGGCACGATCCTGGCCGCCCTGCGCACCGACCCCGATATCGAGCTGACCCAGCGGGCGATCGACGCCACGCTGTCGGATCCCCAAGCATTGGCCTTTCTGGGCTCCCTGTCCACCATGTCGAAGACGACGGAGTGATCACTGATGTCTGAAGTTCTGCCCACCGGTCCCTCGCGGATCGTCGAAACTCCGTTCGCCCGCGCGGTCGCCTGGGTCATCGGACCGCGCGGGTTGCGCAGTCAGGCGGCGTTGCGTCGTGAGGTCGAGGGCAAGGTGGTCGTGATCACCGGTGCGTCGTTCGGCGTCGGGGAGGCGACCGCGCGATGGTTCGCGGCGGCTGGTGCCCGGGTGGTGATCGCCGCTCGTTCGATGGAACGGTTGCTCGAGGTGGCCGAGGAGATCAACGCTGCTGGGGGAGAGGCCTATCCGTACCGGCTGGACCTGACCGATGAGCAGTCGGTCGCCGAGTTCGCGGCGTCGGTGCGTTACGACCTCGGCGAGGTCGATGTGCTGATCCACAACGCAGGCAAATCCTTGCGCCGATCGATCCACCTGTCCTACGACCGGCCGAAGGACATCACCGCCACCACCGGCGCGAACTATCTCGGGCCGATGCGCCTCACCCTGGCTCTGCTGCCGGGGATGCGGGCGCGCGGTAGCGGTCACATCGTGAACGTCTCCACGGTGGGGATCATGTTCCCGAACGCTCCCAAGTGGGGGTTCTACCTCTCGTCGAAGCTTGCTTTCGACTGGTGGATGCGTGCGGTAGGGATGGAAGCGCGCGCCGACGGGGTCACCTTGACCACGTTCTACGGCGGATTGCTGCACACGCGGATGAGCGCGCCGAGCCGGTGGATGCGGGTGCTGCCCGGTCAGACTCCCGACGACGCGGCGAAGGTACTGGCCAAGGCGGTGGTGAAGAAGCCGCGCACGATGACTCCGCTGTACGGATTCCCGTCGGCGATCAACGCGACGGTGTTGCGGTTGCCGCTGGAATTGCTCGTCGAGCGGATCTTCCGCAATCTCGGTGACACCGAGGCCTCGCTGTCACGGCTGCGCCCGCATGTTCCGGTGACCCCGACCGAGGCCACCGCACCGACGGCGCAGGCCACCAGCCCTTCCGCGAACGGGCAGGTGCGCACGGATGTCCGCTGACCTGAATCACAGTCTGCGTCAGTGGAGTTCGGCGATCCCGGCGGTCCTGTCGTCGGGAATGCTGACCCCCGTCGGCCCGCGCAAGGCCGCAGCGTTGGCGCGCAGCTTCTACCGGTACGGCCCGACACCGGCGATGTTGTTGGCAGCGACCGCCATCCGGCACCCGGACAAGGTCGCGATCATCGACGATAGCGGGCAACTGACCTATCGCCGGCTGCAGCAGCGGGCCGAAGCGATCGCCGCGGCCCTGTTCGCCGCGTGCCCGGCACCGCCGAAATCGGTGGGCATCATCTGCCGCAACCATCGCGGGTTCGCCGAGGCGATGGCCGCGGGCGCGCAGCTGGGCGCGGAGCTGATCTTCATCAACACCGAACTGCCGGCCCCGCAATTGCAAGCGATCCTCGCCCGGCACGACCCGGATGTGCTGATCTACGACGACGAATACGCCGTCACCGTGGAGAAGGCCGACTTCGCGGGATTGCGGGTGCTGGCTTGGTGTGAACCGCACGCCGACCTCACGGGGTTACCGACGCTGGACGACCTGGCCGCCCGCAGTCATCCCGCACCGCCGAGGGTGCGCCATGCGGTGAAGCTGACCTTGCTGACCTCGGGCACCACAGGTCTCGCGAAAGGTGTGCCGCGCGCGGTCGAACCGCGCGCAATCGTGTTGCTGACGTTGACCGCGATGGCGATCCTGCGGCTGCGGTCAACCGACCGGGTGTTGGTCGCGCCGCCGATGTTCCACGGCTTCGGACTGTTGTCGCTACTCGGGCCACTGGCCTTGGGCGGCACCGCGATCTGCCGACGTCGTTTCGACGCGGCGACCGCGCTCGACGACATCGCCCGCCACCAGGTCAGCGTGGTGATGGCCGTGCCGGTCATGCTGCAACGACTACTCGCTGTGCCGGGGCTGGCCGAGACCCGGTCAGCGCGGTCGTCACTGCGAGTCATGGTGACCGGTGCGGCACCGATCTCGCCGACCACGATCTCGAAGCTGATCGAGGCCTTCGGCCCGATCCTGGTCAACGGGTACGGCTCGACCGAGGCCGGTCTGGTCACCATCGCCACGCCGGTCGATCTCGTCGCCGCGCCTGACACGATCGGCCGGGCCGCGCTCGGGGTGTCGGTGCGGATCCTGCGCGCGGACCGCAGCGAGGCGGCGACAGGTGAGATCGGTGAGATCTTCGTGCGCAGCGGTCTGGAATACACCGGATACACCCCCGACCCCACCGCGAAGGTCTCGACCAAAGAGGTCATCGACGGGCACGTCTCCACCGGCGACATGGGCCATTTCGATGCTTCGCGACGGCTTTTCATCGACGGCCGCGCCGACGACATGATCGTCTCCGGCGGAGAGAACGTCTTTCCCGGCGAGGTCGAGGACCGCCTCGCCACCCACCCCGACATCACCGAAGCGGTCGTGATCGGCGTCCCCGATCCCGAATTCGGACAGGTCCTCAACGCGTTCGTCGTGCTCGGACCGGGTGTTGCCGCGCCGGGGGAGGACGCGCTCAAACAGCATGTGCGCGAAGGTCTCGAGCGCTACAAGGTGCCCAAGCGGTTCGTCGTGCTCGACGAGATCCCCCGCAACGCCAGCGGCAAGGTCCTGCGGGCGAAACTGCACGCACTGGCCGGGTCGTGAACCACTCCTCTGCTCGAAAGGCAAAGCTGATGGCAATAAGGCCGGTTCGTGCGCCGAAGATCATCATCATCGGTGCCGGTGTCGCCGGGATCGCCTCGGCGGTGACGTTCAAGAAGGCCGGTTTCGACGATTTCGTGATCCTGGAGAAGGGATCCGACGTCGGTGGGGTGTGGTTCTGGAACCGCTACCCGGGGTTGACCTGCGACGTGCCCTCGCAGCTCTATCAGTTCGGGTTCGCGCCCAAGCCCGATTGGAGCCGGGTCTGGGCCACCGGTCCGGAGATCCAGCGCTACCACGCCGAGGTCGTCGACAAGTTCGGGCTGCGTGAACACCTGCGTCTGAACAGCGAAGTGACCGACGCGGTATTCGACGGACGCGGTTGGGTCGTCACCCTTGCCGACGGCACCGAGTTGACGGCAGACTTCGTCATCGCCGCGACCGGGGTACTGCATCACCCGTTCGTCCCTGAGATCCCGGGCCTCCACACTTTCACCGGCGACACGGTGCACACGGCGCGATGGGACGATTCGCTCGTTACCGTGGACAAACGGATCGCGGTGATCGGCTCGGGATCGACTGGTGTGCAGGTTGTTTCGGCGTTGCAGCCGGGGGCGGCGAAGCTGAGCCAGTTCACCCGCACTCCGCAATGGGTGTTGTGGGCACCGATGGGGTCGGCCCAATCCAAGCTGGTGGCAAAGCTTCTCGCCGCCTCACCCACGGTGCATGATCGGGTGTACGCGGTGTCGCTGTGGGCCTCGGGCATCCTCGCCGATGTCGCGTTGCGCCCCACCTGGCGGCGGACAGCGCTGCAACAGCTCGCCCGGTTGTCACTACGAGCGCAGGTGCGGGACAAGGACCTGCGAGACGCGCTGACACCGGACTACCAGCCGCTGTGTAAGCGGCAGGTCGTCTCCGGCACGTATTACCAGGCCATTCAGGCCGACAATGCCGAGCTGGTGACCGACAAGATCACCGAGATCACCCCGAACGGGATCCGCACCGCCGACGGACGCGAACATCCTGTCGACGTCATCGTTTTCGCCACGGGTTTCCACCCGCACAACTACATGCGTCCGATGAACATGCGCGGCCGCGACGGCCTGCACATCGATGAGGCTTGGGCGAAAGGCCCACGCGCCTACCGGATGACGGCGATCCCCGGGTTTCCGAATCTGTTCACGGTGCTCGGCCCGAATTCGCCGACGGGCTCGATCTCGCTGCAGTACTCGGCCGAACTGACCGCCCGCTACATCACCCGCTGGTTGCATCGGTTCGCCACCGGTGAGCTCGACACCGTCGAGGTCACCGAGGCTGCGACAGCCCGGTTCAACGACGCAGTCGCTGAAGCGATGGGCCCGACGGTGTGGAACACCGGCTGTAATTCCTGGTACTTCACCGACCAGAACACCATCGATCTGTGGCCTTTCGACCGCAAGACGATGACGGCCATGCTCACCGAACCCGACGACCGCGACTTCCTCATCGGCTCGCCCGCACACCAGGGCGCTGTAGCCGAGTCGACGACCGTCTGACAACCGACCAGGACAAGGACAACGATGTCTCGCAATTCCCGAATCGACCTCAACGGCGCTGTCGTCGTGATCACCGGCGGCGGCCGGGGAATCGGTGCGGCCACCGCACAAGCGTTCAGCGCCAAGGGCGCCCGGGTGTGGATCGGTGACATCGACACCGACGTCGCGGCGGCCACCGCCGCGGCGATCCCGCACTGCCATAGCGCACGCCTGGACGTCACCGGCGTCGAGTCATGGCGTGAATTCCTCACCGAGGTCATCGGCGCCGAAGGGCGCCTCGACGTCCTGGTCAACAATGCCGGGGTCATGCCGCTGGGCAGCTTCACCGAGGAAACCGAAGCAACCACCGACTTGATCCTCGACGTCAACGTGCGCGGGGTCATCAACGGCATGCGCGCCGTTCTCCCCGGCATGGTCGAAACCGGTCGCGGCCACATCGTCAACGTCGCCTCGATGGCCGGGATGATCCCGATCCCCGGCATGGTGACCTACAACGGCTCCAAATTCGCCGCCCTCGGCTTGTCGCTGGCCGCGCGCCGCGAATACGCGGGCACCGGTGTCACCATCACCGCGGTACTGCCCTCCGCGGTGCGCACGGAACTGTCGTCGGGGGCCACCCTGGGCAAAGGAATACCCACCGTGGATCCCGAAGACGTCGCCCGCGCCGTCGTCGACAGCGTGCACCGCACACCCGAAACCATCTCTGTCCCAGGCTGGTTGGCGCCGGGCTGGTCGGCGGTGCAGGCACTGGTGCCCAGCTTCATCGAAAACCGCGTGCGTCACCTCGTCGACGACCGCCGCGCGCTGACCGGCATCGATGCCGAGAGCCGTCGCGCCTACACCGAGCGCATCGAACGCCACGCCGATCAACACGCCACAGCCGTCACCGCCTCAGCGGCGCCGAAGCGTGGCCGCAAGGCCGGTTCCCGATGACCTCACGCGCACTGGTGATCGGCTGCGGCGGCACGATCGGCGCGGCTTGGATCGTCGCAGCCCTTGATGCTCTGTCGAAGCAACTGGACTGGGATCCCCGCACCGCCGACCTCATGCAAGGCACCTCCGCGGGCGCTGAACTGATCACACTGCTCGCCGGCGGGGTCTCGGTCGACGAGTTGGTCCGCATGCAGCAGGGCACGGCCCACGACAGACGGTTGCGTGATCACCACGACGCCGCACCACCTTCCTTGCCGCCGCTACCTATTCCGCGCCTGCTCAACCCTGGCTTGCTGCGTTCGCAGCGCGGACTGGCCGCCCTGTCAGGCATCGCCCCGACGGGGCGTGGCGATGCGAGCTGGCTGGCCCGCCTGGCCGAGGCCTACACACGCGAAGGGGCATGGCTGAACCATCCCGCTGCCCGGATGGTCGCGGTCGATACCGAGTCCGGTCAGCGGGTCGCGTTCGGTGGCCCCGATGCTCCTGCGGTGTCGGCGGCGACCGCGTTGCAGGCCTCGTGGGCGGTGCCGGGTTGGATGCCGCCGGTGACCGCGGGAGGCAGGACCTACATCGATGGCGGGGTGGCCTCGACCGCGTCGCTCCACCGTGCGTGCTCGCGGCACCCGGGTGATCGCGATCTGCCCACGCGTCAACGATCTGGCGCACCTGCCGGCGAACTTCATGAACCGGCGCGCGCGCCACGTCGCGTTCGCCGCCTCGATGCACACCGCCCGCCTAACCGTCTCGCGTGCCCTGACCGTCGCCGCCAGCTGAGAGCTGTTGCCCAGGGGCGGCCTGGATTCATGGCATGGGGTCAGTTCCACATGCCCGCTCAGGATGTGCCCCGCGGCGGGCACCGGCTGACCGGGATACGCCGTCGTCCGAGGCCGTCGCGGTTCCTTTCCGGTCTCCGGCGATGCTCGCCACCAGGCCGAGCCCCGCAAATCGGCAATGCGACTTCGGTGGAGATGTGACCGTTGACACTCTCTCCCTCGCATGGGAATCTGAATCGAATTCATATTGAATTCGATTCAGAAAAGAGGAATTGATGTTCACAGAATCGGTCGGAGCACAGCGCATACCGGTCGGCCGGCGTAAGACGTGGGTGATGCTCGCCGTGCTGGCTCTGACGGCCACGGCGGCCCTGAGCGTCGGAGCCGGATCAGCCGCGGCTGCGCCGGATTCCGGCTCGGCGACGGGGTCGTCCTCGGGTTCGGGGCAGGCTGGTGACTTCTACCTCCCGCCCACACCCCTCCCGGACGGCGAACCAGGCCAGATCCTGCGCAGCGAGCCGTATGCGCTGGCCTGGGCCATCCCCGGACAGCAAGGCCAACTACCCGCCAACGCCACTCGCATCATGTACCTCAGCGCCGACACCCACGGTGAACCGGCCGCAGTCACCGGTACCTATCTCGAACCCACTCTGCCGTGGCACGGGCCGGGCCCACGCCCGCTGATCGCGGTCGCGCCGGGCACCCAGGGTCAAGGCGACCAGTGCGCACCGTCGAAAACCTTGGCCGAGCTCATCCACTACACCTTCCCCCTCGACATCTGGGTCAGCTACGAGATGATCACCGTCTACGCGCTGCTCGCACGGGGCATGGCCGTGGTCATGACCGACTACCACGGCCTGGGCACCCCGGCCGTGCACGACTACGTCAACCGGGCCGCCGAAGCCCATGCGGTCCTCGACTCCGTTCGCGCCGCCGAAGCATTGACCGGAATCTCGCGTCCCAGTGGCATTTTCGGCTACTCCCAAGGTGGTGGTGCCGCAGCCGCGGCCGCCGAACTGCAGGGCGAATACGCTCCCGAACTCGACGTGCGCGGCACGTACGCCGGAGCTCCGCCCGCCGACCTGCGCGATCTCATGCTCAGCGCCCCGGCCGTCAACGGGATCATCCCCGGTGTGATCGGTGGCTTCGGAACGGGATTGCTGGGCTATGTACTCAACGGAATCGTCGCCAACCATCCCGAAACAGCCCCCATCATCGATGCCGCAACCAACCCCGCCGGCAAGCAGATGATGGCCGAGCTGGCCGACACCTGTATCGGCGAAGCCGTCTTCCGCACCATGCTGCGCCCGGCGACCTGGTACACCACCGGTGGACGCATGCCCGCCCAGATCATCGACAGCTCACCGGAATTGTCGGCCATCATCGACGAGCAGCGCATCGGCAGGCGCAAGCCCATCGCACCGGTCCTGATCGCCGCAGGCACCAACGACGATGTTCTGACATACCCTCAGGTCCGCCGGCTCGCCGTCGACTGGTGCGCACACGGCGCGACCGTGCAACTGGACACCACCGCCTGGCTACCGCCGCTGTTCCCCAGCACCGCGATCGGACACCTGCTGGCATACCTACCCGCCACCTTCGCCGCACATGACTGGCTCACCCAACGCCTCGCCGGTGCGCCTGCCCCGAGCAACTGCTCCGCACTGCCCTGATCTGCTGGAAGTCAGTCGATGACGCGCCCGGAGCGTTGCGTTTTCGCGGGCGGGGCCCGGTCGAACGGACCGGCGGCACGAAGTTGACCTGCACTGCGGTTGAGGTTGCACAGTGGCCGGATGCGGATGAATCAGATCACCATCGGTGCTATCGACCTCGCCCGGTCCAAGCAGTTCTATGCGCTGCTCGGGCTACAGCTGATCGTCGAAAACGACCACTACATGCGTTTCCGATGCCCTGATGGGGACAGCACGTTTTCGGTCGAGCTCGTCGACTCCCTGCACGGCGATGGGCGGGTGTCCATCTACTTCGAATCCGACGACCTCGACAACCAGTGCGCTCGGCTACGTGCCGCGGGTGTGGTGTTCGACAGTTCGCCCGTCGACACACCATGGCTGTGGCGCGAGGCATGGCTGCACGATCCGGACGGTCATCGGCTCTGCCTGTTCTACGCCGGAGAAAACCGGCTCGACCCACCGTGGCGGATCGCCGACCCGGCATCATAATTGCGGCCGACCGGCAGTCGATCAGGGCTCTCGGCCACCGCACGAGTCACTGCCCATCCTGCGTGCGGGTACTCGATGTGCCTGTGCGGCAGCGTGATCGGAGAATCGCGGCTGGTTCGCTGATTTCCGGACCGACGGCCTCAGGAAGCGGCCTTCGGCGGACCGGATGCGGTGGTGAGGCTGCGGACGAGCAGGTCGATGACCGCTCGCTTGTCCGCGGCCTCGTGCTTATGGGTGAGGAGGCCTTCGACGACGAAGGTGCCGATGGCCGACATGGCGGCGAGGTCGGTCTCGGCGACGCCGGCTGCGCGGAGATTCGCGGCGAACAGCGCGTCGGCCAGCTGGTGGAAACCGGTGTGCCAGGCGTCCACCGAGCTGGAGGCGGCTACCCGGGCGTGCACGGTGTTGACCAGCCCGTGCAGCTGTTCGAGTTGGTCGACCACCCACAGCAGCTGCTCGTTCAGCGGCAGGCCGTCGATCTCCGCGTAGGTGGCCAGCGCCTCGGCCAGGATGCGATCCAGGACCGCGATGAGCAGCTCGTCCTTGTCCTGGAAGTACCAGTAGATCGTATTGACGGTGACTCCCGCGCTCTTGGCGATCCGCGCCGTGGACGCCGAGTCGAAGCCGTCGTCGATGAGCAGGCGCCGGGCAGCGGCGATGATCTCCTCTCGCTTCTCCTCACGGTTCTGCGGACGTCGATTCCTTGGCACCTCACCACTTTATCTTGAACCTCGCTCAAGAAGGCGGTACGTTTCTTGAGCGACGTTCAAGAAATTGCGAGATGAGGCTGGTTCCTATGGACTCCGACAACGTGGCCGACGAGCTGCGCCGACTCGACACCCGAGGTCTGCTTGCCCTGTTCACCACCCTGGAAGCCCCAACGATTGCCGAAATCGACGGCGAGTACGCCGCGGCTCTGCTTGCCCAGCCGAACCTGTTCGCCGTGGTGACCGGAAAGATGGCCGTGGCCAACCCGCTGGAGCCGTGGCGGTGCAAGGCGTTCCGGCCCGTCGACGAGAACAGCGGACGTGGTTACAACACCTTCGGCGTGGGCGGCCGAGTCCGGCAGCGCTACCCGATGCGCACGCTCTCGGCCCCGTCCCGCTATGACGGCGCACCGTCCTACACGCTCGTCTATCGCGCCTACACCTCGATCTGCGGCTCGATCCACATGGTGGACGAGGTGCGGCGTGCCGCGCCCGGCGTCTACCTGGGCATCGGCACCTGGGGATTCACCGATGCCCAGCGCCGCGTTCCCCGGCCCTTCCTGCTGACCGGTCCCATCGGCTCCTATCGCGGAGACATCGGTAAAGCCCGCCGTGACTTCACCCCCGGCTCCCGCGAGCTGCCCGGTCCGCCCGCCTGACACCACTCGTTCCCGGCCCAACCCGAATGAAGGAATCATGACCACAACTCCTCGCACCGCGCTGATCACCGGCGCGTCCGCCGGCATCGGCGCGGCGTTCGCCCATCACCTCGCCGCGAACGGCTACCAACTGCTGCTCGTCGCCCGCCGCGCCGATCGTCTCCGGGAACTCGCCGCGCAGCTGAGCGCACGCCACGATGTGCGCTGCGAGGTGTTCGCCGCCGACCTCACCGACAGCGCCGCACCCGCCGCGATCGTGGACTACGCCGACGGGCAGGGCTTGGACGTCGACGTCCTGATCAACAACGCCGGTCTCTCGGGCAAGACGGCTTTCGCCGACACCGCATGGGACTCCCTGGCCGGGGAAATCCAGCTGATGGTCACCGCCCCGACCGAACTCGCCCACCTCGTCATTCCCGGCATGAAGAAGCGTCACTGGGGACGCATCATCAACCTGTCGTCGGTCGCTGCCTTCGCCCCGCCCGGCGCCGGCCTGCTCTACACCGGCATCAAGTCCTACGTCCTCGACACCTCGCAAGCCCTCGACATGGAACTCAAACCCCACGGCATCCACATCACCGCACTGTGCCCCGGCTTCACCCGCACCGAATTCCACGATGTCATGGGCACGCGCGACAAAGCCGACCACCTGCCTCGCATCCTCTGGCAGCAGCCCGACGCAGTAGTCACCGAGGGGTGGGATGCGGTGATGAAGGGCAACCCCGTGTGTGTCCCGGGCATCGTCAACAAGATTTCCGCCGCCGCTATGAAGCCCCTGCCCGTCCGCCTGGGCTACTTCCTCGGAAAGACGTTCAACCCCTTCAAGAACAGCTGAATTCAATCGTCCGGTGCATTGATCCAGGAACACCGGTTGGATTTCCCGGCTCGGCTTGTCTGAGGTGTTGCCGGAGAGATTGCTCAGTCGAGACCTCGACCCCCGATCCGGGCCACTGCCCGGATCGGGGCGCCATCGGCTTCACGCAGCGGTAGCGGGAACAACGAAACCTCGATCGATTCGCCTGCGGCCTGCGCGTTCGACAACTCGTCGAGCGCGGTCAGGTTCTCGGCGATCACGGCGTGCGCGCCGCACAGGATCCGGTGCGCGGGCAGGTCAGAGTCGTCGACCCCGGACGGGTCGATGCTCGGCGCGTCGATGCCGATGGTCCGGATTCCCTTGTCCACCAGCAGTTGCGCTGCTTCCGGGTGCAGATACGGGTGCGTGAAGTAGTCCGAGGTACCCCATCGCGAAGCCCAACCGGTGGCGATCAGCACGATCGTGGCAGCCGGCAGGTCGACGTCGAACAGTGTCGGTCCGATCGCGGTGCGGGCCGGCACCGACCGCGCATCCACGATCCAGGCGGGGCCGACGAAGCGCTCGAGAGGTAGCTGGTCCAATGTCGGCAGGCTGTCGTCCAGATGAGCCGGCGCGTCGACGTGTGTCCCGGATTGCGACCCCAGATGCACGCGCAGCACGTTCACCCCGTCGGTGGCGGCACACAACGCCGGTTCCAGCAGAACTTCCGGATCGCCCGGGAACACCGGCATGCCGGTGTGGATCGGCCGGGTCAGATCGATCAGGCGCACCACGTCAGCATACGAGAGCCGTCGACCGCGCCCGGGCCGCTGTGCTGCTCACACGCGAAAACTGTTGGCGCCGCGTGATATTCGCCGGATAGCCTGGATGAGACCCGCCGAGTAGCTCAGGGGAGGAGCGAAACTATGTGGGACTGGGGGAAATCTGTCGCCGAGCACGCGGCCGCCACCGCGTGGACCACCTGGCCACCGCCGGAGAAACCACCGACCGTAGTCGACCCACCGCCGGGTCGCGCGACACGAAGCCGATCATGTCGAGTGGTTCGAAAGAGGGTCGAGATGGTGGATCCGCAGTAGATCGCCTCGTCGGCCGCCCGCTCGGCCTCGGTCGCCTAGTTTGAGGAGAACGCCGATCGAGTGTTCGGGTGGGAGACGCGTGGTTGGGGCGGACTGCTGCGGGTAACGGCCTGATAGATCTCGGCATCTTCCCGGGAAAATGCGGAGATCGAGAACGCGCCGGTTCAATGAGTAGCCGGCGCGTTCGCTCGCCGGTCGGTTCGGCTTCGAGGTGATCCGCCCTCCAGGCATTGCTGCTCCCGTCTCGCGCCCGTGCCGACGGGCGAGCACGCGATCATTCGCAATCGCTGCTAATGGCAACCATTTTCGACAGTAGCAGCCGAACCTCGGCCTGTCGGTTGACCCGGCGAGCGGGCGGTTGGCTGGAGGTGGCGGTGTGGGTCAGCCGTCGGCAGGCGCGAGATTCGCGACGAGGCCGTCGACGACGTCGCCGACGGCCCTGCGGACGTCGTACCGCGCCATCGCGGTCGTCCATTGCGGCAGTACGCCGACCGCGGCGGGGAATTCGTCGAGCAGGTCGGTGGCGGCGGACTCGGTCCAATGCGGAGGTGCATGACCGCGGCGGGTCGCATCGGCGCGGTCGTCGGCCGCCCGGCGGGCGGTGAGTTCGCCGAGGGTGAAGCGCCAGAGCACCGAATACAGGTAGACCGCTTGCTCCTCGGTGGCGCCGAGAGCTCTTGCGCAGCTGACGAACTCGTCGAGGATCCACATCGCCGCCCGGCCGTAGGTCTCGCCGGTGACGAGAATGTCGACCACCCAGGGCAATTCGTGCAGGGTCTCGATGAGGTAGAGGACTACCGCGACCAGCCGGTCCCTGGGGTCTTCGGGGAGATCCGGCTTCCGCAGGTCGTCGGCGCGGGCATCGAGGACGGCGAAGAACAGTGCGCCCTTGGTGGGGAAGTGGTGGTAGATCGCCGCCGTGCTGACGCCGAGTCGCCCGGCGAGTCGCCGCATGCTGAACGCGTCGGCGCCGTCGGTGGCGAGCATGTCGCCGGTGGCGGCGACGACCGCGTCTCGCTCCAGGCGGACCGGTCGGCCGCGGCGGCGGGGGGTGGAGGTCGGCACGGCGCTCCATTCTTCCGATGGCGCTCTCGACAGGTGAATTCGGGTGTGCTTCGATTATAAAAATACGCGTTCGTAAAATCGAATCACGCTGGGGAGAGTCGGATGTCGCAAGTCAACAAACCGGCCGCCGTCTTGGCGACCGTGGTGATCGTGCAGTTCATGGTTTCGCTCGATCTGTCGGTGGTGAACGTCGCGCTGCCCGCTATCCAGGCCGAGTTCGGCCTCCCGGCCACCATGCTGCAGTGGGTGGTCAACGCCTACGCGGTGGTCTTCGGCGGTTTCCTGCTGCTCGGCGGGCGGCTCGGCGATGTGATCGGCCGCCGTCGCACGATGATCGCCGGGCTCGTGTTGTTCGGTGCGGCCAGCCTCGCCGGTGGTCTGGCCACCCATGAATCGGTGCTGATCGGCGCGCGGGCGGTGCAGGGTCTTGGCGCCGCCGCGTTGTCGCCACTGTCGCTGGCGCTGATCACCGTGACCTTCGAGGAGGGGCCGGCCCGGACCAGAGCTGTCGGGCTGTGGGCCGGGGCGACCATGCTCGGCGGCGCTCTCGGCGTCGTCGCCGGCGGCCTGCTCACCGATTTCGCCGACTGGCGGTGGGTCCTGCTGATCAACGTCCCGATCGTGCTCGCCGCACTTGCCACCGCGGTACGTGGCATCGGCGGCGCGGTCGAGCAGCAGCGGCCCAGGCTCGACGTCGTCGGCGCCGTAGTGGTCACCGCGTCCATGCTGCTGCTGATCTTCGGTGTGGTCCGCACCGACGAACACGGCTGGGCGTCTGCGGTCACCCTCGGCACGCTAGGCGCCGGAGCGCTGCTGCTGGCCGCGTTCGTGGCGGTGGAATTGCGAGTCCGCGAACCGCTCACGCGCCTGGGGCTGCTCACGCACGGCAGCGTGGCGGGCGCCGATATTTTCGGCTTCATGATCACCGCCGGCCAGCTGACCGCCTTCTACTTCGTGTCGCTGCACATGCAGTCGGTACTGCAGTATTCCCCGGCTACCGCGGGCATCTGCTTCGTCCCGTTCGCGCTCGGTGCCGTGGTCGGCATGCGCCTGGTCGCGCCGATCGTGGGCCGGTTCGGCTATCGCGCCGCGTTGGTGGCGGGCGGCCTGCTCGGCGCCGTCGGCATCGCCTGGTTCGGCGCAGGCGGCCCCGGCGGCACCTTCCTCACCGACATCCTCGGCCCCTCGATCGTGGCCAGCGTCGGCATCGGCATCAGTTTCGTGGTCATGGGAACCATCGCCATGCGCGGTGTGTCCGCCGAGGAAGCCGGTATGGCCTCCGGCCTGCTGAACAGCTCCCGCCAGCTCGGCGGCGCGCTCGGCCTCGCGGTGCTCACCACGATCGCCGCCACCGTCACCGGAGACGACCGCTCGCCCGCCGGGCTCAGCGACGGCTACTCCACCGCGTTCCTGCTCGGTGGTGCGCTGATCGCCCTCGGAACGGTGATCGCGGGTCTGCTCGTCCCGCGGACGGCGGCCGAGCAGAAGGACGCGGCTGTCCCTGCGGAGGAGGCGCGGTCATGACCGGCTACTCGTCATGCACATGATCGGACATCTCGCACCGGATGCGCGCCGGAAACTGTTCGCGGACCTGGTGCCTCGGCTGGTATCCGGAGCGTGATGGTGTTCAACGTGCAGCTTTCGGACAGTGTGGAACCCGCGGAAGCTCCGCCGTTCACGGTGGAGCAGGGGCAGTTGCGGTACGAGGGGCCGGGCCGAGCTGTGCCCGTCGGCCCCGATCGGCTGCGGTGGATGATGAACTACCGCACGCCGCCCGAAGACCGTGATCGGAAGAGCCACAGCGGCTTACGCTAGGCTGCCGGTCGTGACTTGTCGAGCTGGATCAGGGGCCCGGCCAGCACTGCGAGAACGGCTCCGAGCAGGCAAACCGACGTCAGAGCCATCTCCTGCGTGAGGATCACGGCCGCCAACACCGGGGTGCAGCTGATACCCAATTGGAAGGCTGAGACCGTGGTGGCTCCCGCGAGGGTCGGCGCGTCGCCTGCAATGGCGAATACCCGGCCGTACAGGGCGGGGTTGAGCACAAACGCCGCAACTCCCAGCAGAAATACGGCTGGAACAACGATCCAGACCTGTCGCATCGACACCGCGAGCACCACGGACAGAATCACGATCGCGCCGGTTCCGGTGCCCAGCGCCAAGTGGGGGCGCCGGTCGGAGATCCGGCCGCCGATCGTCAGTCCGGCGAAGGCGCCGATGCCGAAGAGCGCGAGGACGGCCGGGATCCAGACCTCGCCGATATCGGTGATGTCGGCCAGCATGGCGGCCAGGTAGTTGAACGTGAGCATGTATGCCGCGGTGGTCGCGATGGTGATCGCGTAGATCACCCACAGCCTCGGCTTGCGTATCGTGGCGAGTTCGCGTGCCACGACCGATCCGGTGCCTGATCGGGAAACCGTTGCGGCAGCGGGAATCCCGAGAACGCAACCGGCGATCCCGACGAGTGTGAGGGCGACCACGGCCCAGAATCCGCCCCGCCACCCACTGAAATGGCTCAGTAGTGTGCCCAGCGGTCCGCCTGCGACCATCGCGACGCTGAGCCCGCTCACCACCACGCCGGACGCGCGGGCGTTGCGGTCGGGAGTGACCAGGCCGATCGCGGTCACCGACGCGATCGCGAAGAACCCGGCATAGGCGATACCGGCGACGACTCTGGAAGCCAGCAGTACCGGATAGCTGCCGAGCAGGCCGATCGCGATGCTCAGGGCGAAGACGGCCTGTGTGGCAATCAGTGCGGTGCGGCGCGGCAACCTCAGGCTGAGTACGGCGAACGGCGGTCCACCGAATACGACACCAAGCGCGAAGGCGGTGATGAGCATGCCGGCCGACGACAGCGGCACATCGAGGTCGGTGGCCACCTCGGGAAGCACACCTGCGAGCAGGAACTCGGCGGTGCCCATCGCGAACAGGCTGAAGCCAAGCAGGTATACGCCGACGGGCAAGCGGTCGCTGCGTCGTTCCGTGAGTTGTGCGGTGACGGTCATCGACGATCACCTGCCGACGCGTCCTCGCGCTCGGACCCGCCGATCAGGCGCAACCTGTACGCCGCCAACCGTTCTCGTTCGACCTCGATTCCGTCGACGCCGGTCGCGACGAACTCCGTCGGCGGTATGCCGTCGCGGGATGGGAACCCGTGCATCGCTGTATCCACTGTCTCGTTCATGTGAGCACCTCCGAGACGAGCATCGGTGTGCCCGTGCGGTATCGGCAAACAACCTTGCCGATTCCGGGATGGATTGGTTGGCTGGCCGGATGGATGATCAACCGACCGTCGGTGCCGTGATCGAGCAGATCGCGCCACGTTTGCGACGTGCCCGCGAACAGCGCAAACTCAGTTTGGCCGACCTTGCCCGAGCCACCGGTCTGTCGACCAGCACGCTGTCCCGGCTCGAATCCGGACAGCGCAAACCCAGCCTCGAACTGCTCCTACCGATCACGGTCGCGCTCGGGATACCGCTCGACGAGATCGTCGCCGCACCCCGAATCGTCGATCCTCGTGTGCCGCAGGAACCCACCAAGAACGACGGCCGGGTGCTGGTCCCACTGTCGCGGCACCAGGGCGATCTCCGCGCCTACAAGATGATCATCCCCGCCCACGACGAAGAGCCCTACCTGCGGACCCACGAGGGCAACGAATGGCTCTACGTGCTGCGCGGACGACTACGCGTCCGGCTCGGCGAGCACGATTTCGTCATGGACGCCGGTGAGGCAGCCGAGTTCGACTGCCAGATTCCGCACTGGTTCGGTGCGGCGGGCCGCGGCAGCGTCGAACTCCTCAGCCTCTTCGGGCGACACGGCGAACGCATCCACATCCGTGCCCGGACCACCCGCCGCTGACAGCGAACACGCACCCACCATCAGTCCATTGCGCTGGCGTGTGCTGCGATGATCCGCCAGCCGTGCTCATCGTCGTGCAACCATGAACGCGTGTAGCGCATCCTGGCTCCGAAAGGTTCGCCGTTGACGGTGCCCTCGACGGTCCCGAGGAACCAGGTCACCCCGGCGCGCCCGTCGGTGAGGACGTTCAACTCTTCTTCGACCAAGGCCGTCATCACTTGCGTGCGGGTGCGGTGAAGCTCCAGATCATCGGCTTTGGTGTAGACGTCTGCGCCGAAGGTGAAGATCAACCGGTCATCCAGCAGACGATCCAGCGCCTGCACATCCCCGGCGAGTTGCGCGGCCTGCAACCGCCGCTCGGCGTCCCGCAAGTTCTCCATGCACCTCACCCTGCCAGCCGATGT
Organism: Nocardia sp. GTS18; assembly: GCF_013839555.1. Lineage (NCBI taxonomy): Bacteria > Bacillati > Actinomycetota > Actinomycetes > Mycobacteriales > Nocardiaceae > Nocardia > Nocardia sp. GTS18. The sequence continues at coordinate 261,041 of NZ_JACBIU010000001.1, read as the reverse complement.
CCACTCACGCCATGTTCGTTTTCGGCCGAGAGCGAGGCGCCGACAAGACCTATCTGAATCGCGCCGCCGACAATCTGGGCCCGGGCACCCCGGCCCTGAGGTGTGCCATGATCGCGAGGTGGACACTGCCGATGGTCCCGCCGTCGATCGCGCCGAGTTCGACCGCCTCGTCGGCCCCTTGCGCGCGGAACTACACGTGCACTGCTACCGCTTCCTCGGTTCGGTCCATGATGCCGACGACGCCCTGCAGGAGGCCTTGCTGCGCGCGTGGCGCTCGCGCGCGAACCTCGCCGACCCGGGCAAGTTCCGGCCATGGCTGTACAAGATCGCGACCAACCGGTGCCTGACCATGCTCGAGCAGCGCGGCCGCCGCGAACTCCCGATGGATCCGGAGCCGGATGCGCCTGCGGCCGAACGGATATGGCTCGAACCGTATCCCGGCATCGGGGTGGGGGAGCCGGGGCCGGAGGCGCGCTATACGGCGCGCGAGTCGATCGAATTGGCGTTCGTCGCGGTGATCCAGCAGTTGCCGGGCGTGCAGCGGGGTGCCTTGCTGTTGCGCGATGTCCTCGGCTTCACCGCGAGCGAGACCGCCGAATTGCTCGACGTGACCGTGGCCTCGGCCAACAGCGCCCTACAACGGGCGCGAGCCCGCCTCGATCAGCGCGAACCGCCGGTAGCGCCCGACGATCCGCAGGCGCGTCGCCTCGCCGAGCGATACGCCACCGCCTGGGAGAACGCCGATGTCGACGGCATCATCGCGCTGCTCGCCACCGACGCCCGCTACGCCATGCCGCCACTGCCCGAGTGGTATGCCGGACAATCCGCGATCCGGGAATTCCTGGTGACCGGCCCGCTGCACTGGCGCTGGCGTTTCCGCCCGGCCGTGGCCAACGGTCAACCAGCGTTCGGCACCTACTGGTGGGACCCCGAGCGCTCCGTCTTCGCGGCCATGGCCCTCGATGTGCTGACAGTGCGCGGTGGTGCGATCACCGACGTGGTGTCGTTCCTCGACCCCGCACTGTTCGCCCGCTTCGCCCTCCCCGAATTCGTGACCGACTGACGATCAGTTCGGCACCGCCGGCTGGGTCATACCGGTAGTGGGACGTTCCCACCGGCCGGGGCCCGACCTCGGCACCCCGAAGGGAGACCGTCATGTCGCACGACGAAGACCAGATCCGCACCCTGATCCACGAGTGGGCCGCCGCCGTCCGCGCCGGTGAACTCGACCGTGTGCTGGCCGACCACACCGCCGACATCGTCATGTACGACGTACCGCCACCGCAGAACGGCGTCCGTGGCATCGATGCCTACCGGCAGACCTGGCCACCGTTCTTCACCTGGCTCGGCCGCGGCGCCACCTTCGACATCGTCGAGCTGAACATTTCAGCCGGCGCCGACATCGCCTACGCACACGCTCTGCTTCGATGTGGATCACCGGAAGAACTTGCGGCCGAACCCGATACCCGCCTCCGCCTCACTCTCGGCCTGCACAAGGAAGGTGGCCGGTGGAGGGTGGCCCACGAACACCATTCGTTCCCCGACACCACCGCCGACCCGGCCGACGACGTCGCCGAGATTCGCGCACTGCATCAGCGGTGGTTCGCCGCGACTGCCGAGAAGGACCTCGACAGCCTGATGGCGGAGATCGCCACCGACGTCGAATCCTACGAACACGACGCACCGCTGCATTACACCGGCGCGGACAACGTCCGCGAGGTCTGCCGACGGGGACTCGAATCCGCCCCCGGGCGGGTGACCTGGGACGTCCCCGAGATGGCAGTCGAGGTCCATGGTGATCTCGCCGTGGTGTGGGGCCTCAACCACATGAGCGCCGAGGACGCCGATGGACGGGTCGATCACTCCTGGTCGCGAGGCACCCGGGTATTCCGCAAGCGCGGCGGACGCTGGTTGCTCGTGCACCAGCACGTGTCCTACCCCTACGACCCGGAAACCGGCGCGGCGGCCACAGATCTCGTGCCCGAAGACGAGCCGCTGCGGAGTTGTGGCGGCCTGATCCGGTGACCTATTCGGCCGTGTCGCGCGCCCGGCGATGATTCTGGGGGATTTGCTGGAGTGGCAAGGTTCGTTGTCGAGTCGTGGCGGTCGCGGGAAAGGTGGTGGGGCGGAACGAAATCCCCGAAACTACAGGAAAGCCACAATGATCATCACGGCTCGATCTACGACAGGACGCTTGCGTCGATACGCCCGCGCGGTGGGGGTCACCGCAGTCGCCACCGTACTCGCACTCAGCGCCGCGGCATGCGCCACCGAGGCGACGGGGGAGGAGGTGCCCCCGTATGCCGTTGCGACCAAGGATGATCCAGCTTTCGACAAGACCTTCCGACACGAATTCGCCGACGTCGACGGTGTTCGTATGCACTACGTGGCCGGTGGCAGCGGCACACCGGTGGTGCTGATCCACGGGTGGCCGCAGAGCTGGTACGGCTGGTGGGAGATCATGCCCGCGCTCGCCGAGAAACACACCGTCTACGCCGTCGACCTGCCCGGATTGGGTGACAGCACAGGCTCACCGAGCGATTACAGCAAGGCCACCCTGGCGCGCTATGTCCACACCCTCGTGGCCGATCGGCTCGGGGTGCGCGACGCGCACGTCATCGGACACGACTTCGGCGCGGCGGTCGCCTTCCACTACGCGAGCCAGTTCCCCGCCGACACCGCGAGCCTCGGCTACCTCGACCTGCCGCTGCCCGGGCCTGCCGTCGACGCGGCCACCTATCGTTCGATGAGCTGGCACATCGCTTTCCATTCCCAACCGGGAGTGCCCGAAGCGATGGTCGGCGACGAAGTCCGCGACTACCTCGCCCTGTTCTTCCCCCAGGTCTCCTATGGCGGAACAGCTTTCGGCGGGACCTCGCGACGGTCGCCGTTCACCGACGCCGAGATCGACGAGTACGCGAGGACCTACACCCGCCCGGAAAACCTGGCGGGCGGTTTCGAGCTGTACCGAGCCCTCGACCAGGACGTCCGCGATTCTGCCGCAGCGGCGCCGACCCCCGTTCCTGCCCTGCTTCTGACGGCGCAGGGGCAGGTCGAACCGGTGCGGGCGAGCACGGCCGGTCGGCTGACGAACATCGTGCGAGCGGTGGATGTGCCCGGTGCCGGGCACTGGCTCGTCGAGGAGAACCCGCGATTCGTCACCGCGGAGCTGCTGGCCTTCCTCGATGACTGAACGGTCGGCGGTACGCGCGTCGGCCGAGCTGGCGGCTTGCCCGCCCAGCTCGAACTCCCGGGTTATCGACTTCCTCGCAGTGGTGCGTATTGATTCGCGCCTCGCGGCCGTGGCCAGATCGTTCGGCGTGCGAACGCCCGGCCTGTACTCGCATGTCGAAGATCTCGCCGACCTACGCGACGGCATTACCGCCCTGGCTCGGCGAACTCGCGGCGAACATCGGCGACGCAATAGCCGGTCGGTCGAAGAAGGACGCGCTGGTGGGTTTCGCGACCGCACACCGTGCGTACTCGACCGAACATCCAGGCCGATGGGCGTCCTTGCAGCGACAGGCGGGGCAGGCGGCCGTCGATTCGGGCGCCGCACGCCGGATCGTGCAGGTGACCGACGCCGTCCTGCTCGGCTACGACATCGCCGTCCCCGATCGGGTTCACGCCACCCGCATCATCGGTAGCGCGTTGAGCGGATTTCTGACCTCGAACGCAGCGGGAGCTTCGCCCACAGCACGCCACCGGCCGAGCAGTCGTGGCCGGAACTGATCGACGCCCTCGACTTCCTCCTCACCCATTGGCACAACCGCGGCACTGCCCGCGAGAGAGCAACTCCATAATCACCACACAGCTCACCGCCGAATTGATCCGCGGTGCAGTAGAGCTGGAAGCATCCGAGCGCGGCGTACGTCCCCACAGACTTCCCCGGCCGATCCGAGAGCGGTTCGCCGATCCGCAGCTCACCCTCATGGAAGCGCAACCTTCCGGGGTACGAGTCGCCGTGCGCACCACGAGCGTCGACATCAGTATGCAAGTGCACGCCACCCGCGTCAGCTACCGCGGCGCGACCCGCGCCCGCGGTGCCGTCGACGTGGTGGTCGACGGCGTCTTCCACCATTCTCACGTCCTCACCGGTGGGGACACCATCGAGATCGACCCGCGCACCGGCACCCGAACGTTCGAGTCGGGGGCTTCCGAACTCGTCACCATCACCGCTCTCGCGCCCGGGGAGAATACGGTCGAGATCTGGCTCCCGCACAACGAACAGATCGATCTGATCGCACTGCGGTCCGACGCCCCACTGCGGCCCGCACCGCCGAGCGGTCCGGAGTGGTTACCACACGGCAGCTCGATCAGTCAGGGCTCCAACGCCACGAGCCCCACTCGCATCTGGCCTGTCGTCGCGGCGGTGCGCGGCGGCGCGCAGTTGCGCAACCTGGGCTTCGGCGGCAGCGCGCTCGTGGATCCGTTCATGGCCCGCCTGGTTCTGGTCGCGAATCTCGGCACCACCTTGGTCGCGAATCCCAACACCGCTCGATGTGGTGTTCGTGAATCTCGACAGCACCCAGCCCGCCGACCGGTACCGAACCGCCCGCGAGACGTCTGTTGATCGCCGCCCGTCATCGGACCACTCAGCAGCCAGGTGTCTGACCACCGACTGCCCTGATCCGGCGAATGAACATGTTTCAAATCGGCGATGCGGTACCGGTCTTGGATGAGCCCTGTCGAACGCACTGTATTGCCGATGAGCGAGCATCCCAGTGCCCGCTCTTGTCGGTGCGCCTTGCGACCATGGGCGCATGGGTAGTCACTGCATCGAGTTGCGTAGCGCCAAACTCGACAACGTTCTTTCGTATATCGGCGCAACATCATTGACCGCGAATCAGGTGCGCGTCCTTGACACTATGAAGGATCGAGCCAGCGCCTATCAGGACGCCCTCGATCACCAAGACGTCTTCTGGGATCTGTCCATACCTGACGCGCTCGATCACCTGGTCCGAGGCCGTGCCGATTCGCCAGGAGAATACGCAGGCTGCGCGTATCACGCCGCGCTGCAGATCATCATCGCCAGCAGTGGTTCCGATCCCGTGCAGGTCGGGTACTTTCGCAACCCCATCTCGTACTTCTTCGAGCTGGACAAGGAACTTCAACGCTGTGGGGTGCCTCAGGAACTGTGTTCGTTCGGGTTCCTGTTTGCCGGGCCGCCAGCCGAAATCCCCTTCCGCATACCGGGTTCGCTGGAGGGATACCCTGAAGTCGGCCACCTGGCACTGTCACGAACGAAAGCTGTCGCCGATGCCTATCGGTCGGTCATCGACAAGATCGATCAAGACTTCGTCGACGATCTCACCACCCTGGTGGAGAAGCTGGAATTCGAGCACGAGACCTGGCTGAGCGGGCAGGGACGAGGTCCCAGTTGGTATGTCGCGGACACCCTGTTCTTTTCGACCGATTGACCACGTCGACCCCGGGACACACGCACTCTTCTGCCGCATACCGCGCGGTGACGAACGTCCGCATCTGCCGACGGCAGATCTCACTACTTGGGAAGCAGGCGAATAGGCGGGAATAGCGCTCTGACCTGGGCTACCGGTTACGCGTGAGGTACCCGGATTTACCCCATCTGACCCTGGCTCAGGGCACGAATGGGGCACGGCCGGTAAGCGTCGCCAGGCGAGTTGCCAGCGCGGTCGAACGTCGGTTCATGCCGATGAGCGTGAAAACGTGTGCGTCGGTCCTGCCACATACGATGCCGTCGTGAGTGATCAACTTTTGGCGGAAGCACATCGATTCCTCGACTGGGCCAGAGGAGAAGGTGCCAACCTCGACGGGACCGATCCGAGCGTCTTTTTCGTTCAGGGGGTCGTCGAATCGATGGCCGAAGACCCCGACGAAGAACCTTCCCTCCGCGCGGTCAAGGTGTTGGCGTACTCGGTGTACCTAGCCGAACTACTGGCCAAGACGTGCTCCGGTGTCCGGTGCGTCATCGATGGCGAAGGTATGCGTCTCGATGACGTCCGCGCAGTCAGTGACACCGGAGTCACGCAGTTCACGCTGAACTGGATCTACAACTGCCTCGAGGATCCAGATGCAGACAATCTCGGGTTCAAGCTCGCCGGTGCGCTTCGTGACTTCGGCGAGCAGGACCGCGCCCACTACTTGACCGAGCTACTCGACTACCGCAGTTGAAATCTCGACTCTCGGTCAAGACTTTCAGACGTCCGCTAATGCCGCCTATCGGTTCATCCGGGGAACCCGGACGCGACACCAAAGAATGCGGGAACACGTTCCAATGCTGCTGTCCAGGTCCGCCGGGCGGCAACGCGACGATCCCTCACGATGACTGCTGACAACCCCCGATACGGGAGATCAGTTGGGTACCGCCGTACTGCAACCAGGTTGGTGCAGTGGTGTCGAGATTCGCGACCAGTCGTGAACAAGACGCTGTCGAGATTCACGACCAGACGGTGGCCGAATTCGCGATCAAAGCCACCCGCCACATGCGTGACACTCCAGCGGACGTGATCAGTGTCAAGCTGGGAATCAATGTGGTGAACCACGACTCCATGAGGCTGCGCAGCTTCGTTCCCGCCGTTCACGGGTTCCTGGACACCATCCGTGACGGCCACCCCACCACGCCGCTGCTGCTGATCTCGCCCATCCACTGCGCGATCCACGAGGACACCCCCGGCCCCGGCGCGATCGATCCGACCACGCTGGGCACCGGCTCCCTTCAATTCGTCGCGACCGGAAAGAAGTGCGATACCACCTTGGGCCGCCTGACCCTTCGGGTCATCCGGGATGCCTTGACGGAGATCATCGACAGCAGGTCCGAGGATCCGAACCTGCACTACCTCGACGGTCGCACTCTCTACGGCGAGCGCGACGCACAGCGCCATCCACTTCCCGACGGCCTGCACCCGGACACCGACACACACGCCCTCATAGGAAAACGGTTCGCGGACAAAGCATTCGGGCCGGGAGGGGTGTTCAGAAGAGTTCGGCGCCCAGCGGCCGCCACCTACTAGCTCGGGTGGCCGGGGTCGGTTCGCCGAATCACACACCGGGCGAACACGCGTCGGCCGGATCTCGCGGCTCCATTCGACCCACGGCTTTTCGGCGATTGCTCAGCGGGGACAGTCGTTGCGTCGGGATACAATATGTGCGCTGAACGTGCTGTGAGGTAACACAATTGGTGTCCGGCTGCCCGCGAATCGGGTGAGAGCTGCCTAGGCTTCGTAGTGGGCAAGGTCGCCTTCGGCCGTTTGTGAGATGGGGTCTGTGGACCCGGGCTTCGATATCGCACAGCTCGTCTATCGAACCCAGGAAGACCCTGAAATCGTGTCCGAAACTGATCATTCGCCAGGGCCGAGAAGTACCGAACCGCACCGCGACGTCCCGCAGCTCCCCTCTCTCGACCCCTTCATGCGCTGCCCCGCCGATATCGCCGCCTACGCACCGGGCTCGTTGATTCGGAGCAGACGGGTCGAACTGTCACTGTTCGGATCGGTCCGGCAGCAGGTCCAAGCCTGGCAGTTGGCCTATCGCAGCAATGACCTTTTCGGGCGGGCGGAGATCGCGATAACCACCGTCGTGCTCCCGGCCGGGGCCGTCGCGGACCAGGACCGCCCGCTGTTGTTGTTCCAGTCCGCAATCGACTCGGTGACCGAGCGTTGTGCGCCGTCCTACGTGTTGCGCCACCATACGCGGGCGCCGGGTTCGATCACCCGGCTCGAATGGCCGCTGATCGCGAATGCGCTCCGGCGTGGCTGGGCGGTCAGTATCGCTGATCACGGCGGTATGAAGGGAAGTTTCGGCGCGCCACGGGAACCGGGCTATCGCAGCTTGGACGGGGCAAGGGCCGCGCTGTCGTTCACGCCGCTCGGCCTGCATCCGCGGACGTCGATCGCATTGTGGGGGTACTCCGGTGGTGGCATGGCCAGCGCGTGGGCCGCCGAGATGGCTCCGAGCTACGCGCCCGAATTGAACCTGGTGGGTGCGGTGCTCGGCGCACCGGTCGGCGATCCCGGCGAGGTGTTCCTTCGCCTGCACGGCAGTCGATTCTCCGGTTTTCCGCTGATGGTGGTGGCGGCACTGCGTCGGCTGTATCCGGACCTCGACGCTGCCCTCGACGCCGATATCTTGCCCGAGGGACAGGCGTTGCTGGCAGCCGTCGAGAAACTACCGCCGATTGTCGCGCTGCTGCGGATGTCGGGGCAGAGTTTCGACGACCACCTACGACGTCCGCTCGACGAGATTCTCGCCGAACCGAAGATCCGCGCGGTGCTCGACGATCTGCGGTTGGGTTTGTCTGCCCCAGCCTGTCCGCTGCTGGTGATGCAGCCGGTCGATGATCAGGTGATCCATTGCGGCAGTGTGGACGAGCAGGTCGAACGGTACCGGGCTGCGGGCACCCACGTCACTTACGTACGCGACCGCATGAGTGACCACTTCACGTTGCTTCCGCTGTCGACCCCGATGAGTCTGCGCTGGTTGTCGGACCGCATCGCTGCCGATCCCTTGGCGCCACCGAGCACGCGAACCGTGCTGTCGTCGAGCATCTCGGCGCCGAGCCTGCGCGGACTGATCGGGGTGGTCGGTACCGCGCTGGCGGTCGCAACCGGGCGGCCCCTGATCGGTGCGCCGATCACTTCGCGCAGACCGCACCCGGTCGAGAAAGCTGCCTAGGTTTCTGCCGACAATCGCAGCGGGTCAGCGGGTGCGCGGATCCTGCAGAGAGGCCATCGCCTCCATCAGCGAGGAATGAACAGCTGCCAACTCCGGTGTCGCGAACGATTCCCAGGACTGCTCGTCGGCGCCCGAATCGGTTTGCGCCCATTCGGATCCGCTGTCGGACGACGAGCCATCCTCCCAGGAGGCGGCTACCGGGTTGTGCTTGTAGACCCACCACAGATGCCCGAACGGATCCGCGAAACGGGAGAGCACATCACCCCAGAAATCGGTCGGTTCGGTGACGATCCGGGCGCCCCGATCGGCGGCGCGTTGCAGCGTGGCCTTCGGATCGTCGACATACACCCGGATGAACGCCGGCGTGTACGGCCAGCCGGGCTTGCGATCGGCGATCGTGAGCGTCGAGTCGCCGATCCGCAGCTCGGAATGCAGCACCAGCCCATCGGTGTCCGCGGTGCGGGCCTCGGGGACCTCGACCGCGCCGAACACCTCGACCAGGAAACTGATCAGACCCGGCGCATCATCGGTCCAGATGAAGGGGTCGACCGTCGCCGAGCCGGCTGGCGCCAAGGGAACTGCGGGATTGTCGGACATACTGTCTCCTTTGATTGGTGACCCCAGTTTTGCCCCAGTTCCGGACAGTATGTGTCCACAAGTGCCCTAATCTCGAGGTGTGTCCACCAGTACTCGCGCCCTTGCCCTGCTCGGTCTGCTGCAGAGCCGTCGTCATTGGTCGGGAGCCGAGCTGGCGCGCCGTCTCGGCGTCGGCGAGCGGACTGTCCGGCGCGACGTGCTCGGTCTCCAAGAGCTGGGCTATCCGATCCTCACGACCCGCGGAACCGGCGGCGGCTATCAACTCAGCTCCGGCGCTGCCCTGCCGCCACTGGTGTTGAGCGAGGAGGAGGCCGCGGCGACAGTCCTCGGTCTCAAGGAGATCGCGACCGGTATCCACCCGGCTTCCGCGGAAGCCGCCATCAGCGCGATGGCCAAAATCGTCCAGGTTCTACCCGCCCGGATTCGACGCCGAATCGACAGCCTGCGAACGGTGGTCACCCCGGCGGGCGAGGGATACCGACGGGCCGCCATCGACGATGTGACCGCGCTGACGACCCTCGCGCTGGCCTGCCGCGACGCCGACACCGTCTCGTTCACCTACCACGACGGCGAACGCGTGGTCTCGGACCGAACAGTTCAGCCGCACCGGATCGTCAATGTCGAGAACCGCCTCTACCTGGTGGCGTGGGATCTGGACCGTACCGACTGGCGCACATTCCGCGTCGATCGTATCGCGCGCACCAACCGCACCGGAGCGCGGTTCGCTCCCCGCGGCCTACCCGGCGACGACCCGGTGGAATACGTCCGCAACCAGCTCGGCTCGATGCCCGCCAGATACCGTGTGTACGCCACGGTCGAGGCTCCGGCCGAACAGATCAGAGCTGAAATCGCGCACTGCGGCACCGTCGAGGCCCTCGATGCCCGAATCTGTGATGTCCACATCGCCGCGGAGTCACTGGACTGGGCGGCCTTCTGCCTCGCCTCCATCGGAGCACCGTTCGTCGTGCACGGACCACCCGAAGCGATCGAGCTCATCGCCGGCTGGGGGTCCCGGCTTCTGGCCGCCACGGAAAACAGCTCCGAACCAGGACCTTCCAGTGAAAAGGTCAGGGGCACGGTCTGATTCGCCGGCAGCGGCAGACACCCCGCCAGTCCGGTCACTTCCACCGGCGCACTTCCCAGCCCTGGCGGGTCAGTCGCAACCGCCGGATCACCGCCGGCTTGCCTCGCACCGCATGCACTTCGAGCCCATCGGGCTCATACCCGCCAGCATCGCAACCGGATGCCCCTCGAGGTTATAGGGGGTGCGTGGACCATGCTGTGAGCAGCAGCGCAATCCCGAGGCCGAGGTCGAGGACGAAGCAGGCCTCGGTGAGTGAGCGGCTGACGACCTTGTCGCGGATGAAATGGACTACGTCCCATACGGTGTGTCCCAGCGAGGCGGTGGCTGCCAGGTAGAGGGCCAGGGTCGGGCTTGACATCATGGCGGTCAGGGCGATGGCGCTGAAGCCGATGAAGGCAAGAGCCTGCCGGCCGACCTCTCGTCGATCTGCCCCGGTTCTGCGGAGAAGCCCGAAGATCGCGAACCCCGCTCCCAGGACAAGAACCGTGGCAGTCGGGTCGAGTCCCGTGAGCTCGGCGAGGACGACGGCCACACTGACGAGTGCCACCATCAGCCAGCCGCTTCGTCGAGAACCGACCGCGGCGGCCGCGAGGTAGCACGTCGCTGCGATGATGATGATCATCGCCGTGACGTGGGGATCGGCACCGTCTGTGTTGTTGGCAAGCAGTGCGAGCAGGCCGAGCACCGACGGCCAGCGCGCGAGCAGGTGGCCTCCGATAGCCGCAGCGCGGCTGGACGGGTGGGGGTGGGCGTGGGTGTCGAGGTTCGTCGTTCTGTTGTTCATACTCGGCAGTCTCTGTTCGGCTCGCGCTCGGTGGATGTCCGGCGCTCGAGTTGGGGGAAGGACGACTCGTCGTGTCCGTCGCGGGAAACGTCGTTCATCGCAGGACAGCGGCCGATGTTCCACGACGATCGCGTCAAGCGGTTACATGGGTGGGCCGGTATCGCACGGCGACCGCGCCCGATTGGAAGTCCCGCCGATCCACGAGCTCGAGTTCGATGCGTTCGCGCAGGCCGGCGAGCAACGTCGGTCCGCGCCCGGCGAGGACCGGCTGCACAAGGAATTCGTACTCGTCGATGAGTCCCAGATCCGCCAGCGCCAGGGGGAGTGTCACTCCGCCCACCCATAGGCCTTCGCCCGGTTCCTGCTTGAGCTGCTGGACTGCTTGCCCCAGGTCGCCCTGTATGAGCTCAGCGTTCCAGTCGACCGCGCTGAGCGTGCTCGACACGACGTACTTTCGAACCTGGTCGATGGCCTCGGCGAACGGGATCTCCCACTCGTCCATCCAGTCAGGCCACACGCCCGTGGCCGGGCGCCGCCACGCCGACTCCATCATCTGGTAGGTCACTCGACCGAGCAGCAGGGCATCGGCCCGCTGCATCTCAGCGGTCCAGTAGCGCATCGACTCCTCGTCCGGCGGGAGCCCCGCCTCGTGATGGCAACAGCCGTCGAGCGTGACGTTGATCGAGTATCGGAGTGGCCTCATATCGTTGCTCTCCCTTGAATTGCGCCCGGTTTGTACTCACCGGACATGGTGTGGACATGTTGTTTCTCGCTCAGGGGATCGGTCAGTTCGTCGTCGAAGTCGCTGCATACCGGAGGAGAACGGCACCGGCGGAGAACGGCCGACATTCCAGCAGGTCCATCTCGGTCCGGCGCTGGTCTTCGTCGAAGAGGGGCTTGCCGCGGCAGAGCAGGGTCGGATTGACAATCAGATGGAACTCGTCGATCAGGCTCAGCTCATTGAGTGCGGCGATCAGGCTGAGACTGCCGTAGGTGATCACGTCACCGTCCGCATGGTCTTTGATGTGCTGGATTCGGGCGGCAGTGACGTGCTCGACCTGTTGCGTTCCCGGCCAGTCGGCGATTTCGCCGGAGCGTGAGGCGGTGAACTTGTCGAGCTGATCGAGGCGACGCGCGTAGCGTCTGGTGCCTTCGTCGGCGTCGATCTCACCGGCGGCGACCGCAGGCCAGTACGCGGCGAAATCGCTGTGGGTGATCCTGCCGAGCAGAAGGCCGCCGGCGTTCTCGACCAGGTCGGTCTCGTACTCCATGAGATCGGCGTCGGCACGCAACCAGTCCATCGAGTCGTCGAGCCCGGCGACAAAGCCGTCGACAGTGGTCCACATGCTGGCGATGAGCCGAGTCACGATCGTTCCTTCGTGGCAGCGGGGGCGAACGCGGGTTGAAGTACGGCGTCGATGAAACGGGCGGCATCCCCGGGGTCGAGGCGCGCTGCGGCGATCTCCTCGGCGGCGGCGTTCATGACGACGTGAGCCGTGGCCAGCAACCAGCTCACCGGCAGGTCGCCGCGAAATGCCCCTTCCCGCTGCCCCCGTTCGAGCAAATCGCGCATCCGTGCTTCGGCCTTCTCGTGCAACTCGCGAATGCGGGTCGCCGAGAGTTCCTTCTGTGCGGCGGCGAGCAGCGCACGCGACTGGTCGACGAGGTTCCAGCTCGCCTCGACCAGGCGCGCCAGCGCTTCGGCGGGTCGACCGTCGAGCGGGACTTCGGACAGGACGGCGTCACCGCGTTCCAAGCTCTCGACCAAGGCTGCCTCGATCAGCTCGGCTCGGGTGGCGAAGTGCCCGTAGAGCGTCATCCGCCCGACACCGGCCTCGGCGGCGATGTCCGCGACGGAGGCGTCAGGGTTCTTCCGCAGGGCGACGGGCGTCGCTGCGAGGATCGAGATCCGGTTGCGCTGGGCGTCAGCGCGCCGGTTCCCGGCTCGGCCACCTGCAGTTGTCGCGGCACCTGATCGGTCGGTAGCGCTCATGTTGGTCCGTCCCTGTATGTCAAACAGTGGAGTACGAGTTAGTTTAACCCAATTACTCGTACACCGCTGATCGACTTATGGAGCGGGCGGCGTCCTCGAAGGCCGGCAGGAAGCCGGTCAGCGCCTGTCTGTGCTCGATCAAACTCGAGGAAGGCGCGTGAGGTGTGCGAGAGCGCCTGTGTCGGTACAGAACATCGTGGAGGCATCGTTGACGGTGTGGGTTCTCCTGTGCAACGCGAATTCGACATCAGTAACGGTCCTGAACGCCCCGTGCCGACAGACGACTTCGGCCTTGAACAGGTCGATGATCGACTCGGCGAGTGCGTTGCCGCAGGCATCGCCAACGCTGCCGATCGAGGCCGACAGTCCTTGCAAGGCAAGGGTTTCAGTGAACAGGACCGAGGTGAATCGTCTGCCGTCGATGGCACAGTCCAGCCCACGATCGACCTCGAGAACACGTCGAAGACGAACGCCACATACGCCCATTCCGTTCAGGTCGAGCTGTAGGTGAATCGGCGACCCATACGAGGTTCGGCACCTGCGCACCGGCGGCCGGAATCTAGCTTTTCGGTACTTCGAAACTGCGCCACCGCTCTACCACGGAGTTTCCGGTCAGTGTGGTGACGAGTCCGGCGGTGCCCCAAATGCTCGTGTCCGGCGAACTCGGTCCGGGAGATCGACTCCGCAGCAGTGGCAATCAGAGGTTCGAAGAACAATATGCTGCGCTGGCAGCCACTGCCCGCGCCGACTGAGAGCTCATCCGGCGCGGTTCGTTCGATGAGTGGCAATAGGGCTCTTGCCGTCAGCTAATGAATTTCCGTTCTGGGCCCAGTCTGGATCGGCGCGCCGGTGGATGCTCAGTCGGGTCGTCGCTGCAGGGCGGTGGAGATGACCGCTGTCACGAATTTTTCGATCGTTGCTGTGGTCGGTGGGCTGGGGTCGCGGTCTGTGAACAACAGGTGCCCGCCGCCGACCAGGGAGAGGGTGAGTGCGTCGATGTCTGCGTCGGCGGCGATGCGGCGCAGTTCACGTTCTTCGGTCAGGTAGGTGGAGATCGCGGTTGTCGCCTCGGCGAGGATCGCCATACCGCCGCCGGGCCTGGCTTGCCGCAGTCGCGCGCGCAGCTCGTCACGAAAGGTGATGAGCGGGAGGATCGCCACCGGAACCGGCCCGAAAAGAAGGGGCAGTGCGCTGGTCAGATTGGCGGCCACCGTGCCGGTGCCGGCGGACGCACGCAGCGCGTTCCCCTGGGCCTCGAGCAGCGCGGCCCGATCGATCACAAGGTCGGCGAGAAAAGCGTCGAAGTCGGTGAAGTGCCGGTGCAGAACACCTTTGGCGCAGCGCGCCTCCTCGGTGACTGCCCGGCTGGTCAACCCGTTCGGACCGTCACGTAGCAGTACGCGTTCGGCAGCATCGAACAGTTGCTGCCGCGCATCGCGAAGATGCATCCCAGTCGGCACTGGCGGTCCTCTCGTGCGTCGATTCACCGGTATTATTGCCTAGTGGGCATGCGCCCACTAGAGTGGGCGCATGCCCACTCTATCGCGAGAAGAACCACCCCTGCCGCGCGAGGATCGGCGCATGGCCGAGTCGTTCGGCATCGACGCGCAGCGCTACGACCGCGCGCGCCCCCGCTACCCCGCAGGACTGGTGGAGCGGATTCTCGCCGGGAACTCCAGGGCGGACGTGCTCGATGTCGGCTGTGGTACCGGCATCGCGGCCCGGCAGTTCCAAGCCTCGGGCTGCGACGTGCTCGGCGTCGAACCCGATGCCCGGATGGCCGACTTCGCGCGAGCCCACGGCGTGCAGGTCGAGGTAGCGACCTTCGAGAGGTGGCAACCACGTGGCCGCACCTTCGATGCGGTCATCGCCGCTCAGTCGTGGCATTGGGTGGACCCCGTGACCGGTACCGCCAAGGCGGCCGACGTGCTGCGTCCCGGGGGACGACTGGCGATCTTCGGTCACGTGTACGAGCCACCCGCCGAGGTGGCGGAACCGTTCGCCGCGGCCTACCGGCGGATCGCGCCGGACTCCCCGCTCAGCGGCCAGCCCGCTCGACGCCCCCTTGCGCTCTACCAGGAGGGATACGCGAGATTCGCCGCCCAGATCCGTGAGAACGAACAGTTCGACGATCCCGAACAGTGGTTATTCGACTGGCAGCGGTCCTATACACGCGAGCAATGGCTGGAATTGCTTCCCACCACAGGCGGTCTCACCCAGCTCCGTCCCGATCAGCAGGCGGAGATACTGGACGCGGTTGGAAACGCCATCGACTCCTTGGGCGGATCCTTCACGATGAACTACACCACCCTGGCCGCAACCGCCGTACGCACAGCCAACCACTGACAACGACTCGATGACGACGGTTGGCCGCGCCGGCATGTCGCACTGTTAGGTTCAGATGATGAGCCCCTCACCGGTGCGCCGTCGGAACAGGTAATCCATGCACCAGATCACGGTGGGATCGCTTCGTCTTGGGAACCCCTGAAGGCCAATACGAATCGACTGCACCCTGATTGTAGAGTTGCAAGCACGCGATATCTTCGCCAATGGTTGGATACCCGACGACACATCTTCGATTTCGGTGAGCAGGCGCCGTCGGTGAAAGTCGACGTCGCGCATTGGTGCACTGTGGTTCGCCGCCGTCGGCCCGGACCGAAAGTGGCTTGCCCTGCCCTACCGCCCCGGATTCACCATGACCCTTGCAGTGGAATGGCTCGAAACAGTGGCAGACAATACCTAGCCGAGTTCGCTGGCGAGCCGTCGGGCCCGATCGCAGTTTTCCGCATCTGTCAGGTTGCCGAGCGTCGGAACATCGGCGTATGCCACCTTGTCGCCGAAACGTACCAGCACGCCGTGGGCGGGGTCGTCGGCGTCCTTGGTGACCGTGCAGAACGCTTCGTCGCCGAGCCGGGTGTCGCTCGAGAAGAAGGTTCTCAGTGTTTGCGTGTCCTGGGGGTCGCGGTTCAGAGCTTTTTCCCGCTCACGTCGGAATACAGCTGTCGCATCGCTTCCGGTCTGAGTCCTCGCGTACACCATACTGTTGCCCCGGCGGTCGCCGTCCTTCCATCCGCTGACATACCGAGCGCAGATGTCCCCTCCCGCCAGCACGTTTCTGTCCGCGCCCGGGTCCGGAGCCACGGAAGGCTGAGGCCTGTAATTGAATCCGTCGACTTCCGCTCCTGCACCTAACACACCGATGACGTCGCTATTCGACAGCTTTTTACACCCATCCCTGAATTCGGAGATCAGAGGGAGGTAGCTACAGCCCGCTGACGCGACCGCCGCCGCTAGCACGAGCGTCACTGTCGCTGCCGCTTTGGGCAGCGTCAGTACGCGTTCATTGCCGACCGGAGTCTGGATACGTGCCGACAGCCACTGTTGGAACTGCTGGAAGGAACACCGCTGCGGAGTGTCCGGATCGAGGCGACCGGGGTCGACGACCTTGCGGCCGACACGCTTTGACTCCATCCGTACCCCTAACAATGCCTTCGTGTTCGTCGAGCACACCAATACAGGCTGAGATCCGTGGCCGCTCGAGCGAATTCGATTGGGTGACAAGATCTAAGGCGTGGCCCCGCACTCGCACTCGGCGCGGCTACGGGCTGGGTGCCCACCGACTTTCTAGGGGGTCAAAGCCGTACTGTGCCGCTGGTTCGGCGTTGTTGATTTCGCAGACGACCGCGCTGGCGCTGTTGGCGATCGTCGCCGTTGTCCGCTGGCGCCCATCCGGGAGCCAGGCTAGCCGGGGTCTTTCCACAGGGTCGAAACGGCTCGGGACAGACCTCACCACCAGCGGAGTCCTGACTGTTCTGATCTTGTGACGACCAGGCCAGGGTTTCGTCTGAGGAGTTCATCAGCGATGTCGTCCAGCGATATCGGGCGTAGCCAGCGCTCCGAGACGGTGAGCGGGTATCCGGCATAGATCTTGCCGATCGGGCCGTACACCCATCTGGGCCAACGTCTTTCAGTGAGCTTCGGCCCAGGCTCGACCAGTTCGATGACCAGGTACCTCATGGTCTGGGATGCGCGCAGATGGATACGCGATATCCCGGCCCACGGAATTCGGCCGAACGGGTCGAACGTCACCCCGTGATCGTCGACTGCTACATCGGGTGAACGACGGACGAGGTGATGCAGTCCGAGCAGCAGAGAAAGGGTTCCCGAGATGATCGCACCGAGGACAGGGAACGTCAGCGCGGATTCGGTGGTGGTGGTGAATACGAGGAGCAACCAGCCGCCCGCGATCCCGATCAGCCCCAACAGAATCAGCTCCAGCCAACGGACCCACGAAGATCGAAAGATCGTTGGCGGTGTTGGTACTTCCTGAAGCTGATCCACGATCATCGACTGTAATGGATGTCGTTGAGGCCAGGCGGGGGCCACGCGAACATCGTGGCGGATGGCAGCGTCTGTACTGGAATCACTGATACCGTCAGATGATTCAGCCGACCGATCATATGGGTGGTTCTCGGAAGAGCGCTGTCGCGAAGCGGCTCGGTCAACAGCGATCGAGTGTCGCCTCCAAGAATCCGCGAGCAAGACGATTGAATTCCTCGGGCTGGTCGTAGGTGACGATGTGTCCGGCGTCCGGGATAGTGACCAGGTGACTGTTCGGTGTTGCGGCAGCCGCAGCCGAGATCTCGGCTGCACCGACGAGTGAGTCGTTGCCACCGCGGATCCACAGCGTGGGTGTGGTGAGGTTCTGGAGGGCCGGTAAATGGTTGAGGCGCATGGCGAATGGGCCGTATGCGCGGGTCATCCAGTCGTCGAGAACCGGTTCGCCGTGTTCGGCTTTCGCTACGGCTTCGGCGGTGGCCAGCTCGACGATGGTGTCGAAATCGGGGGTGTTCGCGCCTGCGGTGAGGGTGCTGGCCATCGACTTGCAGATCGATCGGGGATGCCGAGCGAGGTATCGGCTGGTGAGCCGCAGGACACCGGGGGTTCGGATGAGTAACCAGGTGAGGAATTGTGCTGGGCGTTTTGCGCCGATTCCGCCGGGGCCGATGGCGATCAGCGCGGTGACTCGTTCAGGGTGGTCCAAGGCGTATCCGGTCGCGACGCCTGCGCCGAGTGAGATTCCGATGATCGCGACTCGGGGCAGGTCGAGAGTGTCGAGCAGCTCGTGGAGGAACCGCCGGTAGAAGGCGTCGTCGAGGACTCCTTGCCAGGGGCGGCTGTTGCCGTGGCGGGGGAGGTCTATGGCGTAGACGCGATGGTCGGCGGAGAGGTCGGGCACGATCCGCCGCCACACACCTTGTGCGGTGTCAAGCATGCCGCCGTGCAATAGGAGCAACGGCGGCCCGACATCGCCTGCGCGATACAGCCGTACCGGGCCTCCGGCGACGGTCACGTCGGTGTAGGTGTCGAAAATGTCGGTCATGGCGGCTCCTGCGGATCGAGTTGGGTTTCCAGCCGTTCGAGCAATTCGAGCTGTGCCGCGCGCGCCGCTTCGGGGTCGGTGGGGAGGCCGGTCGCGAGCCCGCGCCCGACGAGATCAGCGAACAAACCCACAGTGGCCGAGAGTATTTCCGCGTTGGTCGCGCCGAGCGTTCCCGGCGCATGGATCAGACCGACGGTGAACACGCTGAGTACCTGGGTGATGGTGTCGGCGGGGATGGTCTGGTCGATGACACCGATGTCTTGAAGGCGAGCGATGTAGTCGCCGAGCCAGTCCTGGCGCTGGAGATAGCGGTCGTCGGTGACGGCCTGAACGTAGTCGCCGAGCACGTTCTGATCACCGGTGTACAGCGCGCACATCAACGGATCCGCGAGGAGAGCCTCGACCCCGAAGCGGTAGACCGCCGGCAGATCGACGAGGTCCGGGGCCTCGACCACCCGGGTATGCACCTGAACGCTCAACTGCCGCATCCGGTCTTGCAGGACAGCGGCGAGGATCGCGGGCTTGTCCGGAAACTCCAGGTATATGGCACCTTTGCCGATACCCGCACGAGCGGCGATCGCCGACACCGTCGTTGCGGGCCACCCCTTGTCCAGCAGCAGTTGCTGTGCTGCGGCAAGAATGCGCCCCCGGCGGTCGGGAAGTAGAGGTCGGGGCATGTGCGCTCCTTTGTAGTGACCCAATCCTGTCAGATGGTCACTACACGAGGCAAGGCTTCCGGGCGATTGCATGTTCTCGCAGGCGCCCGGGATGGGCCCGCGCCAGCTTTCTACCTGCCGAAGAAGAGATGACCGCGTTAAGCCACGGTGCTCGCGTTCGGCTGAGACCGACGCGTGGTGACGACCGGCGCGCGAAGGCGGCTGGCAGAATCCGTCCTCGGTTCGGCTACGCCACAACGGCATTGGGCTCGTAACGGCCGGTGTTCGGTGATCGATGTGCTGAGCGAGGTCATATTCGTGACCGGATTTAACTCGAGCAGATCGGTTTCATATGATTCGCGTCGATCGCGTCCTCATCGCCAGCGCGTTGCTGGGCGGTGCGGTTCTGACGTCTGTTGCCCCGGCGCATGCTGTCGCCGTACCGCAGAGTCATGAACTCCACCCGATCGGTACCGGCGCTATCGCCAGCGGTTCCGCTGACCTGAACAACTTCTTCTGCGGCACGATCTGGCGTCCCGTGTGCTTCCCCGACGGACTTCCGTCCTGAACCGGCTTCTGCCGTAGTAGACCGTCATCGCGAGTATGCAGATCGCCGTTTTTCCGACCGGATCGGAGTCCAGACCCTCGACAAATCGCGGTCCCGAGCGAAATGCGGGGTTGTGTGCGATGCCGCTCATTCGTGCGCTGTATCCAGCAGTTCGGCCACTGTGGGCGCGGCCTTCAACCCTGAGCCGGTGAGGAGGACCACGGTTTCCTCCGCCGGCGTGATGTGTCCCGACGTCAACAGGGCAGAGTACGCCGCGGCCGCGCATGCGCTGGTCGGCTCGACGAACAGGCCGCTCGAGCACAGTTTCTCCAGCGCGTGCACGATGTCGTTCTCGGGGATCGTGACTGTGGCGCCACCGCTGTCGCGCAGCGCCGCGATCATCTGTGTCAGCCGTAGCGGGCGGGCGATCGACGTGCCTTGCGCGATCGTCGGCGCCACCGCGCGCTCGACCGGCTGGTCGGTGCCGGCGCTGAAGCTCGCATCGACCGGTGAGCAGTTCAGCGGCTGCGCGGCGAACAGACGCGGCATCCGCTCGATCTGTCCCGCGCGCAACAGTTCACGGAACCCGAGCCAGCATCCCAGCAGACTGCTGCCCGCGCCGACCGGGACGACGACATTGTCGGGCGCGCGAAACCCGAGGTCTTCCCACAGCTCGTAGGCGAGGGTCTTGGTGCCTTGCAGGAAGAACGCCTGCCAGTTGTGACTGGCGTAGAAGGCGTCGCCCTCGGCTTGACGGATCGCCTCGTTCTGCGACTCCTCGCGCAGGCCCTCCACCAGCTGCAACTCCGCGCCGAAGGCTCGAACCTGCGCGATCTTGGCCGACGATGTCGACGCGGGCGCGAGGATCTTCACCCGTAGACCGCCCGCGGCCCCGTACCCCGCGATCGAGGAGCCGCCATTGCCGGAGCTGTCTTCGAGTATCGACCGGATCCCGCGATCGCGCAGATAGGACAGCATCACGCTCGTGCCGCGGTCTTTGAAGCTGCCGGTCGGATTCAGGAAGTCCAGTTTGAACAGCGGTCGCCCGCCACGCTCCCATTCCCGTTCCAGCAGCGGCGTCGAGCCCTCACCGAGCGAGATCGGGTCCGAGAACTCCACCGGCAGCGCCGCGCGGTACCGCCACAGCGATCGTGCGGAGACATCGATATCGGAACGGTCGAGTCCGGCTCCCGGGTCGATCCACAGTGGGCGTCCTGCCCCGGACCGCCACCGGGGCTCATCCAAGCGGTACTCGCTGCCGTCCACGGGATCCCGATACACGCTCACGCCAACACGCTAGACGCTCCGTCTTCGAGCGGACAACCAGTCCACACGAGATCGAGGGCTGCTTCAGTTGAGCTCAGGCGCAACGGATTACACATCGAACCGGCATCTCCGAGATCGCAGTCCCTCATGATGAGTCATTGCCTGCCATGAGGACTCGATCCGATCGGGTTCCATATAACTCCCACGGGTTCTCCGAAATCGCCAAACGACTGGTGGTGGCATTCGCCTGCTATCGGGAGAGCCGATTACGCAGTGCACGAGGCTGATCCGCGCAGCCCTTTGTACGACGCGGGTCATGGTGTAACGCGACCCGCATGCATGAGCACGATCAGGCCCTCGAACAGGTTACAGCCGAGCCGGTCGGCCTCCTGCGCTTTTCGCTATCCAAGGCCAACACAGGGCCCGTACCCTGACGGACCACTTGCGTTGCACCAGCGGAGTCGGCATCGAATTCACCGACAGTTCGTCCGCACCACTACGCGGTTGATTTCAGCAGCACCCAGGCCTCGGAGCGGCGCGCTGTGCGCCGTGTTGCGAGCTCTGGTTTCATGGCGGCGGGAGGAATGTCTGATGGCGATAGGTTCCTGCGCCCGTCCGTGGTGGCTGGGGTGGTCGGCTATGGGGGTGGTTGCCGTGGCGACGGCCGGGTGTGGCATCGATGTCGGCTCGAAGCCTGCGGCCGTGACGACGGCGAGCGCAATGACCTCGCCGGCTCCCGCGTTGGCACCGCAGCCGTGGACATTGGCCGATCTCACTTTTCATCCATGTAGCGTGCTGGACAGTGAGGATCTCGCACGTTTCGTGCTCGACCCAGTAGTTCGAGCCGACACACCTCCGGAGGACTTGTCGGCGTGTTCGTGGTTCTCGATCCAGACGTCGTTGTCGGGGCGTTTCAACATTCGATTCGCTCCGGCCAAAGCAGACCTCAGCGATCTCTCTCAGCGAAGGGTTTCGGATCCACTCGAACAGCAGATCGCGATCGGGGGACAGCGCGCGGTGTTGAAATCTGAGGTACGTCCCGATGGCCGAAACGGCAGCTGTAGCGTGCACGTATCGGTGCCCTCCGGTGGCTCGTTCTATCTCGGGATCGCCGCAGCGGGGATCACCTCCGGCGTTGACTGGGACGTGTGCGCCAAGACGATCGACATCGCCACCGTTATCTCCGCGCGTCTACATTGAGCCGATTCAGGCGGTGACCTCGAGCTGGTACTGGGACCACAAACGCGGTCTATCATGTCGGCGGCTCCGCAGTAGCTGAGCACCGACCGAGATTGCGGTCGAAGTAGCGGGCATGACGCACGGTGAAATTTGCCACCGCTTCACCGGTCGGGCCGATGGTGTCGACGATAAGGGGGATTCGATGTGGATGCCGGGGTTCGGTCTCTGACGATAGTTCGTATCGCGGCAGTGAGGCGGTTCCACGACAATGACACGGTGCTGCCGGATGAGGACTACGAGAGCCTGGTACCGAACCCGCCGACCCGGTTCGGGGTGGGTGAGTTACGCGATGCTTATGTCGACGTCGTTACCGACGAACGTAATCCGCGGTGGATGGCCGCGGAACGCCGCGCCTACTTCGATGGGCTGTGCGGGTTGTTCGACCTGGATCTGCCGACCTCACGCCAGAGTGTCGGCCGAGGCCGCAACCAGTATGTGCATGGCCTGCTACTCGACACGGCGGAGTCGTTGCAGCGCACGGGAACCCCGTGGGACGGTTACCTGGTGGCGGGAGCGCTGCTGAAAGAGCTGGACCACCTCGGAATCGGTGAAGCGCATCGGGAGTTCGTGTCCGAACTGTGCGCGGCAGTGGACGCCTCGCGAGCCAAGCATCGCGAATTGCTCGACCTGCTCCTGGGCGGTCTACTCGGCGATCGAGCGAATCAGGTGTTCACCCTGGATGACCTCGAGGCAGCTGGGATCGAGCGTGCTGTCCCGATCCGCTATCTGCCCGACTGATCACAAGTCGTTCCGGCAGACGATGTCGGTGCCTACCGGCATCGAATCGCCACGAGCCGCAACCCGGGCTGCCCCGTTTTCGGCAACCACACCATCCGTGTCACTTCGTCGCCGCAGTGTCGAATCCGGACCGGTGCGGCATCGCGACAGTTTCACCGCGCTCCTCCGGTGTTCCCGATTTCCGAGGCTGGAGGATGCGGGGGAGGGGCGCACGTTCGTTCGGGCGGCGAGGTTAACGTAACGGAGTGAGACGGACATCTGACGCGGATTCTTCGACGGAGATCATCAATGTCGTGGTCGACATGCTGATGTCGGAAGGCTATGACGCGCTGCAGGTGAAAGAGGTGGCCCGCCGCGCCCGGGTTTCGTTGGCAACGGTGTACAAGAAGTTCACCACCCGTGACGAGTTGATCGTCGCCGCCGTCGCGCGATGGATGGACATCAACAGCTACGCCGAACTCGATCAGCCGCGCCCGGACGAGTCCTTGGCCGATGGGCTGATGCGGGTGCTGCACCATGTTTTCGAGCCGTGGGAACGCAATCCGCGCATGCTCGAGGCCTACCATCGCGCCCGCCGCACCGCCACCGGCAGGCGACTCGACGCACAGGGTGTGAGTGCGGTGTGGCCCTTCGCCGAGGCGTTGTTCGAGGGGATGGACCGGGACTACGTCGAGGACATCGCGCTGGTCCTCACAAACATGATCTATGCCTTGACCGGCCGGTTCGTCGACCGGGACATCGAGGTCACCGACATTCTGCCGATCCTCGACCGCGCGATCCGCAGGATCACGCTGCACGGCGATCCGCGGCGTGCGGGTGTCGATGCGGCGCCGCGTCCGTCCGCCTCGGAACCGGTGGTCGACCCCTCCTTCGCCGGGCCGTACGGGCCGGATCGACCGCCACAGTGATGTGATGCAGATCACTATTTAGTTGCCGCAGACCGCTGCGCCTCGATGAGTAATCGGATTACCGTGTGGTTCCGCAGGGGGTTCGGGCACCGAAACAATCCGCCGCCCATCGACCCCTTCGCGATCGTCAGTTTCGAAGATCGGGACGGGAACCATGGCTGCAATCGTCGATTCCGCGCACTGGAGAGCCCACGCCCGCAGGCATCCCCTCCGCTACCGCTTGGCGATCATCGCGCCGAACGCGCTGGAGGTCGTGCGGCACGCAGGCGGTTGGCTCTTCGATCAGACCACCGCGGGCTGGGAGGTGACGGTTCTCGTGATCGATCACTCCGATGTCCGCCCGCTCCGGATCCTCGGCGCCACCGTCCTGGACTTCGAGCAGTCTCTGGCCGAGCCGAAACACGACACCTGGCCGCACGCGCTCGCCGCGCCCGCGCAGATGTGTGCCACCGACCCGCGGGTGCGCGAGGGAATTCTGCACTGTCTCGACCACGGTGCCGCCGAGGTCGCGCTCTGGGGTGACGCTCTGCCCGACGAATTCGCGCAGCGTGTCGGGACCGCGCATCACCCGGTGAGCCGCGCGGCGCGAGCATTCAAGGCGTGTGCGGTGGCCTCGGCGGGTCATCCCGGCGAAACGATCGGTGCCACAGAGGTGTTCAGCGTCGGCGCGTTGCGTCACACCGCTGGGCTGGTCTCCGCGAGCTGATGATGACCTCAGCCGACCGAGCCGACATCGAGGTCGGCGCGTCGAAGACGAAACCGGCCGCGACCCAGATCGGCGACTGGGGACGCGGCTATCTGCGCCGCCATCCGATCACCGCGCTGGAAACCGTCGGCGGCCAATTCCTGCTCGGCACAAGCGCCGTGCGATTCCTCGTCGTCGACCTCGTGACCGGCCGCTTCGCGTTCACCGAGTTCGTCCGGCAGGCCGCGTTCATGGCGTCGTCGGCGGCGCTGCCCACGATCTTCGTCGCGTTGCCCATCGGGGTGACGCTGTCCATCCAATTCGGTCTCCTGGCAGGTCAGGTCGGTGCCACCTCGCTGGCCGGGGCGGCGAGCGGGCTCGCGGTGATCCGGCAGGGCGCGCCGATGGTCGCCGCCCTGTTGATGGCCTCGGCGGTCGGCTCGGCGATCTGCGCCGACCTGGGATCGCGCAAGATCCGTGACGAGCTCGACGCGATGGAGATCATGGGCGTCTCGGTGACCCGGCGGCTGGTCGTCCCCCGCTTGGCCGCCGGTGTGCTGATCGGTGTGTCGCTCACCGGAATCGTGTGCTTCGTCGGGTTTCTCGCGGGATACCTGTTCAATGTGTTCGTCCAGGGTGGGGCGCCGGGCAGTTTCGTCGCCACCTTCTCGTCCTTCGCCACGGTCGGTGACATGGCGCTGACGATGATCAAAGCGACGGTGTACGGGGCCATCGTCGCCGTGGTCGCCTGCGAGAAGGGTCTCTCGACCAGGGGCGGTCCGGCAGGGGTGGCGAATTCGGTCAACTCGACCGTGGTGTCGTCGATCCTGCTGTTGATGATCGTCAACGTCGCCTTCACCCAGCTGTACATGATCTTGTTGCCGCGGCAGGGGCTGTGATGGCGGCACGGTACTTTCCGCCGGGGGTTCGGCCCATCTACCTGGCCGCGGTCCGGTTGGCGGCGGCGGCGATGCGGCTCGGTCACATCGGGACCTTCCTGTGCCGGGCAGTGTTCGCGATTCCGGTGATGCTGCGCCACTACCGCGCCGAGTTCGTGCGCATCCTGTCCGACATCACCTGGGGGAACGGTTCTATCGTCGTCGGCGGCGGCACCGCGGGCGTCATCATCGTGCTCGGTGCGGCGGGCGGCGCGATCGTCGGGCTGGAAGGGTACAACGCCCTGCACCTGCTCGGGATGGAGCCGACGGTCGGCCTCATCGCCTCGACGGCCTCGACCAGGGAACTCGCACCCATCATGGCCTCGCTGGCCTTCGCCGCGCAGGCGGGTTGCCGGTTCACCGCGCAACTCGGTGCGATGGGCATCGCCGAGGAGATCGAGGCGATGGAATCCATGGCCGTGCGGGCCATCCCGTATCTGGTGAGCACCCGGATCCTGGCGTCGGTGGTCGCCATGGTGCCGCTGTATCTGGTCTGCCTCGCCGCGAACTACCTCGCGGTGGAAGTGGTGGTCGGACTGTCGGGTGGGTTGTCGGCGGGGACCTATCAGCACTACTTCCAGCTCGTGCTCAACGGTCCCGATATCGCGTACTCCCTGCTCAAGGCGATCGTGTTCGTCGTCCTCACGTCGACCATCCAGTGCTACTACGGCTTCTACGCCGCGGGTGGCCCCCAGGGGGTCGGCACAGCGGCCGGGCGGGCGATGCGGGCGGCCATCTCGGTGATGATCGTGGTGAATCTGCTGCTCACCGTTGGTATGTGGGGCATCGGATCCAGTGCACGGCTGGGAGGGTAGATGCCGCTGCCGATGCTGGAGAAGGACGGACGTGGGCCGGGTGGCCTCGCCCTCGTGTTGCGCGGGCTGCTGCTGATCGTGGTGACGACGATGGTCGTCACGGCGCTGCTGATGAAATCGACGGGCCGGTTCGACGCACGAGTGGAAGTGATCGCCCTGCTCGATGAACTGGGCGACGGGCTGCCCGCCCGCTCTGATGTGAAATTCCGTGGCCTGCTGATCGGTTCGGTCGCGGAGGTGACCCTCGCCGCCGACGGCGGCGCCAACCGGGTCCGGCTGCTGCTCGACCCGGCGTACGCGTCGGGCGTGCCGAGGACGGTCACCGCACGGGTGGTGCCGAGCAACGTGTTCGCGGTGTCTTCGATCCAGCTGGTCGACAACGGTCCCGGGTCTGCGCTGCATGCCGGTGCCGAGATTCCGCAGGATCGCAGCCTGGCCACTGTCCAGCTGCAGACCGCGCTGACCAAGCTGCGCGAGATCATCGCGAGCACCGCGCGGGTCGGGTCGACGGGAACAGTCGGCCTGCTCGCCGCGGTAGCCGAGGCGACCGACCGTCGGGGCGACGACCTCGTCAGTGCCGGTCGGCAACTCGACCGGATCACCAGGGAGTTCGACGCGCTGATCGCACCCGACGGCGTTCCCTCCACGCTCGCCGCCATGGCCGATGCCGTCCGCGGTTTGAACGCGGCGGCACCGGATCTGCTGGATACGCTGCACTCGGCGGTACTGCCGCTGCGCACGGTCGTCGAGCGACAGGCCGAGCTGCTGAACCTGCTGTCGGCGGGCGCGACCACCACCTCGGCACTGGCGCGCGGTCTGGCCGAACACGGCGACGAGATCGTCACTGTGACAAAAGATCTGGATCCAGTGCTGGACGTGGTCGGTGCGGGTGCGGGTGCCTTCGCGCCGATCGTCGTACGGATCAAAACGATCTCCGACCTGTGGTTCGCCGAGTTCTGGAACTCCGAAACCAACACCGGCACCGGCAAATTCCAGTTCCGGTTGAGCCCGCACACGCCTTACACCCGCGCGGACTGCCCCCGCTACGGCGAGCTGGCCGCACCGAGCTGCGCCACGGCACCGACCACCATCGCCGAACAGGAGCCGGCACCGACGATGGACCCGGCTTCCTACCCGGTGCCCGACCTGTCACCCGAGATTCAGGAGCTGATCCGCAGGGTACTGAGCGGTCAGGGTGACGCCGCGGAACTCGTTCTGGCGCAACTGCTTTCGGACGGCCCACTGCCGCTGGAAGGTGGACGATGAGTTTCCGGCGATCCCTGCTCGGACTGAGCCTGTTCGTCACCGTGTCCCTCGGCCTGATCTGCGTCACCTTCGTGACACTGCACCGGGGGATAGACGGCTCGACCACCACGTATTCGGCGCTCTTCAGCGATGTCACCGGATTGCGCGTCGGTGACGACGTCCGCATGGCTGGTGTCCGGGTGGGTCGTGTCGATGGGATCTCGCTGGTCGGCAACCGCGCCGAGGTGCGGTTCCGGGTGGAATCCGATCAGAAGGTGTACGGCAACACCAGAGCCGCCATCACCTATCAGAACGTGATCGGCCAGCGCTATCTCGGGCTCACCCCGGCCGACTTCGGCGACCCGCGCCAACTGGCCCCCGGCGAGCGGATCCCGCTCGAACACACCGAACCCTCGTTCGATATCTCGGTGCTGCTCAACGGTTTCGAACCGCTGTTCGGCGGGCTCGACCCGCACCAGGTCGACAATGTGACCGCCGCGCTCGTCACCGCGTTGCAGGGCGACAACACCTCGCTGGTCCTGCTGATCGCCCAGGTCTCCACCCTCGCCGAATCCCTCGCCGGGCCGGATCAGGTGCTCGGTGCCGTCATCACGAACCTCAGCGCGGTGGTCGCGGACCTGTCGCGGCACAGCGGTTCGGTGAGCACCCTGCTCACCCGGTCGCGGTCCATCATCGACGGGCTCTCGCGGCACCGCGACGAGGTGCTCACCGCGTTGACCACGGCCGCGTCGACGACCGGACGACTGGCGACCGTCGTCGAGAATGTGCGTCCCCATGCGCACGAATTCCTCACGCGGGAACCGGGATTCACTCGCCACTTCATGGAGAACAAGGACGGCTTCGCCTACCTCGGTTTCAACCTGCCCGCACTGCTGAAGGGTCTGGCCAGGGTCAGTCAGGAGGGCTCCTACCTCAACACCTACCTGTGCAACATGGGTGTGACCTTCCTGCCCGGGCTCACGACGCTCGTCCCGACCATCGTGGGACTGGCCTCGCCGACCGGCACCATCCGACAATCACCGATCTGCAGGTGAGGCAATGACATCGAAGCATTTGTCCAAGAGCATGCTCGGGCTGCTGGCACTGGGCCTGCTGCTGGCCGTGGTCGCCGGGGCGGTGGGGTTCAACTCCCTGCATGTCGGGCAGCAGCGTTACGAGGTGGAATTCACGCAGGCCGCCGGTTTGCGCGTGGGTGACGGGGTCACCATCGCCGGTGTGCCGGTGGGCACCGTCGACCGGCAGCGGTTGGCAGGCGACCGGGTACTGGTGACCTTGAGCGTCGATCGGTCGGCCCAGCTCGGAGCCGAGACCCGGGCGGCTATCAAGCTCACCACGCTGCTCGGTGCCCGCTATGTGGAACTCAGCCCGGCAGGCGACGGCGAGATCGCCGATCACCGGATCGCCCTGTCCCACACCTCTGTTCCCTATGATCTGCAGGAGGCGCTCGACAATGCGACGACGACCTTCGAGCAGATCGATGCCGGCCGGATCGCCACGTCCCTGGACGCGCTGGCCAACCAACTCGACGGGGTGCCGACGGTCCTGCCCGGCCTGCTGGACAATCTGCGCTCGCTCGCCGCGATCCTCGGCGGTCGCCGCGACGAGCTCGGCAGCCTGCTCACCGGCGTGCGGCAGCTGACCACCGTGGTCGCCGAGCAACGGGGCGACCTGGCGGCGATCACGACACAGGGCCGCGACCTGGTCACCGAGATCCTCGCCCGGCGCGGCGCCCTCCAGACCCTGATGGACGCCACGCGGCGCCTGGCGGACGAGGTCAGAATTCTGGTGGTCGAGGACCGGCCTCGGATCGAGGAGCTGCTGCGCGGTTTCGACGGGCTGCTCGGCAGTCTGGCCAGGCACGACGACCTGCTGCGCAACATCCTGCACATCCTGCCCGTCCCCATCCGGAACTTCGCGAACGCCTCGGGCACCGCCAACGAGGTCGATTTCACCGCCCCCGCCGGGCCGCTGATCGACTCGTGGATGTGCGCCCTGAGCGGTCGCGCCGATCAGCTCGCGATGTCGCCCTACTTCCAGGACTGTCGATGAACGCACTCACCACCGTGGTCCGGTTCGCCCTGGTTCTCGCTCTCGGCGGGCTCGCCGGGTGCGCGGTCGATCCGGCGGACGAAGCGATCATCGTCACCGCCCACTTCGACAATGCCGCGGGTCTGTACGTCGGCAACGCGGTCGCCGTGCTCGGGATGCCGGTGGGTGAAGTCATCTCGGTGACCCCGCGCGGTTCCCACGTCGAGGTGGGTTTGCGCGTCGAGGGGGACGTGCCCATCCCCGCGGACGCGACCGCCGTGACCGTGTCGACCTCGGTGCTCACCGATCGGCATGTCGAGTTCACACCGGTGTACCGGGGTGGCGAAACCCTCGCCGACGGAGCACGACTCGGCCTGGAACGCACCCGAACACCGGTCGAATTCGACCGCCTGCTCGGTGCCGCCGACGGCATGGCCGCCGAGCTGTCCGGGGAAACACCCACCGACGGCCCGATCGCGCGGCTGCTCGCGGTGTCCGCCGAGATCGCGTCGGGTAGCGGCCCGCAACTGCGGACCACGCTGAACGAACTGTCCACCGCCCTTCGGCTCGGCGCGGACGGGGGATCGGAGACCAGGGCGGCGATCGCCGCGGTGGTCGACGAACTGTCGGTGCTGGTGCGTTCCGCGGCCGACAACGACCGCGCGATCCGCGAATTCGGCGGGGCGACCACGCAATTGGGCGACGTGCTGGCCGAGCTCGACATCGGCGCGGGCGACACGGGCGCGCAGATCGTGGAGATCATGCGGCAGAGCACCGAACTGCTCGAGCACAACAGCGCGAGCCTGCGCTCCACCGTGCAGCACGCGGACACGGTGACCCGTGCGCTCGCCGACTACCGCACCGAGGTCGCGGAGTTCCTGGACGTGACCCCGCTACTGCTCAACAACGCCTACAACGCCATCGACGTCGACTACCGGGGCGTACGCGTGCACGCGCTGCTGGACAAGGTGTTCTTCGACGGCCAGCTGGTGAAGGAGGTCTGCAATATTCTCGGCCTGCGCCAACTCGGTTGCAGCACTGGAACATTGCAGGACTTCGGCCCCGACTTCGGGATCACCGACATGCTCGAGGCGATGTCGAGGTTGCCGCGATGACCAGACGATGTCGCACAACCGCCGTCCTGGTGACGGGGTTCGTCCTGAGTTCGGCGACCGGCTGCTCGACCGGCCTCGGTGACCTGCCGCTGCCCGCACCCGGTGTCGGCGGGGCAAGTTACGAGATCCACGCCGGGTTCGCCAACGCCCTGAATCTGCCCGAGCGGGCCAAGGTGCGGGTACTCGGTGCCGACGTCGGTGAGGTCGCCGAGATGTCGGTGCGCGACTACACGGCCGTGGTCACCATGCGGATCCAGGACGGGGTCGCCCTGCCGGTGGGCACCCGCGCCGAATTACGCACCGCCACACCGCTCGGCGACGTCTTCGTGGCCCTCACGCCACCGGAGACCGCCGCGCCCGGCGGGCCGCTGATGCGCGACGGTGACACCATTCCACTCGCCTCCACCCAGGCCGCCGCCACCATCGAGGAACTGCTGACCACCGCGTCGTTGCTGGTCAACGGTGGTGTCATCCGCAACCTCACCGATATCGTCAACGGGCTCGGTCGCGCGGTGGGTGATCGCGGCGCGAATCTCGCCGCGCTGCTGGACAGGTCGACGCGGGTCGTGCAGGCGCTGGCCGCGCGATCGGCCGATATTCGCACCGCCCTGGTCGAAGTCGAGGCGCTGACCCGGCAGTTGCGCGAGCAGCGCCGTCCGCTCGGTGAACTGGTCGAGCTGGCCGGCCCGGCGCTGTCGGTGGTCACCGGCGGCTCCCAGCAGGCGCTCACGCTGATCCGGCAGATCGACGCGATCAGCAGAGAACTGGCCGAATTCCCCGCGATCGATGGCACCGCGGCGGTCGGCATGGTCGCCGACATCAACCGGATCTCCGCAGGCCTCGACGCCGCCGCGACCGAGCCGAACGCGAGCCTGGCGGCGATGAACGCCATCCTCGGCCCGATCATCAATGTCACCAACGGCACCTCGGCCCACGTGAACGCCGACCTGCAGGACATCACGATCGGCTCGCTGCCCGACCCGGCACACCCGGGCGATCCGGGGAGCCGCGTGCCCGACGCGAGCGACTGGCAGAGTTTCGTCGGAACCCTCACCTACACCCTGCTCCGGTTGCAGCAGCGAGTGACGGGACCGGCCCGATGAGCGGGCGCCTGGCCGCATCGGTCGACGCGCCTGCCCGGATGGTCCTCGCCTCGGTGCGGTGGGGGCACCGGCACCGATCCTTCCTGTCCGGAACCGCGCTGCTGGCGACCCTCGTGCTCGGGACCGCCTATCTCGTCTTCGGTTCGCTCGGCGTCGATCCCACGGCAGCCACGATGACGGTCCGGGTGCACCTGGCCCAGTCCGGCGGCCTCTTACCCGGACAGCACGTGACGCTACGTGGGGTGCCGATCGGACGGGTCGAGTCGGTCGAACTCACCCCGACCGGTCTGCTCGCGACCGCGACCATCGACGCGGATATCGCCGTCCCCGCCGACGGTGCGGTGCGCGTCGCGAGCCTGTCGCCGGCGGGGGAGCAGTACCTGGACTTCCGCCCGGCCGGGGACGGCGGGCCCGCTCTGCGCGACGGCGCCGAGATCGGCGTCGACCGCACCTCGACGCCGGTGCCGCTGTGGCAGACACTCACCCAGCTCGATTCCGCGCTCGCCCAGGTGGATCCGGCACAGCTGGGCGCGATCGTCGCCGAACTCGGTGTGAGCGAAGCGGGCCCGCGCAAACTGGCCGACATCATCGACGGCGGCGTCTTCCTGATCTCCACGCTCGACTCGGTCCTGCCGCAAACGGTGAGCCTGATCCGTGACGGCCGAACCGTCCTCACCACCGCCGCCGACGGCGCCCCCGCCCTGCGCGAATTCGCTTCGGACACAAAGGAACTGATGGCCGGTGTGGAAGCGAAGACCGGCGGATTCGTCGATTTGCTCGGCGTCGCGCCCGGAACGCTGCGCGCGTTGGACGCGGTGATGGCACAGAATTCGCACGCTGTCACCGGTCTGCTCGGCAATCTCGGTGCGGTGTCGGCGATGGCGAACTCCCGGGTGCCCGCGCTGAGCGAATTCTTCTTTCCGACCGAACGGCCCGGCTCCACCCTGGGCAACCTGACCGCGGCGTTCCACGACGGTGGCCTGTGGGGGCTGGTCAACCTCTACCCGAGGTACTCCTGCGACTACGACCTCCCGCGGCACCCGCCCTCGCAGCCGGACTTTCCGGAACCGTACCTCTACACCTACTGCCCGAACGACGACCCGTCGGTGCTCATCCGTGGCGCCCGCAACGCACCACGGCCGCCCGGCGAAGCGATTCCCGGTGCGCCGCCGCCGGGACGAGCGGCCGACACCCAGGCGATTCCCACGCCACTGGGGCCATGGACCATCCCGCTCACATACGGCGGTCCGGAGCTGCCTACACCGGTTCCACGGTGATCCGGCCGCCCGCGCGACAAGCAACCATCCACGTTAGGAATCACCATGAACGACACCGACACACGGGAACCTGTCACCGAGGAGCCTGCGGTCGCCGAGGAGGCTGCGACCACGCCGGACGAGAGCCCCGAGGTGAGTGAGCCGGATGACGTGCGGGCCGCCCGGCGCATCCGATGGGCCGGAACCGCACGCAAGCTCGCGGTTCCGGCGGTCGTGGTGCTCGCAGTGCTGGCGACCGCGGTGGCCGGCTTCCTCGGCTGGAAGCTCGAGGAGAAATCCGATATCGATGCCGCCGGTGAGGCGGGTCTCGCGGCCGCGCGCGCCTACGCCGTCACCCTCACCAGCGTGGACTCCAACCACCTCGACCGTGATTTCGCCGCCGTACTCGACGGGTCGACCGGCGAATTCAAGGACATGTACACCAGGTCGAGCGGCCAGTTGCGTCAGCTGCTGCTGGACAACAAGGCGACCGGCACCGGCACGGTGCTCGACGCGGCGGTGAAGACCAAGACCGAGACCAAGGTCGAAGTGCTGCTGTTCATCGATCAGACCGTCACCAACGCCGCGGTCACCGATCCGCGCGTCGACCACAGCCGGGTCCAGATGACGATGGAACTGGTCGACGGCCGCTGGCTGGCGAGCCGGGTCTACCTCCCCTAATTCTCCTCCTCTGCGGTGGTAGCGGGTTCGTTGTCGCCCAGCGGGAATGAGGTTCTCAAATATGAATATGGTTGTTACCATCGAAGTGCGCGCTTGTCGCGGCTTCTCGATCGTCAGGAGCTCTCCGTGACCGATTTCGACACTGTGAACTATTTCACCGACCCCGAACTGATTCCCGATCCACATCCGTATTTCGATCATTTGCGGTCGAAGTGCCCGGTCACCCAGGAGCCGCACTACGGTGTCTACGCCGTGACCGGATACGAGGAATCCGCTGAGGTACTGAAGGATTCGGCGATCTTCTCCTCGGCTGTGGCGGTGGGTGGGCCGTTCCCGCCGCTGCCGTTCACGCCGGTCGGCGACGATATCAGCGACCTCATCGAACAGCACCGGTCGGAATTGCCGATGTTCGAACACATGGTGACGATGGACCCGCCGCAACACACTTTCGCGCGGTCGGTCTTGAATCGTCTGCTCACTCCGGCCCGTTTGAAAGAGAACGAGGAATTCATGTGGCGGCTGGCCGACCGCCAGCTCGACGAATTCGCCGCCGAGGGTCGCTGTGAATTTCTTTCCCAATACGCCAAGCCGTTCGCGCTGCTGGTCGTCGCGGACATGCTCGGCGTTCCCGAATCCGACCACGAGCAATTCCGGGTGGTCCTCGGTGCCGAACGGCCGGGTGCGCGGCCCGGCGCCATCGACAACGAGGCGCTGTCGAGCAATCCGTTGGCGTGGCTGGACGAGAAGTTCAGTTCCTACATCTCCGACCGCCGGACCGAACCGCGCGACGACGTGCTGACCTCCTTGGCGCTGGCGAAATACCCGGACGGCACCACCCCGGAGGTCATCGATGTCGTGCGTTCGGCGACCTTCCTGTTCGCGGCGGGGCAGGAAACCACCGCCAAGGTGCTCGGCGCCGCGATCCGCGTGCTCGGCGATCAACCGGAGGTGCAGGAGCGGTTGCGTGCCGACCGCAGCCTGATCCCGAACTTCATCGAGGAGACCCTGCGGATGGACGCGCCGGTCAAGAGCGGGTTCCGGCTCGCCCGGCGCGCGACGACCGTGGGTGACGTGCCGATTCCCGCCGGCGGGCTGGTGATGTTCTGCCCGGGCGCGGCCAACCGCGACCCGCGCCGATTCGAGGACCCGCACGAATTCCGCCTGGACCGCGACAACTTCCGCGAGCACATCGCCTTCGGTCGCGGCGTGCACACCTGCCCCGGGGGCCCGCTCGCCCGGGTGGAAGGCCGGGTCTCGATCGAACGGATCCTCGACCGCCTCCTCGATCTCCAGATCGACGCCGAGCACCACGGTCCGGCGGGTGCGCGCGAGTACGCCTACGAACCCACCTTCCTGCTGCGCGGGCTCAGCGAACTGCACATCACTTTCACTCCCCACTCCTGACCACGAGAGAACCGAGGTAACAAACATGACCGGACGGGTCGAAGGCAAAGTCGCGTTCATCACCGGAGCGGCGCGCGGTCAAGGCCGCAGTCACGCGGTGCACTTGGCGCAGGAAGGCGCGGACATCATCGCGATCGATGTCTGCAAACAACTCGACAACGTGCCGTTCGCGATGTCGACCCCGGAGGACCTGGCGACCACCGCCGACCTGGTCCGGGCCGAGGGCAGGCGGGTGGTCACCGCCGAGGTGGACGTGCGCGACTACGACGGCGTGAAGGCCGCCCTCGACGCGGGCGTCGAGGAACTCGGACGGCTCGACATCGTGGTCGCCAACGCGGGCATCGGCAACGAGGGCGGTGCGCTGGCCGATCTGCGCGAGGACCTGTGGGACGACATGATCGACGTCAACCTCGGCGGTGTCTGGAAGTCGGTGAAAGCCGCTGTGCCGCACCTGGTCGCGGGTGAACGTGGTGGCTCGATCATCCTGACCAGTTCGGTGGGCGGGCTCAAGGCCTACCCGAACATCGGGCACTATGTGGCCGCCAAACACGGCGTGGTCGGGCTCATGCGGACCTTCGCCGTGGAACTGGCACAGCACTCGATCCGCGTGAACTCGGTGCATCCCACGCACGTGAACACGCCGATGGTGATGAACGAGGGCACCTACAAGCTGTTCCGCCCCGACCTGGAGAGCCCGGGGCCCGACGACCTCGTGCCGATCGCCAGGATGTTCCACACCCTGCCGGTGGCCTGGATCGAGCCCGAAGACGTGAGCAACGCGGTGCTGTACCTGGCCTCCGACGAGGCCCGCTACGTCACCGGTGTGCCCTTGCCGATCGACGCGGGCGGCATGCTGAAGTAGCCACCCCGCCGCGCCGGCCACGAGAACCCACCGTCGTGGTCGGCGCGGCGCCGTCTACGCACCGGTGGGCGCACGGCACGGGCCGGCGAATCATGAACGCGGAGAATGGGAATGAAGGTGTCGGTCGACGGGACCAAATGTGAGGGTCACGCACTGTGCGCGGGAATCGCGCCGACGGTGTTCGAGGTGAACGCCGACGATCTGGCGGTGGTGATCGAGGAGAGTCCGCAGGAGGCAGTGCTGTCGGAGGTCCGCTCGGCGGCCTCGGCCTGCCCGACGATGGCGATCGTCCTCGACGAGGACTGAACCGGATCAGGCGGCAGGGTCGTCCGCGGCCGTGCCGCCTGTCATGGTGGTTCGCGCCGCGGGACCGTACCAACCGCACGGCAGTTCACAGGTGGCGACCACGAGCCGTTCGACCTTGCCGTCGAGCGACTTGCGCACCGTTTCCGCGGCTCCCGCCGGATATCCGCAGCGGGGGCACTTCCCGTAGTAGTCCAGGATCGGGCGGATCGTGATGTGAACGGTTGCGGGCACGGTTCTCCTCCTGCCGCGTCAGTCGAGAAAAAGGTCGAGCGTCGGGGCGTCGCCGCCGCCGTACCGGGAAAGGTCGTCGACGCCTGCGGCGGTGAGTACCTCGGCATCGATGTAGCAGTGGCCGCTGGTGTCGCGCGCCGGGCGCGACAGGATCTCGATCGCCGCGTCGGCCATGATCTCCGGGCTGCGGGCGGAGCCGATCAGCTGTTCGCCGTCGGCCATGTTCGCGACGGCGGAGGTGGCGATATAGGTCTGCGGCCACAGGCAGTTCACCGCGATCCCCGCCTCCGCGAACTCGGCCGCCCACCCGAGCGACAGCAGGGTCATGCCGTACTTCGACAAGGTGTAGGCCGGGTGGGCGCCGAGCCAGCGCGGATTCATGTTCACCGGTGGCGACACGGTGAGCACATGGGGGTTGGCCGACGAACGCAGGTGCGGCAAGCAGGCTTTGGTCAGCAGGAAGGTCCCGCGCAGATTGATCTGGGCCATCAGGTCGAACTTCTTGGCCGTCAGCGCCTCGGTCGGCTCGACCGCGATCGCGCTGGCGTTGTTCACGCAGATATCGATCCCGCCGAATCGTTCCACCGCCGTCTCCACCGCACGCTGGACATCGGCCTCGTCGCGGACGTCACCGACCACCGCCACGGCCTTGCCGCCGGCGGCTTCGATCGCGGCGACGGCGGTGTGCACGGTGCCGGGCAACCGGGGATGCGGTTGTGCCGTCTTCGCCAGCACCGCAACGTTTGCGCCCTGCCTGCCCGCAGCGAGGGCGATGGCGAGCCCGATGCCTCGGGAGCCGCCGGAGACGACCAGCGTTCGGTCGGTGAGAGGGGCGCGCTCGGTGGACATCGATCTCCTCTAGGTGGTGAGTCCGCTGGTCAACGCGGCGTTCCCCTCTGATGGTATTGGCATTCTCATTTTTTGCAAGTACCGTATTCATCGATGAACGATCCCATCCAGACCTCGTCCGGCATCCCGCTCTCGCCGGTCTACGGACCGGCGGACCTGGCCGCCGAACCGCCCGCACCGGGCGGCTTCCCTTTCACGCGCGGCAATTTCGCCACCGGCTACCGGGGGCGACTGTGGACGTTTCGCCAGTACTCCGGGTTCGGGACGGCGGAGGAGTCCAACCGCCGGTACCGCTATCTGCTCGACCAGGGCGGTACCGGGCTGTCGGTCGCGCTCGATCTACCGACCCAATGTGGTTACGACTCCGACGATCCGGAGGTCACCGAGGAAGTCGGGCGGGTCGGCGTCGCCGTCGACACTCTGGCCGACGCCGAAGTCCTCTTCGACGGCATCCCGCTCGACAAGATCAGCACCAGCTTCACGATCAACGGCACCGCCGCGATCCTGCTGGCCTTCTATGTCGCGGCGGCCGAGAAGAAGGGTGTGCCGCGTGAGAAGCTCACCGGCACCATTCAGAACGACATCCTCAAGGAATACGCCTCGCGCGGCACCTGGATCTGGCCACCGGAACCGTCGCTGCGGCTGATCGCCGACACCATCGAGTTCTGTGCGGCCGAGGTTCCTCGATTCAACGCGATCTCGGTGGCGGGCGCGCACTTTCGCGACGCGGGCGCCAATGCCGTGCAGGAGATGGCGTTCACCCTCGCCGACGGCGTCACCTACTGCGACACCGTGGTGCAGCGCGGCCGGATGACGATCGACCAGTTCGCACCCCAGATCTCGTTCTTCTTCTACACGCACGGCGACTTCTTCGAGGAGATCGCCAAATACCGTGCGGGGCGCAGACGTTGGGCCACGCTGGTGCGCGAGCGCTACGGTGCGAGTTCGGACAAGGCGTCGATGTTCCGCTTCGGCTGTGTGGCAGGCGGGGCGTCGCTGTACGCGCCGCAGGCGCAGAACAATCTGGTGCGGGTCGCCTACGAGGCGATGGCGTCGGTGCTCGGTGGCGTCCAGTCGATGTTCACCGCGGCCTGGGACGAGCCGTTCGCGCTGCCGAGCGAGGAATCGGCCACGCTCGCGTTGCGCACCCAGCAGATCCTGGCCTACGAAACCGGGGTCACCAAGGTCGCCGATCCACTCGGCGGTTCCTATTTCGTCGAGGCGCTCACCGACGCGACCGAGGCCCGCATCGTGGCGATCATGGACGACCTCGAGCGCCACGGCGGCATGGTCCGCGCCATCGAGGACGGCTATCTGCAGGGCCTGATCGCCGACGAGGCCTACCGGATCCACCAGGACATCGAGGCGGGCACCCGGCCGGTGGTCGGGGTGAACCGCTTCGTCTCCGACGAGCCCGCCCCCGAGATCGCGACCTACGAACTGGACGCCGAGGGCCGCGATCTGCAACTGAAGCGGCTGGCCCGGGTGAAGACCGAGCGCGATCCGGCGGCGGTCCGGGCCGCGCTCGCCGCCTTGTCCACGGCCGCCGAGGGAAACGAGAATCTGATGCACTACCTGATCGACTGCGCCACCGCGTATTGCACGGTGGGGGAGATGACCGGCGCCTTGAAGCGGGTCTGGGGCGAGTTCCAGCAGCCGGTGGTGTTCTGATGAGCGCGCGCGTGCTGATCGCCAAACCCGGTCTCGACGGGCACGATCGCGGCGCGAAGATCGTCGCCCGGGCCCTGCGTGATGCCGGTTTCGAGGTGGTCTACACCGGCATCCGGCAGCGGATCGAGGACATCGTGTCCATCGCGCTGCAGGAGGACGTCAGCGTGGTGGGCCTGAGCATTCTGTCCGGCGCGCACATCGCACTGACCACGCGCACCGTCGAGGCCTTGCGTGCGGCCGAGGCGAGCGATATCGCGGTGATCGTCGGCGGGACCATCCCGGGCGCCGATGTGCCCCGGTTGCTCGAAGCGGGTGCCGCCGCGGTGTTTCCGACCGGCACGTCGCTGGAGACACTGGTGGCCGAGATGCGGGCCCTCACCGACGTGATGACAGGGAGCAGCTCGTGCGAATCGGAGTGATGATCGGGCCGGAGAAGGGCGACGCCGCCCGCAAGCTCGCCCGGATGCTGGACGACATCGCCTGGGCCGAGGCCGCCGGGCTCGACACCGCCTGGATTCCCCAGGTGCCCAACGATTTCGACGCGCTCGTCACCGTGGCCCTGATGGGGCAGGTGACCACCCGGATCGAATTGGGCACCGCGGTGGTGCCGTTGCAGGCCCAGCACCCGATCGCCCTTGCGCGCCAAGCACTCTCGGCACAGGCGGCGGCGGGCGGACGGTTGGCGCTCGGCGTCGGCCCCTCCCATCATTGGATCGTGTCCGACATGCTCGGACTGCCCTACGAGCGGCCCGCCGCCTACACCTCGGACTATCTCGACGTCCTCACCCCGGCACTGCGCGGGCCCGGCCCGGTAGACGTGGAGAACGCGACGTTCACCGTGCACAACCCGCTCGATTTGGGTCCGGTGGCGCCGCTGCCGGTACTGATCGCCGCCCTGGGGCCGGTGATGTTGCGGATAGCGGGGGAACGTACCGACGGCACGGTCCTCTGGATGGCCGACGAGCGAGCGGTGGGCGACCACGTGGTCCCCCGGATCACTAAGGCGGCCGAAACAGCGGGCAGGCCGCGGCCGCGCGTGGTCGCCGGCCTGCCGATCTGCCTGTGCCGACCCGACGAGGTTCAGGAGGCCAAGGCGCGGGCCAACCGCATCCTCGGCGAGGCCGAAGTGTCACCCAACTATCAGCGGCTGCTCGAGGCGGGCGACGCGCGCGATATCGGCGACATCTGCGTGGCCGGTGACGAACAGGCCGTCGCCGCGGGCCTCCGGCGCTACGCCGACGCGGGCGCCACCGACATCTCGGTACGTCTGCTTCCCATCGGCGGCACCCGCGACGAACTGGTCGCGTCCAAACGCCGCACGAGGGAGATGATCGCCGCACTCGCTCAGGACCTGCGGTGATCGGCCTGCGCGGCGAGGCGGGTGGCACCCGCGACCGGCCCGACGCGGCGCGAACCGACGGCCCGCTGGCCGGTATCCGGATCCTCGAGGTGGGAACCATGCTGGCCGGGCCGTACGCCACCATGCTGCTGGCCGATCTCGGCGCGCAGGTCACCAAACTCGAACCACCCGGCGGCGACATCTCGCGGCAGGTCGGCGACAGCTATTTCGCCAGCCTCAACCGGGGCAAACGCAGTATCTGCCTCGATC
Organism: Nocardia sp. GTS18; assembly: GCF_013839555.1. Classification (NCBI taxonomy): domain Bacteria; kingdom Bacillati; phylum Actinomycetota; class Actinomycetes; order Mycobacteriales; family Nocardiaceae; genus Nocardia; species Nocardia sp. GTS18. Next base: position 220,375 of record NZ_JACBIU010000001.1, on the reverse strand, counting down.
TGACCACGCCGCAGGGGCAGGACCAGCTCGGTGAGTTGGTGACCGATGCCCATGCGCTGCTGGTGAATCTGAAGCCCTCGGCCATCCACCGACTCGGCCTCACCTACGCCGCGCTGCGGCGGTGGAACCCGAAGATCGTGTGCGTGGCGATCACCGGTTTCGGGCTGTCGGCCGGTGACGACCCCGCCTTCGACTACGTGATCCAGGCGGCGACCGGAATCGCCGCGCTGACCGGGGATCCGGCCGGGCCGCCGACCCTGCCCGGCTATTCCTCGGCCGACAATTCCACCGGACTGGCCGCGGCCCTCGGCCTGCTCGCCCAGATCGTGTCCGGCCTCGGTGGTCAGGTGGAGGTGTCGCTGCGCGATGTGATGCTCTCGCAGCTGAACTACCACGCCTCGGCCTTCCTCAACGACGGGGTGACCCCGCAGCGCCGCCCCTTCGGTGCGCACACCTATTACGTTCCCGCCCAGATCTTTCCGACTGCCGAGGGGTATCTCGCGCTGTTCATCACCCACGACGGGTTCTGGCGGAGCTTCGCGGGGGAGGCGAAGGTCGCGGGCTTCGCCACTATGGCCGAGCGGGCAGCGCGGCGCGACGAGGTACTGGCGGCCGTCACCCACGCACTCGCCGCCGACTCCGCGCGCGGCTGGGAAGCGCGCCTGCGCCCGCTCGGCGTGCCTGCCGCCGCGGTGCGAACCCTGCCCGAGGCGCTGGCGGCCACACCGGAAGTCCTCGTCGACGCCGGTGAGCACCGCCTGGTCGGCAGTCCGATCCGGATCGCCGGTCAAACACCGCGCTACGGACCGCCGCCGCGCCTGGGCGAACACAACATCTGAGCCGACCCCGGCCCCGGGAGGAGATCCCGAGGCCGTCGCGCTCACTCGTAGCGCACGGTCGTCTCGTCGCTGTCCGGAACGGCCTGGCAGGTCAGGACATAGCCGTCGGCCACCTCGTCGTCGGTGAGCGCGTCGTTCACCCGCATCGTCGCCGAACCACGGGTGAGCACGGCCATGCAGGTGGCGCAGTTGCCCGCTTCGCAGGAGAACGGCGGCGTCAAGCCCGCGCGCCGCGCGCTCTCGAGCAGCGTCTCGCCCGCATTGCGCGGCACGGTCGTGGTCGTGCGGCCGAGGATGATCGTGACGGTGCCCGCGGCGGCGGTGGGCGCGGGTTCGGCGACGGGCACCGGCTCGGTCGTGCCGAACCGCTCGCTGTAGACCTGGCCGGGCCCGGGCAGCGCGTCCTCGACCATCGCCATGAACGGTTCCGGACCGCACAGATAGCTGTCGGCGGCTACGTCGGGACCGACGAAGGCGCGCACGGCGGCCGGATCCAGCAGTCCGCGTTCGGCATCCAGATGCCGGGTCACTTCGAGCCGGCCGGGATAGCGCGCCACCAGATCGTCGAGAGTCGAATCGAAGATCGCCGACGCCCGGTCCCGGTCGGCGCACAGCAGCCGCACCCGGCGATCGGTGGTGGCCAGGGCGCTCTTGGTCAGGGACAGGATGGGCGTGATGCCGCTGCCGCCGCAGAACCCGAGCAGCGCGCCGGAACTGGCTCGCAGGCAGAAACGCCCTGCGGGCCTGCTGATCTCGACCTCGTCGCCCTCACCGACCCGGTCGATCAGCCAGTTCGACACCGCGCCGCCGGGTACTCGTTTGACCGTTGTCATGAGCTCGGCGTCGGTCTCGGGCGCGCTCGACATGGAATAGGACCGGAACAGCTCGGTGCCGTCGACCCGCACCCGGAAGGTACAGAACTGCCCGGCCAGATAGGGCATCGGACCCGAGTGCGGTGCCAGGACGAAAGTGCGGGCATCCGCTGTCTCCTTGATGATCCGGGTCACCGTCGCCCGTTGGAACAGGGGAGTTCTCGCCATGGACCGGCTCCTTCTGGTATGAAGATTCTTATGGAAAGAGAATACTATTCTCTCTCGCGAGATGGGATCTTCTCAATCCCGGCCGTGGAGGCGAGATGAACGACCGGATCGCGCTGAGTTTCGACGATCGGCACTACACCCACGCCGAACTCGACGCGCTGACCGCCGGACTGGCCGAGACGCTGACCGAACGTGGTGTGCGCCAGGGTGATCGGGTCGCGCTGATGTCGTCGAACCGGCCGGAGTTCGTGGTCGCGGTCGGTGCGATCTGGCTGACCGGTGCGGCGGTGGTGCTGCTGAGCCCGGCCTGGAAACGCGACGACGTGCGGCACGCGCTGGCCGTCACCCGACCCGCCCACGCCGTCGGCGATCAGCCGGTGCTGGCCGAGGCGATGCCCATGCTCTCGCTCGACCGGCCCATCGCGCCCGGTTCGACGAGCTTTCCGCCGCCTGCTCCGGAGTCGGATGCGGTGCTCGTCTTCAGTTCCGGCACAACGGGTTTGCCGAAGGCGGTCCGGCACACGCACGCATCCTTCGACGCGGCGGTGCGGCACTGGCGCACGGCACTCGGATTCGGGGCCGAGGACCGCATCCAGATCGTGACACCGCCTTCGCACATCCTCGGTCTGCTCAACATCGTGCTCGCGCTGCGCACCGGTGCGTGGGTGCGGCTGCATCGCCGTTTCGAGCTGGACCGGATGCTGCGCCACATCGAGGCCGACCGGATCACGGTGGAGATGGCGGTGGCCCCCATCGCGCTCGCGCTGGCCGCCCACCCCGACCTGGAGTCCTACGATCTGTCCTCGCTGCGCTACATCATGTGGGGTGCCACCCCGGTGACGGCGAGTGTCGCGGAGACGGTCACCCGTCGCACCGGCGTGGGCTGGGTGCCCGCCTACGGTGCCAGTGAGCTCCCGGTGATCGCTTGCAACCCGCTCGACGGCGCACGATTGGACAGCGTCGGCCGACCCGTGCCGGGCGTCGAGATCCGGGTGGTCTCGACGATCACCGGAGCCGAGGTCGAACCCGGCGAGATCGGCGAAATCCAGGCCCGCTCACCGTCGTTGATGGCCGGGTATCTGCCCGAGGAGTCCACTGCGGCCGCGTACGCCGACGGTTGGTACCGGACCGGCGACGTCGGCTACCTGGACAGCGACGGTTGGCTACGGATCACCGACCGGCTCAAGGAGATGATCAAGGTGCGCGGTTTCCAGGTCGCGCCCGCCGAGGTCGAATCCGTGCTGCACAGTCATCCGGCGGTCCTGGACTGCGCGGTGTTCGGTGAACCCGACGCCGCCGACGGCGAACAGATCGTCGCCGCTGTGCTCGTCGACGGCGCGGTCACCGCCGAGGAACTCGTCGACCTGGTCGGCACCCGCCTCGCCTCGTACAAGCGTCCGCGCCGAGTGGTGTTCGTCCCCGAAATCCCGCGTCTGCCTTCGGGCAAGGTGCTGCGCCGAGAACTGAAGGAGCGTCATGGACGTCCGGCTGACCTCTGAACAGCGGCAGTTGCGCGATGCCGCCGCCGACCTGGCCGCCGACCTCGGCCCCGGCACCGTGCACGACCTCGCCGACGAGGCGCGCGTCGAGCGGCTCGACAAGGCGGTCGCGCGGACCGGATGGCGCGCGCTGCGCTCCGACGGCGCCTCCGGTGTCGAAGTCGCGATCGTGGCCGAAGAATTCGGCCGCGGGCTGGTCGACGTGGCGTTCCTCGGCCCGGTGCTGGTCGACGACATCCGGCCCACGTCAGCCGATGACGCGCTGTGCACGGTCGCCGTCGACGGTCGCGCGGTCGATGCCCGCGGCAGCACCCACGCCCTGGTGCTGCGGGAGGAAACCATCTGGTCGAGCGCGATCGGCCCGGTCGCCACCGGTGCCGATCCGACCCGGCCCGAAGCCGAACTGACGGGCGCACCGACCCTGCTCGCCGAGCTGTCCCCGGCCCAGGCCGCGCAGTGGCGATCGCTCGCGCTGGTCGCCACCTGCGCGGACCTGGTCGGCGCCGCACGCGGAGCCCACGCACTCGCCACCGAGTACGCCAAAGTCCGTGTGCAGTACGGCAAGCCGATCGGCTCCCACCAGGCGGTAGCGCATCTACTGGCCGAGGGACTGGCGCTGATCGAAGGCTCGGTGAGTGTGCTGCGGCACGCGGCATGGGCGGTCGACGAGCTGTCTCCCGACGAGGCGGTGCGGGCGGCCGTCATCGCCAAGCTGTACTGCGCCCGCGCGGCGCGCACGGTCTGCGAGACGGCGGTGCAGGTGCACGGCGGCATCGGAAACACCTGGGAGTGCCTGGCGCACTTGCACCTACGGCGGACGCTCACCTCCACCGAGCTGTTCGCCACGAGCCTGGAGGAGATCGACAGTGGACTTTCGTGATTCGCCCGAGGAAGCGCGATTCCGCGATCGGCTGCGCGGCTGGCTGGCCGAGGTCGCCGGGCAGTTCCCGACCTCCGGCGACGAATACTGGGCCACCCAGGGAAAATGGCACCGGGCGCTGTATTCGGCCGGGTTCTTCGGGTTGTCCTGGCCCCGCGAATACGGCGGCCACGACCTGCCGCCGGTCTACGACGTGATCCTCGACGAAGAACTCGCGCGTGCCGGTGCGCCACCCCGGCCCAGCCTCGGCTACCTGATCCAGGGGCTCGGCAGGCACGCCGACGCCGAACTGTGCCGTCGATTCCTGCCCGGGATGATCGACGGCACCCAGCGCTGGTGCCAGGGGTTCAGCGAACCGGAGGCGGGCTCCGATCTGGCGTCGCTGCGGACCACCGCCACCCGCGAAGGTGATTCGTATGTCCTTCGGGGACACAAGATCTGGACGAGCTACTCCGATGTGGCCGACTGGTGCCTGCTGCTGGCGCGCACCGATCCCGACGTGCCACGGCACAAAGGCATCTCGGCCTTCGTGGTCTCGATGAAGCAGCCCGGCGTGCGGCAGCTGCCGCTGCGGATGATGAGCGGGATCACCACCGAGTTCGGCCAGGTGCAGTTCGACGGCGCCCGCGTGCCCGCCGATCAGATGGTCGGTGCGCCCGGCGACGGCTGGGCGGTGGCGATGACGGTGGTCGGGCACGAGCGCGAACCGTCGACGCTCGGCTACACCGCCCGCTACGGCAAACTCGTGCGCCGGCTCGCGGCGCGCACCACCGGCGCGCTGCCCGCCGAGCTGGCCTGGGCCGTGGTGCAGACCGAGATGCTGCGCCTGCATGTGCGCCGCAGGCTGTCCGAACAGCTCGACGGTGTCTCGCACGGGCCGGAGGGCTCGCTCGACAAATTGCTCATGACCTGGGTGGAACAGTCCGTCGGCCACGCGGCCCTCGCGGTCGGTGGCACCCGTGACCCCGAGCTGCTCGGTGCCTATCTCTACAGCCGCGCGCAGAGCGTGATGGGTGGCACCGAACAGATTCAGAAGAACATCATCGCCTCGCGCATTCTCGGATTGGGAGCCTGACCATGTATGACCTGCCCGTCGAGATCGACGTCCGGGCCGAGGGGCCGCTGCGGATCATCACGCTGAACCGCCCCGACGCCCTCAACGCCGTCAACGACGATCTGCACACCGGTCTGGCCCACCTGTGGCCGCGCCTCGGCGAGGACCGCGACGCCCGCGTCGCGATTCTCACGGGCAGCGGGAAGGCCTTCTCGGCGGGTGGTGACTTCGGTTATCTCGCCGAGCTGAGCCGCGACGCCGAGCTGCGGGCGAAGACGATCGCGCACGGCCGCGACATCGTGCTCGGCATGGCGCGCTGTCGCGTTCCGGTGATCGCGGCGGTCAACGGTCCCGCGGTCGGCCTCGGCTGCAGCCTGGTCTCGCTCAGCGACATCGTCTATATCGCCGAGACGGCGTATCTGGCCGACCCGCACGTCCAGGTCGGGCTGGTCGCGGCCGACGGTGGCCCGCTCACCTGGCCGCTGCACACCAGCCTGCTCTTCGCCAAGGAATTCGCGCTGACGGGTGCGCGTATTCCGGCCGAACGGGCCAGGGAGATGGGGTTGGTCAATCACGTGGTCGCCGACCCGATGGCCGAAGCTCTGGCCTGTGCCGAGCGCATGCTCGCGTTGCCGAGGCAGGCGGTGGAGAGCACCAAGCGCCTACTGAATCTGCATCTGGAACGCGCGGTGCTCGCCAGTCTCGACTACGCGACCACCGCCGAGGACCTGTCGTTCCAGACCGCCGATTTCCACGCGACCATCGAACGCCTCACGGCCGGAAAGAAATAGCGGAACCCGTGCCTCAGGCACGTCATGAACCGGCGCATGACCGAGGGTGCCGAACGGCGTCCGCCTGGACGACCGGAGAACGACCGCGGCACGAGGAGGAGTCGATGAACGGCGACCTGCCCGAGGACATCGTCGAGCTGATCGGGCTGGCGCGCACCGGTTCGGTGCGCGCGGCGGGACGCCTGCTCAGCCTGGTGGAGAGCGCACACCGCGCACAGGTGCTGAGCCGACTCGAGCCGGTGCCGGTGCGGGTGATCGGGCTGACCGGGCCACCGGGCGTCGGCAAGTCCACCACCGTCGCGGCGCTGGTCACCGGCTATCGTGCGCGGGGTTTGCGCGTGGCGGTGCTCGCCGTCGATCCCTCCTCGCCCTACAGCGGTGGTGCGCTGCTGGGTGATCGCATCCGGATGGCCGCGCATATCGGCGATCCGGGCGTGCTGATCCGCTCGGTGGCCGCGCGCGGGCACCTCGGCGGGCTCGCGGCGGCTGTGCCCGCGGCGATCCGGTTGCTCGGCGCGCTCGGTTACGACGTGATCCTGGTGGAGACGGTCGGGGTGGGGCAGTCCGAGATCGAGATCGCCGCCGTCGCCGATCCGGCGGTGGTGATCCTCAATCCCGGTGCGGGAGACGCGATTCAGGCGGCCAAGGCGGGACTGCTCGAGGTCGCCGACATCCTGGTGGTGAACAAGGCCGACCGCGACGGGGCGGAGCAGACCGCCCGGGAACTCCACCTGGAGACCGGTCTGCCCATCCTGCAGCTGATCGCCGCCCGTGGCACCGGAATCGAGGCGTTGATCGACGCGATCGAGGTCCATCACCGCGCCGATTCCGCCGCGCGGGGTGCCGCACGGGCGCGTGCGCAGATTCTGTCCCTCGCGCAGTCGCGGCTGCGGGCCCATCCGGGTCTGGACGAACTCGCCGCCGCCGTCGCGACGGGTCGTGACGATGCCTACAGTGCGGCCGAGCGGTTGCTGGCCGCCGCCGTAGACCAGGATCGGTGACCGGTCGTCCTCACACGGACTGTGCCGCACTTTCCGGCGAAAACTGTTGTGCGGCAGCACTGTCGAAGCGCAGGAGCGCTTCCTGTGCGAATGACGCCACGAGTTCGCCTGCCGCGGTGAGCACGTCGCCACGACCGAAACAGCGACCTCGGGCCAGCAGCGGGCTGTGCTGACGCAGCAGCAGCCAGTCGTCGGTGCGGAACGGCCGGTGGAACCACAGGGTGTGAGCGGTGACGGCGGAGGTGAACACCGTGCCGTTGCCGCGCTGATTCACGCCCTCGAACGGGCGAAGGGCGGTGCCGATGAGGGTCAGGTCGGTGGCGTAGGCAGTGAGCGCGGCGGCGAGTTCGACGCCGACTTCCGGTGTGCGCATCCAGAATTCGTACTCCGGTGGTTCCGCCGTGGTGGCGTCGAGGTCATCGACGGCGCGCGTCTCCCAGGGCAACAGGTCGAAGCGCACCCGGTGTTCGGGGCCGGGTAGGTCGGCGATGCCGTCGACCCGTTGATGCTGCGGACCCTCCTCCTCGATGTGCATGGACACCGAGGCGCCGGCGACGAGCCGCCCGGACTGTGTGGCCGTGATCGCCAGGCTCGCGAACGAGCGGCCTTCGTGCAGACGGGCCACTTCGTACCGGAGCGGCTCGTCGTAACGGCCCTCCTTGGCGAACAGGGTGTGGATCGATTTCACCGTCTTGTCCGGGCAGGCGAGCTCCGCCGCGCGGACGAATTGCCCGAGGATCTGCCCGCCGAACAGCCTTCGATAGGTGAGGGGTAGATGGACCCCGTCGAAAAGGCCAGGCGGGAGATTCATTGTGCCGGTGTCGGATTCCGGAGGGCGCAGGTCCAGGCATTCGAGCAGGGGGTTCCAGAGATCGTCCATACATTCAGTGTAATTGAAGTTCTCTCCCGGAGAGAACTACATTCTCGCCGCAGTGCTGACACCGGATGTGCAGAATTCCCAGACTTCCTCGGGCGTGAGCGAGGACTCGTCGGCGCCGTCGGCCTGCGCGGTGAACATGACGGTCTGCATCGTGATCGCCGCGATCCGGCGGGGATTCAGGCCGGGCCGCAGCGCGCCCGCCGCGGCGGCGTCGCCGACCAGCTCGACGAAGAGGCCGAGCAGCGGGGCATGCGCGGCTTCGACGTGGGCGGGATGGGTGACCAGCAGCCGCGGCGCGAAATCGGTGAACAGCGGATCCCGCCCGCCCGGATCGTCGCGGCACAGCGCGAACAGCAGCCGCACGGCGACCGCGAGCCGCCCGAGCGGATCCGGTTCGGCCGCGACGGCGGCCCGGATCCGCTCGGCCGCCCGGCCGAGAGCGTTCTCCAGCAGGGCGAGCAGCAGCGCGTTCTTGCCGTCGAACTGCAGATAGAAGGTGCGCAGCGACTGGTGTGAACGCTCGACCACCTCCTGCACGGTGAAATCCGTGCTGCCGTTCTCACTGATGATCGCCAGCGCCGCGTCCAGAAATCGCTGCACCCGCTCGCTCACAGCCCCACCAGCCGTGGCGCCGTGCCCGCGACCCGGATGGTCGCACCGGCTTCGCGGAGGAGTTCACGGGAACTGCCGAGCAAGCCGTCGAGCACGAGTACCCGCCGGATGTGGCGGTGCAAGGCGTGCTCGGCGGTGAAACCGATACCGCCGAGCGTCTGCTGGCAGTGCCGAGCCGTTACCAGCGCGGCCCGGCCCGCCGCGGCCTTGGCCAGCGCCGAACCGAGATCGCCGGTGGCCGCGGTGAGGGTGGCCTCGGCTCCTTCGACGGCGACGAAGGCTTCGGCTAGCCGGTGCCGGACGGCCTGGAACGAGGCGATCGGACGGCCGAATTGGACGCGATCGAGCGCGTGCGTTCGGGCGAGCGTGAGCATCGCCCGGCTCGCACCGGTCAGCCACCAACCCACCGCGACCCGGCCCGCGGCGAGAGGAACCGCGCCACCCGTCGACATCTCCCGCAACGGCAGGTCGGGATCGAGGAGCGCGCTGTCGGTCGAGTCGGCCCGCTCCCAGCGCACCCAGCGTCCGCCGGCGTAGGGCAACGTGAGCGGTCCGGTGGCAGCGGCGTGCTGGAGGCCGCCCTGCGCGCGGATCACGTCGTCGAGCAGCGGGGCGTGCGCGCCTGTCTCCCCGAGCAGCCGGAACACCAGCGGCACAGCGGAATCGGCTGCCTCGCTGAGCATCTCGTGCCAGCCGAGGTCGACGAGCGCGGCGTACAGGTCCTCACCTGTCGCACCGGTCATCGCCGCGCGCAGGGTGCTGGCGAGCAGATCGAGATCGGCGGCATCCATGAATCACTCCTTGCCCAGGTCGAGTAGTCGCCGGGCAATGATGTTGCGCTGGATCTCGGCGGTGCCGCCGTAGATCGTCGCGGCCCGCGAGTACAGAAACTCCGGGCGCCACGGCGAATCGGTGAGTTCGACGACACCGGGCAACAGTTCGCGGACGGTGTCGAACAGGTGCTGTTCGGCGGTCGCGAGCAGCACCTTGTCCACCGAAGTCTCCGGCCCGAGTACCGCGCCCGCGTCGAGCCGCTCCTGGGTGGCCAGCGAGCGGCAGCGCACGGTGTGCAGCGCGAGATATACGGCGCCGAGTTCGGCATCGTCGGGTTCGCTCGCCTGTGCGAGCAACTGGTCGAGCCGGGTGTAGAGGTAGGCGATCCGATGCCAGAAGCACGTGGAGCGTTCGTGCGGAAGCAGATCCATCGCCACCCGCCACCCGTCGCCCGGCCTGCCGAGCATGCGGTCGGCGGGCACGACCACATCGTCGAAGTACACCTCGGCGAACTCGTCGATGCCGTGCATCGTGCGCAACGGCCGCACGGTGATGCCGGGGGAGTCCATGTCGACGAAGAACGCGGTGATCCCGTCGTGCCCGATTCCGGTGCGGGTCAACAGCACACAGCGTTGCGCATACTGGGCCAGGCTCGTCCACACCTTCTGGCCCGAGATCACCCAGTGCTCACCGCGTCGCTCGGCCTTGGTGCGCAACGAGGCGAGATCGCTGCCCGAGCCCGGTTCGGAGAATCCCTGACACCATTGCTCACGCCCACTGAGCAGGCGTGGCACCATCCGCGCCGCCAACTCCGGTGGGGCGTAGGAGATCATCGTCGGGGCGAGGACCTCGATCATCGAGAAGATCCCCGGCTCGGCCAGATCGCGTGCGGCGACCTCTTCGCCGAGGATCGCCCGCAGCACCGGCCTGCCACCGAGCCCGCCGACCTCGACGGGCCAGCCGTAGCGCATCCAGCCCGCGTCGTAGAGCGCGCGCCGCACTCTCGCCAGTTGCGCGACCTGGTCGTCGAGCGATCGGTGCGCGCCGGGGGAGAGGTCGTTGGTGTCGAGCCAGGCCCGCAGCCCGGCCCGGAAGTCGTCGCGGTTCACGCACTCGGTCGGTGGAAGGCGTGCGGGCGGCCGGAATCGTGGTCCCCGTTGCGGCGGATGAAGGTCATGGCCCTGGTACGCAACCGCCAGCCCGTTCCGGTGCGGACATAGGTGTCGCGGTAGTAGCCGATGCGCATGTCGTGGGTCGACTGCTCGACGAAGCACAGCGGCTGCGTGCCCGAGGCGGTGTCGCCGTCGATCTCGAGGGCCGGAGTCCCGGTGAGGAACAAGCCCTTCGGTGCCGCCGCGACGAGGTCGGGGAACTCGTCGAGCGGATAGGTGTCGCCGAAGGCGCTGTAGGTTCCGTCGGGGGTGAAGACCGAGACCAATCCCTCGATATCGCCCTGGGTGATGGTCACCGCGTAGCGCGCGAGCAACTGTTCGAGCGCGATCACATCGTCACTTGTGGACATGGACTTTTCCACCTTTCATCACGAACCGCACCCGCTGGGTGACGGTGATGTCCTGGAGCGGGTCGCCGGGGACCGCGATGATGTCGGCGAGCTGACCCTCGGCCAGCCGGCCCCGGTCGGTGACATCGATCAGTTCGGCGGCCGTGACGGTCGCGGCGCGCAGCACGGCCAACGGGCTCATGCCACGCTCGACGAGCGCGACCAGCTCGTCTGCGTTGCGGCCGTGCGGTATCGCCGGGGCATCGGTGCCCACGGCGATCTTCACCCCGGCCCGGTAGGCGGCCAGCACCGAGGTGCGGGCGCGCGGGAACATCTGCGCGGCCTTGGCCTGCAGTTCCGGCGGCGCGTTCGAGACATCCATGGCATCGGCCAGGCGCGTGGTCGGCACCAGGTAGGTGCCGCGCCGGGCCATCAGCGCGATGGCGTCGTCGTCGACCAGGAAACCGTGCTCGATGCAGTCGATACCGGCCTCCACGGCGGCGCGCACGGCGTCGGCGCCGTGGGTGTGCGAGGCCACCCGCAGTCCACGCCGGTGCGCCTCGTCCACGATGGCGCGCAGCTCCTCCATCGAATAGTGCTGTGCCCCAGGAGCGCCCGTCATCGACATGACCCCGCCCGAGACGCACACCTTGATCAGCTGAGCACCGTGCTTGATCTGGTACCTGACCGCCTTGCGCACCTCGTCGACACCGTTGGCGATGCCCTCCTCGATGCTGAGGTCGAGCACGTGCGGCGCGAACGCGGCGAACATCGTCGGGTCCAGATGCCCGCCGGTCGGGGTGATGGCGTGGCCGGCGGGCACGATCCGTGGGCCGTCGACCCAGCCCGCGTCGATGGCCTTGCCCAGCGCCACGTCGAGCAGATAGCCACCGGTCTTCACGAACAGGCCGAGGTTGCGCACGGTGGTGAAACCCGCGCGCAGCGTGCGGCGGGCATTGCCCACCGCACGCAGCATCCGCAGCGGCGGATCGTCCTGCACGCTCGAGGCCAGCCCGGTCTCGCCGCGCCCGCCCATCAGGAGGTTGACCTCCATATCCATCAGGCCCGGCAGCAGGACGACCGGACCCAGCTCGATCACCTCGCCCTCCGGTTCGCCGCCGATACCGACGATCCGGTCGCCCTCGATCCGCACCACGCCGGGCCGGACGATCTCTCCGGCGTCGATGTCGAGCAGCCCCGCTGCCAGCAGCGTCAGCACGGTCAGACCACCGGCTCCCGGATCAGTTCCACCATGGCCGCGCCGCTGTCGGGTACCCGCGCCTGCTTCCAGACCTCCACGGGGAAGGACACATTCACCAGCGCCTGCATCAGATGCATCAGGGCGCGCGCGTCGGCGGGCAGATCGGCCAGGGGGAACTTGTCGCAGTAGGTGATCGCGTCCTCCAGCCGGGGGAACGCGGTGTCGTAGAAGTCCTGCATCTCGGGCATGCCCGAGGCCAGACGTTTGGCGTAGCGCTCGGGTTCGGTGGGCAGCGCCCACGCGGCGAAGCGTTCCAGATCGGCGAATTCAGTGGGCAGCAGCGGCATCTCGGTACTCCTTGACCTTGTCCTTGGCGACCTTGTGCAGGTGGCGCAGCAAGATCTCCTGATCGTTGAGGGGGAAATCGGACACGACGCGGGTGGCCAGCATCGTCTGGGTGGCTTCGAGGGTGTTCGCGTCCTGCAGCGCGTACTCCTTGAAGGTGACGGCGGCCAGTTCCTGCGCGAGCCGGTCCCTGGCGGTCTTCGGGGGCACGAAGTAGAGGTTCGCCTCGAAGATGTGCCGGTCGACCGCCGTCGGCCAGTAGTGGTAGGTGAGGTACCAGCCCGGCGCCCAGAACAGCAGCGACATATTGGGGAAGATCTCGAACTCGTCCACGCCCCAGGCGCGGTGGCCGCTCGGGTTGATCCCCTCGGGCAGGGTGTCGAGACCGTCGATATCGGGGCGGTCCCACGGCCCGAACAGGCCGCTGCGCAGTACCCGCTCGATCGGCTTGACCATCTTCGGATCCTTCGGCGGGGCCATACCGCCCCACGAGGAGATCATCGAATGGGGGCTCTGCAACTGGTAGTGCAGCGCCTCGTAGCCGACACCGGCCAGCTTGTCGGCCTCGTCCTTCACCGCCTGCTTCATGTGCAGGATCGGTGCGTGGTAGAACTCGGCGAAGGCGTCGATGAACAGCTTCCAGTTGCTGCCGATCTCGGCGCGGTAGCTGTAGACCTCGGTGAACTCGTGGAACGGGTAGCCCTGCACGCCGGTGATCAGGGGGCCGAGATACTCGGTCAGCGGCGGTGCGTCCTCGTCGAGATTGACGAAGACGAATCCCTCCCAGACTTCGCAGCGCACCGATTTCAGGCCGTAGAGCTGCTTGTCGAGGTCGAAGAACTCCTTCTCCTGCTGGACGAAGTTCACCTCACCGTCGAGGCTGTAGCGCCAGGCGTGGTACTTGCAGGTGAACTGGCGGCAGGTGCCCGAGGTCTCCTCGTTGGGGAAGTCGTCCCACACCAGCTTGTTGCCGCGGTGCCTGCAGATGTTGTGGAACGCGCGAACGACACCGTCGGTGCCCTTGACGATGATGAGCGAGGTGCCCACACAGGCGAGTTCCCTGGTGAAGTAGCTGCCACCACGCGGGAGCCGTTCTACGCGGCCGACATTGAGCCAGCTCTTCTTGAAGATGGCGTTGCGCTCGTCCTCGTAGAAGGCCGGATCGATGGAGTCGGTGTAGTCGACCGGCTCGGTACCGAGTTCGGGGTAGTGCTCCGTCCAGCTACCCGCGGCCGGTTTGGTGAAGTGGGGCAAGGGTTTACCTTTCCGTCTGTTCGACTTCGACGCCGAAGGTGTTGAAGGCCATGGCGACCATGCAGTAGCCGCCGACCGTGAAAACCAGGTCCATGCACTGCCGTTCGTCGAGCCAGGTGCCGAGCGCGGCCCACGTGGCGTCGCTGAGGTTCGAGGTGGCATCGAGTTCGTCGGTGGCGTCGAGGATCACGCGATCGAATTCGTCGGTGCTCGGTCCGCCCTCGACCGCCGCGATGTCGGCGGCCGTCAGCCCGACGGCCTCGGCCGTGGCCACATGGTGGTCCCACTCGTAGGCGCAGCCGCGCCGGTGCGCGACCCGCAGGATCGCCAGCTCGCGAACCCGGGGCGGCAGCGTGGACCGGAACAGCAGGTGCACACCGAGACCGAGGTAGGCCCGGGTCAGGTCGGGGTGCCGGACCAGGGTGGCCAGCGCGTTTCCGGCGCCGGCCGGGTGCTGCCGTTCGCGCGGGATCATCCCGGCCAGGGCGCCACGGACCTGGTCGTCCCAACGGTCCGCCGGCAGCGGTGGTAACCGCATCGATTCCGCCTCTCGGGTAGGAGAATTACATTCTCAGATTTGAACTGTAAGGTTTCCATGAGTTGCCGACCGAGTCAACGCCCCATTGATTCTCTCCGGGTGAGAAGCTAACTTTCAATTGACGAGAACGACACTTTCATCGAAGGGAGATCCATCATGACGGCAGCGCCACTGCGTCCCGGGGATCAACTCGCCAGCACCGTCTGCGGCACGCGGGTCGTGGTGATCCGGGTGCCTGCCGACCGGATCCCCGTGCTCGCCTGCGGTGCGAGCCCGATGGTCGCCGCGACCACCGTCACCGCCGCGCCGGCCGTCGGGGGCGGCGCGGCGGTCACCCTGCTCGGCAAGCGCTATGTCGACGCCACCGACAGCGTCGAAGTGCTCTGTACCGCACCGGGTTCGGGCGCGCTGAGCTGTGACGGCGAGCCGATGACGATCAAAGCGGCCAAAGCGCTGCCCGCCTCGGACTGAGGGGAACGGGCATGTCAGGGGGAATGAGCTTCGCGCTCAGCGAGGACCAGCAGCTGATCCGCGATTCCGTGGCCGAGCTGATGAAGAAGTTCGACGACACCTATTGGATGCAGCGGGATCAGGCACACGAATTCCCCACCGCGTTCTACGACGCCGTCGCCGCCGGCGGCTGGCTCGGCATCACGATCCCACCCGAGTACGGCGGGCACGGCCTCGGCATCACGGAGGCCTCGCTGCTGCTCGAACAGGTCGCGCGCTCCGGCGGCGGCATGAACGCCGCCAGCGCCATCCACCTGTCGATCTTCGGCATGCACCCGGTGGTCGTGCACGGTTCCGAGGAGCTCAAACGCCGTACGCTGCCCCGGATCGCCACCGGCGACCTGCACGTGTGCTTCGGGGTCACCGAACCGGGCGCGGGCCTGGACACCACCCGCATCAGCACCTTCGCCCGGCGCGACGGCGACCACTACGTGGTGAACGGGCGCAAGGTGTGGATCTCGAAAGCCCTCGAGTCCGAACAGATCCTGTTGCTCACCCGCACCACCCGGTACGAGGACGTCGAGAAGAAGACCGACGGGATGACCCTGTTCCTCACCGATCTCGACCGCGCCCACGTGGAGATCCGGCCGATCGCCAAGATGGGCCGCAATGCCGTCACCTCCAACGAGCTGTTCATCGACGACCTGCGCGTTCCGGTCGAGGACCGGGTCGGCGAGGAGGGGATGGGCTTCCGCTACCTGCTCGACGGCCTGAACCCCGAGCGCATGCTCATCGCCGCCGAGGCGCTCGGCATCGGCCGCGTGGCGGTGGACCGCGCGGTGCGGTATGCGAACCAGCGCGAGGTGTTCGGCAGGCCGATCGGGATGAACCAGGCCGTCCAGTTCCCGCTGGCCGATTCGCTGGCCCACCTCGACGCCGCCGAGCTGGTGCTGCGCAAGGCCACCTGGCTCTACGACAACGGCAGGCCCTGCGGCCGGGAGGCCAACACGGCCAAATACCTGTGCGCCGAAGCGGGTTTCGCCGCCGCCGACCGGGCCCTGCAGACCCACGGCGGGATGGGCTACGCCGAGGAATACAACGTCGCCCGCTACTTCCGCGAGGCGCGCGTGATGAAGATCGCGCCGATCAGTCAGGAAATGATCCTGAACTACCTGGGATCGCACACGCTTGGAATGCCGAGGAGCTACTGAATGACCACCAAGACAACACGTTTCGACCTCACCGGACGCTCGGCACTCGTGACGGGTGCGGCGGGCGGTATCGGCGCCGCCGTCGCCGGTGCGCTGGCCGAGGCGGGTGCGTCGGTGCTGGTCACCGACCTCGACGGGGCAGGTGCGGCCGCGGTCGCGGACAAGATCGTCGCCGCATCCGGCATCGCCCGCAGCGCGGTTCTCGACGTGCGCAACCGGGCCTCGGCGAAGGCGGCGGTGGCGGCCGCGGCGGAGCTGACGGGCGGCACCCTGCACATCCTGGTCAACAACGCGGGGGTCACCGATCCCGCGATGTTCGCCGACACCACCGAGGAATCGGTGCGCCGGCTGCTCGACATCCACCTGCTCGGCACGTTCCGCTGCACCCAGGCCGCGCTGCCGAGGCTCGCGACCGACGGCACCGGCCGCATCATCAATGTCACCTCGTCGGCGGGCATCGTCGGCACCCTCGGGCAGGTGAACTACTCGGCGGCCAAGGCCGGGCTCATCGGCGTGACGAAATCGCTGGCGCGAGAGCTGGCCCGCAAACAGATCCTGGTGAACGCGCTCGCCCCGCTCGCGGCCACACCGATGACCAGCACCCTGCGCACCGACGAGCGTTTCGCACCGCAGATGCTGAACCGGATCCCGTTGCGGCGCTGGGCCGAACCGGACGAGGTGGCGGGCGCGTTCGTCTTCCTCGCCTCCGATGCCGCCTCGTTCGTCACCGGGCAGGTGCTGCCGGTGGACGGCGGCATGGTGATGTGATGGGCGAGCACCACACCGCGCGGCCTGCGCCCCTCGCGGGTGTCACGGTGGTGGCGCTCGAGCAGGCGGTGTCGGCGCCGATGTGTACCCGCACCCTCGCCGACCTGGGCGCCCGGGTACTGAAGGTGGAGAATCCGGACGGCGGTGATTTCGCGCGGCACTACGACGACGTGGTCGAGGGCCTGGCCGCGCACTTCGTGTGGGTGAACCGCGGCAAGGAATCGGTGGCGCTGAACCTGAAATCGGCTGCCGGACTGGAAGTCCTGCACCGGCTGCTCGACCACGCCGATGTGCTGGTGTCGAATCTGGCGCCCGGTGCCACCGCGCGGCTCGGCATCACTCCCGCCGAACTGGCCGAACACCACCCCGATCTGATCGCGGTGGAGATCGACGGTTTCGGTGCGGGTGGGCCGCTGTCGGGCAAGCGCGCCTACGACCTGCTGGTCCAGGCCGAGGCCGGGGTGTGCGCGGTGACCGGGCTGGCCGGTGCGCCCGCCAAACCGGGTCCGCCGGTGGCCGATGTGAGTGCGGGTCTGTATGCGGCGATCTCGATCCTGGCCACGCTGTACGCCCGTGCACAGGGTGGTCGCCGTGGGTCGGCGGTGAGTGTCAGCCTGTTCGACACGATGGCCGAGGTGATGGGTTACCAGCTGACCTACACCCGGCACTCGGGCATCGAACAGCAACCGCTCGGCATGAGCTCGCCCGCGGTGGCACCCTACGGCGCCTACCCCACCCGCGACAACCAGACGGTGGTGCTTGGCACCACCAATGACGGGGAATGGCAAAGGTTCTCGCGTGCGCTGATGAACCGGCCGGACCTGGCCGAGGATGCACGGTTGCGGACCAACCCCGACCGGGTGCGCCACCGCGACCTGCTCGACACAGAGATCCGCGCCTGGTGTGCCGACCATGATCTGGCCGACATCCAGCGCGTGGCCGACGCGGCGGGCATCGGCAACGCCCGCTACAACACACCCGCCGAGGTACTCGTCCACCCCCAGCTCACCGACCGGGCCCGCTGGCGCGCCGTGGACACTCCGGTGGGCCCGATCCCGTCGCTGCTTCCGCCGCCGATCATCGCCGGTTTCGAGCCGCCGATGGGCGCGGTGCCCGCACTGGGTGAACACACTCTCGCCGTGCTCGCCGAGATCGGTCTCACCGATGACGAGATCGCACTGCTCGGGGTGTACGGGCTCATCGGTACAGGTACGGTCGGTCCCCGGTGACGACGACCGAACAGGTCCTGCTCACCGGGGATCGCAACGGGGTGCGCACGCTGACACTGCACCGCCCCGAACGCAAGAACGCGATCGACAGCGAACTGTGGTCGGCCCTGTGCACGGCGCTCGACGCGGCGGGCAACGACCCGGATGTCCGCGTGCTCGTCCTCACCGGTGCGGGCGGCGCGTTCTGCTCGGGAGCCGATATCTCCGCCCCGGATCCGCGCCACCCGGTGTACCGGATGCGGGTGCTCACCGAGGTCGCGTTGCTGCTGCACGAGCTGCCGATGCCGACTGTCGCCAAGGTGCGTGGGGTGGCGGTCGGGGCAGGCTGGAATCTGGCGCTCGGCTGCGATCTCGTGGTGGCGACACCGGATTCACGGTTCTCGCAGATCTTCACCCGGCGTGGGCTCTCGCCGGACCTCGGTGGTTCCTGGTTGCTGCCGCGACTCGTCGGGTTGCAGCAGGCCAAGCGCCTGGCGTTGCTGGCCGAGACCATCGACGCCGCCGAGGCGAAGGCGCTGAACCTGGTCACCTGGATCGCGCCCGAACCGGACATCGACGCCTTCGTGGTGCGGCTGGCCGAACGGCTGGCCGCCGGGGCGCCGGTGGCCCTCGCCCAGACCAAGGCGTTGCTGAACGAGGGCGCCGACCGCACCCTGCGCGACGCGGTCGCGAACGAGGCGCGGGTACAGGGCATCAATCTCGCGACCGCCGACGCACCGGAGGCGTTCGCCGCCTTCGCGGCGGGCCGGGAACCGAACTTCACCGGTCGCTGGGCAGTCGAGCGGCGGCCGGATCGCCACCATCAATAGATCGAACGGAGAGCGCCCATGCGCGAGGTAGTAGTGGTCGAAGCGGTCCGTACACCGTGGGGAAAACGGCGCGGCGGGCTGGCGGGCACCCATCCGGCGGATCTGTCGGCGCTGGTGCTCACCGCGCTGATCGAGCGCACCGGTATCGATCCGGTCGTGATCGACGACGTGATCTGGGGCTGTGTCTCGCAGGTGGGCGACCAATCGAGCAATATCGGCCGCTACGCGGTGCTGGCCGCCGGCTGGCCCGAGAGCATTCCCGGTACCACCGTGAACCGGGCCTGCGGCTCGAGTCAGCAGGCGGTGGACTTCGCGGTGCAGGCGGTGATGTCGGGACAGCAGGACGTTGTCGTCGCCGGCGGTGTGGAGGTGATGAGCCGGGTACCGCTGGGTGCCGCGAAAGCCGGTGGCGCGCCGTACGGACCGAAAGCCCTTGCGCGCTATGACGATTTCTCCTTCAACCAGGGCATTTCCGCCGAGCTGATCGCCGAGAAGTGGAACCTCTCCCGGGCGCGGCTCGACGAATTCGCCTCGCTGTCGCACGAGCGTGCGGCCGCCGCCCAGGACAGTGGCGCGTTCGACGGCCAGCTCGTGCCGGTGGTCACCGACGGCGGCACCGTCGCCGCCGACGAAGGTGTGCGCCGGGGGACGAGCCCGACCACCCTGGCCGCGCTGAAGCCCGCGTTCCGCCCGGACGGGGTGATCCACGCGGGCAACTCCTCCCAGATCTCCGACGGCGCCGCCGCCATCCTGGTGACCACGCCGCAGCGCGCCCGCGAACTCGGCCTCACCCCGCTGGGGCGCTATCGCGCGGGCGCGGTGACCGGCGCCGACCCGGTGCTCATGCTCACCGGCCCGATTCCGGCGACCGAGAAGGTGCTGCGCAAAGCCGGTCTCGCCCTGTCCGACATCGGGGTGTTCGAGGTGAACGAGGCGTTCGCGTCGGTGCCGCTGGCCTGGCTCGCCGAAACCGGCGCCGACCCCGGGCTGGTCAATCCGCTCGGCGGGGCGATCGCCCTCGGTCATCCACTCGGCGGTTCCGGCGCGGGACTGCTGGTGCGCATGATCCATCACATGCGCGACAACGACATTCGCTACGGCCTGCAGACGATGTGCGAGGGCGGTGGCACCGCCAACGCCACCGTCGTCGAATCCGCGGCCTGACCACAAGGAGACATCGGTGCGCCGGGAAATCTATACCGAGGACCACGAAGCCTTCCGCGGGCTGGCCGCGGAGTTCATCGAGAAGGAGGTCGTTGCGCACTACGCCGACTGGGAGAAGGCCGGGCAGATGCCCCGCTCGGTCTTCGAAAAGCTCGGGGCGGCAGGCATTCTCGGCGTCGCTATCCCACCGGAATACGGGGGCGCCGGGTTGCGCGACTACCGCTACAACGCGGTGTTGCAGGAGGAGGCGGCGCGCGCACTCGTCACGTTGAGCACGGTGCGCACCCAGCTCGACGTCATCCTGCCGTACTTCCTGTCCTATGCCGACGACCAGCAGCGCGAACGCTGGTTCCCCGGTCTGGCGAACGGGACGCTGCTGACGGCCATCGCCATGACCGAACCCGGCACCGGCTCGGATCTGGCGGGGATGAGCACTCGCGCCGTCCGCGACGGGGACGACTACGTGCTCAACGGCGCGAAGACTTTCATCACCGGTGGGTTACTGGCCGACCTGGTGATCGTGGTGGCCAGGACCTCGACCGACGCACTCGATCGGCGCGCCGGCCTGACCCTGCTCGTCGTGGAGGACGGCATGCCCGGCTTCGAGCGGGGCCGGGTGCTGGACAAGATGGGCTGCAAGGTGCAGGACACCGTCGAGCTGTCCTTCGACAACGTCCGGGTGCCGGTCGCGAACCGGCTCGGCGCCGAGGGCGCGGCCTTCGGCTATCTCGGCAGCAATCTGTCGCAGGAACGGATGACCGTGGCCGTCGGCTCGGTGGCACAGGCGCGAGCCGCGATCGGCACCACCATCGAGTATGTCAAGCAGCGCAAGGCATTCGGGATTTCGGTCGCGTCGTTCCAGAACACCAAGTTCGAGCTCGCGGCGATGTCGGCCGAACTCGAGGCCGCCCAGACCATGGTCGATCGCGCCGTGCTCGATCTGGTGGCGGGGGAACTGTCCGGGGCCGACGCCGCGCGGGTGAAACTGTTCACCACCGAGATGCAGGGCCGGGTGGTCGACCGGTGCCTGCAGCTGTTCGGCGGATACGGGTACATGACCGAATATCCGATCGCACGGCTGTACACCGACGCCCGGGTGGCCCGCATCTACGCGGGGACCAGCGAGGTCATGAAGGTGATCGTCGCCAAATCGCTCGGTCTCTGACGAGGACACACTCCTCGACGAACGACATCACCTTCAGGTGATAGGCCGTCGCGGAGTGCCCCATGCTGATGTTGTGCCCGCTGTCGGTCTGTTCGTTGAGCACCACGCGCGGTGCACCGGCGAACAGGGCGAGCATCTGCGCCAGCGCGAGTCGGTCGGTGCGCCAGACTCTTTCGTGGGCGGCCACGGTCAGCTGCACGGGCACCGTGATCCGGGCGGCCAGTCGCGGGAAGTCGTGGGTGGTCCAGGTCGGCATCATGGTGGCCTCGTACATCGGGCCGCGTGCCGCGATCGCCGCGCCGCCGAAGATCTCGGGGGGATACAGGGCACTCGGTTCCCAGAGCAGTTCGCGCAGTCGGGCACCCCGATCCTGCCCGGCCACCGACAGCACGCGGACGGCGTCGGCGTGGTGCTCACGGCCGGTGCCCGACAGCTCGACACCGAGCAGGTCGGCGCCGCGAACGTCGGCGGCCATCCGCACCGCCAGCTCGCACCCGGCCGAATGCGCGAGGACGAAGACCCCGGCACCGAGCGGCCGCGCGCCCAGTAACCGCTCGACGACGCCGTAGGCGAGATCGACGCGCCGCTCGGCGGCCGAGATCTCGGTGGCGAACGGCGCGGAGCTGCCGTAGCCGGGCCGGTCAAGGGCGAGCACGGTGAACCCGAGAGCGGGCGCGGTGCGCAGCAGCGACAGTCGCGGGTGGCCGGGGCAATCGAAGTACGCCGAGGTCGTCGCACCGCCGTGCAGGGCGACGATGACGGCGCGCGGGTCGCTCGCCTCGGCCAGCAGCGCCGACATCGGGATGCCGTCGACCTCCACGGCATGGGTGCTGACGGGCGCTTCGTCGCCAGGCCCGAGCAGACCTGTTCGCGTGCCGATGGATTCGGTCAAGGCAGTCTCCGTTCGTCTGTCAAGAACGCTACTATTTCCGAACTGAGCATTCATTCTCTATAGTGAGAATCACATTATCGTCGCTATGTCTGGAGAGCGGAATGCCGTATATCGCTTCGGTCGGCACCTATCTGCCGTGCTGGGGGACCGCCGAACAGCGCATACCCGGCGACGACGAGGACGCGGTCACCCTCGCCGTCGAAGCGGGCCGCGCCGCGTTGGCCGCCGGGTCCGCCGTGGAACACGTGGTGCTGGTGAGCCGGGACCTGCCCCTGCTCGAGGGCGGGCACGCCGCCGTTCTGCTGGCCGGGCTCGGGCTCGACCCCGAACTCGAGGTGGCCGAGCGGCTCGGCGGCGCACCGGCGGCGCTGGACGCGCTCGGCTCGGCCCGCCCGCGCACCCTGGTCATCGGTGTCGATCTCGAACCCGCGGGCGCGGCCGCCGCGATCACCGCCGAGCGCGGAGTGCCGGTCAGGACCGCTGCCCGGATCGCACGCAGCCTGCCGGTGCGCACTCGCACCGCCACCGGTGTCGTGCACGACTACGGTGACCCCCGGTTGCTGCGCGATCGGGGACTGCTCGGTTCGCTGGCGGCCGCCTGGCTCGACACCCCGATCGCCGTGGCCGGGATCGATCACGGACAGGCCGCCGACCTGTGTCTCGGCACGCCGCCGGTGCTGCCGACCCTGGGGGCCGGTTCGGGGTTGTTCGCGCTGACGGCGATGATCGAGGCCGCACAAGCCGGCCCGCTGGTCGGGGTGGAACAGGGCAGTCTGTCCGCGCTGACGGTCGGGGCGGGCACCGCGCAGGTCCACCGTCGCGAATCGCCACCTCGGGGGAAACCGTTGGGCGCTTTGGTTTCCGGTGCCGATATCCCGATCTCGCTGGCGGCCTACGAGCGGGCGTTCGAGGCGAAGGTGCGCTGGGTGGCCGGTCGGCACGAGGGGTCGAGTGAGCTGGACTTCCCGCCCAGGTATCGCGTCGACGAGGACGGCACCCTGCACACCGGCTACACCTTGGTGCCGTTGCCACGCACGGCGGTGGTGTACACGGCGGTGACCGTGCATGTTCCGGTTCCGGGGCTGACGACACCGTATTCGCTGGTCATCGTCGAACTCGACGGGGTGGGTGTCCGTGCGCTGGTGAAAGTCACCGGCGCCGAACCGGGTTCGGTCGCGATCGGTGCCCGGGGTCGCATGGTGTTGCGCCGGGTGGCCGTGCGGTCGGGAGTGCCGGACTACGGCTACGCCTTCGAACCCGAGAGCCCGCTGGAACAGGAGGCCGCAGCATGAGAAGAGTCGCGATCGTCGGTGCCGGGATGACGCCGTTCGCCGAGCATTTCGCCCTGGGTATCAAGGATCTGGTGCCGATGGCGTTCGCCGAGTGCGCGAGCAGCGTCGACAAGGGGTTGCGCAGGTCCGATATCCAGGCCGCGTGGTTCGGTGAACTCGGCACCACCGACGGATTCCCCTCCGGCATCCTCGCCGACACCCTCGGGCTGCCCGAGATTCCGGTGACCAGGGTCGAAAACGCCTGTGCCACCGGGCACGACGCGGTGCGCAACGCCCTGTTCGGCATCGCCTCCGGCGCGTTCGACGTGGCCCTGGTGGTCGGCGCGGACAAGCTGCGTGAATCGGCGTCCAAGGACATGCTGTGGGAGTGGGAGGCGATGACCCGCGATATGGCCTGGGACTATCCGCTCGGGCTCGTCGCACCGGCGGGCTTCGCCCTGCACGTCTCGCGCTATCTGCACGAATCCCCGGCGACCCGGGAACACATGGCGATGGTCGCGGTGAAGAATCACCGGCACGGTGTGCGGAACCTCAAGGCGCGGTTGCGTTTCGAGATCAGCATCGAGGACGTGCTCGCGGCACCGACCGTGGTGACCCCGTTCGGGCTCTACGACTGTGCGCCGCAGAGCGACGGCGCCGCCGCGCTGGTGCTGGCCGCCGAGGACGTCGTCGACCGCTACACCGATCACCCGGTGTGGATTCGCGGTGTCGGTCTCGGCATGGATTCGGTGATGCACCAGCACAAGCGGGACATGACGACCTTCCCGTCGACGGTGCGCGCCGCCAAGCAGGCGTTCGCCATGGCGGGCCTGACGCCCCGTGATGTCGATGTCGCGGAGGTCCACGACTTCTTCACCGGCATCGAGCTGATGAGCTACGAGGACCTCGGTTTCGCCGAGCGGTTCGAGGCGTACAAGCTGCTGGAGTCGGAGGTGACCAGTGTGGGTGGTGCCCTGCCGGTGAATCCGAGCGGCGGTCTGAAGGCGAAGGGGCACCCGCCGGGCGCGACGGGGGTCGCCCAGTGCGTGGAACTGTTCGAGCAGTTGCGTGGTACCGCGGCGAATCAGGTCGATCGGGCGCGAATCGGCTTGGCGCACACCGTTGGCGGGCCCACGGCGGTGTCGGCGGTGACGATCCTGTCCTCGGGTGACGGTCGCTAGTGGACGACGCGGCCATCGACGACGGTGGCCGCGATCGGCGGGTCGGCGAGCACCGATGGGACGTCCTCCGGCGGTACGGCCAGGAGGGTGAGGTCGGCGACCGCGCCGGGTGTGATCGTGCGCGGCGCGGTCGGACGGTCGGGGTGGCCGGTGAACAGACGCACTGCCAGCTCGAGCGAAAGATGTTCGGGCACACCGTGATATGCCGGACGGTTGACAGCGGCATCGATCACGCGCCACGGATCGGCGCTGCCGAAAGGTGCGTCCGTCCCGGCGGCCACGCATACATTCGCCCGCACGAGGGAACCGAGGCGCCACAGGTCCGGCCGGTCGGTAGCCGGGACCTCGCGCGCGTATTGCTCGGCACGTTCGACGAGGAAATGCGGT
Organism: Nocardia sp. GTS18; assembly: GCF_013839555.1. Lineage (NCBI taxonomy): Bacteria > Bacillati > Actinomycetota > Actinomycetes > Mycobacteriales > Nocardiaceae > Nocardia > Nocardia sp. GTS18. The sequence continues at coordinate 195,639 of NZ_JACBIU010000001.1, read as the reverse complement.
TGGGTCACCACCGGCACCCGTCGGGTGCGTAACCAGTCGATCGTCTCGCTCGGCACGATCGCACCGTGCTCGATGCGGTCCCCGGGCCGGATGCCCGCGATGTCGAGTGCGGTCATCGTGAGGATCAGCTGGACCCGGGTCACACAGTGCACCGCTACGGACCTGCCCGCGGTGTGAGTCTCCCGGATCCGGTCGACGAACCGGTCGAGGTCGGGCAGGGTGGTGTCGTCGAGCAGGATCTTGGTGGGGCCCAGGGAGAATCGCTCGCCACCGGGCGCCTCGATATCCGGTGGCGCCATGCAATGCACGCGCTGAACGATGCGACCGTCGTCGACGGCTCGGGCCAGATCGTCGACCGCGGCCTGGTCGAGTGCCGCGGTCGCGTCGGTGAGACCGGTGACTCCGCGTGCGGCCGCCCGTGCGCTGACCGCCGCCAGATCGAGCCGCGCGGATCCCGGCTCGCCGGCTTGCGCGGTGCGAGCGGTGAGGCGCGCACCGAGCCAGCCGTCCATTCGAAAGAGCCGTCCGGTGGCGTGGCCGTCGGCATCGCGCTCGATACCCGGGTGGTGATCGTCATCGAGTCCCAGCTCGGTGCAGGCGCGCGTATTGAGCATCCAGAGGGCGCCGGAACGGTGCTGGATACGGACCGGGTGCTCCCCGGCCAACGAGTCCAGCACGCGCCGATCCAGTTGCCCGGCAACGGATTCGTGGTAGCCGATGCCACGAACCCACGCACCGGGACGCAGGTCGGCTCCGGCTCGCCGGAGCCGGGACGTGAGGTCGGCGGCGGTGCGGACCTGCGGCGGTCCGAGCGTCAGCGAATCAGCGGTCGCAGCCAGCGATCGCAGATGGAGGTGGTGATCGTGCAGCCCCGGCAGCAGCCACCCACCCGCCGCGTCGATCTCTTCTTCCCCCGGAATGCGCCGCAGGCCCGTCCCGCACTCGACGATCGTTGTGCCGTGCCAGCGGACACCCGTGTGTTCCGCGCCGAACACGCGGGCCCGCCGGATGAGTGTCATGCCGAGGCCATTCCGGAGTGCGGGTTTGACCCGGTGTCGTCGATGCTGTGCGGGTCGGTGCTCAGGGCGCTGGTGCTGTGCCGGTTGGTGCTCGCCGCGTTGGTGCTGTGTGGGTTGGTGCCCGGGGCGTTGGTGCTGTGCGCGTGGGCATTCGCGTCGTCGATGTCGCGTGGGTTGGTGCGAGCGGCATTTGCGCCTTGCGCGTCGGCCGGGCAGGGGGTGCACCATGGAGACCGTGGTTCCGGTTCGCGAACAGGGTGATGACCCTGTGCCAGTGGGCATTCCACTACCCAGGTGCCGTCGTGGTCGCGCACCGTATGGGGTCCGTGCGTTAATGGGGGTGCGGTGGCGAAAGCCGCTGCGGTGTCACGCATCGACAGATCGATCAGCACCCCGCCACCGGACCGTCGCGCACTCGCTACCGCCAGGGCCGCGCAGACACCCGACAGCGGGTCGGCGATCGCATCGGCGCAGAACACAGGCTCGCCATGGTGGCCGCCCACCAGACCACCTGCTACGGCGGCGTCGTCACCGAAGGCCACCCGCAGCGGCTCCGAGCGGCCGTAACCGGTGAGGCTCAACCAGATCTGCCCGTCCCGGTGTGTGCGGTCTTCGGGTGCGAGACCGAGCTGAGCCAGCGCCCGGGGCCGGGAAGCCTCGAGCACGACATCCGCCGAATCGAGCAGGTGGGCCAGGGCGGTGCGGCCCGCCGACGTGCGGAAGTCGACAGTGCGGAACTCCTGCCCGGCGTGCAGCCAGTCGAAGAAGCCCGGATTGGCGCGGGCACCGTCGGGCCGGTGTGGGCTCTCCACCTTGATCACGTGTGCACCTGCCGCCCCGAGTATCCGGCCGCACAGCGGCCCGGCCCACATCGAGGTCAGATCGACCACCACCAGTCCGCGCAGCGATCTTTCCGCCCCCGGTGCGGCGACGCGAGAAACCTTCCAGGGCAGGGTATTTCGACGCAGCTGTGCGCCTCGTTCGGGGAGGTCGAGGGCTGCCGCCGGTATGCCGAGCAGTTGCGCGCGCTCGGCGAGCACCCGCGCCCCGAACCCTGCCGCCGCAGCCTCGATCGCCACCCACGCATCCCCCTCGAACACCCCGCCGAGCAGCGCGGGAACAGCCTCGATATCGTCGCGCCGACCCAGCGTCAGCGCGCACCATCCATCCGCCGTCCGAACCAGCCTGCTCGCACCCCCGGCCGAACGGCGACCGGCCCGCCGCAGACCCCCTTCCTCGGCCCGCACAGTCAGCACGGCCCCTGGCTCGAGATCCACTCGCGAACCGATCTCCCCGGTGACCCACGACAATGCCCGCAGCGCGGCGCCGAGCAAGGCGAACGCGGGCGCGGGAGACAGATCCGGCGCAGCCTCCGGATGCCCGGTCAGGGCCATCGCACCCGAACCCGCCCAAGCCAGCGCCGGACATTCGACAGCACCTGGAAATTCGGTAGGCACCGAGTCGGTGAGTGTGCGCAACCAAGCGGTGACGACCTCGTCTGGAGTGGGTGCTCCGGTCACGCTGCGGCGCAGCGAATGTCGTGACATCTCAGCGCCACCCTTCGCAGATCGACCCTGCCCGGCCCAGCATCCAGCACGCGCCGCAGGGCCGGGTTTCCCGGACCCGGGCCCCGTTGCCATTCGAAGACCGCGTCCGAAGTGACGGCTGTGGTTCGGCTGTGCGACAACGGTCGTGTGGCATCTCAGCCCCGTTCATCGACGATCCGGTCGACCAGCCCCCACCGCAGCGCTGTCCGCGCGTCCAGCCGCTGCTCGCTCAGCATCAGCCAGGCCGCACGCCAGCGGCCGATGCGACGCGGCACACCGACCGTGCCACCCGCGCCGGGAACGAGTCCCATCCGCACCTCGGGGAAGCGGAAATATGTTCGCGCGGTGGCGGTTACGGTACCGGCGAACGCGGCGAGTTCGGCACCGGCGCCGATGCAGGCGCCGTGTGTGTGGACGACGAGGCGGTCGGCGAGACGGTCGAATACCCGCCACGGCGCGCGCTCGAGGCGCACCAGGTAGGCCGCGACCGGATCGGTCGACATCCCGAATTCGGCCAGGTCGCCACCGCTGCAGAACACCGGTCCCGCGCCGCTGAGCTCGATCGAGGTGATCGTAGGATCGGCGGCCGCGACCTGTGCGGCGGCGAGCAGTTCCTCTCGCAGCCGCACGCTCAGGGCATTGCGGCGGCGGGGATGGTCGAGGACGATCGCCAGGTGCTGCCCGGTTCGGTGCAGCCGGACCAGGGGATCCGGGGTGTCGACCGCCTGGGGGAGTGGCCCGCGCTCGCCGAGCCACCGGGCGAACTCGGTGCCGCCCAGCAGCATCGAGTACACGGCGGCCTCGGCGGCCAGTGCGGGCATTGTCGGCTGTGCCGCGTTGCGGCGAAGCAGCTGCCCCAGGCACAGGGCAGCCTGCGGTGACCGAGCCACGGCGGTCCGCAGAATCTCCAGGGAGTCATCGATATCCGGTACGGTGACAAGAGATTTCAGGTGTGCGGGTGCCGGCAGCTCGGACAAGGTCATGGTGGTCGCGGTGAGCGCGGGCTCGAGGCGTTCGGTCGGTGGCCGACGCAGCACACCCACCACCAGGGCCACCGAATCCCGGATCCGGCTCGCCGTCAGCTCGACCCGCTCGGCCGGTGCGCCACACAGGTCGTCGAGTTCGAGCGCGACGAGCGGTCGGGCAGGCACACCCGACTCGGTGAGCGCGGTCCCGTCGTCGAGCAGCGGATCGCCGTACCGGGCCGTGGCGGACATCACCGCACCGTCGGGGTGATCGAACGCTGCGCGACGGCGCGGCGAACCTCGAACTTGCGCACTTTGCCACTGGCCGTCCGCGGAAAATCCGTGACCTCGTGCAACTCCTCGGGCCATTTCTGAGTGGCGATCGCGGCCCGCGCGAAATGCGCCCTGACCTCATCGAGAGTCGGCAATCGATGACCCGCGCGCAACCGGAGTACCGCCGCCGCGCGTTCACCCAACCGGTCGTCGGGCGCGGCGACCACTACCGCCTCGGCCACCCCCGGCATCGTCAGCAGCACCTCCTCCACCTCGAGGGCGCTGATGTTCTCGCCACCCCGGATGATGATGTCGGCCTTGCGATCGGTGATCGTGAGATAGCCGTCGGCGTCGAGGGTGCCGATATCGCCGGTGTGGTACCAGCCCTCGGCATCGAAGGCGGCCGCGGTGAGGGCGTCGTCGGTGTAGCCGAGACACAGCTCGGGCCCTCGGCTGAGGATCTCCCCGTCGGCCGCCAGCCGGATCTCCACACCCGGCAGCGGATTCCCGTCGGTGAACAGGCGTTTGTCCACCGGCGCGGTGACCCGCGATCCTGTGATCGAGGGATGCTCGGTGCTGCCATAGGACCGGAACACCGTGATACCGAGATCATCGAGACGCCGGGTGACCGCGGCGGGGACCGACGACCCGCCGAGCCCGGCATACCGCATCCTCGGCAGACACTCGGGGGTGAAGTCCGGGTGATCGAGCAGGCTGGTGACGAAATACGTGGCACCACCGCCGACGGAGAGACCGTGCTCGCGCATCAGGCCCAGCACCCGACCCGGATCCCAGACATCGGTCAGATGGATCGGGGTGCCCGCGAGCACCGGGATCAGGAAGGCGTTGATCATCCCGATGAAATGCCCCACCGGGGCCGCGGTGAGCTGGGTATCGCGGTCCGATGGGTACAGCCCGGCGAGCTGACGGGTCTCGTGCCCGAGCGTTTCATGGCTGTGCACAACACCTTTCGGTGCGCTCGTGGTGCCCGAGGTGAACGCGATCAAGGCCGGGCCCGCCGGGTCGACGGGCAGCGAACCAGTCAGCGGATCCGCGTCGAACAGCGCCTCGAAGTCGCGCCCGACCACCCCGACGATCGGCACATCGGCACACAAGTCCGGCTGGAACTCCATCCGCCCGAACCGGTCCGCGGTGACGAACACACTCGGCCGCGTGGACTCGAGAATGTAGGCGAGTTCCTTGCGGCCGTAGAAGTGCACGATCGGCACCACCACCGCCCCGAGGAACGCCGACGCCCAGAACGTCGTCGCGGCCTCGACCCAGTTCGGCAGCTGGAACGCCACCACATCGCCGGGGCCGACACCCCGGGCGCGCAATCCCGCTGCCAGGCGGCGGGCCCGCTGCTCGACCGCACCTACCGTGCCCGCCCACGGCCGCTGCGCCGAGTGCACCCGGAACTCGGTCTCGGGCGCGGCAGCCAGCCCCCGGCTCAGCAGCTCGCCGATCGTCTCGCCGGTCCACCAGCCGTCGGCCCGGTACTGCTCGATCAGATCGGCGGGAATAGTGCGCACGTGAGACTCCGATGCCCGAACCGAGAAAACGTCTCGGTGATGTTATTCTCTCGCAGCAAGAATGACAATCTCAGACGGGAGAATAACGAATGGTCGAGCTGGAGCTGGAGCAGGGCGTCGCGGTCGTCACGATCGACCGACCACAGGCACGCAACGCGATCGCGCCGATCACCATGGACCAGCTCGACGAGGCGCTCGACGCCGCCGACGAGGCGCGTGTGCTGGTGATCCGGGGCGCCGGTGACAAGGCATTCGTCTCCGGTGGGGACCTCAAGGAACTCAGCGCGCTGCGCACCGAAGAGCAGGCCGCCGCGATGGCTTGGCGGATGCGAACCATCTGCGACCGGCTCGCCGCGTTTCCCGGACCGGTGATCGCGGCCCTGAACGGGCACGCGTTCGGTGGTGGCGCCGAAGTTGCCGTGGCCGCCGACATCCGGGTCGCCGCGGCCGACATCAAGATCGGCTTCAACCAGTCCGCGCTGGCGATCATGCCCGCCTGGGGCGGCGCCGAACGGCTCGCCGCCCTGGTCGGTAAGGGCCGGGCGATCATGCTGGCCGGCGCGGGGACGATCCTCGGCGCGGCCGAGGCCGAGCGGCTCGGGCTGATCGACCAGGTCTGGGAGCGGCCGGATTTCGAGAACGGCTGGCGCGCGCTGGCCCGTGCGCTCGCCACCCCGCAGGCCGGGGAGATCAAGCGGGTGGTCGGCGGTGTCACGCCCGAGGAGGCGGTCGGCGCCTTCGCGCGACTGTGGGTCGCGGACGAGCACTGGGCCGCCGCCGACGCGGTGCTCACCCGCCGTCCCGCCTGACCGGCGATCGGTCTGGGGCACAGGTTATTTCGGCGGGAACCGCAAGGCGCCGTCGAGCCGGATCACCTCGCCGTTGAGGTAGTCGTTGTCGATGATCGCCTGCACCAGTTGCGCGTACTCGGCCGAACGGCCCATCCGCTTGGGGTGCGGAACCTGTGTGCTCCAGTGCGCCTCCAGTCGGTCGGCGGCCGCGCCGTAGGCGGGGGTGTTGAAAGTGCCGGGTGCGATGGTGACGACCCGGATGCCGAGTGGGGCCAGATCCCGGGCGGCGACCAACGTCATCCCGACCACGCCACCCTTGGCGGCGGCATAGGGGAGCTGACCGACCTGCCCCTCGTAGGCGGCGATCGAGGCGGTGTTGACGATGACGCCGCGGCCGCCTTCGGTGAGCGGTTCCGCCTCGGCGATGGCCGCGGCCGAGAGCCGCAGGACGTTGAACACCGAGGTCAGATAGAACTCGATCGTGGTGCGAAAGCCCTCCAGCGGCAACGGCTTACCGTCCTTGCCGACGAGCCGACCTCCGCTGGCGGGCCCACCGTGGGCATCCACCGAGATGCGCAACGGACCGAGCGCTTGCGCCTGCTCGATCGCGGCACCGACCGAGGCTTCGCTGGTGGCATCGGTGTGTACGTAGCGGATCCCGAGTTCGTGCTCGAGTTCCTTGCCCTTGTCGTCGGCGACATCGGCCACGACGACCTTCGCGCCCGCGGCGTGGAGGCGGCGCGCTGTCGCCGCGCCGAGCCCGCCGGTGCCGCCGACCACGAGTGCGGAGCTACCGCTGATCTGCATGATGATGCCCTCTCTTGAAATCAAGACTCTCTTATTGAGAGAATAATGTTCTCATGAACATTGGCATGATTCTAGACATGGCGGCTTCGGCCGGAAATCGATCGGTGATCACGGTCGGCGACCGCTCGCTGACGGCTGCGGGCCTGCTCGACTACGCCCGGCGCGCGGCACCACGCTTCGGGGAGTACTCCGCGGTGCTGTATCTGGGCACCAGTCACCTCGCCTATCCGGTCGCGTTGTTCGGCTCCGTCCTGGCCGGTGTGCCGTTCGTGCCGCTGAACTACCGGCTCGGTGCCGAGCAGACGGCAGCGCTGCTTCGCAGGCACCCCGGCGCGTTGGTTTTAGAACCCGGCGATCTCGACGCCCTCGTCACTCCGGCGCCGACTGCCGCCGCGCCGGAGCTGCCCACACCGTGGGACGGCGACGCGGTCGCGGTGATCATCTACACCAGCGGCACGACCTCCGAACCCAAGGCCGCGCTGCTGCGGCACCGGCACCTGATGGCCTACCTGCTCAACACCGTCGAATTCGGTTCCGCCGCAGCGACCGACGCGGCCCTGGTCTCGGTGCCCCCGTACCACATCGCGGGCCTGACGAACCTGCTCTCCAACCTCTACGCCGGGCGCCGGGTGGTCTACCTGCCCGCCTTCGACGCCGCCGACTGGTTGGCCACCGTGCGCCGCGAACAGATCACCCAGGCCATGCTCGTGCCGACCATGCTTGCCCGCATCGTGGCGCACGTCGACGGTCCCGATGCCGCCACCCCGTCGCTGGCGACCCTGTCCTACGGCGGTTCCCGGACACCGCGCCCGGTGATCGAGCGCGCGTTGCGGGTCTTCCCGTCGACCGGCTTCGTCAATGCCTACGGGCTCACCGAGACCGCGTCCTCGGTGGCGGTTCTCGGCCCGGACGACCACCGCGCGGCGGCAAGCTCCCAGGACCCGGTGGTGCGGGCCCGGCTCGGGTCCGTCGGCCGCGCGCTGCCCGGCATCGAATTCGAGATCCGCACCGCGACAGGCGAACCCGTGCCGACCGGTGACACCGGACTGGTGTACGTCCGTGGTGACCAGATCTCGGGGGAGTACGGCGGGCACACCGCGCTCGATGCCGAGGGCTGGTTCCCCACCCGCGATCTGGGGCGCCTCGACGACGAGGGCTATCTGTACATCGAGGGCCGCGCCGACGACACCATCATCCGGGGTGGGGAGAACATCGCACCCGCCGAGATCGAGGACGTGCTGCTCGCCTGCCCCGGGATCACCGAGGCGGCGGTGATCGGTGTTCCGGACCCCGAGTGGGGGCAGCGACTCGTCGCCGTGGTCGTCGGGACCGGCGACGAAGACGACCTCAAGGAGTGGGTGCGCTCGCGTCTGCGCTCGTCGAAGACGCCCGACGCCGTCGTCTTCCGCGCCGAACTGCCCAAGACCGAGACCGGAAAACTACTGCGACGCAACCTCGTCGCCGAAATGGAGAACACCGATGCCTGAAGCAGTCATAGTCTCCGCCGTGCGGACCCCCATCGGCACTGCGCGCAAGGGGACGCTGCGCGACACGGACGCGTTCGTCCTGGCCGATCACGTGGTCTCCGCCGTGGCGCAGGACTGGGAGCCCGGCCACATCGACGACGTCGTGCTGGGGGAGGGGCGTTACGGCGGCGGTGTGCTCGCCAGGCACGCGGCCGTCACCGCCGGGCTGACCACGGTGCCCGGGCTGGCCACCAACCGGCACTGCGCCGCCGGGATGGCCGCGGTGCAGACCGCGGCCGCGAACATTCGTGCGGGGATGGACCGGCTCGTCATCGCGGGCGGGGTGAACTCCGACTCCACCGCGCCCCGGCAGCGGTTCCGCGTCGGCGAGGACGAGTGGCTCGAGCCCTGGACCTCGCCCTCCCACCCCGACCGTCCCGACGCGCCCAACCAGGACATGTCGATCACGGTCGGGTGGAACACGGCGGTGGAGACCGGGCTCACCCGCGCCGAGATGGACGCCTGGGCGCTGCGCTCGCACCGGCGGGCGATCGAGGCGATCGACACCGGCCGCTTCGTCGACGAGATCGTGCCGCTCGAGACCCCACACGGCCTGTTCGAAGTCGACGAGCATCCCCGCCGCGACACCAGTGCCGAGAAACTGGCCGGGCTGAAGGTGCTGCACCCCGAGATCGAGGGCTTCAGCATCACGGCAGGCAATGCGGCGGGCGCCAACGACGGTGCCGCGGCCATGATGATCGCGAGCGACCGGTTCGGCTGGCCGGTGCTCGGTGTCATCCGGTCGTGGGCTTCGGTCGGCATCGATCCGGCGTTGATGGGACTCGCGCCGATCGAGGCGATCACCAAAGCTGTTGCCCGGGCGGGTATCTCACTCGGCGATGTCGGGCTGTTCGAGATCAACGAGGCGTTCGCCTCGGTACCGCTGGCGGCGATCAAGACGCTCGGCCTCGATCCCGAACTCGTCAACGTGAACGGGAGCGGCTGCTCGCTCGGGCATCCGGTCGCGGCGACCGGTGCCCGGCTGATCGTCACGTTGGTGCACGAATTGCGCAGGCGCGGTGGCGGTTTCGGTGTCGCCGCCCTGTGTGCCGGCGGTGGCATGGGGTCGGCGACCGTCATCGAGGTGCCCGCGCCGTGACCTGTCCCGGGTGACCGAGCGGTCACCCGGGGTTCACGCCACCGCGAACCCGTACGCGCAGAAGTTCCAGATCTCGCCCGCGGTGATCGGGTGCGTGCCGTCCTCGTCGGAGCCGCCCGCGGACTGTGCGGTGAACATCACCGTCTGCATCACCACGGCGGCCATCCGGCGCGGTTCGAGGTCGGCGCGCATCTCACCGGCCTTCTCGGCCTCTTCCATCAGCTCGGTGAACAGGCTCAGCAGCGGTGCGTGGGCCACCTTGACCTGGGCGGGGTGCGAGACCAGCAGTTGCGGTGCGAAGTCGGTGAACAGCGGTCGCTGCGCGGTCGGGTCGGGCCTGCACAATTCGAACAGCAGCTCCACGGCGACCTGCAGCCGCTCGAGCGGCGTCTTCTTGCCCTCGGCGGCCGCGGCCAGCTGATCGGCCGTCCGGTTCAGCGCGTCCTCGAACAGGGCGAGCAGCAGCTCGTGCTTGCCGTCGAACTGCAGGTAGAAGCTGCGCAGCGACTGCCGCGAGCGGTCGACTACCTCCTGCACGGTGAAGTCGGTACTGCCCTTCTCGGTGATGATCGCCTGCGCCGCGTCGAGGAACTTCTGCACCCGCTGCTCGGCGCGCAGTTTCGCGCTGCGCAGTGAGCGCTCGACGGCACGCTGCTTCCACGCGGGCTCTTCGCCGACGCTGGTCACGGGCACCTCAGTTCTCGGTCATCTGTGCAGAACATGAGTGCACTGTACCGGAGAACGTCATATTCATCGGCGCCAGGCGCGCCGGAACGACCTGATGCGAGACTATTACTTTCCTCTGACGAGAATGATATTCTCCTGTTTGTTCATCGCGGTAATCAACGAGGAGGCCGTCGGGATGCTTGTGGAGCTCGACTCCGATCAACGGCTGTGGCAGGAGACCGTGCACGCCGTTCTCGTCAAGGAATGTCCGCCGGCACTGATCCGTGCGATCGCCGACCAGGACGCCGATCCCGCCCCGCTCTGGCAGACCTTCGTCGAGCAGGGCTGGACCGAGCTGACCGATGCCGCCGACGCGGTGGAACTGGCCATCGTGCTCGAAGCGCTCGGCCGGGCAACCGATCCCACGCCCTATCTGGCGACCATGACCCACTTCGCTCCCCTGGCACCGCGATTCGCGCGGCCGGGCGGAACCGGGTCGGCGGTGTTCGACGGTGTCATCGCGCGCCGCGACGGCAGCGACTGGTTGCTGAACGGCACCGCCGAACACGTGCTCGACGGTGATCGGGCCGAGCAGCTCGCTGTCGTCACGGGCGCGGGAGTGTTCGTGGTCCCCGCCGCCGACGTGACGGCCCGGCGCACCTCGGTCTTCGACCCGGTACTGCACATCGCCGAGGTGAGCTTCGCCGACGTGCGGGTGCGCGACGACTTCCGCGTGGACACCGACCCCGAACGGGCCCGCCACCTCGCCCTGACGGGGCTGGCGCTGACCATGGTCGGTGCCTGCCAGCGCATCCTGGACATGGTGCTCGAGCACGTGCGCACCCGGCAGCAGTTCGGGGTGGCGCTGGGCACCTTCCAGGCGGTCAAACACAAGGCCGCCGACATGCAGATAGCCATCGAACGGGCGAGGGCGCTGGCCTATTTCGCGGCGCTGACCATCGCCGCCGACGATCCGCGCCGCCGGATCGCGGCCTCGATGGCCAAGGCCGCCGCCGGTGAATGCCAGTCCTCGGTGTTCCGCCACGGCGTCCAGTTGTTCGGCGCCATGGGCTTCACCTGGGAGAACGACCTGCAATTCGCGCTCAAGCGGGCCAAGGCGGGCGAGCTGCTGCTCGGCGGAGCGCACATCCACCGGGCCCTGATCGCCGAGGAATACCATGCAACTGACTTTTGACAGCGACGTCGAATCCTTCCGTGCCGAATTCGTGGCCTTCCTGGCCGAACACGGCCCCGACCCCGCGCTCGCCGCGCGCGACCGCGCCCGGTCGAGCGCGGACATTCCCGCGTGGTCGCGCGAATGGCAGCGCCGCCAATTCGACAGCGGCTGGCTGCTTCCCGGCAATCCACCGGAGTTCGGCGGCCGCGACGCGACGCTGCTGCAGCAGTACGTGCACCTGGAGGAGCTGTCCAGGCGGCACATGTATCACAGCTTCAATCCGCAGGGGCTGGGCATCATCGCCGCCTCCCTGCTGTCCTTCGGCACCGAACAGCAGAAGCACCGGTGGGCGGTGCCGATCCTGCGGGCCGAGATCACCGCCGCGCTCGGCATGAGCGAACCGGGGGCCGGCTCCGATCTGGCGGGCCTGCGCACCCGCGCCGTACTCGACGGCGACCACTTCGTCGTCAACGGGCAGAAGGTCTGGACCTCCGGAGCCCACGATGCCGACGTCCTGCTCACCTTCGTCCGAACCGACCCCGAAGCACCCAAACACAAAGGGATCAGTGTGCTGTTGATCCCGACCGACACCCCGGGCGTGACCAGGCGCCCGTTCGCCTCGATCTGCGACCGGCACGACCTGGACTTCAACGAGGTGTTCTTCGAGGACGTCGTCGTGCCCGCCGAGAACCTGGTCGGACCTCTGCACGGCGGCTGGGCGGTGGCCAACGGTTCGCTCGGACACGAGCGAACACTGTTGTGGCTCAGCTTCGCCGACCGGCTGCGGGAACTGATCGAGGACTACCGGCCGAGCACCGTGCTCGAGCGCGACCGCTACGCCACGGCGATCATGGACAACCAGGCCCTGCGCCTGCTCGGTTCCGCCGCGCTGGCCAGAGCGGCCAGGGGCGAGAGCGATGTCGCCGCGCTGTCGGTACTCAAGGTCCTCGGTTCGGAGGCCGTGCAAAGCGCGGCCGAACAGGCACTGCTCGCCTCGGGCGCCGACGGCCTCGTGCACCCGGCGATCACCCGGGCGTTCGATCCGCTGAATCTGGACAACTTCTCGTGCAGCTGGTTCGAGCGATACGTGCGCAGCTTCGCAGGCACCATCGCGGGCGGCACCTCGGAGATCCAGCGCAACATCATCGCCGAGCGTGTGCTCGGCCTCCCCCGGAGTTGAGGAGCTCGCCGTGTACATCCGCTACGAGGTCGCCGACAAGATCGCGACCATCACCCTCGACCGGCCCCAGGCCGCCAACGCGCAGAACGCGGACCTGCTCGACGAACTCGACGCCGCCTGGACCAGAGCCGCCACCGACGACGAGGTCGCGGTGATCGTGCTTCGCGGTGAAGGAAAACACTTCTCGGCCGGTCACGACCTGAAGGATCGCTGGCCCGCGCCCAAGGACATCACGCTGGAATGGATCTACCAGACCGAGAGCCGCCGGTATCTCGAGTACTCCCTGCGCTGGCGCAATGTGCCCAAACCCTCGATCGCGGCCGTGCAGGGCCGCTGCATCGCCGGGGGACTGCTGCTGTGCTGGCCGTGTGACCTCATCGTCGCCGCCGAGGACGCGCTCTTCTCCGATCCGGTGGTGTTCATGGGCATCGGCGGCGTCGAATACCACGGGCACACCTGGGAACTCGGCGCGCGCAAGGCCAAGGAGATCCTGTTCACCGGCCGCGCGGTGACCGCACGCGAAGCCGAGCAGGTCGGCATGGTGAACAAGGTGGTCGCGCGCGAGGAGCTCGACGCGCAGACCCGCGCACTGGCCACCGCCATCGCCGCCATGCCGCCCTTCGGCCTGCGACAGGCCAAACGAGCGGTCAATCAGACTCTCGACGTCCAGGGCTTCTACGCCGCGATCCAGTCCGTCTTCGACGTGCACTCGACCGGCCACGGAAACGCGCTGAGCGTCAACGGCTTCCCCATCCTGATGGCACTGGACGAGATGAAACAGAGGATCGAGTGATGCGAAACATGCTGCGCCGCAAGGCGATAACCTGTTGCGGAGTGGTCGCGCTCGCCGCCGTGGCGGTCGCCGGCTGCGGTGACGACGATGAGTCGACCGCGGCCGGAAGCACGTCGAGCGTCGTGACCTCCGCGGCTGCGGCGACGGCCGATGCCGCGACCGTCCGGGCGGTTTCCGACGCCTACCTGCTGTTCTTCGACGGCAAGGTCTCCGCCGAGGAGAAGATCGCCGTGGTCGAGAAGGGCATCGAGTTCGAACCGGTGCTGCGCGCGCAGGGCGAGAACCCCCAGGCGAAAACCACCTCGGTCACCGTGAGCGCGGTGAAGACCACCGGCGCCGACGCCGCCGACGTCACCTATTCGCTGCTGATGAACGGCACCCCGGTGCTGCCCGATCAGACGGGGCAGGCAGTGCGCGAGGGCGGGAAATGGAAGGTGGCCGCGGCCACCTACTGCGCCCTGATGGCGATCCAGGGCGGAACCTCGCCCGCGTGCCGATAAGGACGACAGCAGTGAGATCGCAGCGAATTCTCGTCGCCATGATGGCGACCATGTTGCTCGTAGCCGGTTGCGGTGGCCGGACCGGCAGCGGCACCGAAGAGGGCGCGGCGCCGAGCGCTCCGGTGACCGCCGATTTCGGTGACCTGACCGGGGTGTGTGGGCCCGGCACCCCGACGAGCTCGCCCACCCAGGGGGTGACCGCGAAGGAGATCGAGGTCGGTGTCTTCACCGACATGGGCTTCACCAAGAACCCGGAACTCGTCGACGCCGCGAAGGTGTTCACCTCCTGGTGCAACGACAACGGTGGAATCAACGGCCGCACACTGAAATACACTGTGCGCGACGCGAAGCTGCTCGAGGTGCGCCAGCGGATGCTGGAAGCCTGCCGCGAGGACTTCGCCCTGGTCGCCGGCTCCGCCGCACTCGACGGTCTGGGGGTGAAGGACCGGCTCTCGTGCACACTGCCGGAGTTCCCGGCGCAGGTGAGCCAGGTGGAGAACACCGGTTCGGACCTGCAGGTGGGGGCCGGGGCGTCGTCGGCGCGCCCGTACGATTCCTACACCGGCATGCGGCAGTGGTTGTTCAAGGAAGCCTATCCGGCCTCGGCGGGTGCCGTCGGCATCATCGTCGCCGACTCACCGGTGGTGAAGTCCATGGCCGACCGGTACCAGGAATCGCTGCCCGCCGAGGGTGCGACGGTGATCTACAACGACCTGTATCCGGCTGCGGGCGTGTCGGATTGGACGCCGTACGCGCAGTCGATCAAGGCCAAGGGGGTGAAGGGGCTGATCTTCCTCGGTGACTTCCGCAGCCTCGCCAAGCTCGAGGACGTGCTCACCAGCATGGACTACAAGCTCGACTGGGTCGACGCCACGAGCAACGCCTACAACCCGGCGTTCCTCGAACTCGCGGCCACCGCGTTGACCGCACAGAACAACTTCACCGATCTGTCGGGCACGGCGCCGCTGGAATCGGCGGGCAGTGTCGCGGCGGTGCAGCGAGCCAAGGATCTGTTCGCCCGTTACGCCCCGGACGGCAAGCTGACCTTCCTCGGCCTGCGGGCGCTGACCCAGTGGTTGCTGTTCGCCAAGTCCGCCTCCGCCTGCGGCGACAACCTGACGCGCACCTGCCTGCTCGAGACCGCGCGTAAGGAAACAGCCTGGACGGCAGGCGGTTTGCAGGCGCCCGCGGACATGTCGACCCAGACCGTGGCACCCAGGTGTTTCAACATCATGAAAGCGACCCCACAGGGCTGGGTCGCGGCCGACTTCGCACCGGATACCGGTCCGTACCGCTGTGACATGGAAGCCTATGTGTACACCAAGGATTACGGCCGCCCGCTGACGCTGGCGGACGTCGGCAAGAGCATGAGCGACGTCGAGTAGATGGAGCAGTTCATCGCGTTCGGCGTCGTGGGGCTCAGCACCGCCGCGATCTACGCCGTCATCGGCAGCGGCCTGGTGCTGACCTTCACCACGACCGGTGTGTTCAACTTCGCCCACGGCGCGGCGGGCATGATGTCGGCGTTCGTCTACTGGCAGCTCACGGTGGGCTGGGGCCTGCCCGTCGCGCTCGCCGTGGTGGTGGTGCTCGGGGTGTTCGCGCCGCTGTTCGGGCTGGCGTTCGCCCAGGCGCTCGCGCCCGCCCAGGGTCTCGGCGACGCCGAGAAATTGGTGATGACGGTGGCGTTGCTCAGCGGGCTGATGCTGGTGGCGCGCTGGATCTGGAACCCGGATGTGGCACGCACACTGCCCCGGTTCTTCGCCGAGCAGCGGCCGCTGCACGTGGGCGCGGTGACCGTCACCTGGCATCAGGCACTGACAATGGTGGTGGCCGTAGCGGTCGCGGTGGGCTTGCGAATCCTGTTGTATCGCACCAGGACCGGGGCCGAGATGCGGGCAACCGTCGACGACCGGGCCCTGGTCGGTCTCACCGGCGCAGACCCGCGCCGCGCGAACCGGGTGGCCTGGATCCTCGGCATCGAACTCGCCGCGGTGGGCGGCATTCTCATCGCGCCGATGGTCGCGCTCGACGCCGCGCAACTGTCGCTGCTGATCGTGAGTGCCTACAGCGCGGCCATCTTCGGCAGGCTGCGCAGTCTCCCGATGACGTTTCTCGGCGCGATCGTGGTCGGCTGCCTGGAGAGCTACCTGACCGGATACCTGCCGCAGAACGCCTACCTGCCGGGGCTGCGGCTGGCCGCGCCCGCGCTGTTGCTGCTCGTCGCGCTCCTGCTGTTCCCCCACGGACGGTTGCGCGGGCGCGATCGGCGACTGAGCCCGGTGCACCTGCCGACCGTGCGTGGCTCGGCCCTGTTCGCCGGGGTGGTCGTGCTCGTCGGTGTCCTGCTCGCGACCCTGCTCAGCGAGTCGGACCTGATCACCTACGGCTCGATCTTCGCTTTCGGTGTGATCGGATTGTCGTTCGTCCCACTCGCCGGGTACGCGGGCCAGATCTCGCTGTGCCAGTTGAGTATCGCCGGTATCGGTGCCGTCGCCTACGCGCACCTGGGCGCCGAGGGGCAATGGTGGGCGTTGCCCGCCGCGATGGTGATCGCCGGAACGGTCGGCGCGTTGATCGCGTTGCCCGCGCTGCGGTTGTCCGGTGTATATCTGGCACTCGGTACGGCGGCGTTCGCGGTGGTACTCGATCGGTGGATCTTCACCCTGCCGTCGTTCTCCGTGCTCGGCGTCGAGATCGCGCTGTTCGACCAGGGGTCGGTGAATCTCGTGGGTCCGGCCCTGTTCGGCACCCAGCTCACCAGCACCGCCCAGATCACCGTCTTCGCGGCGATCGCGCTGGCGGTGTGCGGGTTCGCGGTCGCGATGCTGCGCCGTGCACCGTTCGGACGTCGGCTGATCGCCCTGCGCGACAGCGAGGCGGCCTACGCCACGCTCGGCGGCAACCTGCTGGCCGGCAAGATGCTCGTGTTCTCGCTGTCGGCCGCGATCGCCGGACTCGGCGGTGCGCTCTACGGCATGCAGTTGCGGTCGGTGTCCGCCGAGCAATTCGGCTTCGTCGCCGGTCTGCCGATCTTCCTGATCGTCGTGATCGCGGGCCTCGGTGCCGTCGGCAGCGGATTGTTCACCGGTGCGGCGTATGCCGGTCCACTGCACGCGATTCCGGTGCTGTTTCCCGCGCTCACCAACCTCGTTCATGTCCTGCCCGCCCTGGGCGGCATCGCGTTCAGCGGTGGTTTCCTGGGCCAGGGCGCGCTGGCGCACCTGCGCGCCGAGTGGGCGGCGGTGCTGCGGGATCGGCTCGTGCGTGGGGTGCTGGTCGGTGGTCTCGCGTTGCTGTGGCTCTCGCGCCTGGCCGACGTGATCAACGGCTATGTGTTCACCGCCGGTGCGCTGACGGCCGCCGTCGTGCTCCCGCGCTGGGCGGGCAGGCGGGCGCGTGCACCCCGGGCCGCGCAGATGCCCGTCGAATGGCTCGGCCTGCAACGACCCTGGAGTACGGCAGACAAGGAGATGCTCGATCGTGGGATCGCTACTCGAAGTTGAGGCGGTGACGGTGACCTTCGGCGGTCACCGTGCCCTCGACCAGGCGGGCCTGAACGCCGAGGCGGGCCAGGTGACCGGCCTGATCGGCCCGAACGGGGCGGGCAAGAGCACGCTGTTCGACGTGATCTGCGGATTGCGCCGACCGGTATCGGGCCGGGTCACCATGAACGGGCGGGAGGTGACCCGGCTCGGTCCCGCCCGGCGTGCACGCCACGGGCTGGCCCGGACCTTCCAGCGACTGGAACTGTTCGGCCGCTTGAGTGTTCGCGACAATCTGCTGGTCGCGGCGGAACTCGGCAGGCGCCACGGCGACGCGCACGCCGTCGTGGACGACATCATCGGTCGCCTCGGCCTGGATCAGGTCGCCGACACCACCGCCGACGAATTACCCACCGGCACCGGCCGATTGGTCGAAGTGGGCCGGGCGATGGCCACCCGGCCCAGCGTGCTGCTGCTGGACGAACCCGCGGCGGGCCTGGATCCCACCGAGACCGAGAAATTCGCCGAACTGGTCCGCACGCTCGCGGCCGACGGCGTGGCGGTGCTGCTCGTCGAACACGACATGGGCCTGGTCATGTCGGTGTGCGATCAGCTGTTCGTACTCGATCTCGGCACGATCATCAGCTCCGGTCCACCCGAGGTGGTCCGCCGCGACGAGGCCGTGCTGGCCGCCTATCTGGGAGAAGGATGAGTTCCACACTCGAATTGCACGGTGTCCGTGCGGGTTACGACGCGATCACCGTGCTGCACGGCGTCGATCTGCGCGTCGCCGCCGGGGAAGTGGCCGCCCTGCTCGGGCCCAACGGGGCGGGCAAGACGACAACCCTGCGGGTGGCGGCCGGGGTGCGCCCGGTGACCGCCGGGCGGCTCGTGCTCGGCGGCCGCGACGTCACCGGAGTAGACGCGCGAGAGCTCGCCCGGGTGGGTGTCTGCCTGATCCCCGAGGGCCGAGGCGTGTTCCCGAACCTGTCGGTGAGCGACAACCTGCTGATGATGACCTTCACCGGCAAAACCCATGCCGAGATCCAGGAGGTCGCGTTCAGCCGGTTCCCGACCCTGGCCCGGCGCGCCGACCAGATCGCGGGCACGATGTCGGGCGGCGAGCAGCAGATGCTCGCGCTCGCACGCGGATTGGCCACCGACCCGGCGGTGCTGTTGCTCGACGAACTGTCGATGGGATTGGCCCCGCTGGTGGTCGAGCGGCTCTATGAGCAGGTCGCCGAGATCGCGCGGCAGGGGGTGGCGGTGCTGGTCGTCGAGCAGTTCGCCGCCGCCGTCCTCGAGATCGCCGACCACGCGGCCGTGCTGGTGCGTGGCCGCATCGAGTACCAGGGGCCCGCCGACCGCGAGCTCCGCCGCGAACTGCCGACCCTCTACCTAGGAAGTCACCGATGACCGAAACACGTGCCGACCGCTTCGCCGCCGACCTCGCCGCACTGAAGATCCCCGATCCGGCAGCCGGCCGGGGAAGCCTGTGGTTGCGCCTCGGCGCCACCCTGATGGTGGCCGGGCCCGGTGTCGCGGTGCTGTCCTATTTCCTGGCGCACAACACCTCCGATCCGCTCGCCCAGCGCGACGCTCTGGCCCTCGCCCTGACCGGGGTGGCGCTCAGTGTTGTCGGGGCCGCGCTGTTCGTGCGCTATTCGCTGACCGGCGTGCTGCGGTTCTGGATGGCCCGCCAGTCCTACGACCTGGACCAGTTGGCGCAGCGCCTGGCCGAGTCTCGCGTGCCGCTCGACGACGCCGCGCCGGTGGCCCGATGAGTCGGTGCCGGACCGCCCCCGCGGCGGTCCGGCACCGGTCCTGTCACCGGAGGGTCGGCGCAGCGGTCATGGCTGTGGCTCGGGGAGCCAGGCGTCGAGCGCCCGGTCGAGCGGGCCGAGGTCGGTCCCGAGCTCGGCGGCCAGCGCACGCGCCGAGGCGACGTCCTTGACCAGGAATTCCCCCGCGACGGCGAGGAATTCGGCCACCGATCCCTTCGCCGCCGCGCGCGCTGTCGCCGGGCCACCCGCGCTGGCGTGCCGCAGCGCGGACAGCACTGTCGCCTCCTCGACACCGAGCCGTTCGGACAGCCGCACCGCCTCGGCGACCAGGCCGAGCTGGGCGGCGAAGAGCACGTTGTTCACCAGTTTCACCCGCTGTCCGGAACCGAGCGGGCCCACGTGCAGCAGCGGATCGCCGTAGCCACGCAGCACCGGCCGGGCCCGCTCGACAGCCGCATCGTCCCCGCCGAGGAATACGGTGAGGGTGCCTGCCTCGATGTCACGGGGCCCACCACTCACCGGCGCGTCGACCACCAGAACACCCTGCGGCGCAGCGTGTTCGGCGACGGCTTCGACGGTGCGCGGACTGCCGGTGGTGTGCACCACGAGCACCGAGCCGCGCGGCATACTCGCCAGCAGCGGTGTGTCGAAGCAGATCTCGTGCACCTGGTCGTCGGTGAACACACAGACCACCACGGCGGCCGCGCCGGTACCGACCGCCGCCGGGAACGACACCGCCTCGGCACCGAAGTCGGCGACCCGCCGCCGGGCCGGTGCGGACCGGCCGAGCACCCGCACCTCGTGTCCCGCCGCGACCAGCCGGCGCACCATCGGCGCGCCCATCCGTCCCGCGCCGATCACACCGATCCGGCTCGGGGTCACCTGGCGTGGCCGATCGCGCCGAGGGTGGCGTCGGCCGCCGTGAGGGCGATGCCGGTATCGGCGTCGGCACCTGCCGCGAGATCCGCCAGCAGCGTGACGTCCTTGCGCAACGTGTGTCCCGCGTGATCGCCGATCCGGGCGAGCGTGCCTGCCGCGATGCGGCCGATCGCGAAACTGTTCCCCGAGCCGCGCGCGATCACCGCGCCCAGCTCGTCCCGGTCGACACCCAGTTGCTCACCGAGCGTCAGCGTGCTCGCCGCGGTCGCCAGGTTGGCGCAGAACAAGAGGTTGTTGAGTAGTTTGGCGACCTGCCCCGCCCCGACATCGCCCAGATGGACGACCGGATCGGCGAATGTGTCGAAGACCGGGCGGCAGCGATCCAGTGCCTCGACGGGCCCACCGACCATCACGAGCAGTCGACGTTCGGCGACGGCGGGCGCGCCACCGCTCACCGCGGCGTCGATGAGGGTGACCTCCTGCGCCGCAACTACTTTCGCCAATTCCCGGCAGGTGTCGGGGTGCACGGTGCTGTGCACGGCGACGATCGAGCCCGGCGCCAGCCCAGCGAGGACACCGTCCGGGCCGGTGAGTACCTCCCGCAGGTCGGCATCGTTGCCGACGCACAGACACACGAGGTCGCTGGCCCGTCCGAGAGCGGCCGGGGTCGGCGCGAACACGGCGCCGGTGCCCGCGAACGGCTCGAGGGTCGCCGACCGGCGAGCCCAGACAGTGGTCGCGAATCCGGCTTCCACGATCCGCCGCGCCATCGGCGCGCCCTGACTGCCCAATCCGATGAATCCGACGCGCATCAGCGCACCTCCCGTTCGAATATGTTTCTCACGCAGTGGTTTCGGGCGTGGGACGCCAGAACAGCGCGAGCAGGAGCGCTGTCGATCCGACAGCGATGCCGAGGGCGAGGCCGCCGCCTGCCCACCCGGTGACCTCGAGACCGGCGGCATGGTCGATCGAGAACCGGCCGGGCCCGGTGACGGCCAGCGCCAGGGCGACGACCGCCAGCACGAGTACGTACTCGTACCCCTCCCGGAAAACGAAGAATCCGTTGCGCCGGTGCGCGAGCAGACCGGCGACGAGCATGACGGCGATCACCGCCGCACACGCCAGCGGTGTGCCGACGCCGAGCAACAGGGCGATCCCCGCCCCGATCTCGGTGAGCACGCTCGCCCACGCCTGCAGCACACCGTTGCGCAGCCCCAGGCCCGCGAACCAGCGGGCGGTTCCCGCGATCCGGCCGCCGCCGAGCCAGTGGTTGAGTCCGTGCGCGATCATGGTGACGCCGACGACCAGCCGCAGCAGGGTCGGTGCCACATCGGTGACATCCATGGGTCGACCTCTCAGACTTCGCTGGTCAGCAGCAACACGCCGCTGGGTGTCAGGCCGCCGCTGCTGGTCACCGCTACCCGCGCACCGGGCACCTGCCGTGCTCCGGCGTCCCCGCGCAGCTGACTGACCGCCTCGTGCAGCAAGCCCATGCCGTGCGTCCGCCCGTGCGACAGCTGCCCGCCGTGGGTGTTGAGCGGCAGGACGCCGTCGCGAGCGATGTTCTTGCCGCCCGCGAGAAAGTCCCCGGCCTCGCCGATGCCGCAGAAACCGAGGGCCTCGATCCAGGACAGGCAGTTGAAGGTGAACCCGTCGTACAGTTCGGCGACGTCGACATCGCCGGGCCGCAACGACGTTCGCGACCACAGATGCGCGGCCTGGCCGAGCACCTGTGGCTCATGGGTGAGCGTGCTCTGATCCCATTCGATCCGCTCGAGGATCTGGGTGCCCACCGCGTCGACGCGCACCGGGCGCGAGGCCAGATCGCGCGCGGTCTCGTGTGCCGAGACGAGCACCGCCACCGATCCGTCGCAGGGCACATCGCAGTCGTAGAGGCCGAATGGGGTGGTGACCGGTCGGGCCTCGAGGTACTGCTCCATCGTGAGCGGATCCCGGTACACCGCAGTGGGATTCAGTGCGGCATTGGCTCGCTGGTTCAGGGCGATCCAGCCGAGCGTTTCCTTCGTCGTGCCGTATCGGTGGAAGTGCCGTTGCGCGTTCTGCGCCAGGGTGTGCGCGGCCGAGGTGGCACCGAACGGCGTCATCCAGCTGGTGGTGCGCCCACCGCCGACGCTGATCTTGCCCGCGCGCAAGAGCTCGTTGTAGGTGGCTTCCCACACCGTGCGGAAACACAGCACATGCCGGGCCAGACCGCCGGCGACCGCGAGCATGGCCGCGATCACCGACCCACCGGGACCGAAGGTTTCGAAGCCGCCGTTGTACCAGGTGGGCCGCAGCCCGAGGGCCGCCTCCAACGCGGTGACACCGCCCTCGCCGAAGCCGCCGACGTTGCCCGCGCCCGGATAGGTCGAGAGGCCGTCGATGTCGGCCATGGTGAGCCCCGCGTCGGCGACCGCGCGCTCGCACGCCTGGATGGTCAGCGCGAGCGGCGAAACCATCAGGCGCCGACCGATATCCGACATGCCGATGCCGGTGATGGCGACCTTGTCCTCGAACTTGTCGGGGCCGAGCATGGGGCGCACGTGCTCGCCGAACCGATGCGGTTCGATCTCGTCGTCGGGCAGTGCCACCGGCCCCGGCTGGTCGGCCACCGGCCGGAACAATGGCAGCCAGACATCGGCGTCGGGCTCGAAGACGACCTCCATCCGCATGCCGAGCACCAGGTCGGCCGGGTCGCAGCCGACCACATTGGTGGTGAGCCGAACCCGCGGATCTTCCTCGATCGCCACTTGGGCCACCACATACGGCGCACGCAGCCCGGGCATCTGGAATCGATGGTTGACGGTGAACCCGATGAGCGTGGCGAAGCCGGACACCACACGCGTGCCGAGCGTGCGCCCGTGGCAGTACCGGCACACCACCTGCGGCGGATGGATCAATTCGGCGCAGGCGCCGCACTCCTGGATCCGCAGCTCACCGTCGGCGCCCGAGGTCCAGAAGAACGCGTTGTCCTCGGTGAGCAGTGGCAACGGGCGCCCAGACGCTTCGGCCATCTCCGAACTCACTGTGCCCCAGGAGCTTTCGGTGCGGTGACCGGTGCCGCGAGACCTTGTTCGTCGCACAGTGTCTGTAATGCCGCCAGGGTCTCGTCGAGCCCGGCGCCGAGCCGGGGGCCGGGGGTGAACGTCGCGGGGAGGTGCCGCATGCCCTGGATGACACCGATGGTGTCGTAGTGCACGGTGCGCTCCGGATCGCACCGGTAGTCCGGCATGCGGTCCAGCACGGCGACGAGCATCCGCTTGAACACGGTACGAGCCACATTCGACCCGATGCACCGGTGCACGCCGAGCCCGAAGCTGTAGTGCCGGTTACGCCGGCGATCCAGGACCACCTCGTTCGGATTGTCGAAGACGGCCGGGTCGCGGTTCGCCATCGCCCACGACAGCCATACCCGGTCGCCCTCTTTGAATTCGGTCCCGACGACCTCGCAGTCCTGCGCGATCGTGCGTCCGTCGCCCGGCGCGGGCGTGTAATAGCGCAGGAATTCCTCGGTGGCCGAATCGAGGAGGCTGTCGCGTTCGTGGCTCAACATCTCGCGTTGCTCCGGATTCTCCGACAGCCATTCCAGCGCATGTGCGGTGAGTGCGGTCGTGGTATCGAATCCGCCGCCGATGAGCAGACCGAGCATGCCGAGCATTTCCAGATCGGGCAGCGGCTCGCCGTTCATGGTCGCGTTGTTGATCGCGTCGATCAGACCCGGCCGGGGATTTTCCCTGATCTCGAACAGATTCTGTAACAGGTCGATTCCCATCGTCCGGTGCATTTCGGCGACCCGGGGATAATCCGGGGAATCCGGCGGTGTGTACACCGAGGCGTGCGCGGGCTCGTTGTAGATCGTCCATTTCGCCAGCGGCACACCGAGCATGCCGAGGGTGAGCACCGCGGGCACGATATTGGCGAGATCGTCGACGAAATCGATATGACCGGATTCGATCTTCTCGTCGAGCGTGGCACGCACCACCTCGTCGATGAACGGCACCCACCGCGCGACCGCGGCGGGGGACAGGTACGGGTTGAGTGCCGCACGCACCTCCCGATGCTCGGGCTCGTCCATCTCCAGGATGCCACCTCGAACGCCGCTCGCCCGTGGGGCTTTCGGGATCGAGATGCCCTGGTAGCCGCGTCGGACCCCGGCCGGGTCGTGGTCGTTGGAGATGTGCGGGCAGCGGGCGAGTTCGAAGACCTCGCGGTTGCCCGCCGCCACCCAGTGCCCGTCGTAGGTGTCGCTCCAGGCGATCGGGCACTGCTCCTGCATGGTCGCGGTGATGTCGACGAATCGGTCCCGGTACCCGGGCGCGAATCGGTCGAAGGAGAATGCCGGCTGTTTACGTGTTCGGTCTGTCGCCACGTCGTCGACGGTCATGACGTGTCCTCTCAGAATATTTCGATGGCGCGTTCTGGGCAGGAGTGGGCCGCTTCGCGCACCTGGTCCTCCTGGTCGGGCGGCACGTCCTCGTCGACCGGCGACGAATGGCCATCGATCTCGCTCAGCTGAAACGCGCGGGGAGCGGTCATCGCGCACAGGGTGTGGCCCTGACAGCGCGCTGAATCGACTCGAACCTTCACGGCGGGAATTCCTTTCAGACGTGGTAGTCGTACCACTTCAGATATCCGCCCGCGTCCACCCGCAATTGCGTACCGGTGATGAAGCGGGATTCGTCGGAGGCGAGGAAGAGCACCGCGTCGCTGATGTCCTCGGGCTCGATGAACGGCACCGGCATGGCCTGCTGGGTGTAGAAGGCGGGCTCGGCGTCGGCCCGGGTCGGGTGCTCGAGGTCGGGACGGAACGAGCGGTACATCGGCTCGCTCTGCAACATGGGGGTGTTGCAGTTGGTCGGATGAATCACGTTGGCGCGGATCTTCTTCGGCGCGATGTGGGTCGCGATCTCGTGCACGATCATCGACAGTGCGCGTTTGGCCACCATGTAGGCCACCCCACCGGGGTCCTTGCCCGGCTGGTCCACCTTGCTCACATCCATCAGCGCGGCCAGCGAGCCGGTGGCGATGATGGAAGCGCCCTCCTCGAGGTGCGGCAGCGCGGCGTGGATGGCGTTGAGCACGCCGACGAGATTGGTATCGATCACGTCGGTCCAGGCCTGCCACTGCGGCTGACCCTTCATACCGGCGATGCCTGCCTGGGCCACCACGATGTCGAGCCGGCCCAGCTCCGCGACGCCCTGGGCCACGGCGTCGCGGACCTGGGGGGCGTCGCGCACGTCGGCCTGCACGGTGACGATCCGGCGCCCCGACTTCTCGACGAGGCGAGCCGTCTCCTCCAGGTCCTCGGGCCGCGCCAAGGGATAACCGATGGAGTCGATATCGCGGCAGATATCGACGGCGATGATGTCGGCGCCCTCGCCGGCCAGGCGGACCGCGTGACTGCGGCCCTGGCCTCGTGCAGCTCCGGTGATAAAGGCGACTTTGCCCTCGACACGTCCCACGGGGATTTCCTTTCGATGGAGATGGCGGCTAGGTGTTGCGGCCGCCGTTGACGCCGAGGATCTGCCCGGTGATGTACCCGGCGCTCTCGGAGATCAGGAATGCGCAGGCGGCGGCGATGTCCTCGGGCTGCCCGACGCGCCGCACCGGAGTGCGCTTGATGTGGTCATCGATCGTGCCGCCCAGCTGCCCGGCGGCCTCGGCTTTGCGCAGCATCGGGGTGTCGATGAATCCGGGCGGCACGGCATTGACCGTGATGCCCACCGGACCGAGCTCGAGCGCCAGCGATTTCGTGAGCCCGTTGACGGCGGACTTCGCCGCGACGTAATGCGCCATGAAGGGCTGACCGGAGTGTGTGCTCGAGGAGGAGATGTTGACGATGCGCCCCCAGTGCTGGGCGAGCATGTCGGGCAGCACGGCCTGCACGCAGTGGTAGACGCCGTGCAGATTCACCGCGATCACCTGTTGCCAGCGCGCGAAATCGATGTCGACGAACCGGCCCGCGCCGTCCAGGCCCGCGGCGTTGACCAGGATGGTCACCGGACCGAGCTGGGCGCGGATCGCGGTGAGCGCTCCGCCCACCTGATCAGGGTCGGTGACGTCGGCGACGTGGTCGAACTCGGTGTCACCGGGGCGCAGATCGATGGTCGCCACGTGGTAGCCGTCGGCCCGGAGTCGTTGGGCGACAGCGAGTCCGATGCCCGAGCCGCCGCCGGTGACCACTGCCGTTTTCACCCCCACGCCTCCTCGCCCGCGATGGTCGTCCGGTGCAGTTCGCGCTCCGACGAGGCCGGATAGGGCAGGGCCCGGTGCAGGATGCCGGTGTTGTCCCAGATCACCAGGTCGCCGACGGCCCAGTCGTGGGTGTAGGCGAAGCGGTCCTGGGTCGACCAGGCGAGCAGTTCGTCCAGCAGTGCGCGGCTCTCGTCGGGTGCCATCCCGACGATGTGATCGGCGGTTGCACCGACGACCAGCGATTTGCGGCCGTCCGCGCGCGACCAGACCAGGGCGGTCTCGTGGGTGGGCTGGGTGCGCCATTCGGCGACCTGCGCCGGGGTGGGGTCGGGATGGACCAGCCGCTGGGACGCTTCGAAGCTGTGCACCACGCGCAATCCCTCGTAGCGTTTGCGCTCGGTCTCGGGAAGGTTCTCGTAGGCGGCATAGGTGCTGGCGAACTGGGTGCCACCGCCTTCCATGGCGACGTGGCGGGCCGTGAGCACCGTTGCCTTGGCCGGCACATCGTTGGTGGTGTCGTCGATGTGCCAGAAGAACGTGCCCTCCAGGTATTTCGCCGCCCGGTTCTTCGCCGGGTCGAGGGTGATCGTGAAGATCTCCCGCCCACCCGGGGCGAGCACGGTGCCGAGCTTGCGGCACAGCGCCAGTTGCGCCTCGTCGTCGAGGTGCAGACCGCGCACCACCAGGACCCCGCGCCATTTCAGCGCTTCGAGGCAACGGCTGATCACCGTGTCGTCGTGCAGATCGGTGATGCCGGTGACTTCCACCCCGATCGCAGGACGGAGCGCTGTTGTGTGAATCACAAGAATCTCCCTTCCGATATTGAGAACCGTACTCTCGCGACAACTGCCTGCGCAAGAGCTGAACTCGACTCTCTCGCCGGAGATCTGGGCCGTCTTCCTGGTATCGGGTCCGGCATTCGGCTGCTTCGCGTGACAGAAGTGGATATATTGATCTCAGGAATGAGAATCATATTTTCATGCTGCTCTAGGAGGCGGGATGTCATCCCAGGACACGGACAAAGACGGCGGCCGGGCGACGGCCACAACCGTCACCAGGCGGATGTTGATCGACGGACAGCTGGTCGGGACGCCACAGTCGTTCCCCTCGCTCGATCCCTCGACCGGGGCGGTGTACGGCTATGCGCCGCAGGCCGGTCCCGAGCACACCGAGGCGGCCATCGCCGCCGCGCGCCGGGCCTTCGACACCACCACCTGGTCCACCGATGTGGGATTCCGGGCCACCTGCCTCGACCAGTTGCACCGCGCGTTGCGCGAGCACGTCGAGGAGCTGCGGGAAGTGACCATCGCCGAGGTGGGCGCCACCCGCCGCCTCACCCACGGCAACCAGCTCGATCTCCCCATCGAGATCGCGCGCTACTACGCCGATCTGCTCCCGGACTACCGGTTCACCGAGGACCTCGGTGAACTCGAGATCCGGGGCGAACGGCACCGGCGCTGGATCGACAAGGAAGCCGCGGGCGTGGTGTCGGCGATCGTGGCCTACAACTATCCGCACCAGCTCGCGCTGGCCAAACTCGTCCCGGCACTGGCCGCCGGCTGCACGGTGGTGCTCAAGGCCGCGCCCGACACTCCGCTGGCCACGCTCGCGCTCGGCGAGCTCATCGCCGAGCACACCGATATCCCCCCCGGGGTGGTGAATGTGCTGTCGTCCGACGACGTCTCGGTGGGCAAGGCGCTCACCACCCATCCCGACGTCGACCTCATCAGCTTCACCGGGTCGACGGCGGTCGGCAAGCAGATCATGGCCGCCGCGGGCGAGTCGCTCAAGCGGGTCTTCCTCGAGTTGGGCGGCAAGTCGGCGATGGTGCTGCTCGACGACGCCGACTTCGCGACGACCGCCGTGTTCGCCGCCTTCACCATCTGCACGCACGCGGGTCAGGGCTGTGCGCTCACCTCCCGGCTGCTGGTGCCGCGGGCCCGCCACGACGAGATCGTCGATCTGGTCGCGACCAATCTGGGCTGGGTCACCGTCGGCGATCCGAGCGACCCGAAAACCTATATGGGACCGCTGATCAGCGCCCGGCAGCGCGACAAGGTGCACGGTCTGGTCGAACGCGCGGTCGAGGCAGGCGCCACCCTGGTCACCGGCGGCAAGAAGATCGACCCCGGCTTCTACTACGCGCCGACCCTGCTCGCCGGTGTCGACCCCGACAGCGAGATCGCCCAGGAAGAGGTGTTCGGGCCGGTGCTCGCCGTGATCCCCTACACCGACGACGACGATGCCGTACGCATCGCCAACAATTCCGTCTACGGCCTGTCCGGCTCGGTGTTCAGCGCCGACCAGGACCGTGCACTCGCCGTCGCCCGCCGGATCCGGGCGGGCACGTTCAGCATCAACGGCGGCAACTACTTCGCCCCGGACGCGCCCTTCGGCGGGTTCAAGCAGTCCGGTATCGGCCGGGAGAGCGGCGTCGCGGGGCTGGAGGAGTTCCTGGAGACCAAGACGTACGCGGCCGTCGTCGGGCTCGCCGCCGAGAGCGGGGCGAAGTGATGGGGCCGCTCGCGGGAATCCGCGTGCTCGAGGTCGCCATGTACGGGTTCGTGCCGTCGGCGGGCGCGGTGCTCGCGGACTGGGGTGCCGACGTGGTCAAGGTCGAGCACGCGGTCACCGGCGATCCGCAACGCGGCCTGCGTCAGGTCGGCCGGATGCGGGTGGAGGGCGAACCGAATCCCAATGTGGAGCACGCGAACCGGGGCAAGCGGAGTATCGGTGTCGACATGTCGGTTCCCGCGGGGCGCGAGGTGATCCACGAGCTGGCGCGCGGCGCCGACGTCTTCCTGACCAGCTTCCTGCCGCAGGCGCGCACCAAGTTCGGCATCGACGTGGACGACATCCGCGCGGTGAATCCGGCGATCGTCTACGCGCGCGGCAGTGCCCTCGGGCCACGCGGCGCCGAGGCGGACAAGGGCGGTTTCGACATGACCGCCTTCTGGTGCCGCGCCTCGGTGGCCGCCACCATCACCCCACCGGGGACCGACGGCATGATCTCCCCGCCGGGGCCCGCTTTCGGCGACACCATCTCGGGCACGAATCTGGCGGGCGGCATCGCGGCGGCCCTGCTCAAACGCGAACGCACGGGCGATACCTCGGTGGTCGACGTGTCCCTGCTCGGCAGCGGTCTGTGGGCGATGGGGCACACCATCGCGTTGTCGGCGCATCTCGGTGAGCCGATGGTGGCGCCGGTGCCGGGCGGGCACGGCGCGCCGACCAATCCGCTGTCGGGTCTCTACGCCACCGCCGACGGCAGGCACCTGTCGCTGGTGATGTTGCAGCCGGCGAAGTTCTGGGCCGACGTGTGTCACCACATCGATCGTCCCGAGCTGGCGCGTGATCCGCGCTTCGGCACGGGGGAGCAGCTGGTGGCCAATACCGAAGCGGCCGTGCGGATTCTGCGCGAGGTGTTCGCGACGCGCACCCTCGCCGAGTGGACGACTCGGCTGGCCACCCTGTCCGGTCCGTGGGCGCCGGTGCAGGACAGTCTGCAGGTCGGCGCGGACCCGCAGATCCTGGCCAACGAATACCTGGTGCGCGCGGGTGAACTCGACCTGGTGGCCAACCCGGTGCAATTCGATGTGGCCGCCCCCGAACCCACCGCGGGCCCGGAGTTCGCGGCGCACACCGACGAGGTCCTGCTCGAAGCCGGACTGGACTGGGACCGCATCATCGCCCTGAAGACAGCGGGCGCGATCACCTAGGCGGTGACGGTTCCGGCAACCACCGTTGCCGGAACCGTGCTAGCGCCCTCGCTCGACCCGGTTGAACGGCACATCCCGATCGGGCGCCGCTTCGCGTGGCATCCCGAGCACCCGCTCGCTGATGATGTTGCGCGCCATCTCGGTACTGCCACCGGCCAGGCTCCAGGCCTGGCGCATCAGGTAGTCCTGCCCGGCCCGGCCGGAACCGTCCGGTCCGGTGGCGGCCCACGGACCGGCGACCCGCAGCGCCGTATCGGCTTGCAACCAGGAATTCTGGGCGCTGAACAGGCGAACGATGGAACCCGCGGCGGGCGGGAGGTCGCCGCTCGCGATGCCGCGGGTGATGCGGGCGATCAGCTGATCGTGCACCATGTTCATCGCCCGTGCCGCACCGATGTCCTCCCTGACCCGTGGATCGTCGAATTGCCCGGTCCGCCGGGCGATGTCGACCAGCGCGGACACGTCGCGTCCGCTGTGGGTCTGCGCTCCGCTGGCGTACGGTGACGCGCCACCGACCGCGCTTCGCTCGTGGAACAGCTGGCGGTTCGTCACCTCCCAGCCACCGTTCACCTCGCCGAGGACCGCGTCGCCGGGGAGGACCACGTCGTCGAGGAACTCCTGGCAGAACTCGCGTGATCCGTCGACCTGGGTGATCCGGCGGATGGTGATGCCCGGCGCGTGCACCGGCACCAGGAACATGGTGAGCCCCGCGTGTTTCGGTACGTCCCAGTCGGTACGTGCCAGGCACAGGGCGTAGTCGGCGGCGTAGGCTCCCGAACTCCAGATCTTGGCGCCGTTGAGCACCCAGTTCTCGCCTCTGCGCTCGGCGCGGGTGGTGAGCCCGGCCAGATCCGACCCGCCGCGCGGCTCGGACAGGAACTGTACGAGCAGTTCCTCGCCACGCAGGACCGCCGGGAGGTGATCGCGCTTCTGCGCTTCGGTGCCCCGATCCAGAATCGTCGCCGCGCAGATCGTGAGCGTCGGAATGTTCAGTGCCAGTGGCATTTCGAAGCCGCGTGACTCCTCCGAGAAGGCGCGCTGATGTTCGGGGGTGAGCCCGAGTCCGCCGTATTGCCTCGGGAAGCAGATGCCGGCGAAGCCGCCGTCGTACAGAATTCGCTGCAGCTGTCGTGCGCGCGACCAGGACGCCTCGGACTTACCGCTCTCGCCGGCGGGTTCGGGTGGGGCGGGTGGGAGAATGGCCCGCAGCCAGCGGCGCGCGCGGTCGCGGAAATCGTCGACGGGTTCGAGGTCGGCGGTGTTCGGCGCGGTCATGCGACCTTCCTGTCCAGGAGCGCGGCCAGGCGGCGGCGATGTTCCTCCGGCGTCCCGTACATGGCTCGCCCCGTCGTGACGCGGCGCAGGTAGAGGTGCAGGTCGTGCTCCCAGGTCACCCCGATGCCGCCGTGGATCTGCACGCACTCCTGTACCAGCTCCGGGGTGACTCCGCCGACGAAGGACTTCGCGACTCCGACGGCCTCGGCGGTGGCCGTCGGGTCGGTTCCGAAGGTGTTCGCCGCCGCCCACACGGTGGCCTGACACGCCTCCAGTGCGGTCTTGCTGTCGGCGGCGCGATGTTTGAGCGCCTGGTAGGACGCCAGCGGACGGCCGAAGGTGTAGCGGTCGAACATCCACCCGACGGTCAGTCCGAAGGCGTGCTCGGCCGCACCGGTCGACTCGGCCGCGGTGAGTACGGCGGCGACGTGCTCCTGGGCCTCGAGCGCGCTGCGGACCGCGCGCGGGTGGGACTGGACCACCGCGTCCGGCCCGACGAGCACCTCGTCGAATTCGACTGTCGCCGTGCGCCGGACGAGGTCCAATGTCCACATCGGTGTCACGGTGACCCCTGGTGTGTCGGCGGGAATCACGACCTGCACCGGCCCGTCCGGGCCAAGGGCGGGCACCAGGAACACCTCGGCCTGATCGCCGCACTCGACCCGGTCCTTCACGCCGGTGACCCGGAAGCCGTCGCCCACGGGCACCGCGACGGTCCGCTCCGGTGCCTCGGCGAAGCCGCGTCCCGGTTCGTAATACGCCCAGGCAGCGACAGTTTCACCGCTGAGAATCGCCGTGACGAGCTCGGCGAAACGGTCCCGTTCGCCGGCCAGTCCCGCGAGCACGGCGCTCGTGGTGACGAGCGGACCCGGGGCGCAGGCGCGGCCGAACTCCACCGCGAGCAGGGCCAGATCGGCCATCGGTGCGGACGAGACCGACCCGCCGCCCAGTTCCTCGGGAACCAGCGGCGCGGTCCAGCCGAGCTCGGCGCCCCGCCGCCACCACTCGCGGTCGAATCCCACCCCCGCCGTGGCGAGGCCGCGCACGACGTCGAGCGGAACGGACGCGGCGAGGAACTCGCGCGTGGTGGCGGCGAACAACCGCTGGTCGGCGGTGAGCGCGTAATCCATCAATGGGATTCCCAGACGGTCACTTTCGTGGCCGTCGGATCGATGGCGGGGCTGAGCCGGATGCGGCCGTCGGCGGAACGCGCCTTGATCTCCCCGAGTACCGCGCCGACATCACCGTCGACGACGTAATCGGCGAGATAGGCGAACTCCGGCGCCTGGCCGCCGACCCCCTCGGCGCGCAATCGGGTACACGAGGTGACCCCGGGGATGGCAAGCATGTCCGGGATGTGGACTTCGTCGTACCAAGTGTTGTATTCGGCGTCCATACCCTCGCGGGGGCTGGAGAAGACGATGAGATGCATGAGTTTCCTTCTGGTTCGGGTGATCAGCCTGCGTGCTGGGCGGCGTAGCGGCGCGCCCATTCCTCGCGGGGCCGGATGGTCAGGTCGACATCGCGTGCCGTGTTCCGCAGTGCCTCGACCGTGGCCTCGGCCCGGGGAATATGGGCGAAGGGATCCCAGTCCAGGAACCGGCAGGCGTTCTGCCACGTGATCTTGTGGATATCGCTGTCGTCGGCGCCCGCCGCGACGAGTTCCTCCAGCACGTACTCGGGAGCGTCGGGGAACAGCGAGTCCGAATGCGGGTAGTCGCATTCCCAGGCGATGATGTCGATGCCGATCCGGTGCCGCATTTCCAGCGAATGCCGGTCGGTGACATAGCAGGCCATCACGTGCTCGCGGAACACATCGCTGGGCAGGCGGCCACCGAAGTCGCGGCGCAGCCACTTCTGGTTGGTGTAGTGGCGGTCGGAACGATCGAGGTAGAAGGGGATCCAGCCGATTCCGCCCTCGGACAGCGCGACTTTCAGCCCGGGGTAACCGCGCAGCGCGGGCCCCCACAGCAGATCCTGCACGGCGATTTGGGACACCGTCGGCGCGAGGCACATCAGATTGTCGATCGGCGCGTTCGGTGCCAGTCGCAGCGCACCGAAACCCTGCCCGATGTGCAGGTTCATCACCAACCCGGTGTCGGCGAGCGCCGCCCACACCGGCGCCCAGTACTCACCGTCGTGATAGGAGGGCAGCCCGTCGACATGCGGCAGCTCCGGCATCGTGACACCGCGGCACCCCTTGGTGGCGACCCGGGTGATCTCGGCGACGGCCAGCTGCGGATCCCACAGCGGCAGAATCGCGTTCGGGATGAACCGGCCGGGATAGGTGGCACACCATTCGTCGATGTGCCAGTCGTTGTACGCCGAGATCACCGCGATGGTGATCTCGTCCTTGAACTGGCTCAGGTGTCCCGCGCTGAATCCGGCGAAGGTCGGAAAGCACATCGAGGACAGGATGCCGTTGGCGTTCATGTCCTCCACCCGGCGGTGGATGTCGTACACCCCCGGGCGCATCTCGGCGTAGCGGGCCGGGTTCTTGTCCCATTCCTCCTTCGGCCAGCCGACCACGGCGTTGAGGCCGGTGACACCCACCGGCTTGTCCCGGTAGACCCACTGATCGACGCCCTGACCGTTGGTGATCAGTTTCGGGATGTATTCGGCGTACTTGCTCGGGGTGTGCCGGGCGAACATGTCGGCCGGTTCGACCACGTGGTCGTCGATGCTGACCAGGATCATGTCGGAGAAGTTCATGAGGGGTTCCTCGAAGTCGAAGGAAACGATTGGCGGAGTTGGTCTTTCATGACCTTGCCGGTGGCGTTGAGCGGCAGCTCGTCGAGGAAGCACACGGATCTCGGTGCCTTGTAGCCGGCCATCCGGTCGCGGGCCCACGACACCAGCTCCGCCTCCGACACCGGTCCCTTGCGCACGACGAAGGCCCGGCCGACCTGTCCGAGCCGGCCGTCGGGAACGCCGACGACCGCGACCTGGGCCACCGCCGGATGCTCGAGCAGAAAGGCCTCGATCTCGGCGGGATAGGCGTTGAAGCCGCCGACGATGAACATGTCCTTCTTGCGCCCGATGATCCGAAGCCGCCCGTCGGAGTCGAGACTGCCGAGATCGCCGGTGTGCAACCAGCCCTGCGCGTCGATCGCCTCGGCGGTGGCGTCGGGATCGTCGAAGTAACCCTGCATCACCGAGTACCCGCGGACCAGTACCTCGTCGTCGGCGGCGATGCGGATCTCCACGCCGTCGCACGGGGTGCCGACCGTGGTGGCGATCTGCTCGAAGGTGTCGCCGGGCCGGGAGGCGGTCGCGGTGCCGGCCTCGGTGAGCCCGTAACCGGTCATGATCGACCGGAACGGTAGTTCGGTCTTGATCCGCCGGATGAGTTCGACCGGGATGTCGGCCGCCCCGGTCACCGCCGCCCGCAGCGACGACAAGTCGCGGGTGGGCGGTGCGTCGAGCAGCGCGTGATAGAGGGTCGGTGGGCCGGGCAGCATCGTCACCCGCTCTCGCTCGACGAGTTCGAGCACACGATCGATGTCGAACACGGGCACCGGCAGCACGGTCGCGCCCCGGATGAGCGAGCTGATCAGCCCCGCCTTGTACCCGAAGGTGTGGAAGAACGGGTTGACGATCAGATACCGGTCGCCTTCGCGCAGGTCGGCCAGATCGCACCACTCCGCGTACAGGCGCAGGGTCTGGCGGTGATTCATCATCACGCCCTTGGGCCTGCCGGTGGTGCCGGAGGTGTAGATGATGTCGGCGATCTCGCTGCCGCTCATCGTCTGTTCGAAAGGTTTTCCGCTGGACAGGAAATCGGACTTCAGGTCGATCACCGGCACACCGTCGGGTGCGGTGTGGTGCGTGCCGAGGAAGCCCTGCTGCACCAGCAGCAGCCGTGCGCCGCTGCGCCGCACCACGTCGGCGGCTTCCTCGGCCTTGAACCGGGTGTTGATCGGGACGAGCACGCCACCGGCGGTGACCAGCCCGAACGCGGCAACGA
Organism: Nocardia sp. GTS18; assembly: GCF_013839555.1. Lineage (NCBI taxonomy): Bacteria > Bacillati > Actinomycetota > Actinomycetes > Mycobacteriales > Nocardiaceae > Nocardia > Nocardia sp. GTS18. The sequence continues at coordinate 160,460 of NZ_JACBIU010000001.1, read as the reverse complement.
TCCACTCGGCGGAATTGGGCGCCCAGATCGCCACCCGGTCGCCCTTGCCGACGCCGGCCGCCGCGAACGCGCCCGCGGCGACCCGCACCCGATCGGCGAGTTCGGCGAAACTCAACCGCAGTGACCCGTCCACGATCGCTTCGGCATCCCCGAAGCGATCGGCGGCGCTGCGGACCAGCTGCGGAATGGTCTGCCAGGTCATACCTTCAGCAGCCTCGCGAGATTGCCTCCCATGATCTTGGCCTGATGCTCGAGGTTCATGTCCTTGATCTCGTGGATGTAGCGCGCGGGCTCGGCCAGGCCCTCCGGGTGCGGGTAGTCGGAGCCGAACAGCACGTTGTCCACGCCCATGAGATCGGCGATCGCGCCGAGATCCTCCTCCCAGAACGGGCTGACGAAGATGCCGCGCTTGACCGCCCCCACCGGGTCCTGATGGCCGAAGCCCTCCGGCGCCTTCTTGGCCACGTCGGCCAGGTTCTCGAGCAGCGGTGCCAGCCACGACGCGCCGTTCTCGATGACGGCCACCTTGAGTTCGGGGAAGCGGAACAGCGCACCGTGACACACCCAGGAGGCCACCGCGTCCTGGATGGGGCGCCACTCGGTGGTCATCCGGAAGGTGTTGGTCTGGAACGGCAGCATCTCCAGACTCGAGCCCTCCCACTCGGCGTTGTGCCGGGAGTAGCCGCTGTCGGAGGAGTGCATGGTGACCAGCACGTCGTGCTCGACCACCCGCCGCCAGAACGGGTCGAACTCCGGCATGGCGAACGAGCGCGGCCCGCGCAGGCCGGGGACCGGCGCGGGGCGGACCAGAATGGCCTTGGCGCCGTGTTCGACACACCAGTCGAGTTCCTCGATGGCCTTCTCGACGATCGGCAGGCTCACCACGGGAACGGTGAAGATGCGGTCCTTGTAGACGAAATTGCCGTCCTCGCCCCAGGTTTCGAGCAGCCAGCGGTTCAGCGAGTGGACCACCGCGTGGATGAGATCGGGGTGGTGGCGCATGCGCTCCTCGACGAGGCTGGCCAGCGTGGGGAACATCAGCGAGCGGTTCAGCTGGAGCTCGTTCATGAGTTCCAGGCGCGCGCCCGGCTCGCGGAACGCCGGAATCGAGCGCATGGCCTTGCCGAAGATCTCCCGGCGGCTCTTGCCCTCCGGGTTGCCGTTCTTGAAGTAGTCCTCCATCGCGCCGGGCCGGGCGACCACCTCGAAGGTGGGATTGGGGATGTACTCGCTGATCTGGCCGAGCACCGCGATCTTGGTCCGGCCGTTGATCTCGACGTATTGGATGGTCCCCTCGTACTCCTTGGGGAGGTACCTGGTGAGAGCGTCCTTGGTCTCGTAGAGGTGGTTGTCCGCGTCGAACAACTGATACGGCAGGTCCAGCTGCGTCATGAGAGCCTCCTTAGTGATTGATGAGAATCATATTCTCGCAATGGGTGCATGGCAATGTCCCGCTCTCACATCTGGGCCCAGACCGTCTTGGTCTGCAGGTACGCGTCGAGGCCCGCCTTGCCCGCTTCGTGTCCCCAGCCGGACTGCTTGTAGCCGCCGAAGGGCATGGAGTGGTCGAACACGAGCTGGCAGTTCAGCGAGACGGTTCCGGCCTGCAGTTGCTTGGCCAGGCGATGCGCGCGTCCCAGGTCCTTGGTCCATACGGTGGCGGCCAAGCCGTAGGTGCTGTCGTTGGCCATCGCGACGGCCTCTTCCTCGGTGTCGAACGGCAGCACCGTGACGATCGGCCCGAAGATCTCTTCGCGGTAGAGGCGGCTGGTCGCCGGGTCGACCTCGGTGACGACGGTGGGGTGCACGAAGTAGCCGGTGCGGTCGAGACGCTCACCGCCGGTGACGAATTCGATGCCGTCGGACCTGCCCTGCTCGACGTAACCGAGTACGCGCGTGAGCTGCTTGGCGCTGATCAGCGGGCCGACCATGGTGCCCTCTTCCTTGGGCCCGCCCAGCTTCATGTTGTCGGCCAGCGTGGCCATGCCCGCGACCACTTTCTCGTAGGCGCCGCGCTGGACGAAGACGCGGGAACCGCACACGCAGGCCTGGCCCGAGTGGGTGAAGGAGCCGAAACCGGCCATCATGATCGCCATGTCGAGGTCGGCGTCGTCGAAGATCAGCACCGGTGACTTGCCGCCGAGTTCGAGGGTGATCTTGTTGAGATTGCTTGCCGCCGAGGCCTGCACGATGGCCCGGCCCACCTCGGTCGACCCGGTGAAGGCGACCTTGTCCACGTCCGGGTGCGCCGTGATGGCCGCGCCGGTGGTGTGGCCGTAGCCGTTGATGAGGTTGACCACGCCGTCGGGCACCCCCGCTTCGGTGAGGAGGCGGTCGAGAACCAGTGCCGACAGCGGTGTCTCCTCGGCGGGTTTGACCACGCTGCTGCAGCCGGCGGCCAGGGCGGGCGCGACCTTGGCGCAGTAGTTGAACACCGGCCCGTTCCACGGGAAGATCAGCCCCACAACGTCATAGGGCTCCTTGAGGGTGTAGGCGTGCTGGTGCGACTCCACGCCGACGAGCCCGCCGGCGTTCACATCGTGGGAGATGCCGTCGATCTTGGTGCACCAGCCCGCGTAGTAGCGGAACCATTCCGCGCCGACGGCGACGATGGTGGCGGCCTGGTTCTGAGGGATGCCTGCGTTGAGGGATTCGAGATCGGCCAGGACGCCGGTGTTCTCCTCGATGAGATCGGCGACGCGCCACAGGATCTTGGCCTTTTCGCTGCCCGCGAGGTTCTTCCAGATGCCGGACTGCGACGCGGCCTTCGCCCGTGCCACGGCGGCGTCGACGGCATCGGTTCCGCCGTCGGTGAATTCGGTGAGCTGTTCCTCGGTGGCGGGATCGATGACCGGGATCACGTCACCGGTGCCGGGCCGGTTGCGGATCTCGTCGAGCACGTTCTGTACGGACATCATGTTCTCCTATAGTGGAAATGGAATTCTCGCAAGCGTATGCGGACGGCGATCGAGGTGTCCAGAGTTGTGCGGGGTGGTTGTCAGCGTGGGCCGGGCGTGAAGCTGCCGCCGTAGGGAGTGGGGACGGTCAGCGGCCCGGTCGGTGCGGGCGTGGCGGTTTGCAGAGGATCGGCGGGCGGGGGTTGCCGAACGGGGTCGTCGGCAGGGCGTGGCGCGTTGCGGGCGCCGCGCGGCAGGAGGGTGGGGTCCGGGTCGGTGCAGTCCGCGTTGACATACGGCTGCGCGTAATCGGGCAACGACCCTGGGCGCCGCGGCACGTCGTAGTCGCAGGCGTAGCGCGGGTAGATGCTGGCCAGGGCCCACACACCGCCGTCGTGGAACGCCGAGGCGACGGCGTCGAGCGCCGATCCCGCACGCTGGGTGGGGAAGAAGAATTCGTTGAGCGCGGGGATCCGGGAGTAGGCCACCTGGGAGACGGTGACGAGATTGCCGAGCAAGGCGACCATGGTCGGCGAGTTCTCGGCCAGCACCGCATCGAGCTCGGTGAGCAGCGGCGGTGTCTGCGCGAGCAGCCGCTCGTAGCCACCCGTCATCGCGGCCGTGCCGCCGAGGACGGCCGCGAGATTCGCCGATGTCGAGCGCAGCGTGCCGCGCCCGTCGTGCAGGGCGGTGAGTACTACGCGGCTGTTGCGCAACAGGTTCACGGTGTTCGGCAACACGGTGTCGAGGGTGGACACGAGGAAGGTGCCGCCGTCGATGATCTGCGCCAGTTTGTCGGGGCCCGCGCTGCTCACCCCCAGCTCCCGCGAGATCGTCGCGAGCCGTTCGGGATCGATCTGGGCGAGGGTGCCGCTGAGACTTTGCAGCATGTCCGCCATCGGAACCGGGGTGGAGGTGCGGTCGAGCGTGACCACCGACCCCTCGGCCAGGTACGGCCCGGCTTCGGTGTCGGGCACGAAATCCAGGTACTGCTCGCCCGCCGCCGACAGGGCCGCGGCGCGGACCCGCCCGGTCGCCGGGATCCGGACGCCGTCGTCGATGGCGGCGACGGCGACCACCTTCTCGTCGACCACCCGCACCGAATCGACCCGACCCACCCGCACACCGCGCAGAGTCACCTCCTGGCCGGGCAACAGCCCACCGGACTGCGCGAGTTCGACACGGACCCGATAGGGGCGCGCGAACGGTTCGATGCCGAAGGTCGAGATCAGCAGGTGCGAACAGGCGCCGGCCAGGACGGCGAGCAGCCCGAGCAACGACACCGCCGACCGGTGACGGTGGGCCACCCGGACGAACCCGACGAGCAGGCGCGCGGGTGCTTCGGCGGGGCCGTGCCCGGTCATCGCGGCACTCCGACCAGGCGGCCGCCGAGCCGGGCGATCATATGCTGGAGCGAACCGACGAAGGCGGTCCAGTCGGTGATGTCGGGTGCCCGGCCACCGGCTCCGCCCGGGCTCGCCGGGTCGGGGACGGCCAGCTGGGCGATGTCCACCGCGACATGGCCGTTGGGGCCGCTGATCATCTTGAGAACGATCTTGATCATGTCGTTGACCGCGTTCAGGTCGGCCTGCGGATTGGTTGCCGCCGCATTGAGCCCGGCCGCCAGGGTGTTGATATTGGCGGCCATGCTGGTCTCGTTGGTGCCACGCACGCTGGGGAACCGGGCCAGCTGGGTGGTGATCGTGTGCACGCGATCCACCAGGGCGACCAGCGCGTCGGTGTTCTCGGCGAGGACTTCGACGGCGGGCCCGGCCGCGGCGACGGCGTCGGCGAGGGCCGCCTGCTCGGCGGCCACCGTCCCGGTGAGCTCGGCGGCGGAGCCGAGAACACCGTTGATCTGATCGGTTCGCTGGGTGAGGGTGCCGAGCAGGGCGCGCGTTTCGTCGAGTAGGGCCGCGAGCCGGTCGCCGCGCCCGCCGACGTACTCGCTGAGCGCGGCCACCACGGTGGTCAGGTACCCGACGGTGCCGCCGTTCACCAGAAGTGCTGCGCGCGAGAGCATTTCCTCGATCGTCGAGGCCGCCGTGGTCGACTCCGGCCCGATCGCCGCGCCGTCGGCGAGTACGGCGGCGCCGGGCTCGATCACCGGCGGCGGCTTCATCGCGACGAAGACATCGCCCATCGGCGTGCCCGACCGCAACTGCGCCGACGTGCCGACCGGCAGTCGCACGGCCGCCGTGATGCGCAGTGTCACCACGGCGGTGTAGTCGCGGGCCGCCATCGACTCGACCCGGCCGATCTCGGCGCCGTTGAGCGTCACCTTCGCCTGCGCGGGCAGATTCAGCGCGTTGGTGAAGGTGGCCGTGAGGGTGTAGGTGTCGCCGCCGAGACCCGGTGCGGGCAGCGGCAATCGATCCAGGCCCGTCGCGCAGCCGGTGCAGGCGACCGTGATCGCGGTGAGCAGGCCCGGCAGTATCCGGCGCGTCATCGGCCGCTCTTTTCGGCGATGCCCGACAGGATGGCGGTGATGCCGAAGTCGGGGCCCATATCGCGCAGGGTTCCGGTGGCGCAGCCCAGGCTCTGCAACTGTAGTAGATTGCAGATCTCCTTGACCATCTGGCCGTCGAGCAGTATCCGGTTGACGTCCACTCCGGCCCGCAGGGCGCGCACATTCGGGTCGACGGAGTTGTAGGCGTTGTCGACGACCATCGGGAACACGTCGAGGAACTGGGCGAGGTTGTAGTCGTAGGCGGCCAGGGAACCGGTCAGGGTGTTCGCATTGCCGACGAGCCCGGAGATCGTTCCCCTGTGCCGCTGCAGCAGCCCGGTGACCTGTGTGACGATCCTGTTCACCGCCGCTCCGGTGTCACCGGTCCCCAGCTGTTGACCGGCCAGGAAGTCGCTGAGTTGTGCCACCGCACCGCCGAATTCGCGCAGCGTCCGGTCGTTGCGCGCCGCGGCGGCGGTCAGTTCGTCGAGCTGGGTGACCACGGTCGTGATCGCGTCGCGGGTGGCGGTTCCGTTGTCTTCGCCCAACCGCAGTGCGCGGGAGAGCTCGTCGAGGGCCGCGCGCATGTCCGCGCCGTTGCCCTCGGTGGCGGCCGCACCCAGGTCGATCAGGTCGGCGACCGGACCGGCGCCGGTGCCGTCACCACCCAGCGAGGTCGACAACTGCTGTGCCATCGAGAGCAGCGCGTCGAACTCGACCGGTGACTTCGTGTGCGCCTGGTCGAGTACCGCGCCGGGCGGGAGGATCGGGCCGCCCCGGTACACGGGGGTGAGTTCGATGTGGCGATCGGTGAGCAGCGAATCCGAGATCGTCACCGCCTGCACGTCGGCGGGCAGCGCGATCGCGCTGTCGACGCTCATCTCGACTTCGACCTCGGTACCGCGCGCCTCGATCCGCACGATCCGGCCGACCCGCATACCGAGCACCGAGACGGCATTGCCCACGTAGAGGCCGTTGGCGTTGGCGAAATGGGCGGTGAGGGTTGTGGTGTCCGCGCCTGCCCCAGAGGAGCAGCCGGCGAGGCAGGCGGCGGTCAGGGTGACCACGGCCAGTTTCAGGGTGGACAGCAGCGCATTCATCGGCAGTCCTCGAGGTAGGGCGCCCGGCCGGCCTCGACGGCGAGGGCGCTCAGCGCGCACATCCACGAGTCGACGAAAGCGCCGTCGGGCGCGTTGGCGGTGAGTTCGGCTCCCGTGCCGGTCGCGTTGGCGAACATGCGCCACGGCACCGGGAGGATTTCCAGGATGTTGCGCAGCAGCTCGTCGTGGCCCGCGATCATCGCGGTCATGTCGTGCAAGTCGGTCAGCAACTGCTCGATCTCCGCGTGCTCACCGACCACGATCGGTTCGAGTCGCTCGACCAGCCGGGTCGTCGCGGCCAGCAGGCTGCGCAGCGCGTCTTGGCGGGCCAGGATCTGCTGGAGCACCGCCCCACCGCGGGTGACCACCGCCGCGAGTTCGGCCTGCTGGTCGCGGATCACCGTGCCGACCTGCTCGGTACTGGTCAGCAGGGTGCCGATCTGGTCGCGTCGGGTCGCGATGACGTTCGACAGCGAGCGGATATCACGCAGGATGCCCGGCACCAGCGACGGCACGCCTTCCAACCCGCGCGACAGCGATGTCATCGATTCGGCGATCTGGTCGGCGTCGAGCTGATCGAAGGTGGTCGTCGCGTCCTGCAGCGCGGTCTCGAGGTCGTAGGGCACAGCGGTGCGCGACAACGGAATCCGGTCGTCGGCCAACCCGCCGACGCCGGTGGAGCGCAGTTCGACATAGCGGGAGCCGAGCAGGGTGGTCAGTTTGATCGCGGCCGAGGTATCGGCGCCGAGGGCGATGTCCTCCTCGATCGTCAAGACCACCTCGACGTGGTCACCCGCCAGCCGGGTCGCGGTCACAGTGCCGACCGGGATGCCCGCCCAGGTCACCGGGTCACCGGGGGCTATCCCCGCGGCCTGTGCGAAATCGGCCGACACCGTGCGCGATCCGAGATGCAGCGAATTGACCACCACGAGGACGATCAGCACCAGCACCATCGAAAGGACGGCGACGAGACCGGTCCCCAGCGAGGAATCGGCGTGCCGGTCCGCGCGTGCGGGGACCGGGAACAGGCGGGTGAACGCGCGAAACGGTTTGTTCATGGTCCTACCTACAGATCGCGGAATGCTGGGGCCGACCAGTCGGCGAAGTGCCGCCGAGAATCTGGGCGATCAACGGATCCAGGCCGGGGATGATGCTGAAACCGATATCGCAGACGTAGGCGTTGACGAACGCACCCGCGTCGGTGGCCCGGATCATGGCCTGGAACAGCGACGGCAGATTGAAACCGAGAAACGCGAAACGCTCTCTGCCGTCCACGAAATGACTGGCGAAGCCGGGTTCACGGTTCATGAACTCCGTGAGCGAGGGTCCCGCGCCGTCGACGACAGCGGCGGCATCGGCGACCACGGTCGAGATCTGCGCGGTCTGGTCCAGCAGGGTGTCGCGGCGGGTTTCGAGTGCCTCGAAGATCTTGCGGGTCTGGGCGATGGTCGTCCGCAGTCCGCCGGTCTGCCCGGCGAGGGCGCTCACCACCGCCGAGAGGTTGTCGATGAGGGCGCCGAGCACCTGGTCGGGTCCGGCGAAGGTCTGCACCAGCGTCGCGGTCTCGGTGATCAGCGCGGCGACCGCGCCGTCGTCGCCTTGGAGCGCGCGGATCAGGGCGGCGGTCAGGTTGTCGACGTCGTGGGGGTCGAGCGCGCTGAACAGTGGCTGGAAACCGTTGAGCAGACCCGACAGATCGAAGGACGGTTCGGTGCGCTCGAGCGGGATGCGCGCGCCGGGTGCCAGGGGAGCGGCCTCACCTTCCTCGCCCCGCGAGAGGCCGAGATAACGCTGCCCGATCAGGTTCTGGTAGATCACCGAGGCGATGGTGTCGTCGTACACCGTGTGCTCGCGTTGCAGCCGGAAACCCACCACCGCGTGCGGTCCGTCGATGTCGATCGAGTCGACCCGCCCCACCTGTACGCCGGCGACGCGCACGTCGTCACCGACCCGCAGCCCCGAAACATCGCTGAACACAGCGGAATACGCGTGGGTGTCGCCGGGGACATCGCGTTGCAGCGTCACCCGGACCATCCAGGTCAGCAGGGCGGCGACGAGCAGGAATGCGGTCAGGCCGACGAGATCGCGTCTGTGTTTCACCGTGGTTCTCCAGCTGGTGGGGCAGGGACGAGCAAACCGAAGAGGTCGGCCAGGTCGACGGCTTCCGTCGGCAGACCGAGGCTTTCGGCGATGATCGCGCGCTGGTCGAGGACGGTCACCGGCTGATCGGCGGCACCGATCACCGGCGGACCCGCGGCGGGTCCGTTCGCACAGCTCGCACCGGCCAGATCGCCGTAGCGGGGACAGTCGGTGCGGGTGTACTGCTTGTGCGGGGTGAGTTCGACGATCACCTTGGCGGTGCCGCTCTGGGTGTCGGGCTGCCAGAAGTCGTGTGCGAACACGGTCGCGATCCGGGTCTGCGAGGTGGTCATCTGCACGAAATTGCCGCTGCCCGCGGCGAGGACCGCCAGGACCGGGCCCAGCCTCGAATTCAGGTCGATGATCGAATCGGTTCGGTTGTTCAGCGCGGTGCCGACCTTCTCGCCGGTGGCGACGCCCGCGGTGAGCAGTTCGGTGAGCCGGGCTCGCTGCTCGGCCACGGTGCGCAACGGCACGACCGCATTGTGCAGTGCGGCAAGCAGATCGGGCGCGGCGTCACGGAGGCCGTGCACGGCCTCGGTCAGTCCGGTGAGCAAGGATGTGGTGTCGTCCCCGCCCGACGCCTCGGCCCGGTAGGCCCGCACGATCCGTTCGAGCTGGGTGGCGGCCGCCGCCGCGTCGGCGCCACGACCTCGGGTCGCGCGCTCGAGCGTCTCCAGAATCCCGACGGTCGGGTCGGATTCGGGACGGCCGACCGCGTCGGCGATGCGGCTCAGCGCGGTGAGTGAGGTCTGCAGCTGCACGCTCGCCCGGCTGCGGTCCTCGGGAATCGACGCACCCGGCGTCAGCGGGGTACCCGGGCCGTTGTCGATGAGCTGCACCGACGGCACGGCGAAGACATTGCTCGGGACGACGCGCGCGGTCACCGTCGAGGGGATACCCGCCGCGTGTTCGGGCAGCAGCTCGATGCGAATCCTGTTGGGCGCTCCGCGATCCGCGGGCTCCACCGCGCGCACGGTGCCGACCAGTACGCCCCGGTACTTGACGTCGGATCGTTGCGGCAAGCCGTCGCCCACGTCGACGAGCATCGCGGTGACCTCGACGGTTTCGGTGAACGCGCCCTCGGATCGGGCGATCATCGCCCCGATGGTCGCGACGACCACGCTCAGCGCGGCCACTCCGCGCACGAACAGGCCCGCGTTGCTCAGGTGCCGGTCGTCGGATTCGAACACTATCGTCATCGCGCTACCCACTGATCCGCGAGCCGGCGTCGAAACCCCACAGGGCCAACGTCATCAACAGATTCACCGAGATCATCACCGTGATGCTCGCGCGCATCGCCCGCCCGGCCGCGACCCCGACGCCCTGGGGGCCGCCCCGGGCGTAATAGCCGAAATAACACTGGATGGTGGTGGTGATGGTGACGAACACGACGGCCTTCAGGAGCGAATACACGACATCGGTGCCGCTGAGCACCAGATCGAAATAGTGGGCGTACGTGCCGAACGACTGACCGCCGACGATTCCGACGAACAGTTCGACGGCCAGGTAGTCGGCGGCCAGCGCGGCGAGGAACAACGGGATCACCGCGACGATCGAGGCGATCAGCCGCGTCGAGACCAGGAAGGGCACCGGGCGGATCGCGATCGCGTCGAGGGCGTCGATCTCCTCGGCGATCCGCATGGCACCCAGCTGGGCGGTGAACCGGCAACCGGCCTGTGCGGCGAAGGCGATCGAGGCCATGATCGGGGCGAGCTCACGCGTCGCGGCGGTCGCCGCGATCATCCCGGTCGCCGGCTCCATGCCGAGCAGCTTCAGCGCGTTGAAACCCTCGATTCCGACGATGCCGCCCGCGGCGGCGCCGAGGATGATCATCACCCCCGCCGTCCCGCCGCCGACGATGAGTGAGCCGTTGCCCCAGGTCACATCGGACAGGATGCGCAGCGATTCGCGACTGTAGTGCCGCAGCGCGATCGGGATCGAGAGCACCGCCCGCACGAAGAACGTGACCATGTGCCCGAACTGGATGACGACGCGCCACGGTCCCGACAGCACGAGCAGCACGGTCCGGACACCCGGTGGGCGGTAGACGCTGGCCATTACAGTGTCGTCCTCGGGAACAGCATCGTGTAGAGCTGGGTGAAGCCCAGGTTGACGACCATCAGCGCGACGATCGAGGCGACCACGGCGGCGTTCACCGAGTTCGCCACCCCACCCGGCCCACCACGGGTGTTGAGGCCCTTCTCGCACGCGATGACGACGACGATCACCCCGAACACCGCGGCCTTGACCATCGCCAGATACAGGTCACCGGCGGTCGCGAACGAGGAGAAGGTCTCCATGTAGCTGCCCGGTGTGCCGTCCTGGACATAGACGTTGAACAGATAGCCGGCCAGGAAGCCGACGAAACAGCTCACGGCGGTGAGCGCCATCGCGATGATGATCCCGGCGGCCAGCCGCGGCACCACGAGCCTGCGTAGTACCGACACCCCCATCACTTCCATCGCGTCGATCTCTTCGCGGATCTTGCGTGAACCCAGGTCGGCGCACAGTGCCGAACCGACGGCCGCCGCCAGCAGGATGGCGGTCACCAGGGGAGCCGACTGCCGGATGACGGCCAGGCCGCTGGCGGCCCCGGCCAGTGCGGTGGCACCGACTTGCCCTGCGAGCAGGCCGAATTGGATGGACAGCGTGGCACTGATCGGCAGGGCAACGGCCACGGTCGGGAGCAGGGAGGTCTTCACCATGAACATCGCCTGCCCGACGAACTCGTCGAACGGGAACCGCCGGGTGGCGATGTCGGTGACGAGATGGCGAAACGCCCGCCTGCCGAGCTCGACCTGTCTGCCGACCGTCCGCAGCGAGGCGATCGGGTGGCGCCGGGTGTAGTCCTTGGACCAGTCCTTGATCTCGGCGACCGCGGATGCGCTGGGTTCCATGGCAAGCCCCTCTCTTTCCGGTGTCGCGCTATCGCGGGACGGGCGCGGCGAGTTCCCGAAGCGAGGACAGGAACAGCTCGTCCATGCGAGGACTCAATTCGCTCAGCGTCGCCGCCCCGGCATGGCCTGCCGTACCGAAGACTCGTTCGAGGGCGTCGGGGGACGTGGTCGACCCGATCGACAAGCACAGGCAGGCGACGCCGTCGGCCCGCAACTCCTCGAGCGCCTTGGCGGCATCGGCCTCGGCGTAGTGCCCCTCGTACCCGTCGTCGTAGGGGCATCCGTCCGACAGCACGATCAGCAGCCGGTTCTGTGTCCCCGCCTCGTTCTTCAGGATTTCTCCCGCGCCGCGAATCCCGGCACCGAGGCGCGTGTAGTTCGCGGGCTGGAGCTGATTGAGCCGGGCCCGGCCGACGGCGCCGAAGCGCTGATCGAAGGTCTTGATCGCGGGCAGATGCACCGCGTGCCTGCCCTCGGACCGGAAGGCGTACACCGCGACCCGGTCACCGAGCTCCTCGAGCGTGGCGGCCAGGGTGGCCGCCGCGCGTCGCTGGTGTTCGTGCACCGACAGGCCCGCCTGGTCGGCGTCGGTCGACGAGCCGGAGGCGTCGAGCAGGATCAGCACACCGAGGTTGCGGTCCAGCTTGCGGTGCTCGAGGTAGACGTGTTCCGGTCGCGAATAGCCCGAGCGCAGGTCGACGAACAGATCGATGAGCGCCTCGAGATCGAGCTCGTCGCCGTCGGCCCGCCCGCGCAACACCTTCGGCCCCAGGCCGACGCGAGCCAGCCGGCGCCGGAGCACATCGTCCTCCGGCACTCGTGCGGCCGCGATGTCGGCGGGGACGGTGAGCGGGAATTCGATCACCCGGCACCATTGCGGCTTGTACCGGTTGCCGAACACATCCCACTCCGGGTGCAGTGCCCCACCGATTCCGGCTGCGGCACCGGGTGTTTCGGCATCGGTGAACCTGATCGGGGTGGGCAGCGGGCGGGCATGCGGTCCGGCCGTGCGTGCCCGGCGAACCGCGCTCACCGGTGTCTCGGTGCCCGCGGCCCCGTCGCCGTCGGAACGCGAATTGCCCATGGTCTTGCGGAAGAAGTCCATCACCGATTTGCCGCTGAACAGTGGATTCTCGAACAGCTTCAGGATCTTGCTCTCCTCGGACTTCTCCACGCTGTCCTCGACCTCGTCGTCGGCGTCCGGGAGGGCACCGAGGTCGAATTCCAGGCGCAGCTCGCGGTCGGCGGCCCGGGCACCGGGCCCGGGATCGACCGATACGAGCCGGGAGGGTTTGATCGTGCCGAACCACGTCGGTGGATCAGTCACCGCGCCTTTGCCTTTGGCCGCGGCCAGTGAATCCGCGGCGCTCGCGGTCGGTGGCCGGCCGTCGAGTTCGAGGGTGGCCGCCAGCGGAACACGGGGGGCGAGGTCGGCGAGCACGCGATGACCTTCGAGGGACAGGTACCGGTGCGCCGTAGAGGGCCGTCCCCGCAGCGACTTCACCAGTGCCGGATCGAGGCTCCCGGCGCCGAGCAGCGCGGCCTGGACGAGTACTTCGTGGCGCTGCTCACCGTCGCGGGACACGTAGATGATCCGGCCGTCCGTGAACGGGGATCCCCCGGCGGGCAGCTCGGCGATATCCACCGACCTGCCCGCCAGATAGGTGGCGAGCAGCCGGAACCGGGCGGGCCCGCGCGGATCGTCGTCGCCGGTCATGACGGCGGAAGGACGGCGTCGACGAGTTCACCGAGCGCACTGATGATGTCGGCGTCGTCGGACAGGGCCTGCACCACGGCCGACTGCACGGCACCGCGCAGGTCGAGCCCGCCCGCGACGAGCCCACCGGCGAGGATCAGCATCCGGGTGGAGGACACCTCACGCAGCGGTGAGTTGTCCAGATTCCTGATGGCGGTGCCGAGCGCGACCAGGGCCCGCGCCGTCTCGGCGTCGACGCCTGCCTCGTGCGCCACCACCTCCCGCTCGATCTCGGGTGGTGGGAATCCGAGTTCGATGGCGACGAACCGCTGCCGGGTCGACTCCTTGAGGTTCTTCAGAACGCTCTGGTAGCCGGGGTTGTAGGAGATCACCAGCTGGAATCCCGGTGCCGCCCGCAGGGTTTGGCCGAGCCGGTCGACGGGGAGTTCGCGACGGTGGTCGGCGAGGGGGTGGATCACCACGGTCGTGTCCTGGCGCGCCTCGACCACTTCGTCGAGGTAGAAGATCGCGCCCGTGCGCACCGCCCGCGTCAAAGGGCCGTCCACCCAGACGGTTTCGCCGCCTTTGAGCAGGAAGCGGCCGACCAGATCGGCGGAGGTCATGTCCTCGTGGCCGGCCACCGTGACGAGCTCGCGGCCGAGTTCGGCGGCCATCGTCTCCACGAACCGGGTCTTGCCACATCCGGTCGGGCCCTTGAGCAGCAGCGGCAGACCACCCGCGGCCGCCGCACGGAACACCTCGACCTCATTGCCGACAGAGCGATAGAACGGTACCTGCGGAACGTCGAGCACAGCGCTGGGTCGACTGGTCATCTCATTTTCCTTTGTCGGTATCGGCGAAGGGCACGATCTTCGGGAGTTCGGCGCCTTCGGGCAGGACGAGCCGGCCGCTGGAATCGATGTATCCGCTGTTGCGGAACGGAACCGGAAGATCGGGGTGCGGGCAGAGCCGGTCGGTGCCGTCGCCGCAGATGCCCATGTTGAAGTAGGACCGCTTCTGGATGTCCTCGGGCCACGGATCGGTATGCAGCGCGAAGAACTGCGCGGGAATGTTGTAGCAGACGAAGAAGAAGGTGCTCACCGCCGCGAAAATCGCGAGGAATCGGATGAACTGCTGTTTCACGAAACCGCCCTGGATCTGGTCCAGGCCGCGTTCGACGAATGTGCGGCCACGATCGTCGGTGAAGTAGCGCAGGGCGCACAGGCCCGCCTGCACACCACCCCACATGAGGCCCTCGTACAACGGCCACTGGTAATAGGTGCCGGCATTGATCGACCAGTCCTGCAATGCGCCGGGATAGGTGAAAAGACCCATCGGCATCAGGAAAAGGCCCTCGATGACGAGATCGAAGAAGAATGTCCACACGATCAGGACACCGATCAGTCCGCCCGTATTTATGCCGGGGAAGCGCTGTTTGGTCTTACGCATCACCCAGCAGCCGAGAATGGTGCACAGCAGCACGCCGTACGAATATCCCGGTGCGTTCATCAGGATCGGTTCGGCCATCATCGCGCCGGGTTCGCCATAGGATTGCCAGCCCGGTACGTCCTGCACCCACGAGCCCATGTTGAACATCCAGGTGTTGTACGTACTCCACGTATTGAAGTAGTTCAGCAGGGGATCCTGGAAGAACATGAGGCCACAGGCCACCAGGAGCATGCCGTCGAGCGTTATCCGCCGCTCCCGCCGCCAGGGCCGGACGATGAAGAAATAGATGCCCACCGGTAGCCCCAGCAGGATGACGCCGGTCCAAACGCTGAGAATCACCTTCATGAAGGTGGGCGGGTCGCTCGGTCCGGTGGGGACCCGCTCGAAATTTGGGCCGGTGATCCAGCGCAGCCACACATAGATCTGGAGCGCGAGAATAGCGCCGCCGAGGGTGGCCCAGATCTTGACTGCTTTGCTTGTCGACTGAATTTTCGCGCCGAGGGTGGCCACATTGCCGAGTGGCTCGGTGACGGTGGTTCCCTTTTTCGGCGCCGACGGTCCGCTCACGGCGCACCTCCTGATTTTGAATTGTGAGGAATCTCTACGAATGGAAATATACCAGTCGGGATCTGAGATTCCGAGGAGTTTCTGAGATTCGTGGCATACTCGCTGGCATGGCTGAGCGTTGGACCAGAGAGCGGAGACTCGAGCACACCAGGGGCCTGCTCCTGGATGCCGCCCAAGAGGTATTCGCCGAAAAGGGTTTCGCGGCGGCGACACTCGACGACATCGCCCATGCCGCCGGCTACACCAAGGGCGCGATCTACAAGCACTTCGCCACCAAGGAAGAGCTCTTCCTCGAGGTGAACGACCGGTACATGCAGCGCTACTTCGACACTTTCACCGAGGTGCTCGCCGCGGCGTCGAACTTGGGGCCCGAGGAGCTGGACCGGGTGGGGGAGCTGTGGCGCAGGCTCGGCGCCGACCGGGGTACCGAACACGCCGCGCTCGGTATGGAGTTCACCCTGTACCTGTTGCGCAACCCGGACGTGCGTGAGCGGGTGGCCGCCCGGCAGGAAGAAACCGTGGAAGCGTTGGGGCGCTTCATCATCGAGAATCTCGAACGCATCGGCGCGACCTCGCTGATCCCACCGATGACGATGGCGCGGGTCCTCATCCATACGACACCCTCGGTGGTGCTCGGCACCAAGCTCGACGGCGTCGATCTCTACGGCCCGATTCTCGAGATGTACATGTCGGCGATCAAGCTGCCGTGACATCCGGGCGCTCATGACCGGTCGACCCGCTGCGGTCGGCTCGTCGTCGGCGCTGCGGTAACAGGTTGTGGCACGGCGGAATTCGCTGCTGCGGGGCGGATCGACATTGACATCGTGTCGAGGTAGCCCGCGAGCCCCTCGGTACCGAATTCGCGGCCGATCCCGCTGTTCTTCATGCCGCCGAACGGTGCGACGGGGTCCATGCTGTAGGGCTCGTTGATGCCGAGGGTGCCCGTGCGCACCCGGCGCGCCACCGCCGTCGCGCGTTCGATGTCGGGGGACCAGACCGATCCCGACAGCCCGTACTCGCTGTCGTTGGCAAGCGCCACGGCATGCTCGTCGTCGGTGTAGGCGATCAGGCTCAGGACGGGACCGAAGATCTCCTCCCGGGCGATCCGCATGCTGTTGTCCACGCCCGCGAACAGCGTCGGCCGGATGTACCAACCACGGTCGATACCGTCGGGCAGTCCGGTGCCGCCGACGAGCAGCCGGGCACCGCTGCGCAGCCCCAGGTCGATATAGGCGCGGACGCGCTGCTGCTGACGCTGCGAGACCATCGGCCCGACACGGGTCGCGGGATCGAACGGGTCACCGACACAGAGGTTTTCGACTTCGGCCACCAGCGCGTCGGCGAACTCGGTCGCCCGATGCACGGGAACCAGGATCCGGGTCTGGGCGACACAGGCCTGTCCACCGTTCATCAGACCGGCGACCATCATGCCGGTGGCGACGGCCGCCGGGTCGGCGTCGTCGAGCACGACCGCGGCGGATTTACCGCCCAGTTCCAGGCTGACCCGCCGCAGCGCAGCCCCACACACCTGGGCCACCTGCCTACCGGCGGGAGTGGAACCGGTGAACGAGACCTTGTCCACGCCCGGGTGCGCGACCAGATGGCGGCCCACCTCGCGGCCGCCGGGCAGAATGCTGACCACTCCCGGTGGCAGCCCGACCTGATCGAGCAGTTCGGCCATGTGCCGGGCGTCTAGCGGCGTCTCCGGCGACGGTTTGAGTACCACCGTGCAGCCGGCCAGCAGGGCCGGGATCAGCTTCGCGACGGTCAGGAACATCGGCATGTTCCAGGGAATGATCGCGGCGACGACACCCACCGGCTCGTGGCGGACCACCACGTCGCGGCCGAGGAATCCGGTTCTGGTCTCCTGCCAGCGGTAGCCCGCCGCGGTGTCGGCGAAGGCCCGCATCATGACGCCGGGCAGCCTCGCGTGTGCCGAGCGGGCGAAGGTGATCGGCGCGCCCATCTCGGCCGTGATGAGTTGCGCCAGTTCCTCTTCCCGCGCACGGTAGGCCTCGGCCAGGCGCCGGACCAGCGCCACTCGCTGCGCCGGGGCCAGCCGCGGCCACGGTCCGGTGTCGAACGCGCGGCGGGCGGCCGCGACCGCACGGTCGATATCGGCCTGCGCCGGGTCGGCGACGCGGGCGATCACCTGCTCGGTGTGCGGTGAGATCACCTCGATGGTCGCGCCGGTCGACGGGCGTACCCATTCCCCGCCGATGTAGAGCTGGTGACGTGGCGACATTGCTACCTCGATCCCTCGGGCGGTGAAGTGTTGTGAGCGAACGGCTTACGGCTTCTTGTGGATGCGGCCGTCCTTCATCACGAACCGCACGTCGTCGAGAACGGTGATGTCGGCGGTGGGATCACGCGGCACGGCGATGATGTCGGCGAGCAGGCCCGGCGCGAGCCGGCCGCGGTCGTCGACACCGATCAGTTCGGCACTGGTGACGGTGGCCGCGCGCAGCGCCTGGGCCGGTGTCATGCCGCGATCGACCAGTGCCCAGAGCTCCTTCGCGTTCTGTCCGTGTGGCACGGCGGGTGCGTCGGTTCCGCAGGCGATCCGCACGCCGGCTCGGATCGCCTTGCGCAAGGTCTCTCGTGCCCGGGGAAAGACCTCGGCGGCCTTCTTCCGCAGTGCGGGAGCGGCTTTGGACACATCCAGGCCTTCGGACAGGTAGCTGGTGGGTACCAGGTAGGTGCCCTGCTCGACCATCAGCGCGAGGGTGTCGTCCTCGGCCAGCGACCCGTGCTCGATGCAGTCGACCCCGGCGCGCAGACAGGCGCGGATACCGGCGTCGCCGTGCGCGTGTGCGGCGACACGCACCCCCGCGCGGTGCGCCTCGTCGACGATCGCGGCCAGTTCCTCGTCGGAGTACTGCTGGGCGCCGGCGACGGTGCCGTGCGACATCACCCCACCCGAGGCGGAGATCTTGATGACCTCGGCGCCGTATTTGATCTGGTAGCGCACCGATTCGCGGACCTGCGGCACACCGTTGGCGCGGCCCTCCTCGACGGTGATCGGCATGATGTGCGGGGCGAGCCGCTGGAACATGGTCGGGTCGAGATGGCCGCCGGTCGGGGTGATGGCATGCCCGGCCGACACGATGCGCGGGCCCTCCAGCCAGCCCTGTTCGATGGCGCGGTGCAGGTCCACATCGAGCAGGTAGCCACCGGTCTTCACCATCAGGCCGAGGTTGCGGACCGTGGTGAATCCCGCGTGCAGGGTGACGCGGGCGTTCACCGAGGCGCGCAGGGTCCGGTACACCGGGTCGTCCTGCACGCCGTGCATCGGATTCGGCAACCCCGACGGATTGTCGGGCCCGCCGATGAGCAGGTTGACCTCCATGTCCATCAGACCGGGCAGCAGCGTGAGGGCACCGAGATCGATGACCTGCGCGTCGACGGGGATCTCGGCCGGATCGACGGCGGCGATCCGGTTGCCGTCGACGACGATCACCGCGGGTGTGTGCCGCTGCCCGGTCTCGACGTCGACCCACGCCGCGGCCCGCAGGACGACGCGTGACCCGCTCATAGGCTCGGCTCGAGGACGCAGGTGAGCGACGCGGCCCCGGTGTCGGGAATGCGCGGCTGGCGCCACACCTCGACGGGGAAGGACACCTGAACCATCGAATACAGCAGGTACATCAGGTTTTTCGCGTCCTCGGGCAGCTCGTCGAGCGCGAACTTGTCGCAGTAGGTGAGTGCGTCCTCGGCTCGCGCGGTGATCGCGTCGTAGAAGCGCTGCATCTCGGCCATGGTGGAGTTCAGCCGCCGGTCGTAGCGCTCGGTCTCGGTGGCGAGACACCACACTGCGGCGTACGGCTCGAGGTCGGCGAATTCGGTGGGCAGCAACTGTTCGCTCATCGCGGTGCCTCCGTGCGCTCGCGCTGGTAGTCCTCGACCCAGTCGGCGGCGACCTTGTGCAGGTGCCGCAGCAGGATCTCCTGGTCGTTGAGCTGGAAGGTGCGCACCGCACGCGATTCCAGCATCAGCTGCGTCGCCTCGAGGGTCGAGGAATCCTGCAATCCGTATTCCTTGAAGGTGACCGCGGCCATTTCGTGGGCGACCCGATCACGCGGGGTACGCGCGGGCGTGAAGTACAGATTTCCCTCGAAGATGTGTGTGTTGTGCGAGGTCGGCCAGTACTGGTAGGTGAGATACCAGCCGCCGGACCAGATGAGAATGGTGAAATTCGGCCACAATTGGAAGGAATCGAGCCCCCAGGGTTCGCAGCCGGCGGGATTGAGACCGGCGGGCATCGGCCCGAGGTCGGGAACATCCCACGGACCGAAAAGACCGCTGCGGGTGATGTCTTCCATCGGTTTGCGCATCGTCGGATCGAGTTCCCAGGTGACCACACCGGACGTGCTGACCAACCGGTGCGGACCGTCGAGCTGATAGTGCGGTGCCTCGAATCCGGCCTGCTGCGCGGCGACGGAGAAGTTGTCCGGCGTCTGTTTTCCGTGCAGCACCGGTGCGTGATAGAACTCCTGGAAAGCGTCGAGGTAGAGCTTCCAGTTCGCGCCGACCTCGGACCGGTAGGAATAGCGTTCGGTGAGCTTGTCGAACGGATAGCCCTCGAGTCCGGTCACCATCGGGCCGAGGAAATCCCGCAGCGTCTGCTGTGGTTCGGCGGCCAGGTTGACGAAGATGAAGCCGGCCCACACCTCGCAGTGCACGCGTGCGAGACCGAGTTCGTTCTTGTCGAGATCGAAGAATTCGCTTTCTTGCTGCACGAAGGTCAGCGCGCCGTCGAGCCCGTAGCGCCAGCCGTGGTACTTGCAGGTGAACTGGCGGCATGTCCCGGAGGTCTCCTCGCGGGGAAACTCGTTCCACACCAGCTTGTTTCCCCGGTGCCTGCAGATGTTGTGAAAGGCGTTGACCGCGCCGTCGCGGTCGCGGACCAGGATCACCGAGGTGTGCGCGGCGTGGATCTCGCGGGTGAAATAACTGCCGGTGCGTGGAAGTTGCTCGACGCGACCGACATTGAGCCAGGCACGCTTGAAGATCGCGTCCCGTTCGAGTTCGAAGAACTCGGCGGAGATCGAGTCTTCGTAGGACATCGGTGCGGTACCGAGTTCCGGGTAGTGCTGTGTCCAGCTACCCTCGGCGGGTTTGGGCCAACGAGGCATGACTACTCCTGACGTGCTGTGTCGGTGGGTTATTCGATCGGTTCTTCACCGAGCACAGTGGTGCGCAACATCTCTCGCGGTGAGCCCGCCGGATAAGGGGCGGCGCGGTGGATGACGCCACGGTTGTCCCAGATCACGGTGTCGCCGACCGACCAGGTGTGCCGGTACACGCGGTCGGGGGCGGTGCAGCGGCGCAGCAGGTCGTCCAGCAACGCCCGGCTCTCGTCGGCAGGCAACCCGACCACATAGTCGGTCGATGCGCCGAGCACGAGCGAGCGACGGCCCGATTTGTGCGTCCAGATGAGCGGGTGCTCCTTGGTCGGGCGCCTGCGCCACGCCGCCAACTGCTCCGGTGTCGGGTCGGTGGTGACACCGCGCTGCGAGGCCTCGAGCGAATGCACCACCCGCAGCGACCCCAGGTAGGTGCGTTCGGCGGGGGACAGGTCGTCGTAAGCCCGGTAGGTGCTGGCGAATTCGGTCTCCCCGCCGCTGGTCGCGACCGCCTTGGCGGTGAGCACCGTCGCCATCTGCGGGTAGGCGTCGTCCTCGGGCGTGCAGCCGTCGATGTGCCAGTCGAAGGTGGCACGCAGATAGCTCGCCGAGGAGTTCTTGGTGGTGTCGAGACTGACCCGGTAGATCCCCTCCACCGGATGATGCCCCGGTGAGATGTCGACCTGGCCCAGCGTGCGGCAGAAGGCCACCTGGGTCTCCGGATCCAGATGCAGATCGCGGAAGACCAGCACCCCGTTGTCCTCGAGCGCCGTCATCACCGTCTCGGCGACGCTGTCGTCGGTGAGGAGCTGGTCGCGTGTCACGCCGATGACCTGGGCGCCGACGGCCTGCCCGAGTTTCTCGATGGTGATCGTCATAGTGGGGTTCCTTCGTATCTCACGGCCAGGGCGCGGCGACGCGCTCGAGCTCGGCATCGGCGCTGTCGACCGGTTTGGGTTGCTGGAAGATTTCGACCGCCATGGCGACCATCACGAGCGAATACACCAGGTGCAGTAGGTGAATCGTGTCCTCGGGCAGGTCGTCGAGCGGGAATTTGTCGCAGTAGGCCAGGGCGTCTTCCAGGCGGGGAAAGCAGGCGTCGTAGAACTCGAGCAATTCCTGCATGGAGCTGCCGAGGCGGCGGGCGTAGCGCTCGTGTTCGGTGGCAAGACACCAGGTGGCGGCGAACCGCTCGAGGTCGGCGAAGGCGGGTGGGAGCATGGTCGACGTCATCGGGCACCGGCCTCGGTGCGGTACTGCTCGACCCAGTCGGCGACGACTTTGTGGAAATGGCGAACCAGGATTTCCTGATCGTTGACGGGGTACCGGGTGATACCCGCGGTGCGATACGCCGATTCCAGCGCGGTCTGCGTGCCGGTGAGCATGCCCGCGTCCTGGAGCGCGAATTCCTTGAAGACCACCGAGGCGACTTCGTGTTCGACCCGCTCACGAACCGTGCGCGCCGGCTGGAAACACAGCATCCCCTCGAACCGGTGGGTGTTGTACGAGGTGGGCCAATAGCGGTAGAGCAGATACCAGCCCCGGTAGATGAGGATCTCGATATTGGGGAAGATCTGGAAGTTGTCGATGCCCCACGGTTCGATCCGGCCCGGATTCAAGCCCGTGGGCGGCTCACCGATGTCGGGTGATTCCCACGGCCCGACCAGACCGCTGCGGGTGACCCGTTCGATCGGATACATGAATTCCGCGGGCAACGTCCAGCGGCGCGCGCCGCCGGTCGACACCATCCGATGCGGGCCGTCCACCTGGAAATGCGCGCACTCGAAGCCCTTTCCGGGCGTTCGCACCGCACTGGGCACCTGCTGGGAATGCAGGCCGGGGACGTGGTAATACTCCTGGAAGGCATCGGCGAACAACTTCCAGTTGCTCTGGTTGTCGGCCGTGAACTCGTACCACTCCGTCATCTTGTCGAACGGATAACCCTCCAGATCGGTGATCATCGGGCCGAGGAATTCGCGCAGCGTCTGGCGTGGTGTGTCGTCGAGATTGACGAAGATGAAGCCTGCCCACACTTCGCAGTGCACCGCCGCCAGTCCCAGCCCGGCCTTGTCGAGGTCGAAGAACTCGTCTTCTTGCTGCACGAAACTCAGTGAGCCGTCGAGCCCGTAGCGCCAGCCGTGATATTTGCAGGTGAACTGACGGCAGACCCCCGAGGTCTCGGCCTTGGGGAACTCGTTCCACACCAGCTTGTTTCCGCGGTGGCGGCACACATTGTGGAAGGCGCGCACCGTTCCGTCGTGATCGCGGACCACGACGATCGACGTGCGAACCGCCTCGATTTCCTTCGTGAAATAGCTTCCGGTGCGCGGCAGTTGCTCGATCCGGCCGACATTGAGCCAGGCCCGCCGGAAGATCGCGTTCCGCTCGAGTTCGAAGAACTCCGGTGACACCGAATCCTCGAACGACATCATGGACGTGCCCAGTTCGGGGTAGTGCTCGGTCCAGCTGCCTTCGGCGGGCCTCGGCCACTGATGCCGGGTGGCCGGTTCTTCTACGAGTTCACTCATGATCGTTCCTCCCGTTCCGGGTCCGGTTGCAGTGCAACGCTGTTGAGCACCATCGCCAGGCACAGGTACGAGCCGGCGACGAACAGCAGCTCGATGAGCTGCCTGCTGTCGAAGTGCGATTCCAGCTGCGCCCAGGTCGGGTCGTCGACGCGGTGCCGGGCCAGCAGCTGATCGGTCATGGCCAGCAGGCACCGCTGCACCGGCGACCAGACCGGGGAATGCGATCCGTGGCGGATCGCGGAGATCTGTTCCTCGGTGACGCCGAGACCGGTGGCGATCCGGACGTGCTGCGCCCATTCGTAAGCCGACTCGCTGCGCCAGGCCACCCGTAGGATCACCAGTTCGCGGTCGCGTGGGTCGACCGTCGGCCGCTCGATGAGCTGCCCGTTGTAGGCCAGCCACGCGCCGGCCAATTCCGTATGGTGGGCCAGCAATCCGAGAATGCCCGGCATGGCCGGGGCATCGGGCGCGCCGGACAGATATCGATCCGCCGATGTCACGTGACCCCGGAACACCGCCCGCGTGTCCTCGTCCCAGTCCCGCACTGGTAGCGGCGCCAGGCGGGGAGTGGCCGAGCTCCTCATATCACCGATCCGCCGTTCACACCGAGAACCTGGCCGGTGATATAGCCGGCCTGTTCCGAGCACAGGAATACGCACGCCGCGGCGATGTCGTCACCGGTTCCCAAGTGCCCCACCGGAATCGCGGCTGCCATGCGTTCGTTGCCGGGCAGGTGCCCGGCGGCTTGGGACCGGCGCGACATCGGTGTGTCGATGCCCGAGGGCGGGATCGTGTTCACCGTGATGCCCGCCGCGGCGTACTCCCGTGCGAGGGCTTTGGTCATCGCGACCACCGCGCCTTTGGCGGCGGTGTAGTGCACCATTCCCGGCGAACCGCGCTGCGCGCTCGACGACGAGATCGTGACGATGCGACCCCACCCGGCCGCGACCATGTCCCCGACCACCGCCTGGGCGCAGTGGAAGACCCCGTTGAGGTTGACGTCGACGATGCGGTTCCACGCCTGCGGGCTGATGTCGGTGAACGGTGCGAAATCCACGGAACCCGCACTGGTGACCAGGATTTCGACGGCACCGAACTCGGCCCGCACCTTGTCCATGGTCGCCCGGACAGCATCGCGATCGGTGACGTCGACCGCGGCGGCCATGGCTGCCGCACCGGCTTCGCGCAGCTGTTCGGCGGTGCGTTGCGCGGCCGCGCCGTCGATGTCGAGAACCGCGACCCGATGGCCCGCCGCGGCGAACGCGGCGCAGATGGACACACCCATCCCGGAGGCGCCACCGGTCACCACGGCGACCCGGGCGGGTGCGGTCGAGCCCGAAGGCGTTGGGGCTGTGTTGTTCATCCGAATTCCTCTGCTCTCGGCAAGGCAGCGAACACCCGTTCCGGGCGCGATGGCGCCGGCTGCGCGGCGCGGGAAACCCTTCGCCGGTGGGAAGGGCGGTCAGTGTGAATGGCCGTCGGCGGGCCACCGAAATGACCTGTCAGGCCTGATCCGGGGTCTTAACCGACTGCTCAATTTGAGCGAGTGATTAAGATATACGTGACGACGCTCACCACTGTCAAGGGTGTAGCGCGACGCTCGCGAGCGGCGATGTGCCGCTCGCCCGACAGACAGGCCTACATGTGAAGCCCGCCCGTGACGCCGAGAACCCGACCACCCGTTCCGCTTTGCTCGACGCGGCCGAGTGCATCATGCTCGAGGAGGGCTATGCCGCCGTCAGCTCCCGACGCCTCGGCACCACGGCGGGCGTGAATCCCGCGCTCGTCTACTACTACTTCGGCAACATGGACAATCTGTTCGTCGAGTTGTTCCGGCGCGGCGCGGATCGCAGCTACGAACGTCAACTGCGTGCGCTGGCATCGCCGCAACCGCTGTGGGCGTTGTGGGACGCCATCAACGACCAGTCCCAGACCGCGCTGACCATGGAATTCGTCGCGCTGGCGAATCACCGCAAGGCGATTCGGGCCGAGATCGCCGAGTCCTCCCGTCGATTCCGCGCGCTCCAGCTCGATGCCGTGTCCTCGGCGCTGGCCGATCACGGCGGCGCGGGCTACAGCCCGGGCGCGCTCATCCTGCTGATGTCGAGCGTCTCGCGCTTCCTGCGTATGGAGGAAGCCTTCGAGGTCGACACGGGCCATGCGGAGGTGGTCGAACTCATCGAATCGTTCCTGCGCGAGGTCGAAGGCGAGCGCGCGAGGTAACCCGCCTCTCCGCTGCGGGAACGTTCCTTCCGACTTCGCTCGATTTCGTTCCGGCGGTGGGGTCCGAGTGGTAGCGTCCGATCGACAGTAACATGGTTACTACTCGAGAAAGGCGCCCTCACCTCGGGCGACGACTGCATACATGAGCACTATCTCTGCCCGTGCGCACTGGCGCGCCGGACTGATTCTCGTCACCGCGTTGCTGGTGTCGATGGGCGCGGTGAGCGCGCACTCCCAACCGGCCGCGGGCCGCGTCGACTGCCTGCCGGGATCCGCGCCCGAAACCGGCCTCCAGGGTGACGTTCCCGCGGCCGACCGCGACAGCGGACGGTCCCGCGAGGGATTCCGGTGCAATATGCGGCTGCTCGGCGCGGCGGGCGGTCGCGGCGGTGGCATCACCTCGGTCACCTTCGAGCACTGCGCCTACGTCGGCACGTTCTTTCCCGGTGACCTGCTCGGCCCCGACGCGGGCGTCCACGTCCTCGACGTGCGCGACCCGTCCGCGCCGGTGCACACCGCCACGCTGACCGAACCGGCGATGCTCGCCGGTACGTGGGAGAGCTTGAAGGTCAACAAGGCCCGCAAACTGCTCGTCGGTGCGGGGGTACCCGCGCTGGTCGGTGCCGGCCTGCTGTCGATCTACGACATCAGCGACTGCGCGCACCCGCGCCTGCTCAACCCCGGTACCGGTACGAATCCGCTGCTGCCGCTGCCGATCACGGCGCACGAGGGTGGTTTCTCCCCGGACGGGCGAACCTATTGGAGTTCGGGCACGGCGCCCGGCCTGCTCAGCGCCGTCGACCTGACCGACCCGGCGAATCCCCGGGTGGTGTGGCAGGGGATGCCGGGGATGTCCATGCACGGGCTCGGCGTCTCCCCGGACGGCAACCGCCTCTACCTGGCGAACAACCTCGGCGGCATGAAGGTGCTCGACATCAGCGCCGTGCAGCGGCGCGATCCGTCTCCGCAGGTTCCCGAACTGTCGGACATGACCTGGTCCGACGGGTGGGCCACCCAACACACTGTTCCGGTGACCTACGGCGGAGATCCGTATGTGTTCGCCGTCGACGAGGCGGGGTCGGGTGGGGTGAAACTCATCGATGTCTCCGACGACCGTCAGCCGAGGATCGCCGGGTCGATCAAGCTCGAGATCAATCTGCCCGAGAACCAGGACTCGATGCTCGCCTCGGCCGCGGGCGGATCCCTGTTCGCCTACGACGCGCACTATTGCGCCGCCGACCGGCCCGCCGACCCGACTGCCCTCGCGTGTGGCTGGACCTCGTCGGGAATCCGCGTGTTCGACGTACGCGATCCCGGTGCTGTCCGGGAGATCGGTTACTTCAATCCGCCCGCGCGGACCGGCGAGAACGCCCAGCTCTGGAATTCCCCGCACGCGCTGGCCTCGATCATCGGCGTGCCGGTGCTCTCGGCGCCCGCGGTGGTCCAGTCCATGTTGCGCGGCGTGTTCGACCCCGCCCAGGCGCTGAGCGCGCGCAGCGGCACCCTCGCCCTCGGTGATCTGTCCACCGACTGGTGCTTCTCACCACCGGAATGGCGTGGCAACCAGCTCTGGACCACGTGCGCGGACAACGGTTTCCTGGCGCTCGAGCTCTCGCCCGAGGTCTACACCCCGCCGCCGGACCAGGACTCGACGACCGGATCATGAGACGGCACAACGCTTTCCGATACGCCGGATTCGGTGCGCTGGCGATCTTGCTGCTCGCCATGGGAGCGGCGCTACGACCCGCGCTGCCCACGACGACGAGCGCGCCGAAGGTGCTCAGTGAGACCGAGATCGGTTTCATCCAGGACATGCTCGCCCACCACACCCAGGCGATGCTCCTCACGCAACGGCTGGACACCGGCGCCGACCCGTTCGTCGTGGGACTCGCCCGTCAGATCGCCGACGAGCAGCGCACCGAATCGGGCATGTTCCTCGGCTGGCTTCGGTTGGCCGACGCACCGGTCACCAACGACCGGGCCATGGCGTGGCTGCCGGACGACCTACACGGGCAACGACATTCGGCAGGACAAGCGGTGCCGGTGATGCCGGGCACTGTCACGGCCGCCGAGCTGGACCAGCTCTCGGCCGCACGTGGTACCGAGGCCGAGATCGTCTTCCTGCGACTGATGCGCAGACATCACGCGGGTGGCGTCGACATGGCCGCGGCGGCCGACGCCGTGCTCACCGGCGGCGAGGTCGAACGCTCGGCACGCGAGATCGTGCGCACTCAGGGCCAGGAGATCGGCCTGCTTTCCCTCCTACTGGAACGGCGCGGGGTCGACCCGTGCCAGGACGACACGATGAAGGTTTCGACATGCCGATGATGACCCGCCGCGCCCTACTCGGCGGTGCCGCAGGCGCCGGATTACTGCTGGCCTCCGCCCGCGGCGCCGCCGCAGCTCCCGGGATCGCCGCCCGCACCGGCGGGATCCCGCTCACCAGGGAGGAACGCCGGGCGGTGGTGATCGGCTCGGGCTTCGGCGGCGGCGTCGCCGCCCTGCGCCTGGCCCAGGCAGGTGTTCCGGTGCTGCTGCTCGAGCGCGGCCGACGCTGGGCCACCGGGCCCAACTCGGAGACCTTCCCCCGCGCCACCCAGCCGGACAAGCGGTTGCTGTGGCATCGGTCCAGCCCGACACTCTTCGGCACACCCCTGATCTTCGACCGCTATGCCGGACTGCTCGAAGCGGTCTCGGGCACGGGGATGACCGCGCTGTGCGCGGCCGGGCTCGGCGGCGGATCGCTGGTGTACCAGGGCATGTCGCTGCAACCGACGCGCGAAGTTTTCGAGACGCACTTCCCGGCCGGGATCGACTGGGAGCGCATGGACCAGGTCTTCTACCCGAGGGTGGCGCGCATGCTCGGCCTGGCCACCGCGCCGGACGAGCTGGTCGACAGCGCCCCCTACGCGGCGGCGCGGATCTTCGCGGAGCGCGTGCGCGGCGCCGGACTGCCGCTGTCGAAGATCCCCATGCCGATCGACTGGAACTACGCGCTGGCCGAGCTGCGCGGGGAGATGAAGCCGTCCTACACCAACGGCGACGGCGCGATGGGGGTGAACAACGGGGGCAAGAACTCCGTCGACGTCACCTATGTCGCCGCCGCCGAGACGACGGGCATCGTGGACGTGCAGACCCTGCACGAGGTCACCGACATCGAGCGGGCTCCCGACGGCCGCTGGGTGGTGCGGGTCGACCGCATCGACACCGGCGGCGTGGTCCTGGAGAACAAGGTCATCACGACGCCGACCCTCGTGCTGGCCGCAGGCAGCCTCAACACCACCCGCCTGCTGGTGCGCGCCGGTGCCAAGGGCGCGATTCCCGACCTGCCGGACGAACTGGGGAAGGGCTGGGGTACCAATGCCGACCGGATCTATGTCTGGCGGGATCCGTCGGCGAATTTCGGTGCGGCCCAAGGTGGCCCGGTCGTCTTCGGGAGCAAGAACTGGGACGATCCGCAGGCGGCGTTCACCTTCATCCAGGCGTCGATCCCGCCGCTGTCACTGGACGCGGGCAGCACCATGCTCGTCGGGTACGGGGTGAGCGACGGACGCGGCGACTTCGTCTACGACCCCGGATCCGACGACGCGCGACTGCGCTGGCCCCACGAGGGTGACCGAGGCATCCAGGCGCACATCGATGCCGCGATCCGCCGTGTCGCGGGCCCGAGCGCACACCTGATCGACACCAACGCGATCTTCCCCTCCACCTGGCATCCGCTGGGCGGGGCGAACATGGGCAGTGTGTGCGATCTGGAGGGCCGGGTGCGCGGCCAGCGGGGCCTCTACGTCCTCGACGGCGCCCTCATGCCCGGCAATACCGCCGCGTGCAATCCCTCCATGACCATCGCCGCGGTGGCCGAGCGCGCGCTGGATGTCCTGGTGCGCAACGATGTCGGTGTCGTGATCTGACGGGCAGCTAGCCGGGGTGTCGCCCGGATCCGTCGGAGGTGATCGCGGCGCGGGCCGCGAGAAAGTCGTCGACGATCCGGGCGCAATCCTGGCGAGTCGATTCGCGCAGGCCGAGCAGTTTGGCGAAGACGAGCGGGCCGACCAGCTGCGACAGCGCGAAGTAGGTATCGAAGTCGCCCAGTTGCGCACGGGCCTCCGGTGTTTCGAGCACCTGGTCGAACGGCGCGCGGTACTGATCGATGAGGCGCCTGCGCAGCGAGGTGATGGCGGGGCTGTCGGCCGTGCGGTCGGAACCGGTCGCCAACCACGCCAGGGTCGACACCTGCAGGGGAGTGTCCCTGATCGCGTCGGCCTGACGCGCGAGCAGAGTGATCAGCCGGTCGCGCAGCGGGCCTTCGGGTGGGCTCTGCACCGCCGAGGGCAGCAGGCGCTCGATCGTGGCCGCCCGCAACTGGACCGCGTTGTCGAAATGCCGGTACAGGGTGGTCCTGGCGACTTTGGACAGTTTGGTGACGCCCTCGATGGTCACCGCCTCCAGGCCGCCGTTCTGCAGCAGGGTGGTGGCGGCATCGAGAAGCCGGGCACGTGACCGCACGCGGCGCGGATCGACCTCGTCGGCGTCGAAATCACTCATATCGCCCAGTATTCCGCTGTCGACCATCTCGAAGGCCTACCTCCCGGCGCATACTTATGCTACATCTTGTAGCGAAGCGATACTGATAGTAGCGGAGGACAGATGGTTTCCACCGGACGTGCCCGATTGTCTTCCGTCCAGCGCCGCCTGCTGACGTTGTCTTGTCTCGCCGTGGTTCTGGTCACCGCTTCGATGGCCGCGCTGTACACCGCGCTGCCGCAGATCGCGGCCGATACCGGCGCCAGCCAGGCCGAACTCACCTGGATCGTCGACGGTTACACGCTGGCCCTCGCCTGTCTGGTCCTGCCGGGCGGTGCGTTGGGGGACAGGTACGGCAGGCGCATCGTCCTCATCGTCGGACTGGTGATCTTCGCCGTCGGTTCGGCGGCGCCCCTTGTGCTCGACAGCCCGCTCTGGCTGATCGCCACGCGGGTGTTCACGGGAATCGGTGCGGCACTGGTGATGCCGTCCACGCTGTCGCTCATCACCGCCGGCTTCCCGGTGGAACGCCGGGGCAGCGCGGTCGGATTGTGGGCAGGAGTCGCCGGTGTCGGCGCGATCCTCGGCATCCTCGGCTCCGGTGTGCTGATCGAAAATTGGTCCTGGGTCGCGATTTTCGTCGGGATGGCGATCGCGGGCGCGCTGCTGTCGGTGGCCGCGTGCACTCTGCCCGAATCGGTCGACACCGCACGGTCGGCGATGGACCCGCTCGGTACGGTGACCAGCGCTCTGGCCATCGGTGCGATCGTGGTGGCCGCCATCGAGGTGCCCGCGCGGGGGTGGCTCGATCCGTTGGTGGTCGGTGCGACGGTCGCCGGTGTGGTGCTCGGTGTCGTCTTCGTCGTTGTCGAGAAGCGGGTGGCGCATCCGCTGATCGATGTCGGCCTGTTCGCCGACCGGGGTTTCGGCAGCGGCACCGCGATCGTGACGGTGCAGTTCCTGGTGACCTTCGGGCTGTTCATGCTGATCGTGCAGTACTTTCAGCTGATCCTCGGCTACCGTCCGCTGGTCTCGGCACTGGCGCTCGCACCGATGGGTCTACCGATGGTGATGATCTCCGTGATCGCACCCCGGCTCGCGACGCGGTTCGGACTCCGGGTCCCCGCCTTCGCCGGTCTCGCGTCGATCGGTGCCGGGATGTTTCTCATCGCGCAGGTCGACGTGCACACCTCCTACCTGGACGTCCTCGGTCCGCTGCTGCTGATGAGCGCGGGAATCGGGCTGTGCACCGCGCCCGCGACCGCCGCCATCGTCGACGGCACACCTGTGGCGAAGCATGGTGTCGCCGCCGCGGTCAACGATGCCGCACGTGAAGTCGGCGCCGCCATCGGCATCGCCATCTCGGGCAGTGTGCTCGCCGCCGGATACGGCGAGCGGATCGCACCCGCCCTGCCGAGCCTTCCCGAGGCCGCCCGCGAACCAGTCGGTGATTCGCTCGCGGCTGCCCTCGAGGTGGTTGCGCGGGCGGGACCGGTGGCCCAGCAACTCGGCGACTTCGCGAAATCCGCGTTCCTGCACGGCATGCGGGAATCCGCGATCGTGCTGGGATTCCTGACGATCGGTGCGGCCGTCCTCATCGCCGCGTGGGCCCCGGGCCGCCGTCCAACCGCCGATGCCATGGACTCCGACGAGGACGTCGGCGGCCTCGAGCCAGGGGCTCGGAACGGTGTGGTCGAGATCGTGAAGGAGTAGGGGCTACGCCGGTTCCGTACAGGTGTCACGGTGGGCCTCCGGCCTTCACCCACGGCCAGGAATTCCTCGAGCGGCGAAGCTCAACGGCAAACGCCGGCGCGGCTCCACCCGTCGCACGCCGAATCTCTGGGCCCTCGCCCACGGCGAACTCGACGGACAACCCGAACGTCGCCGTCAGCACGCAGCGATGGACCTACGCATCGAACAATGAAGGCCGCCAAGACAATCCGGTATCGACGGTGCTCACGAAGGACCGCCCACACCGGCGGAACCCGGCTTGCTGGCATCACCGCGTCGCTGAACCGGACCACGGGCGGGTGTGAAGTATCGGGAAAGCGTGCCGATACTGATTCCCGCCTCGGCTGCGATTCGATTGGGCGAGACGTATGTGATCCCTGGTTTGGAGTTGTCCGCCGCCCGAAAAGGAGTGGAGCCGACCCACGACAGCGCGTTGGATGACTACCTGCGGCGACCGCCGCGCGGCCCGCGAACACCGATGACCGAGGAGTACATGATGCCGAAAGCCACACTGCGGGGCGTGATTCTGGACTGCGCTGATCCCCGGGCTCTTGCCCGGTTCTACCGAGAGCTGACGGGCATGCAGCTCGGCTACGACGCCGACGAATTCGTCGCTCTGACCGATGGTTCGGGTTGTGACCTGGGCTTCCAGCGGGTCACCGGATACCGAGCCCCCTCGTGGCCCGGCCAGGACGTGCCGCAGCAGTTACACCTGGACTTCAGGGTCGAGGACCTCGATGCGGCGGAGAAGTTTGCGTTGGGTCTCGGCGCGGTCAGGGTGGACCACCTGCCGAGCGTCGACCGGTGGCGGGTGCTGCTGGATCCGGCCGGTCACCCGTTCTGTCTGGTCGTCGGCTGATAGAGGACGTCAACGACGAGTCGCCGACGTGCCGAGGACTGGAACTATTGCGGGTCGGGATCTACGTGGACGTGGAGGAATCCTTGGTCGAGAAGACTGGAGCGGTCTGCTTTGCCGCCTGATCGGACCCATTGACTGGACACGGCATCCAGTACAGCGGCCGCGGCGTTGATCAGTAGATCTGCTGCGTACGCGTCGATCTCGACGCCCGGGCGAGCCTGGAGCGCGTCACCGACTCGCCCTCGCCACTCTGCTCGTCGTTGGTGGAGTCGTCCTATCAGTGCGGGGGTGGCCTCGATCAGCCGCAACGTAACCAGGACCTGCTCACTGGCATGGATCTCGCCCAGCCGGGCGCGGAGTACGTGATGGAGAGACTCCCAGGGGCTTTCGCCCGCAGGTCGAGCGGCGATGTCGGCGACCACGTCCGCGCCGGTGAGGTCTATGCCGTCGAAGACGACGTCATCCTTGGTCGGGAAGTACCGGAAGAAGCTGCGCTTGGTCATGCCGGCTGCATGTGCGATCTCATCGACAGTCGTGTTCTCGAAGCCCTGGCGGGTGAACAAGTCGATGGCTACCTCGGCGATCTCGGCCCGCACGGCTCGCCGGGTCCGTTCCCTCAGTCCCTCACTCATGCACTCAGACTAAGCCGTACACTTGGTGACTAGAGTGTCACCAAGTGTCAGAATCTCGGCGAGCGGAGTGATGGTTGTGGATGGCAAGACCGTGCTGGTGACCGGAAGTACCGGAGGGATCGGTAAAGAGACAGCGCGACAGTTGGCCGAAATGGGCGCACGCGTGATCCTCGTCGGGCGCGACAAGAACCGCGCTGATGCCGCCGTGGAGGAACTCCGCGCCAGTGGGAACCACCGAGTCGAGGCGATAACTGCCGACCTCTCCCGGCTCGGCGACGTGAAGCGCCTCGCCGAGGAGGTCAGCACCCGGAGTCGTGGCGTCGACGTGCTGATCAATAACGCGGGAGCGACCAGATCTCATCGTGAGATGACTGAGGACGGTATCGAGACAGCGTTCGCGGTCAACGTGGTCGCGCCGTTCTGCCTCACGCACTGGCTGATGCCGGCCCTGACATCCTCGGGTGCGGCCCGGGTCATCAACATCACCGGCGGCATCCCGAAGGGCCGGATCGATCTGGACAACCTCCAGGGTGAGAAGTCCTACGTCGGCTTGTCCTTCTACAACCAGACCAAGCTGGCCCAGATGGCGATGAGTTACCGCTTCGCCCAGGAGGTCGAAGGGGCACCGGTGACGCTGAACGTGGCCTACCCCGGACATGCGTACACCTCGATGAACAGGGGCCTCGCCATCGGCACCTACCCACCGCTGGCGCGTCCGATCGTGCCGCTGCTGCGGCTGGCGATGCCGGTGGTCTATGGCCACAAGGCGCTGCTCAGGGCCACGCGGTCCAGCATTCATCTCGCGACCAGCCCCGAGGTCCGCAACACCAACGGCGCCTACTTCAACACCAAGGCCATCCCGACCCCATGGCCCGACGCTGTCCTGGACGAACGCATCCGCAACGCGATCTGGAAACTGTGTGAGACGCACCGCGCCCGGTTGGGTGCATCGTGACGTCGTTTGCGCCCCGCGCCACCCTCAACCACTACGACGCCGACCACTTCACCGTCTATCACCCGCCGGTAGTGGAGAAGATCCTCATCGATCAGATCGACTTTCTCACCACTCACCTGCTGTGACGCCGAGTCGGCGCGGGACTGCAGGTTATCGGGCGGGATGTCACACGCCCATCCGGCCCAGGTCGACACCTAGGTGAAATCTGCGACCCTCACCAGATTCGTTGCGGCGGTGGTGAAGTCGCGATCGAACCGATAGGCCACGACGGCAATCCGCACGAAGCCGGCTCAGGAATCGGTGCGCTTGATCAACCGTCGGGGATCGAAATCCATCACGGTCCATACCCGCTCGACGACGGGATGGGCGTTGACCAGCCGTATCGACCGGTGTGCACGCTGGGACGGATCCATGCCCGCCAGTACCGCCGAGGCGCGCACACTCAGGAACGCCAGACCGCTGACGTCGAGGTCGGCGCCCTCGCTCGGCAAGACCTCGAGCGCGCCGATCAGGGCGGGAATGCTGAATTGATCGATCTCTCCCTCCAGGAAACGGTGGCCGTCTCGCCAATACATCCCGAACGTCGTGGGGACCCGGGAGGGGCCGTGGCGCAACGGGTGTACGGCCATGACCGCGCCCAGATCCTCGCCGGTCGCGGTGAGGTCGTAGGCACACATCGCGGCTACCGGGTTACCACCGGCCATGAACGCGTCCGCGACGTGTTCCCACCGGAGGTGACCGGGACGGCGTGCGGGATCGAGGTTCAGGGCGGTGATGTCGGTGAAGACGCGAATGCCCGCGAAACCCGCGTCGATGGCCGATGCGACTTCGCCCCGGAAATGAGCAAGCTGGGCTTCGGCGTCGATCGGCGCGGACAAGTCGTAGACCTCCCCGAGGGAGGTATGGGTCAGCTCGTAGCCGGCATCGGCCGCGGCGAAAGCGGCTCGCAAGCGGTCACCGGCATCGTCGTCGTCGGTGACCGCGAGCAGCCGCTGCCCGAGCGCGGCACCCTCGAGCAGCCATTCCACGGCGGCGCGGTCGCGTTCAGCGCGGGTGGTATACGCCACGCAGGCATGATCGTGGCAGCCGCCGCTTCGCTTATCGATCAGTGCACCAGCCGCCCTGGCCACCGAGGTACCGCGCGCGGGCGCGGAAAGATCGATCGACATATCTCAGAGTCCTTCCCTCAGGTCAGGGGAGGGGATTTCGCACCACACGTTCTTGGCGTGCCCTGCCGGGGCCGGTTCGCTGCCCCATCGGCTGCCCAGTGCCGCGATCAGGATCAAACCACGTCCACCCACCGCGCTTCCGCGGTCGGTGCCCAAAACCGGTCGGCGCGGGCTGAGGTCCTCGGCCTCGATCTTCACCATCCCCTCGGTCTGGGACAGACGGATCCGGAACGCGGTGTGCGCGTGGGCAACCGCGTTGGCGGCGAGTTCGGAAACGACCAGGGCGGCATCGTCGATGACCGCGGGGCCGTGCTGCCATTCCCCCAGCCTGCCGGTGACGAATCGGCGCGCGGCGCTGACGGCGCTGGGTACCGGCAGATAGGTTCGAGAATCGCTGTCCGGGTCGGCGCTCGGCCCGAGTTCGGGCTGGGCGGCGGTGTAGCTGTCGGGAGCGACGATCTCGGAATGATGGGCGCACACTTGCTGCAGGCGCACCAGATCGTCGGCGCCGGCGAGCATGTCACGGGGATAGGCACAGTAGAGCAGGAACCGATGGCTCTGAGCCAACTCGTTCCACATCGCTTCGAGCTCGATCGCAGCGGCCGGATCGCCGTCGGCCCACAGCAGCGCCACCATCTCACCGAACGCGCGCACGGAACGCCCACCCGCACTCGCAGCGGCGATGACCTCGCCGATCACTTCGGCGAAACGAGCCCGGTCGAGCGCGCCGTCGATGGTGAAGCTCGCCAAGGTCTGCGCGGCATCCAGGGCTCGATAGCGGCCGGCCGCGGTGAGGGCAGCCAAGTCCAAGCCGTGCTCGCTCAACCGCGTCGCGATGGCTTCGCGATGGGCGGGTGTGGCGATCACCACGGCCGCACCGTCGGTGTCCAACCCCTGCCCGAGGAAGTCGCTGACATTGCGGGCCAGCTCATCCAGTCCGTCATAAATGCTCACGACGTGGTCGTGCGGTGAAGCCACCCCAGCCTGGACACTCATAAGGACGAGGCTACGGTATCCGGCCGGTCACCGGCACCGCGATTCCGAGCGGAGTGGAGCTGCGTGGGCCCGGCGAGGCTGCAGACGCCTCGGGCCTGGGTGGCCTCCGCTGATGTCGTCGGTTTCTCGAGGATCTCTCAGATTGAGTGGTGTTGAACCCCACGCGCTCTGCCTGCGGTTTCGCGACTCGCACGCTTGTCCTGATGCTGACCGCGGTCGGCTTCACCGACACCGGGCTGTACCTGCTGTTCGGTGGCTGCGCCGGGAACGGCAGGTTGATCGGCAATCAGGCTCGAAACCGAGCACCAAGACCGGACTGGGTGACGAAACCTCGTTGACGGCGTGTCATTCGGGGCCTTCGTGGGAGTCGGCGCACACTACAGCACACGCATCGATCGCGAAGATTTCATACAGAAGGGCCTTCTGGATGAAGACATCGATTCTCGACCAGCTCGGACGAATTCGCGTCGGAAATACGGTGCTCGCGTTGGTCGCGAGCACGCTGTCGGTGATGGCTGTGCCTGGCCCGGCGATGGCAGCGCCCGCCGATTCCTTCACGTCCGCCGACGTCGGCTTCGCGGAAGGCTCAGGTGACGGTGCCGACATCGTGCGGCGTCTACCCGCCATGCAGTCCGCGGTGGCGCCCAAGGTTCCGCTGCTACGCCTCGACCTCGACTGGTGGTCGGTCGAACCGGCCCGTGGGGCGCCGCTGCGGTGGGACCGGTTGGACCCGGTCGTGGATGCCGCCGCCGCCCGCGGAATGCGGGTTCTGCTCGTCCTCGCCTACGCGCCGCCGTGGGCGAACGGCGGTCACAGCGGCGACAAATGGTTCCCGACCCGTGACCAGGACTGGACCTCGATCGTGGATCGCACGGTCGCGCACTTCGGCGACAAGGTCCAGGCGTACGAGATCTGGAACGAACCGAACTTCGTGAACTTCGCCAACTTCGTCGGCGACCGCAAAGCGCGTTACTGGCAGCTCGTCAAACTCGCCTACCCGCGGGTGAAGGCGCGCTGTCCCGGGTGTGTTGTTCTGGCCGGGGCTTCGGGCGCGGGGACGGTGCAGGGCGGGACCAATCCGAACGCGCCGTCGGTCTGGTTGGACTGGGCGTACAGCCGTGGGTATCGCGGTTATTTCGATGCCGTCGCGCACCACCCGTATCCGGCGTGGAACTCGGGCAAAGGCCCTGCCGACCCCGAATGCGTCAATCGTTGGTGGAACATGTTCGGGCCACCCTCGGAGTCCACGCCGTGTGGTGAGCTCGCCCTGGTGCACTCGGTGATGGTTCGCTACGGCGACACCGCGAAGAAGGTGTGGGCTACCGAATTCGGCTATCCGACAGCCGGACTCGCGGCCATCCCGAGCGCGAGCACCGTCAGCAAGTACCTTGTGCAGGGCGTCCGGATGTGGCGTGCGCTGCCATATGCGGGTCCGCTGATCGTCTACTCCTACCGCGATCGCTGCACCGCCGCCGATGATCCCGAGTGCCACTTCGGCCTGGTCACCACGACGATGGCGAGCAAGGAGCCGATTACCACCGATGTCAGCGCGGTGCTGCGTGGTGACGGTGTCACGCCGGTCCCGAGTTGGCCCGAGCGGTTGGCGGCGGGCGCGACCCTGCCCCGCGCGTCCGCGCTCCGGTCCCGCAACGGACTCTACGAACTGTGGCTACAGGGTGATGGCAACCTGGTGCTTTATCGGAACAGCGGGGAAGTGCTGTGGTCGACCGCGACGACGAACGGAGAGAATCTGGTCAACCAGAACGACGGCAACCTGGTCCTGTACACCGGCAGCGGGGCCGCGGCATGGTCATCGAGAACGTGGACCATGGGCCCGTCGACGTTGGTCCTGGAGGACAACGGCAATCTGGTGCTCTACCGCAACGACGGAGGAACGATCACCTGGTCCACAGGAACGGCACAAGGATAACCGAAGGCCCCGAAACAGGGCCCACACCGTATGTGCGGGCCAGTTTGTCGTAACGAGTCGTGCCACCATGCCAATGCTTCGCTTTGTTGAACGCCCGCTCGAGCGCATCGCGCCCCTTAATGAGCGTCTAGTCGAACCCGGGCGGGCATCCACCGGCACTGCCACGGCGTTTCCAGTTGCTGGAGTTACCGAAACTGCGGCGATCGTAGGTGATCACCCGGTAGCCGGCCGCGAGCAGGACGCGTTGTTGCTTCTCCCGGGACGCACCGTTGAACGGGTACCCGTGAATGAGCACGACAGGGCGGCCGCTGCCGTGGTCCTCGTAGAAGATGTCGATGGTGTCGCTGTTTTCGCGACCACACTCAGTTTTGCCATAGCTGAAGTCTTGTTCGGCGCGGGTGCCGGCGGCATCGGTCGCCTGACGCTGTAGGTGACGTAATCCCGGCCGCGTCAGCTCGGTGGTAACGTGGCCGTGTGCTCATGGAAG
Source organism: Nocardia sp. GTS18 (assembly GCF_013839555.1). Classification (NCBI taxonomy): domain Bacteria; kingdom Bacillati; phylum Actinomycetota; class Actinomycetes; order Mycobacteriales; family Nocardiaceae; genus Nocardia; species Nocardia sp. GTS18. The sequence goes on along the minus strand of NZ_JACBIU010000001.1, from coordinate 122,103 downwards.
AGGTCGACAGACTGTAGCCGCCCTCTCGAAGGCGGCGCTCTCGACGACACGTTCCCTCAACTCTGGAATGTGCCTTCTGCCTGTGCTTTAGTGCGCCGCGATGGCGCGCACCCTCGGCCTCGCCGCGTCGCTTTCGACGGCATCCGCAAACATCCGAGTCCTTTGCGGTCGCTCGTTTGACGAGCAGGAAGAGTCGAACATCCATGTCTACATCCACGCCCTCGGCGATCACTTTGCACGACCTGTCCTTCGAATGGCCCGACGGAACCGTCGCGCTGTCCCGGACCAACGGGGCATTCGGCACGGGTCGCACCGGTCTGGTTGGCCGTAACGGCGCCGGCAAATCAACGCTGCTGCGCCTGGTCGCGGGACAACTCACACCCAGCTCCGGGCGCATCGACATCACCGGGGAGGTGGGGTACCTTCCCCAGACACTGACCCTCGGCCGCGACGCGACTATCGCCCAATTGCTCGGCGTCGCAGACAAACTCGCCGCCCTGCGTGCCATCGAGTCCGGTGCGACCGGCGAAGAACCCTTCGAGACGATCGGCGACGATTGGGACATCGAGGCTCGCGCCGACGAGGCCCTGCACGAGATCGGTTTCAGCGCAGCCGATCTGGACCGCCGCGTCGGCGAGATCTCCGGGGGGCAAGCTGTTCTCGTCGCAATCACAGGGCTGCGTGTTCGGCGCACCCCGATCACCTTGCTCGACGAGCCCACCAACAATCTCGACCGTGGAACCCGGGCCGTGCTTTCCGGATTCGTGGATTCGTGGCCCGGAACCCTTGTGGTGGTCAGCCACGACCTCGAGCTGCTCGAGCGCATGGATGCCACCGCGGAACTGCACGGTACGACCCTGGAGGTGTTCGGTGGGCCCTACAGCGCCTGGAAGCAGTACGTCGAGCAGGAACAGGCCGCGGCGCAGCAGGCCGCGCGCACTGCCGAGCAGGCGTTGAAAGTCGAGAAGCGGCAACGCGTCGAGGCCGAGACCAAGCTGGCCAGGCGGGAGCGCACGGGAAAGGCGACGCAGCGCGACGGTGGCATTCCCCGGATCCTGGCGGGCAATCGTGCCAGTAAGGCGCAAGCGTCGGCGGGGGCGATGCGTTCCACGCTTGATGCGAAAGTGCTAGCGGCCCAGAGTGTTCTGGATCAAGCGGCGAGTCGGGTACGGCGTGAGGAGCACATCCGTCTCGATCTGCCCGATCCCGACGTGCAGCGCGGCCGGCGCATCGCGGAACTCCGCGACGGCGACCGCAGCGTCATCGTTCAAGGGCCCGAACGCGTCGCCCTTGTCGGCCCCAACGGTGCCGGGAAGTCGACGCTGATCGAGAGCTTGCTGCAGGATAGCGGATCCGGCACATTGTTCACCGATCGGGTCGGTTACCTCCCGCAACGCCTCGATGGCCTCGACGACCAGGTCAGCGCACTGGAGAACGTGCACGCGGCGTCCCCGGCCACCCCGCCCGCCACGATCCGCAACCACCTGGCTCGAATGCTATTACGCGGCACCAGCGTCGAGCGACCGGTCTCGACGCTGTCGGGCGGTGAACGGTTCCGAGTTTACTTGGCGCGCTTGCTGTTCGCCGATCCGCCGCCTCAGTTGCTGGTCCTCGACGAGCCGACGAACAACCTGGATATCGCCAGCGTCGACCAGCTTGTCGACGCGCTGGTCGCCTATCGCGGCGCTGTGCTGGTCGTCAGCCACGACTACCCGTTCCTGCGGCGCCTCGGCATCGACACCGTCATCGAACTCGATGCCGATGGCCGCTTCCGAGACCGCGGATCCTTGTGAGGCGATACCGAAGCCGCCGGACCGGTAAGCGCTACCGGCCCGGCGGCCCGGGGGTCCTCAGAGGTGGTCGGCGTCGATAATCGCCTGGGCGAACGGGCGCGGGGCCTCCTGCGGGACATTGCGGCCGATCCCATCGAGGACACGGTGTTCGCATCTGCCGGTGAACTCGGCGCGGCAGCGCATGCCGTCCTTGGTGGGGCCGCGAAGCCGCTGGCCAGGGGTGATGGTGGGCACGGTGATCACCGGGCCGGTGGCGAGTTGCTGTTCGTAGGCGTCGTACTGGGGTTCGCCCGGAGCCAGGCTCAGCCGCCACCGGTAGTTCGAGACGACGCTCTCTGGTTCAGATGGAATCTTTCGCAGCTGCGGTCCGTGCGGGAGTACATGCCGATTCGTCGATCGAGTGGCGCGCGCCCGCGTCCGTTCTCGACGTTTTCGAAAGGGCCGCGATCAGGACTTGCGGAACTCGGTTGTGCGGTGGCGGCGGTGCAGCTCGCCGATCGCGGTGCCGTCGGCGGTGTTGAACGCGGCGAACAGGGTCGTGGTGCCACGACGTGCGTAGTCGTTCCAGATCCCAGCACTTGCGTGTGCTGCGCGACCGATCGGAGGCGGCGGACTCGGTGACTGTGATCTCAGCTGTCGGTGCGTGAGGACCGGCGGTGTCGCGTGTCCTTTCTCGTGAAGGTGTCACAGCTGGATCGAGGAGAGACGATGACGAGCAGGGTGCGAGTGGCGGCTGTGCAGGCCGAGCCTCGGTGGCTGGATGTGTCCGCCGGCGTCGACCAGGTCATCACGTTGGTCGAGGCCGCGTCGGAGCAGGGCGCCCGGTTGGTCGCTTTCCCCGAGACGTTCATACCCGGTTTCCCATGGTGGATGTGGTTGCGCGCGGTCGAGTGGGACGGCGACATCCTCGCCAGGTACCACGCCAATTCGATGACCGTCGACGGCCCCGAGCTGCGCGCGATCCGCTACGCCGCACGCCGCCGAGGCATCCACGTCGGCCTCGGCTTCTCCGAGCGAGCCGGGAACCGCGTGTTCATGTCCCAGGCGCTGATCGACGATCAGGGCGACATCACCGTCTCCCGCAAGATGCTGCCCACCGCCCTGGAACGCAGCGTGTTCGGCACGGCGGACGGGCCCGCGCTGCTGCGTGAGACCGCACTCGGCACGATCGGGGTGCTCGGTGGCGCCGACCATTTCCTGTCCGGCGCGTGCGGGGCAATGCAGCGGGCGGGCGAGCACATCCATCTGGCGTCCTGGCCCGGATTCACGTTCTGCCGCGGTGACACTCGGATCGACGCGGCGGACCTGAGCACCGCTGCCAGCCGCCTGTACGCGCGGGCGGCTCGCAGCTACCTGCTGGCCCCGACTGCGGTAGTCCCGGTGCGCGGATGGCAGGCAGCGGCGGAGGGCCGCGCTGACGTGCTGCACGGGGGTAGCGGTGTCGCCCGGATTCTCGGCCCCGACGGTCACGACCTCGCGATCCCGATGGATCCCGACCAGGAAGGGCTGCTCGTCGCCGACCTCGTCGTCGCCACCGCGCGCTATCGCCCCGCCTTGCCGTGCGCCGACCGCGCGCTCGCCTGACAACTCCGCGACACACCCCACGGTCCGCGCGCCTCGGTGCGACGACGAACACTAGGAAGCTGTCATGGTCGGCCTCGGATGCGACCGACGACTACCGATAACTTCCGGGTCGGACTGCAGCGCCGTCCATCCATACGGCGGGTGACACTGGCACAGGGGTAGAGATCGGTGCGCGAGACCGGCCCGATGAACCCGCGAGGGCAGTCGATCGGGGAGGTCGCTGTGCTGCTGTTGATCGACCCCGATTCGGAGTTGCCATCCGCCGAGGGGAGTTTCGCTAGTAGCCGTGGCGAGGATCGGTTGGTTGGCGTGGTCCCGGTGGTGCCGGCAAGCGTTCTACTCCATCGGAGATCGTCGCGTACCGGAAAGAGGAGTTCGCCAAGCTGCGGGATCGGCAACAGCAAATCTGCGACCGGTCACCGAGGTGGGTACGAGCCGGATGAAAAAGTTCTTGGCGCCACCCTGCCACGGGGACAGGGGGAGATCCACGGTGTCCATCAGGTCACCGATTTCACGAATCCCTTCAGCGCTCCCTTTGACCACTACGCTCCAGGCTTCGTGGGGCTCGGGCAGGTAGCCGTCGACCTCCAACGCGACGCGCGGATTCGACAACGCGGCGGACATCTTCGTACCTGGCGCGGATCTGAACACGATGGTTCCATGGTCGACCACGTAGTTGAGAGGGAAAATATCCGGGTCGTCGTCCACCGACACGGCGAGGCGGCCTATTTCCTTGGTGCGGAGCAAGGCCCAGCATTCGTTGACAGCGAGTTCTTCGACTTTCGGGTTGTCGTTTTCCATTACTCAGCCTTTCTGTCGTGAACGTCGGCCGATGGTCGTCTTCCCGCAGGAACACTTCACAGTGTGCTGGATTCAGTCCGGATGCACGACCATGACCGGGCAGTCGGCGTGCTGAACCAACCAGTTGCTGGTGGAACCCAGGAGCAAGCCGCGGAATCCGCCGCGACCTCGGCTGCCGACCACGAGTAGTTGCGCCGTCTTCGACCACTCGGCCAGCCGTTCGCGTGGCCCGGACACATCGACTTCGCGACGGACCACGACGTCGGGGTATTTTTCGGACCAACCGGCCAGCCGCTCGGCCAGTAGGGCCTGCTCGGCCGCTTCGAAGCCTTCGATCGGCATGTCGAGGTAGTCGGTGCCGCCGTACTCGCCTCTGGACAGATCGCTCCAGGCGTGGACGGCGACGAGTTCGGTTCGGCGGTGAGATGCTTCGGCGAAGGCGGCGCCGATCGCCGGCTCGCCCACAGAACTGCCGTCCACACCGACGACGACGGGGCCGGTACGGCGATTCGGGTCGGTGCCGCGCACCACCGCCACAGCGCCGCGTGCGTGAGAGGTCACCGCGAGCAGGGTCGTTCCGAGGTGCCGGATCGTGTGCGCGCGAGTGGCGGCGCCGAGCACCACGAGGTGGGCGTTCGACGATCGCTCGACCAACACACCGGCCGGACTGCCGGTGGTGCGGCCACCCATGGGTTGAGACGAAATCTGACCTGGACCGACCATTGGACGAGACCGAGACCCGCCAGCGCGTCGAATCACGCGGAGATGTTCACCTACTCACAGGGTAGCCGCTGCACGGGCCTACAAATGCCGATGCTCCAGGTGCGAGGTCTGCACCTGGAGCATCGAGAAGATATATGCAAACACATAATTGTGTTAGCACTGGTGTCCGGAGGGGGACTTGAACCCCCACGCCCTAATACGGGCACTAGCACCTCAAGCTAGCGCGTCTGCCATTCCGCCACCCGGACTTGCTGGTGTGCCAAAAGATTATCCGACTGATTGTCGTAAACCAAATCGCCTATCTGACCTGCGGTTTTGTTGGAGGTTCGGATGAGTTGGACAGTGCCGTCAGGCGCCGAATCCTAGGGCCCGTCAGGTCTCCCTGATTCGGAGGCGATCCAGGGAGACCGATCACGACGCTCAGCGCTCGGTGATACGCGAGTAGTTCAGTTCTGGGCGACGTGCTGGACGCTGTGAGTTCCCGCACGGCGACCGGCGAAGACGCAGTCCGCCAGGGACAACCCGCTGACGTAGCCGTTGGAACAGATGCCGACTGCTGCGCGGCCGGCGGCGTAGAGGCCGGGGATGGTGTCGCCGGTTTCGGTGCGGACGGCGCCGGTGTGTTCGTCGACGAGGAGGCCGCCGAGGGTGAGCATCGGCATCGGGTAGGTGAGGCGGGCGGCGAAGGAGATGTCGAGTAGGGCGTAGGGGCCGGTGTGGATCGGGCGGCGGATGTCGTCGGGTTTGCCGAGTGGGTCGGGGGCGCCCTGCTCGATGGCCTGGTTGTGGGCGTCGACGGTGGCGCGCAGGCCTGCGGGGTCGACGCCTGCCCGTGTCGCGGCTTCTTCGATGGTGCGGCCGGTGGTGCGGCCGAATCGGAGGAGCCGTTCGGTCTGCATGCGCTGGAACCACACCGACTGGCCGGCGATCTGGGTGCGTGCTTCGGCGGCGAGCTCGGCGTCGACGAGCAGCCAGGCGCGGTGTCCGGGGGCGGTGGCGATAGCGGCGCCCAGTGCCGCGCCGTAGCGTGATTCGTCGACCATGCGACTGCCTTCGGTGTTCACCGCGATCGCGCCGTAGAAGGCGCTGGGCGGGCCGATGAAACGCCATGCCGACATCGCGTCCATCTTGCCGGTGGCCGCGCCGATCTCCTCGGCCATCGTGATGCCGCTGCCGTCGTCCCCGGCCGACCCCAGCGGCAGACCCTGCGCCCACGGGTAGTGGGGACTGTGCCGGGCGACCATCGCCGCGTTGGCGATGAATCCGCCGGTGGTGAGCACGACGCCGGAGCGGGCCCGGATGCGCACCGGCACACCGTGTTTGCGCTCGATCCGTGCGATCAGCGCTTGCACGGCCCGGCGCAGGCCTTGGTGGTACACGCCGGGTTTCGACGAGATTCGTGCCAGTGCCGCGAAACGTCGTCGGACGGCGGCGGGTGCGCCGTCGAGGGTGACCGCTTCGATGCCGGTCACCCGGCCGTCCTCGACCACGAGCCGAGTCGCTGTGGTTCCGGTCCGGACCCGGACGCCGCGTGCGGCAGCCGACCGTGCCAGTGGGCGGAACACCGCCTTGCCCGAGACGCCAGGTCCGTGGGCGCGGTGTCCGCGCTGACGTGGTTTCGCGAGTTCCCGGTAACCACCGGCATTTTCGCTGCCGGAGTAGTAGAGGTAGTAGTCGTCGGTGGGGTAGGAGGTCTTGTACGGGCACACCGACGCCTCGAACGGCACGCCGTGTTCGGTGAGCCAGTCGACGAGTGCGGGGGACTCCTCGCAGAAGCGGCGCAGCGTCTGCGCGCTCACCGCGTCGCCGACCTCGGCCTGCAGGTAGGCGAACATATTGTCGGCGTCGTCATCGATCCCGGCGGCGTGCTGCACCCAGGTGCCCGCCCCGGCGTAGATGATTCCGCCGGACAGCTCTGTCGCGCCGCCGCCGAGGTACCGGTCGATGGCGAGGACATCCGCGCCGCGTTCGCGAGCGGCGAGCGCCGTCGTAACCCCCGCGCCGCCGTATCCGACAACGACGACATCGGCTTCATCGTCCCAGGTCAGCACCTGTACCACCTTTCGTGCGGCGGGTTGTCCTTGCCGCATCCGAAAACTATAACGTGTTCTAGAAATGGTCGGGCGCTGTTCCGCCGGTGAACGCGGCCGCGACCGGGCGGGGGCGCGACACTCCGTGAAACGCCTTGGCTGTCTTACGATCCCGTTGTCGCTATCCATGGCCATCGGAGGACTTCATGCCCGTGACCATTTCCGCGTCGACCCGCGCTGTGTGGAAGATCGGCGCACAGGGGCAGGCGCAGATCCTGTTCGTCGACGACTCCGCGTCGAACGCACCGGCCCGTCGCTGGCCCGACACCGCCATGCCGGGCGGTCGTCCGGGGCATCTGGCATTCGACCCGAACGACTATCCGACCCTGACGCACGTCCGCACCCTTGTGCCCGAGTACGGCGCGCTGTGGGATGCCGTGGCCGAGGACTTGGCCGCGATGAGCGCCGGTACCGAGTCTGCCGCCAGGACGCACCACTAGACCGGTGGGGTGCTCCCGGCGTGCTCCCCGGGCGCAAGCCGCTATGCCGGAGCGGTCCTGTCGGGTGCCGGCTGGGCCTCGACCTGGCGGCGCAGTTCGTGCACTGCCACTTCGAGGGCCCTGAGCAGTTCCTCAGTCGACAGGACAGTCGTCGGAGGTGTCGGTTCCGGTTCGTGGATCAGGTCGCCGCGTCGCACGGAGAGCAGGAGTCGGCATGCCGTACGTTCTTGTGCGTCGATGACCGCACGGTGGTGCCGTTCACGGTCGTCCAGTTCGAGCAGGTGACGGGCGAGCGCGGCCGTGCCGGTTTGGAGCTGGTGGTCGGCTGCGGTGATCTCGTCGTCGCGAGTGCGCGCGATCGTCACGATCTCGGCCAGCTCCGAAAGGTAGTCGAGGTAGTTACGGTGTGAATCCGGCACTGCCACCGAGACATTCGACGGATCGAGATCGACTCGCCCGGGTGGGCACGCCTGCCAGACGAAGTCGTTTCCATACCCGCGCAGGGGTCGTGAGAAGTCGAGTCCCGCGCACGAATCGCGGTGTTCCGGATCGTGGTGGAGGAGGATGCTCACCCCGTGCTCGCGTCTGGTCCTCATCAGCTCGGTGAGTGCCGTGGCGGTGTCGTCATCCATGCCACGCGGATAGTCGAGCACGACGAGCAGTCGAGCGGATGTGGCCCGCGTACGGGTCAGCCCGTGGACCAGGTCAGCGAATTGTTCCGGCGCCGCTGTGCTGCCCGCTGAAGATGCCCTCGCCCTGCTGGATCGAAGCAGTGCACATCGAGCGACCGCACGACGGCTCGCACACGATCCACGATCGCGGCGAAGAGCTCGCCGACCACCCCGGGCGCACCGCCCGAAACCACCAGGCTCCCCTGGCCGAGCAGCGGAACCACCAGCGGGACAACACTATCCGGGCCGAACGACAATTCGCCGATCCGAACCGAACAGTCCGCCACTGGTGAGCCTGCATCGGACCCACCTGCCCGCTTCTCCACCGCCGCCCGCGCGCGGGTACAACAGTCGCGCACCCGCGCGTCGGCGACCGCATGGGCTGCCGCGACCCGCCGTGTGTGCGTTGCCTCCGTCTCTCGCCGCAGGATATATGCCCGCGTAGTCGCGGATCCGGCGAGCGAATCGAGCCGTGCGCGGGCATAGGAATCCAGTGTGAAGACCGCCGCCGCAGCCATTTCCAGCCGTCGATCAGCGTCGTTCGTCATCACGTACCCCCGGATTCTTCCCCCTGCCACCGCTATCGATGCGGACTACGGCGCGATCGGTTCGTCGCAACTCCGACGATGGACCGCCCGCGACACCACGCCATGCGAAGACTGCGAATAGGCGTTTTGCCGAACTCCACCCGACAGCGAACCGATCGGGGGCCGTATCGCATCACTGATGACGAGACCAGTCGTCGGCACTGCCCCCGACGCGTCTCGTGTCGTGGGTGAGGAGATCGCTGGGGGGTCTCCTCACCCACGACCTGTCCGCCGCGCCGGGGCCGTTCCTGGCACTCAGCTCAATCCGGCGACGATCGCCGACCGAACCGGGTCGCCGACCGGCAGCCCCTTGGCGACCCGCCGCCACGCGTTGCGTCCGGCCGTCAACGAACACCGCACGGCGTCGGTGATCGCCGCCGTATGCGTGTGGCCCAGCGCCGTGCCCGGCACGATGGAGATCTCCAGGTGCTCGGCCAAAGTCAGTGCGCGGGTGACGATCTGACCGGTGAGCGACCCGTCGGCATCCGTATACAGGACGACGAGGACTTCGGTTCGTTCCTCGCCCGCATGCACCGCCACGCGGACCACATCGCCTGCCGCGGTGTCGGGACCGAACGATTGCACCGAGATCCGTGTCTGCTCGGTACCGGCGGGGGTACGGGTGAATTCGATGCCGAGCTCCTGGTCGATCTGTTTCTGGACGACCCGGCTCGATGGTGCTCCGTCCCGGGAGGAGGCAGCCAGCGGCCGCACCGTCCACCCGGGCACCCGCATCACGGCGCGTCGGGCGGCCAGGGAAGGTGGTTCCGGTGTCGCGTTGTCTGCCGCCAGGAGGCGGTCCGCGATGCGGGTGCCCGCGGCGGCTGCCTCGGCATCGGGTTCGGAGTCGTCGGCGAGCGCGAGCAGCACGTCGATGTCGACGGGCAGGTCCAGCCGTGCGGGTCGATGATCGCGCGTCGTCACGATGCCTCCTCGGAGTCCTGGTCGCGGGCGTCGAGCTGGGCGCGCAGGGCTTCGCGCAGCATCTTCGTTCCCGCCGCGCGCAGCCGTTTGACCTTCTCCTGACTGAAGTTCAGGTCCTCGGCGACCTCTTTGGTCGTCTGCACGTCGGTGTAGGTGCCGTCGGGTGCGAGTACGAAGGTCGCGCGCAGCACGGCGGCGGTCTCGGAGTGCGGGATCGCGTCGAGCGCGTCCCGCAGGACGGCGCGGTCGGCCAGCCGGTCCTCGCCGCCGACAAGTGTGTGGTCTTCGACGACGAGCGCGGTGGATTCGTAGTCGACCCGGCGTCCCGGATGACGTTTCTCCGCTGTGCGGCGCCTTCTGTTCTGCAGCACCTGCCACTGGAGTTGCTGCAGGACATGGGTCTTCCAGTGCCGGATACGTTCGGTGGGCAAGGTTGCCGTCAACGCGACCATGGTGTCCTGGGCGACGTCCTCGAAGTCCGAACGCATGTCGGGGTCGACCCGCTCGACGACATACCGCGCCTTGGCCGCCGCATAGGTCGACATGGTGACCAGATCGGCGCCGAAGATGTGTTCCACCACCGCGAGGCGCAGCGGTGCGGGGACGGCGCTCCAGGTGGCGCCGAGCCAGGTATCCAAGGAGTCAGAAGTCAACCCGTGCCCCCACTTCGTCGGCGACAGTGCCGAATGCCGCAGTGCCCGATGAGAATTCGCGTAGCGGACGGTCTGGACCGGGCAGCTCGATGCCGAACCGGCCTGGTGTCGTATCGCCCGCGCGCCGGTCGGCGGACCAGGAAACGACCGGACGACACGGGTCACAGCGGGAGCCTCCTGCTGAGGGGAAACGGGCTCCTACACAGATGCCGTTGCCCGCCCGACCGGTTCGCACGACGAATGTGAGCTAGGACGGGCAGGTGGGGGAGGACACCATCATCGAGAACGCGATCTGGCAATACCAGGCCTTCTCGATCTTCCACTTCCCGTCCTCGGCGACGAACGGCACGATCAACGGGCTGGTCGCGGTATTCATCGTCCCGGTGCCCTCGGCCAGCATGCCCGGCGCACCTAGTCTGGTTCCGGCGATGGTAACGGTGACGGTCGCGTTGTTCCGGCCCGGTGCTTCGGCGATGCGGTTGGGCAGACCCGGATCGTCGGCGATGCCCTGCACATGACCGAGCTTTTCGGAGTTCGGGACCCGTGGGTCGAGCATGCGCGCGAACAGCTGCTCGACGTCGTCGGCCGACAGCAGTGGTGGCGGCGGTGTCGATGTGGGAGTGTTGGCACCGGCCACGGGCATGGCCGAACTGTCCCCGGTGGAGCAACCGGTGCCGAGCAGGGCGGTGATCGCCGCACCGGACAGCGCAGCACCGACAAGGAGTGTTCTCGACAAGATGGTTCCCCCGGGAAGGTCGTTGATGCGCATCGCTGTCGAGCTTATCCGGCCGTGGTGAACGCGACCCGCCCCGCTGCGGTCGAGGGCCGACGATGACCGGACAGTCGGAGTTCCAGCGCGACGACGCGCTGTTGTCCGAGCTCACCGGAGCGCCGCAGCGGTGGTTGGCACTGTGCAGGGAAGCGGTCGCCGAGGGCCCCGAGGCGGCTTTGGCGCTGCTCGACCTGCGCCGCGAAACCGGTGTGCTGGCACGGCATTCGCTGGCGCGGTGGAAACACCTCGAGGCAGGCGACGACCCGCTGGAAGAGGAATCGGAGAACCCCGATCTCGAGGGTGATCGGGTCACCGCCGATGTGTCGGCGGCCCACGCGGTCGCCGCCCTCGCCCAGGCCCTGACCGGCGCGCGCGACATCGCCGAGGCGTGTGCGGTCTTCCTGCGGCACACCGAACGGGCCGGATTGCATTCGGCCGGTACCCAATTGCTCCCCGCCGGCCCGATCACCGGTGGCGACGACCCGCTGGCCGAGGTGGTGCTGCACCTGCTCGGCCAGGGTGGCAGGCCCTCACGCGGCTACGGCATCGTCACCGCGCTGGAACTGGCCGGTCGGCGCCCACCGACGGTGCGGACCACACGGGTCAGTGTGCTGTTCGTCGACATCGGGGGAGCCGGACGAGTCGGCGTGCTGCGATTGGAGCAGGTGCGCGAAGGGCCGAGCGGGTTGCACCCGGATCCGGCCGCCATGTCGTTCCTGCAGGCGGATCGCGAGTTCGCCGACAGTCTCACGCGGGCGTGGGAGGTGAGCCGACCGGCCGCGACCGGCGCCTGCGTGCTGTGGTCGGTGACCGGGGCGGGCCGCGCGCCCGAGAACGACATCAACGGTGCGTCGATGGCCGCGGCGATGGCTGTCGCGCTCGACGACCTGGCCCCACGCCACCAGCTGGTCCGGTGGCTGCGGGTGCGCCGGCTCGACTCGGCCTGCGCGGTGACGGCGGGCCTGTCGGAAACGGAACTGACCCCGGTCGGCGGATATGCGGGCAAACTCGCTGCCGCGCAGCGCGCTTCGCTTCGGGTGGTGGTTGCCGCCGCCGGGTACGAAGAGGCGCGGCGGCAGGCGCCGGAGAACTTCCTCGACCGCATCGCGGCGGCCGCGACGGTCACCGAAGCTGTGGCGCGCACGCGCAGCAGACCGAATATGGCGCTGTGGCTGGTCTCTGTCGCCGGTGTGCTGGCCGTCCTGCTCGCGGTGCTCTCGGTGACCGGTCTGGCCCGGGTCCGGGCCGATAATGCCGCTGCCAGAGCCGAATCGAATTCCCGGCTGTTCGCGGGCGTGGCCCGGGGTGGTGCCGAGTTCGACCCCGCGCTGTCGCAACTCGTCGCCCTCGCGGCGGTGCGTACGAGCGCCACGACAGATGCCCGATCGGCCCTGCTGGAGTTCTCGGCTCTCGGCACGCCGATCCGGATCCTGCCCGGGGTAACCGGTGACGGAGCCTCGGCCGGTATCGACCCGCCACGGCTGGCGACCAGCGTCGGTGGCGACATGATCGCGATCGGCAACGGCGACGGCACCGTGCAGCTCGTCCGGGTCGATGATTCCGGGGTGACTCGAATGCCGGCGTTCGCGGCGGTGGCCGGTCCGGTGCGGGCACTGGCCATCAGCGCGGACCAGCGTTGGCTTGCGGTGGCTGGTGAACGCTCGGCGGTCTTGTGGAGCATTGCGGAGAACCCCCGGCGGACAACCGAATTCGCGTTGGCGGATCATCTGCCCTGGTCACTGGCCTTCGGTCCCGGCAACGATCTGCTGGCGATCGGCACCCACGGTGGAACGGTGCTGTCCTGGCGATTCGGTGCCGATCCCGCGCACCCTGTGCCGCAACCCGCGCTGACTGTTCCCGGTAACCACGCGTTCGTCGCGGCCGACGACCGGGTCCTCGTCGCGGCCGGTTCCCGGATCGTCAACACAACGTGGACCACGACCGTACGGGGCTGGGACGCAACAGCTCTGGATCCGGTCCGTCCCGCTTTCGAGATGTCGGCCGACCGATCGCACGGCGCCGAGATCAGGTCGGTCGATGTCGACGGTGACGTGCTCTCGGTGGGGCTCAACCCCGGCGAGATCGCCAGGTGGCGTCTGGGCGCCGACATCGCCCGGCCCGAACCGCTGCGCGCGATGTCGCGAGGCGCCAACGAGTACTTCGACGTGGCGCCGACCGGGGACGGCCGCACGGCCGTGGTGGTCGGCGGCGATTCCCGTGCTCGTCTCCTCGATCTCGACACCGGTGCGGTGCTCGCCCGATTCCCCGGAGGATCCGTGGCGCGGGTTGAGGTGTTCCGCGGCGGGCGCGCACTGGTGACCTCCGGATTCGACCGCGCCGTCCACGTTTTCGACCTCGCGGGCCAGGCCGCCGAACTCGGACCGCGGACGCTGTTCAGGCTTCCCCAAGACGTATCCGCGCCGGCTCCCGGTGTGTTGCCCGACGCGTTGCTGCCGCGCTTGCGCGCACTGTCGAGAACCCCCGCGGCCACGGGACGAGACTCCGTGGACGGCGACCCCTCGGGCCTTTTCGACACCGTGGTGCTCAGCCCTGATGGGACACGAGTGGCCACCCTCAACGAACGCGCCATCCAGGTCTGGGACATCACCGAGCCCACCCCGAAGCCGTTGGGACGGCCGATCGACAACGGCCTGGTCGACACGCGAGGTGTCGTCTTCGGCCCGGACGGCACCCTGGCCGTGGGGCGGGGTCTGACGTCATCGGTGGAACAGTGGGACCTGACCCGGCCCGGCGGTCCCGAGCTCCGGTCCACACTGCGATTCGGGCACGGCTATCCGACCGCACTCACCGTGAGTCCCGACGGATCGAGGCTGGCCGTCGGCAGTCACCGCACCGGGCATGTCACGGTCTACGACCTGAGCGGCGGGCCCGACGCCCGACCCGTGGCGGAACTGTCCGGCCTGCCAACGGCTGGTCAGGATATGTCGCTGGCCGTCACAACAGACAACATCCTCGCCGTCGGCACCCGCGCCGGAGCCTTCGTCTATCGCCTCGGCGAACCAGGCGGCCCCCGGCCCCTGCCGATTCCCGTCGCCGCACGTGGCTCCGTGGGTTCGGTCGCCTTCGACCACACCGGTACCCGCCTCGCCGTCGACGATCTCGCCCGGGACCGCATCGAAATCTGGGACTACACCGACCCCGCCGCGCCCACCGTCTACGCCGCCCTGCACCACGGCGAAAGGCACTGGCAGAAAACAATGCTCGCGTTCGCGGCCGGTGGAACCGTCCTCGTCGAATCCGCCACCGACGGCACCCTGCGTCGTTGGCGCACCGACGCCACCACCGAAGCGGCCCGCATCTGCGCCACCGGCACCGCACCCATCACCCCACAGGAGTGGTCGAACACCCTCCCCGGCCGTACTTTCGTAAACCCCTGTCCCACAGGGTGACAACGGGTTGGCACTGTATGTCAGGGCCTTGGCACCGACGGACTGTGGACAGGTCCTGTTGCGGCGCGACACTGAGTTCTCCCGCTCGCGGGATTCTCCGCCCGGCTCGGTAAGGAGCGCACCCATGCTCGGACTTTCGACAGATGCCGTCGGTCCCCCAGGCCCGTCGCACGTCACGCACGGATCCACCGGCGCGGCGGACGACCTGAGCTACCTTCCCGACCATGTCGTGCTCGACATGCTGGTCGGAGCGCGACAGCACTGGTTGCGATGTTGTCGAGCCGCCGTCCTCGCGGGTGGTACGACAGCTCGGGAGCTGCTGGCACCCCGGCGGGAAACCGAGGTGCTGGCGCGTGCATCGCTGGCACGCTGGAAAAGCCTCGACGAGGACGAGTTGCTTGCCGAGGAAGCGGAGTCGCCCGGCGACCACAGCAGGCGCGACACCGCCGAACTCTCGGCCGCGCGGGCCCTGGGTGCGCTGGCATGCGCACTGGCCGGTGTGACCGATACCGGTAGCGCCGTCCAGCGTCTTCTCACGCATGCCGATCGCGCGACCTTGTGCTCGACACCTTCCTCCACCACTGCTGACGTCCCGATCGGCGCCGGGCAGAACGAGCTCGCGTCCGTGCTCGGACATCTCGCCGAACACCGTGACCATCCCGCGCACGGATTCGCGACGCTCGCCGCCCTCGAACTGGCAGGCCGCAGGCCGGTCACCCTGCACACCAGTGCGATACGCGTCCTGTTCGTCGACGCCTACGGTCAGGGACACGTCGCCGTCCTGGAATTGGCGCAGGTCGACGGTGGTCCGAGCGGTTTGCATCCGGACCCGGCCCGCATGAGCTTCCTGCAGGCCGACGCGGAATTCTGCGACGCGCTGGTCGACGCCTGGCAGGTCAGCAGGATCGCGGGCACCGAGGCGAGCGTGTTGTGGTCGCTCACGCTCGAAGGTGGCGCCCCGGTCAACGACATCAGCGGCGCGTCCTCGGGTGCGGCGTTCGCCGTCGCCCTCGACTATCTGATGTCACGAGGGCGTGTGGTGCGCCGCCGGATCGACCCGTCCTGCGCGATCACCGCCGGGTTGGCGGGTGACCAATTGACCGCGGTCGGCGGCTATCGCGGCAAACTGCTTGCCGCGCAGAGGCGTTCGCTGCGCGTGATCGTCGCCGCCGACGGCTTCGACGAGGCGCTCGACGCGGCACCACCGGATTTCACCGGCCGCCTCACAGCAGCCCACACCATCGACGATGCCATCCGGAACTCACGGACCCACCTCGGCTACCTCCTCTGGACAGCCGTCGCAGCATTCTTGATCGCCTGCCTCTTCGTCTGACGGAACTGTGGGCGGATTCCGGAAAGTGTTGTGGCCGCGAACCTGCGCTACATCATCCAGAAACTGGGCCGCCGGTCGGTAGCGGGACCATCACGCTTCGGGGATGCCGAGGAGGGTGGCGCGGCATTCGCGGACGGTGGTGCGCAGGGCGTCGACGACGGCGGCGACTTCGGGGCGGCGCAGGGTCTCGGGTCGGGTGACCAGCCAATAGGTGAGCTGGACCCGGACTTCGTCGGCCAGGACCCGGACGAGGTCGGGGTGGCGGTCGGCCATGAAGCAGGGGAGCAGGCCGATGCCGGCGGCCGCGCGGGTGGCTTCCACATGGACGAAAACGTTGGTGGAGGAGACGGATTGGCGCATGGTCGGCGCGAAGCTGGTGGCCACGTCGAGGTCGTCGACCTGCAGGATCGACTCGATGAAATAGACCAGCGGATAGCCGGCGAGGTCGTCGATGGTCGTGGGGGCGCCGTGGGCGTCGAGGTAGTCCTGGGCGGCGTAGAGGCCGAGACAGTAGTCGCCGAGTTCGATGGCCTCGGCCCGGTGTACCTGGGGTCTGCCGACGACCACCTCGAGATCGAGGCCGGTTCGCTGGGTGGATGCGCGGCGGGTGGCGGCGACGATCTCCACCGCGATGCCGGGGTGGCGGCGCTGCACCCGCGCCGCCGAGGGCGCGGCCAGATAGGCGCTGAACCCGTCGGTCGCCGAGAGCCGCACCACCCCTTCGAGAGTGCGTTCCCCGCCCGGGGAACCGAGTGAGCGCACCGCGGCTTCGACCGTCTCGGCAGCTACGAGAGCCTCGCGACCGAGGTCGGTGAGCTCCCAACCACCTGCCACTTTCGTGAGTACCCGCCCGCCCACCGCCGCCTCGAGTGCGGCGATGCGCCGGGAAATGGTGGTGTGGTTGATCCCGAGTTCGGCTGCGGCCGTGACGAACCGCCCCGACCGGCCGACGGCGAGCAGTACGAGCAAATCATCGGCACTAGGCCTGCGCCCGGACGACGCGACGGAACGGCTCATATCTGCATATTCGCAGATAGCCGCTGCGAAACTGGGCATTGCGACCGAAAGACTTCTGCACGAATACTCCTCGCATGGAATGTGAGTCAGCTCACAGCGCGTGAAGGAGTAGTGCGATGAGCGTCAGCAGCGCGACCCGGCCCACCGGTGACACACCGGAGGAGACACCGTCCGGGCTACGGCGGGTGGTGACCGCCTCGATGGCGGGCACCGTCGTCGAGTGGTATGAATTCTTCCTCTACGGCACCGCCGCCACCCTGGTGTTCAGCAAGGTGTTCTTCGCGAAGGGGACCAGCGACCTGGACGCGATCCTCGCCGCGTTCGTCACCTACGCGGTCGGTTTCGCGGCGCGCCCGCTCGGCGGCATCGTCTTCGGCTATTTCGGTGACCGCTACGGGCGCAAGAAGCTGCTGCAGACGAGTCTCGTGCTCGTCGGCGCGGCGACGTTCCTGATGGGCTGTCTGCCCACGTTCGCCCAAATCGGTTACTGGGCACCGGCGCTGCTCGTGACACTGCGCTTCGTTCAGGGCTTCGCGGTCGGTGGTGAATGGGGTGGTGCGGTGCTGCTGGTCGCCGAGCACAGCCCCAGCCGCAGCCGCGCCTTCTGGTCGAGCTGGCCGCAGGCGGGAGTGCCCGCGGGCAACCTGCTCGCCACCATCGTGCTGCTGGTGCTCACCTCGACGCTGTCGGACGCGGCGTTCCTGAGCTGGGGCTGGCGGGTCGCGTTCTGGTTGTCGGCGGTGGTGGTGCTCGTCGGCTACTACGTTCGGACGAAGGTGACCGACGCGCCGATCTTCCTGGCAGCCCAGCAGGCGCTCGAGCACACCAAGGCCACCTCGTTCAGCCCGTTCGAGGTGTTGCGCCGTTACCCGCGTGGGGTTTTCACCGCCATGGGGCTGCGCTTCGGCGAGAACATCATGTACTACCTGGTGGTCACTTTCTCGATCACCTACCTCAAGGTGCAGGTACACGCCGATACGACCACGATCCTGTGGTGGTTGCTCATCGCCCACGCCGTGCACATCGCGGTGATCCCGCTCGCCGGATACCTCGGTGACCGGGTCGGGCGTCGGCCGGTGTACCTGGCCGGTGCCGTCGCAGGCGGAACCTGGGGGTTCTTCGCGTTCCCGATGATGGACAGCGGGCACAGCGTAGTGATTCTGTCCGCCATCATCGTCGGTCTCGTCTTCCACGGGTTCATGTACGCCGGCCAGCCCGCCATGATGGCCGAGATGTTCCCCACCCGGATGCGGTATTCCGGTGTGTCATTGGGATATCAGGTGACCTCGATCGTGGCCGGTTCGCTGGCGCCGATCATCGCGGTGCGCCTGCTCGACTCCTATGGTTCGTCGGTGCCGATCGCGGTCTACCTCGCGGTGGCGGCGACGGTCACGGTGATCGCGGTGCTGTGTGCGCGGGAGACGCGCGGGATCGACCTCGAGACCGTTGATCTGGCGGACACCAACGCGCCGAAACGGCTTGCGGCATGAGTGACCTCACCGGCCGCACCGCGCTGGTCACCGGTGCCGCGAGCGGGATCGGCGCCGCCTGCGCGCGGGTCCTCGCCGCCCGCGGCGCCGAGGTCACCGTCGCCGATCTCGACGGTGACGGCGCGAAAGCCGTCGCCCACGAGATCGGCGGCCACGCCTGGTGTGTCGACCTGCGCGAGGTCGACGCGCTCGCCGAACTGCGCCTGGACACCGACATCCTCGTCAACAACGCCGGTATCCAAACCGTCAGCCCGATCGAGGAGTTCGAGCCCGAACGGTTCCGGACCATGCAAACGCTGATGGTGGAGGCACCGTTCCTGCTGATCCGCGCGGCACTGCCGCACATGTACCGCAACGGATTCGGCCGCATCGTCAACATCTCCTCGGTCCACGGGCTGCGCGCCTCCCGGTTCAAGGTCGCCTACGTCACGGCCAAGCACGGGCTGGAGGGCCTGTCGAAGGTGACGGCGCTCGAGGCCGGCCCGCACGGCGTCACCTGCAACTGCGTGAACCCCGGATATGTGCGAACACCGTTGGTGGACAAACAGATCGCCGATCAGGCCCTCGTCCACGGCATCCCCGAACAACAGGTGGTCGAACAGGTGCTGCTCACCGAGAGCGCGATCAAACGCCTGATCGAGCCCGAGGAGGTGGCCCAGCTGGTGGCGTGGCTGTCCTCGGCCGCGGCGGGCATGGTGACCGGGTCGTCGTATGTGATGGACGGCGGGTGGAGCGCCCGCTAGACCCGCCGCCCCCCCACGATCAGCCGGAAAAGCGCTCGGCGACCATGTCCTCGGTGAGCCCGTAGTCGGCGAGCGAGTAGCGGTGGGTGGGTTTGCGTGCACCCGTGCGGCTTTCGGCGTCCAGGGCGAGGACGGCCGCGCGGGCCTGCGGGGTGAGGTCGGTGCCGATGGACCGGTAAATCGTCTCGACGGTGCCGACCGGGTCGGAGCGAAGTTCGGCGAAGTCGATATCGATGAAGTGGGCCTCGGGGTGGCGGGCGCGCGCGGCGGTGAACTCGCGCAACCCGCGCGACCACAGGTCGAGCTGGGTGCGGCCGATCACCTCCGGGGTGAAGACGGTCGACCAACCACGGGTGGCGTGCTCGTTGAGGCTGCAGACCGAGGGGATCACGGTCGCGGGGTCGCGATGGGTCTGGATGACGACGGCGTCGGGGTAGACGGCGAGCAGGGCGTCCAGACAGAACAGGTGACTGGGATTCTTGAGCACCCAGCGGCGGGAGTCGTTCATCCCGATGAGCTGCAGGTTGCGCCGGTGCCGGGCGTAGGCGGGCGTCCAGTCCTGGGTGGTGAGCCATTGCGAATAGCTCGGCAGGTACGCCAGACACTCGTAGGAGTGCGACATCACGGACTGGCGGAGCAATTGCCAGCATTCCTCGACATCGGCGGCGCTCATGTAGTGCAGGCCCATGAATTCCGGGTTCTGTACCTGATGCTGGCGCAGCCCGGCGTCGATCTGCTGATAGGCGGGATTGTCCGCCCAGCTCTCCCGCGGCGGCCGGGGCTGCGGGAAGTCCGTCAGCCACATCTCCAGTCCCTGGTTGGCGGGGTCGGCCGCGAGCAGGCGGTGCAGTGCGGTGGTGCCGGTGCGTGGCAGCCCGGTGACGAAAATCGGCCGGGTGACCGGTGTTTCGGCAAAGTCGGGGTTCGCGGCCCACGCGGCCTCGCTCAGGGCGCGAGCGATCAAGGTGCCGCGCAGGAAGAACCGCGACATCTTGGACCCGAGTTCGGTGAGACCGGCCTCGTCGCGATAGGAATCGAGCAGCACGCCGAGGGCTTCGGTGTAGTCGTCGGGGCCGAAATCGGTGAGGCCGGTGAGTTTGGTTGCCGAGGCGTGCAGGTCGGCTACGGTGCCGACATCGGTGCGCACAGTCATCGAGGGAAACTCCTGATCAGTTGTGGTATTCGCCGCAGTTGACGTCGAGGGTCTGGCCGGTGATCGCGTTCGCCCAGTCCGAGGCGAGGAACACCACGGCACGGGCGATCTCGGCCGGCTCGGGCAGCCGCTTCAGATCGGATCGGGCAGCCGTCTGTTCGTAGACCTGCTCGACGGTGATGCCGTACTTCTCGGCGATCTGGCCGAAGTACCACTTCAACTGGTCGCTCCAGATGTAGCCGGGCAGCACACTGTTCACCCGGATGCCCTTGCCACCCAGCTCGGTGGCGAGGGTCTGCGACATCGCCAGCAGCGCGGCTTTGGTGAGCTTGTAGCTGCCGTAGCGGGGTTCGCTGTGGCGTACCACCGCCGAATTGATCATCACCACGGCGCCGTTGGACTCCGACAGGGCGGGCGTGAACGCCTGCGTCATCCGCAGACCGCCCAGCACGGTGAGATCGAGGCTGTCGCGGATCTGGTCGTAATCGGTGCGTTCGAGCGGCTTCATCGATGGCACCGAGAACGCGTTGTTCACCAGCGCGTCGACGCGGCCGAACTTCTCGACCGTGCGCGACACGAGGTCGCGCACCGCGGCGTCGTCGGTGATGTCGGTGGGGACGCAGAGTGTTTCGCCGTCGATCTCGGCGGCCACCTCCTGCAGCCGCGATTCGGTGCGAGCCGCGAGGACCACCTTCGCACCCGCTGCCGCGGCTTCCGTGCAGATCGACCGGCCGAGCCCCGGCCCCACACCGGAGACGACGACAACTTTCCCGTCCAGCAGGCTCATCCCAGCATCCTCTCGGCGAAAGCCCGCTGCCGGGCGGCGATCCGGTCACGCCACGCGGCGGCGTCGATCCGGTTGTGGTCGTGGTACGGCAGGTGCGCGGGGACATCGGCGACGTCGACGAGTTCCACACGCGGGCCGTCGGCTTCGGTCATGGGCCGGTCGGTGCGCTGCCACCGGAACTGCAGGATGCCTCGCGTGCGGCCGGTGGTCTCGATCCAGTTCGTGATGCCGGGATCGCGGTTGCTCACCACCATGCGGATCATGCCGTCCGGATCCACCTGTGCCTGGGCATGATTGAGGCTCGTCTGATGGTTCACGTAGTCCAGTGAGATGTACCAGAGGCTGCCCAGCTGGAACCCCTGGTAGGGCGCGTCGGACTTCGGCACGGTGATCACCAGGGCCTGATCGTCGGCGAGGTCGAAATGTCCCACCGAGGAGTACTGGGTGCTGAGACCGCCCGGGGTGAGCCGTGGTGCGGTGAGGGTGTTCACCGGCAGGTCGAGATAGAACCACTTGGGGAAGTTGAACCAGGTGTGCACCCGGGTGAGCAGCATGTTCCCGGCCGCCCGATAGCGCTTGCGCAACCGGGCCAGATCAGGTTCGTCCGGTGCGGTGCCGACGGTGTCGACCCGTTCGATGCGGATCGAGCCCTTGCGTTCGGTCCAGTCGCTGTAGACCTCGCGCACCGCGAGCATCGAGGCGCCCTCGCCGAGCGGGAAATAGTCCTCGCCCGCACCGGCTTTCGCCGGACCGAACCGGATCGAGAAGCTGCCGTCCGGGGCGATCGGGATCCGCCGGTCGTCGAAGGCATCGGCCCCGCCGGGCACGTCGGTGGCCGTGTAGTCACCCTTGAGTACCTGAAAACTCAGGTCGACGGTGCTGCCACGCACCCCGCTCACCACATACTCGGCGGTCGGCTCGATATTCGCGTGGTAGTAGAGGGTGTCCGGGTTGTCCAGGCCCATCTTGGCGTACGGGCCGGTGGAAGACACGAAGTAGGGGTGCGAGGTGCCGTGGGCACCCGAGAGGCGAAGGCAGGCGGCGATACTGGCGGCGAGGTAGTCGTAGCCTTCGGCGCGGTCGGTGTCGCTGCGCACGAATTCCGCACCGGCGATGAGTGTTTCGGCCTGGGCGACGGCGGCGAGAAACGGGGCGGTGAGCGAATCGGGCGGTGCGCCCGTGTCGGCAGTGGTGGTACTCGGTTGGTTCAACGGATTGTGACCCCTAGCTCTCGGAGGATATGGGCGGCGCTCTCGGCGGGGGAGCCGAGGTCGGGGGTGATGACCAGGTCGGGTTGTGCGGGCCGCTCGTAGGGGGAGCCGATGCCGGTGAAACCGGGCAGTTCACCCGCACGGGCCTTGGCGTAGAGGCCCTTCGGGTCGCGGCGTTCGCATTCGGCCAGCGGGGTGTCGACGAACACCTCGTGGAAGGGGAGATCCCGGTCGGAGTGCACGGTGCGGGCGTGGTCGCGTTGCGCGGCGAACGGGCTGATGACCGACACGACGGCGACGTTTCCGGCGTCGGCGAACAGGGCGGCGACCTCGGCGACTCGGCGCACGTTCTCGTCCCGGTCGGCGGGGGAGAAGCCGAGTCCTGCGTTGAGGCCGTGGCGCAGATTGTCGCCGTCGAGCAGGTAGGCGGGGCGACCGGCCTCGACGAGCAGGCGCTCGAGTTCCACGGCGACGGTCGACTTCCCCGAACCCGACAGGCCGGTCAGCCAGATCGTCGCCCCGAGGTGTGTGCGCTCGGCACGCGTCACCGCCGAGCGATGCCACGTCACCGGACCGGTGCGTGTGCTCGACACCTCGACCGTT
Source organism: Nocardia sp. GTS18 (assembly GCF_013839555.1). Classification (NCBI taxonomy): domain Bacteria; kingdom Bacillati; phylum Actinomycetota; class Actinomycetes; order Mycobacteriales; family Nocardiaceae; genus Nocardia; species Nocardia sp. GTS18. Next base: position 99,318 of record NZ_JACBIU010000001.1, on the reverse strand, counting down.
TCGCGACCGGTGACCATCCCCGCCGCGACCGTCTCGTCGGTGCGCGGGTCGATGAGGATGAAGCTGCCGGTGCGCCGGTTCTCCCGGTAGGGATCCGACAGCAGCGGGCGACGGGCGCGCAGCCGGACCCTGGCGATGTCGTTGAGCGACAACGCCTCCACCTCCGAGACCCGATGCAGGGTGTTCACGTCGAGCCGGTAGTCGATGGCGACGACCTCGGCCTGCGCGGTCTGTGCGGCCGTGCGGACGAGCAGGCTGTCGCCGGCGCGCAGTCGGGTCGTTTCGGAGAACCAGCACAGCATGGCGTCGAGTTCGGTGCTCTGGTGTGGGGAGTTGCCCGGGCGAGCCAGCAGGTCGCCCCGGCCGATATCGATGTCGTCGTCGAGGGTCAGCGAGATCGCCATCCCCGTGAACGCCTCCTCGACTTTCGTGCCGCCCGGACCCCAGATCTCCCGCACATGCGAGGCGTGACCGGCGGGCAGAACCACCACCTCGTCGCCCGGTTTGAAGATGCCGCCCGCCACGGTGCCTGCGTAACTGCGCTGCGCCGACCCCTGTTCGGCGCGGATCACGTACTGGATCGGGAGCCGTGCGTCGATGAGGTTGCGGTCCGAGGCGATGTGCACGTCCTCGAGGTGGCGCAGCAGCGGCGGACCCGGGTACCAGGCCAGCTGCGGTGAGCTGTCGACCACGTTGTCGCCGTGCAGGGCCGAGACGGGCACGAAACTGAGGTCCCCGACGGTCAATTTCGCGGCGAACGCGGAGAATTCCTCCCTGATCTCGGTGAAACGTTCCTCCGACCAGTCGACCAGGTCCATCTTGTTCACGCACACCACCAGGTGCGGGACGCCGAGCAGGGTGGCGAGGAAGGCATGACGGCGGGTTTGCTCGCTGACGCCGGTGCGGGCGTCGACCAGGATCAGGGCGAGATCGGCGGTGGACGCGCCGGTCACCATATTGCGGGTGTACTGCACATGACCGGGTGTGTCGGCGATGACGAACTTGCGGCGCGGGGTGGTCACATAGCGGTAGGCGACATCGATGGTGATGCCCTGCTCGCGTTCGGCTCGCAAACCGTCGGTGAGCAGCGCGAGATCGGTGGTGGCACTGCCCCTTTCGGTGCTGAGGCGCTCGATGTTGGCGAGCTGGTCGTCGAAGAGGGATTTCGAGTCGTAGAGCAGGCGACCGATGAGGGTGGACTTCCCGTCGTCCACGCTGCCGGCGGTGGCCAGGCGTAACAGATTGCGGCGCATCAGAAATAGCCCTCTCGCTTGCGGTCTTCCATCCCGGTCTCGGAGATCCGGTCGTCGGCGCGGGTGGCGCCGCGCTCGGTGAGCCGGGTGGCCGCGATCTCGGCGATCACCTGTGCCGGGGTGGCGGCGGTGCTCTCGACGCATCCGGTACACGTGGCATCGCCGACGGTGCGGAAACGCACAGTGGCCTCGAAGGCGCGCTCGCCGGGTGCCTCGGTGACGAAACGGGTCGCGGACAGCAGCATTCCGTCGCGCTCGATCACCCGCCTGCGGTGCGCGTAGTACAGCGACGGCAGTTCGACGGCTGCCTGGTCGATGTATTCCCACACGTCGAGCTCGGTCCAGTTCGACAGCGGGAACACCCGGATGTGCTCGCCCGGCTGATGCCTGCCGTTGTAGAGGTTCCAGACCTCGGGACGCTGGGCGCGCGGCTCCCATTCGCCGAAACGATTGCGGAAGCTGAACACCCGTTCCTTGGCGCGTGCCTTCTCCTCGTCGCGGCGTGCGCCTCCGAACACGGCGTCGAAACGGTGCTCACCGATAGCGCGCAGCAGGGTGGTGGTCTGCAAAGGGTTGCGGGTGCCGCCGGGGCGTTCGACCACGCGGCCCGCGTCGATGTCGTCCTGGACCTTCGCGACGAGGAGGCGGGCGCCGGTGCGGTCGGCGGTGCGGTCGCGGAAGGCGAGCACCTCGTCGAAATTGTGGCCGGTGTCCACGTGCAGCAGCGGGAACGGCAGTGGCGCGGGCCAGAACGCGCGCCGCGCCAGATGCAGCAGCACCGCTGAATCCTTCCCGCCGGAGAACAGCAGCACCGGTCGTTCGAAGGTGGCCGCCACCTCGCGCAGGATGTGCACCGCTTCGGCCTCCAGGGCCGCCAGGTGGGTCAACTCGTATCCCGTCTGCACTGTCCACCTTCCCGGCGGGCTCACGCCCGGGGTTGCGCTGTCGAATAATCGACGCTATCGTTCGGTATTGTGACACCGACGATAAGCCGGGCCGAGAGCGCCGGTCAAGAGGTGACGTCGGATCCGGCGTCGGCCGAGCCGGATTCGAGCGTCGTCTCGGCCCCGACCCAGCGGGTGGTGAAGGTGCTCGAGCTGCTCTCGCGCCACGCCACCGAGCGGCTCACGCTGGCCCGCATCGTGCGCGAAGCCGGGATCTCCCGCGCCACCGCCCACGCCGTGCTCACCCAGCTCACCGCCGACGGGTGGACCGTGCGCGACGGCGACGGCTGCTACGGCATCGGTCTGCGGCTGCTCACCGTCGCCCGTCGCGCCGAAGCCGCGTTCCCGCTGCGCCGCACCGCCGCCCCTGTCCTGCGCGCGCTGGCGGACCAGGTGTCGGCACCTGTTTTCCTCGCCGAACGCGACGGGGCGAACATCGTGGTCACCGAACTCGTCGGCGACCCGTCGGCGACCTGGATCCGGCCCGGTCGGCGGCTGCCGCTCGCCCCACCCGTCTGCCGCGAATTCGTCGCCTGGGCACCGGAATCCGAACAACGCGCCTGGCTCACCGGCGCCGACCCCACACACCGTGAGCGCCTCGCACACGTCCTCACCGAGATCCGCGCCCGCGGCTATTCCGTCGAGCGACTGGTCGACGATTCGACGCCGATGCTGGAAGCCCTTGCGGCCCTGCGTGACACGCCGATCACCGCCGCTCTGCGCGCCCAACTCGGCTCTGTCATCACCGAACTCATCACCATCGACTACCTGCCCGGCGAACTCGGCCCCGACAACGCCGTCCTCACCGTCGCCGCCCCCATCCGCGACACCACCGGCGCCGTCATTGCCTCGGTAGTAACCTGCCCCGACTCCCGCCTCACCGCCGCCCAGGTCACCGGTCTCGGAGCCGCCACCGCCGCCGCGGCCGACCAGATCACGTCGTCCACGCGCTAGTCGCCCGATCGGCCCACCCTGCCTCCCCGCGCATTGGGACGGGCATGCGCCTCGACCAAGATCCCGCGCTCTCAGGACGGGACGTCGGCAGATTTCGCGCCATAGGAGCGTGGTGATCGGCCGTCCATGAATGGGATGGCAGGTGCCTGCAGCGGCACGCGCGGCTCTCGTTTACGGGGTTGCGCCGTTACGCTGAGCGGGACGCCTGCTCGAGGGAGATCGGCGAGGCGGGTGTGAGGAAGGACTGGGACGTGGCAGACAACGTCGATCGCTGGTGGGAGTCGGCTGGGGCGCCGGGCGAGGATCCGGCGTCGTCCGGGTCTACTTCTCAGCCCGCGATTCCGCAACCACCGCACGGGGATCCGACGATCCTCGCTCCACAGGGGCCTGTGCCGTTTCAGCAACCGCATGGCCTGGGTGTCTTCCCTCAATCGAGTGTGCCGCAGGGGTCGGGTGCGTTTCCACAGCCCGGTACGCCGCAGGGATCGGAGGCCTCCCCGCAGGCATCCGGACAGCAGGGGTCCGGGGCATTCCCGCAGCCTGTGCTCTACGGAGCAATGCCAGGCCCGCAGCCTGGGCTGGACGGCTACCCTGGGGCGCCACAGGGTTATGGGCAGCCGGGTGGGTACGGAATTCCCGACTCGCAGCAAGGAATTCCGCAACAGGGGCTCGGTCCGAGCATGTCTCTGCCGTTTCCGCATCACGGACAGACCTATGGGTATGCGCCGCAGCCGCCGCGCAAGGGTAATGCCGGTCTGCTGATCGGGATCGGGGCCGTGGTGCTGGTGCTGGCCGTGGTGATCGTGACCGCGGTGGTGATCGGAACCGGTGGCGACGACGAGGCGGCGGTTGCCGCGCCGACGACCACCACGCAGACTGCGCCGCCCACGGGCACCAGCACCGCACCGGTGACGCCGGGTTGGCAGGGTGTGCTGCTCGCTGACGAGCGCATCGCTTACGACGTCCCGCCGAGTTGGCAGATCGCCTCGGAGTCGGACTCGGTGGTGATCCTCGGTCTGAGCGGAATGTTCGCGGGTACCGGAAAGGCCTACGAAGGCGAGAACTACTGCCCCGGTTCGGCCTATCGAGGACTCGCGGGGATCGCCCTCAGTACGGAGAACACACTGCCTGAGGCCGCGACCACCGCGGCCAGGATCGCGGCCGAGGGCGGCTACTCCGATTCGACAGGTGGCAAGATCACCGCCCCCACTTCGCTCACCACCAAGAGCGGCTTGGCCGGACAGTTCGTCGAGAGCTCGGGTTCGTGGACACCGGCGCGACCGGGCTGCACCACGACCACGTACTCGGTGTACACCTTTGCCTTCGAGAAGGCGGCGGGTCTGCCGATGGTCATGGCGATCCTGGTCGACCGGGGCACCACCGGCGAACTGTCCGCCGACGACGCCAAGAAGATGATCGCGAGCATCCGCCTGATCTGACGGCCCTCCAACACGTGGGCTGCCGCAGCTAACCCGCCACCGAACGGCCTGCTGTTCAGCCGGTTCCGCTCGGATCTCCTTGGCACCTGCCCGCCTCGGCGAGCCTGTCGATCCGGGTGCGTCGCACAGCGGATCGGGGCGGGAGGTGGTGGAATCGCAGGATGCGTATCGGGAGTGGAATAGTCGCGGCTGTCGCGGTCGGGATCATGGCTCTGCCCGGGTTGGTCGCGGGACCGGCCGGCGCGGTAACCGACACCGCGTGCGGATCAACCCTCTCGCCGGCCGATATCGGCGAGATCGCCCGGCTCTCGGACACTTCCGAGATCGCAGGCGGCGATACCCTGGCCCGGCTGGAGGACGCCGTCGACCGGCACCACCGAATCACCGAGATCCTTGTCGAGCACCGGGACCTGCGTGGGCTGTTCGCGATCGGCCTCGACGGCGTGGAATCCACCGCCGTGATGCCGATGCAACGTGATCCGGCGGCCTTCCTCGACCGCGAATACGCGCACTCGATCAGTCTCGAACTGCTGCGTCGCTTCCTCGACAATCTGCACGCCGAATTCTCCGGCGGCGTCGTCGAACCGCAGTGGGCACACTATTTCGCCCTGGCCAAGGACTGCGGCGCCTCGCGGGCACGCACGGCGATGGCCGGATACAACGCGCACCTGACCGTCGACCTGACGTATTCGGTGGCCGCCGTCGGGAGTCGTCCCGAGCACGCACCGGACTATTTCAAGATCGTCGCAGGCATCGCCTCGGTCGGCGACGTGATCGTCGAACGGACCAAAGCCGTCTACGGTGCCGACCTCGGGCCGCTGTGGCGGTTCTATTTCGTGGGGGAGGGCCTCGATCAGCTGTTCGGCGCGGGCGTGGCCACCGAGCAGATGCTCATCGCCGCCGACCTCGGTGCGAACGTGGTGATCTTCAGCAACGGACTCGCCCTGCAGGACCCCGCGCTGGCGCCCACGATCCGGACTGAGGTCGCCGCGCTGTGGCAGGCGGCCGATCTGGCGTTCGAGGCGTTGGCGCGCATCAACGCCCTCTGAACGAACAAGACCCCGGACCTGCGGTGCGAAACCGCTTGTCCGGGGCCATGTTCCGGTCGTCAGCCCGCGGTCTTCTCCGGGTTGCGGATCTCGACGATCGGCAAGACCAGCGCGGCGGGCGCGCCCGCGGGGACCACCGGCTGCTTCGGTGCGACCGGTTCGATCCGTCGGTATCCCGCGTCCTGCTCGGGCCGGGTGTCGACCTCACCCTTGTTGGGCCAGTAGGCGGCCGCGCGCTCGGCCTGCGCGGTGATCGTCAGCGACGGGTTCACCCCGAGATTGGCCGAGACGGCCGCACCGTCGACAACGCTGAGCGTCGGGTAGCCGAACACACGGTGGTAGGCGTCGATCACGCCGTGCTGCGGGTCGGCCCCGATCGCCGCACCACCCAGGAAGTGCGCCGTCATCGGCACATTGAACACATCGCCCCAGGTGCCGCCGGCGACGCCGCCGATCTTGTCCGCCACGCGGCGGGTCACCTCGTTGCCCGCGGGGATCCACGTCGGATTCGGTTGCCCGTGGCCCTGTTTGGACGTGAGCTTGCGCCCGAACAGCCCGCGCTTGGTGTAGGTGGTGATGGAGTTGTCCAGGTGCTGCATGACCAGCGAGATGATGGTGCGCTCGCTCCAGTTCCGCACGCTCATGAACCCGAAGAAGGTGAGCGGATGGGTGATCACCAGCCACAGGAACCGCAGCCACCTCGGCACGCGCCCGCCGCCGTCGACCATCAGGGTCTGCAGCATGCCCATCGAGTTGGAGCCCTTGCCGTAGCGGACCGGTTCGACATGGGTGTCGGGAGTGGGGTGGATCGAGGACGTGATCGCGACACCCTTGGTGAAGTCCTGGCCGGGCGCGAGCGTCTTGGTGGCCGCGCCGACGATGGACTCGGAGTTGGTGCGGGTGAGCAGGCCGAGCCGATCGGAGATCTTGGGCAGCGCGCCCTCGTCGCGCATCGCGTGCAGCAGCTTCTGGGTGCCGAGCGTGCCCGCGGCGAGCACCACCTGCTTGGCGGTGTAGGTCTTGGGGTTCTTGCGCACCCAGGCGCCGGTGCGCTCGGTGGCCACGTCCCACGTGCCGTCGGGCAGCGGACGCAGTGCCGACACGGTGGTCATCGGGATGACCTGCGCGCCCGCCTTTTCCGCGAGGTAGAGGTAGTTCTTCACCAGCGTGTTCTTGGCGCCGAACTTGCAGCCCACCATGCAGTCACCGCATTCGATGCAGCCGGTGCGCTCGGGGCCTGCCCCGCCGAAGTACGGATCGGCGACGGTCTTGCCCGGCTCACCGAAGAAGACACCGACCGGCGTCTGGACGAAGGTGTCACCCACGCCCATGTCCTCGGCGACGGCCTTGAAGATCTCGTCGGCGGGCGTCATGTGCGGGTTCTGCACCACGCCGAGCATCTTCTTGGCGCGCTCGTAGTACGGAGTGAGCTCGGCTCGCCAGTCGGTGATGTCGCGCCACTGCGCGTCCTGGAAGAACGGCTCCGGCGGAACGTAGAGGGTATTGGCGTAGTTCAGCGAACCACCGCCGACACCGGCACCGCCGAGGATGAGCACGTCGCGCAGCGGGTGGATGCGCTGGATGCCATAGCAACCGAGCTTGGGTGCCCACACGAATTTACGCAGGTCCCAGCTGGTTTTCGGCAGTTCGTCGTCGGCGAAGCGGCGGCCCGCCTCCAGCACGCCGACCTTGTAGCCCTTCTCCACCAGTCGCAGCGCGGTGACACTGCCGCCGAATCCGGAACCGACGATCAAGACGTCGAAGTCGGTGGTTCGCTCGGACATAGAAGAGCTCCTCGATGGTGTCGACAGTGACGCCGGTAACGCTAACGCCGACAGCCAGCACTGTCAAAGTCCGCCCGGGGCTCGGCCCCTATGCTGGTCGCGTGCCTCGATACACCCGCGCGGAACTCGCCGACGCCAGCGGCGTCGCGGCGCGCACGATCCGCTATTACCACTCGCTCGGCGTCCTACCCAAGCCCGGGCGCGCAGGCAAGGAAGTGGTGTATTCCGACGAGCATCTGGACCGATTGCGCGACATCGTCGCCATGCAGGGCCGCGGGCTGCGGCTCGACGCCATCCGTGAGGTCTTCGACGCCGAACCGACCAGCGGCGATTGGCGCACGCTGTTCGACCCGCGTTCGGCCCAGGCCGCGCAACGCAGCGCGGAGATCGACGACGCCGAACTCGCCGCCCTGCTCGGCGACCGCGGCTCGGACGTGCTGACCGAACTGATCGCCGTCGGTTATCTGGAGCGCCGCGGTGAGCGGTGGTACGTGCCGGATCGCCCGATGCTCAAGGGCGCCCTCGTGCTCTACGACGTAGGTATCGACATCCCGCTCAGCGGCGAACTGCGCACCATGATCCGCTCACGCATGGCCGCGCTCGCCGACGAGGTGGTCGGCGCGGTCCGCGACGCGTCGGGCGGCTACGCCGGCGAGGACCTCGGCGTCGACCTGACCCGCTTCCGGGAACGCCTGCTCGCCATGGCCTGGGAGGTCGGTGGCACCACGCTGGCCGCCGAGGTGAACCGGGCCGCCGAGGAGGCAGCCGAGGCGCGCCGCGAGACGGCGGGCTCACCCCCGGTCGGCTGATCGGCATGACTTTCCCCACGTGGCGCCATCGCTACTCCAGAGGGACCGGTCGGTACGGTAGCGAAGGAGGTGATTCCTGCGGTATGTGGGGTGAGAGATGTGTGAACGGCGGGCCCACCGGTACCGCCGCCGAACGGGGAGTGCCCGAGTGAATTCTCGCGAGGAGATCTTGCGCCGCGTCCGCGACGGGCTGCTGGACCTACCCGACGACGCGCGACGGGTGACGGTTCGTCGCTCGGCGGGTCGCCCGGCCGACGCCGACCCGGCCGAACGCGCCGCCGTACTCGCCCGCTTCGTCGAACGGCTGCGCGAGCAGGGTTCGCTGGTGCGGCTGGTCGACACCACGGGCCTGCCCACCGCCGTGGCCGCTGTGCTCTACGGAATGAGCGTGCGCACCGTACTCGCCGCCGTCGAGCCGGGTCCGGCGTGGCTCGACCATTGGGCCGGTGCGCCCGGGCATGCCGTGGTGCACGGATCCGGTGCGGCGAGCAGCGGCGACGCGGTGGTCCGCGATGCTGTCGCCGGAGATGCCTCGACCGGTTCGCTCGCCCTGGAGGTGGACGGCGGACCCGCCGTGTCGGAGGACATGCCCCAGGTGTGCGTGGTCCGCGCCGAGCGCGTGTTCAGCTCCCTGCCCGATGCGCTGGACCGCCTCGATCCCCGTCGCCCGCTGATCTGGCGCGGCGGCCCCGCAGATGCGGAACTGGCCCGTCAACTGGTTGTTCTGCTGGTCGAATAGTCATCGCTCTCGATTCGGACGCGCCGCACACGGGGGTTGTGTGGGACCTTAAGTCTCAGTTACTCTGAGTTCGACGATGTGACGGTTGACACTGCCGTGCGCATCGACGCGAACCGAGGAGGCACCGATGACGCTGACCGAATCGAGCCGTGGCGGACTCATCAGCGAGGAATACCGCGATGCCCTGGCGACCCTGTCTCAAGGGTCCGTCGACCGGCATTTCGATCCCTACCTCGATATCGACTGGGATTCGCCTGAGCTGGCTCTCGACCCGAACGACCCGCGCTGGGTGTTGTCGTCCGAATACGATCCGCTCGGTGCCACGCAGTGGTATCGCGAGCAGCCGCTGGAGCGGCAGATCGAGATCGGCAAGTGGCGCACCGCGAACGCGATCAGGGTCGGCGCCGCATTCGAGAGCATCCTGATCCGCGGGATGATGCAGTACATCATGAAGCTGCCGAACGGCTCTCCCGAGTTCCGGTACTGCTTGCACGAGATGACCGAAGAGTGCAACCACATCCAGATGTTCCAGGAACTGGTGAACCGCATCGGTGTGGATGTGCCGGGCATGCGGCCCTTGTTCAAGGCACTCTCGCCGTTCATCGGCGTGGCGGGCGGCTACGCGCACACGATCCTGTTCATCGGCATCCTCGGCGGCGAGGAACCGATCGACCACTATCAGAAGGCCATGCTGCGGGCGGGCGCGAACCTGCCGCCGATGGTGGTGCGCACCATGGAGATCCACATCGCCGAGGAAGCGCGCCACATCTCCTTCGCCCATGACTTCCTCGCCGCGCACATCGGGCGGATGGGCAAGTTCAACCGTGGTGTGTGTTCGGTGGCGTTCCCGATCGCGATGCGCTGGCTGGCCGGGGAGATCATGGCTCCGCCCCGTTCGTTCGCCACGCAGTTCGACATCCCGCGTGAGGTCATCCGGGAGGCGTTCTGGAAGTCCGAGCACTCGCAGCACGTCCTGGCGGGCTACTTCGCCGACGTACGGAAGCTGGCCGACGATCTGGGCATGATGAACCCGATCGCCAAGCAGGTGTGGAAGGCGCTCGGCATCGACGGGCCGCTGTCGCGGTACCGCAGCGAGCCGGAGCGGAGTGCCCGCAGGGCTGCGTGAGCCGCCCTCAGTCGCCGTTGGTCATCAGCTGGGTGATGACCGTGGTGAGGGGTTGTTCGGCGTCGAGGGTGAGCCCGTGGCGCCGGGCGACGCCGTCGACCACGTGCCAGGCATAGGAGGCGACCTCCTCGATCAGCTGCTGTCTCGACAGGACCGGGGCGGGGTCGTTGGCCCAGCGGGTGACCGTCGCCTCGGTCATCGAGACGATCGCGAAGGTCATTGCGTCGGCCGAGCCGTCGTCGGCCACGCCGACCACCCCGGCAAGGCCGGTGACCAGCGCGCGGGTCGAGGCGGCGAGTGTCGCGATGAGTGAACTCATGGCGTCGACGTCCGGATCGGCCTCCGACGGCCCGGTGCGCAGGAATTCGTGCAGTCGTGGATGCTCGGTGACCCACGTGACGACGGCATCGACCGTGCGAACGAGGATCTGGTGGATGGAACCGTCGCCGATGTCGAGCGCGTCTTCGATATCGCCGACGAACCGGTCGGTGATATCGCTGCGGATGCGCCGGTCGAGTTCGTCGCGGCCCGCGAACTGCCGGTACACAACGGATTTCGCGAGCCCGGCGTGTTCGGCGATCTGGACGATCGGCACCTCGACACCCGGCGGCGCCTGTTCGATCAATTCGATCGCCGCCTGCACGATCCGTTCCCGGCGGCTGTCGTTGTGCGGCTGCCACCGGGCTTGTCTGCCGCTCACGGCGCGGGCTGGTCGTGACGTTGCGCTCGACACCGCCTGAGTGTAAAGCACACGATCCGGTATCGAACTGTTACCGAGGGACTGTCACCGGATCGGTGCAACTGGCCACCCCGTTCACCACCGAACAGGGCGCAGGCGCTCGCGTGGGCCGATAGTCGTCGCCGACGCCGCCCGCGGCGGTGATCTCCCGGTAGGCCGCGACAGCGTCGGTCGGCTTGCGGGTGAGTGTGGGGTCGGTCAGCACATCGACGGTGTAAAGGCCGAATCGTGGTGTGTAGGAACCCCATTCGTAATTGTCGGTGAGGCTCCAGTAGTTGTAGCCGAGCAGCGGGATGCCGTCGGCCACGGCGCGCTGCAGCCAGTACACGGTGTCGCGCAGCGAATCGGCGCGGGTGTAGCCGTCGGGGCGTGGCAGCCCGTTCTCGGTGGGCATCCCGTTCTCGACGATGTAGAGCGGGCGGCCGGGGAACTTGCGGGCGTAGTGCTCGAGAACGTAGTAGATGCCCTCGGGGTGCAGGGGCATGGTCCAGAGTTTGCCGGGGTCGGGGATGCGCGGTTCGGCGGGGGAGAAGCTGTAGTAGTAGTCGATTCCGATGTAGTCCAGGCGCGCCGAGATGCGATCCAGCAGCGGGCCGTTGACCGCGTCGTCGACGGCCGGCAGGTGGGCGACATTGCTGGTGACCATGGCACCCGGCTGCACGGCGTGGATGTACTCGTGGATGCTGTTGTGGGCCTGTGCGATTCGGTCGACCATAGTCGGTGCGTCGGCGGGGGAGAGCCCGCCGTGGCGTAGTTCGTTGGCCAGATACACCATCGGCTCGTTGAACGTCACCCACAGCGGGTCCGTGTGGGCGAAGCGGTCGACGATGCTTCGCGCATTGGTCAGCCAGTCGGCCACGATGTGCGGGTCGCGCCAGCCGCCACGATCCGCTACCCAGCCGGGATAGACCCAGTGATCGAGGGTGAGCATCGGTCGCATGCCCGCCGCGGCGATCGCGCCGACGACCTCGTCGTAGAACCCGAGACCTGCCTCGTCCCAGACGCCGGGGCGAGGCTGTACCCGCGCCCACTCGACGCCGATGCGGTACACGCGCACGCCGAGGTCGGCCGCGAGCGCGATGTCCGATCGGAACCGCTGGCGGAAGTCGACCGAGTTCAGGTACGGATGCTCGGTGCTGCCGGACTCCGCGTAGCGGCGCCAGTTGCTGTCCGGTGCGTCGCCTTCGGCCTGGAACCCGGAAGCGGCTACACCCCAGAGGAAGTCGGGGCTCATCGGTGCCAACTGGGTGGATGCCGGTGGTCGGGCGGTAGTGGGGGAGGTGCTTCCCGCGAGCGCGGCGAAGACAACGGCGATCGTGGCGAGGATCCTGCGGCGACTGGGGGAGGGCATGGCACTCCTGGCGGCTGGAATGGGAGGGGGAGGAGAGTCCAGTGTGCGGCATCGACGAGCGGTAGTCCGGGAATTGCGGCAGTAAGGCGAACGTCCATTTATTACATTCGGTTACGCAGATATGCGCATCTAACTATGTCAGCCCAGTCTTTCCAACCCACAACTCACCTCCGATACATGTGCCCACGAACAAACCACTAGCAAGGACGGGGGAGTGAAATGCCTCTCAAGCACACCCCTGTGGGTTCGTTAATCCAGCGCGCTCGAGCCAGGATTCGGGGATGGTGTGGAATCCCTTGCCCCGTGTGGCGCGCGTGTTCGGAGCACAAGCCTGGGTGATGCGGGGGGCGAGTGTCGTGTTGCCCGCCGAACGGTTGCTTCGCCGGTTCTCCGGTGGGCGTTGGGGTGTCCTCGATCTGGCCGGCCTGCCGTCGATCGAGGTGACCGTGGTCGGCCGCAAGTCCGGTGTGCCGCGCACGACCTCGCTGCTGTGTGTGCCCGACGGCGACGGCTTCTTCCTCGTCGGTTCCAACTGGGGCAAGCCCGAACATCCGGCCTGGTCGGCGAACCTGCGTGCCGCGCGCACGGCATCGGTGCGGTTCAACGGCAGTACGGCGTTTCCGGTGTCGGTCACGGAGATCACCGGGATGGAACGAAAGCGGGTGTGGGATCAGGTCGTGGAGTTCTGGCCTGGTTACGAGATGGAATATCAGCTCGCCGGCGGGCGTGAGTTCCGGATCTTCCGGCTCGACCGGATCGTCTGACGACTGTGCCCCGGCGACAGTCGTTGTCGCCGGGGCACAGTCGCGGGTTCAGACCTGCGCAGGTTTGCGGCTCAGGCCGTACATGACGGCCGCACCGAGTGCCGCGCCGACGGGCCACGACAACGCCGTGAGCGAGGCGGAATCGGGGACAAGAGCCACGACGACGCTGACCGCACCCGCGATAAGCAGTGCGACGAGCGCTCGCGGGTTGAATCCGCGGGTGTAGAAGTAGGTGCCGTCGGTCGCGCCGGAATAGAGCTCGGGCACGTCGGTGCGCTGTTTGCGAACCAGGTAGTAGTCGACGACCAGGATGCCGAACACCGGCCCCATCAGAGCACCGACACCGCCGAGGAAGTAGACGATGAAGTCCTGGTTGGCCCACAGCTTCCAGGGCAGTACGACGATCGACAGGACGGCGGTGATGATGCCGCCGGTGCGGAACGAGATGTACTTCGGTGCGGCATTGGAGATGTCGTAGGCGGGGGAGACGAAGTTCAGCACCACGTTGATGCCGACGGTCGCGATGGCGAACAGCACGGCCGAGATGATGACGATCGCATCGTTGTCGATGTGGGCGACGAGCTCGACCGGGTCGGACAGAACTTCCCCGTACACCTTCAGAGTGGCGAGCGAAATGATGATCGAGATGACGACGAACGCGGTCTCGTTGAAGGGTATGCCCCAGGCGTTGCCGCGCCGGATGGCCTTCTGACTGGGTGAGAATCGGGCGAAGTCGGCGTAGTTCACCAGCGGTCCGGCCATGAACGCGACCATCAGGAACGCGACCCCGATGAACGCCGACACCGTCTGTCCGCTCGAGAGTGCTTCACCCGCACGGGCATTGAGGTCGATGCTCCAGTCGGCTTCGCTCATGATCCACACGGCGAGGGCGATCATGCCGATCCACACGACCGGTCCGGCGAAGTCGGAGGCCTTACGCACGATCTCCATGCCGTAGCTGATGATCATGAGCTGCACGGTCCACAGCACGAGGAACGCGATCCAGCCGAGCGCGGACAGTCCGAGGAAGCTGGGTTTCGTCCACGACTCGAGACCTGGCGACACCCGCAGGATCAGCACGATCACCGCGGTGGAGGCCAGATAGGTCTGGATGCCGTACCAGAAGATCGCGACGAGCGCGCGGAGCAGGGCGGGGATGTTGGCGCCGAACACGCCGAAGGTGGCGCGGGCGAAGACCGGGAACGGGACCCCGACCTTCTGACCCGCGACACCGACGAGGTTGCTCCCGAGCCACAGCATCAGCACACCGGCGAACAGGGCGAGCATGGTCTGCCAGCCGGTCATGCCGAGGGCGAGCATGCCGACGGCGAAGCCGTAGCTGGCGATGCTGTGGGCCGAGGTCATCCAGAGACAGAACAGGTCCCAGGTGCGCCAGGTCGCCGTCTCCTTGGTAGTGGGCGCCAAGTCGTCGTTGACCAGCTGCGAGTGTCGTCCCGCGCCCTCGGGCGCGTGGACCTGTGTTTCTGTCATCGCATTATCTCTCTACTTCTACTGCTAACTGTGCTGGGGGAACCCGAGGTTGATGCCGCCGTGGCTCGGATCGAGCCAGCGCGACGTGATCGCCTTCTCCTGGGTGAAGAACGAGAAGCCCTGCGGTCCGTAGGCTTTCGCGTCACCGAAGATCGACGCTTTGTGGCCGCCGAAGCTGTGGTAGGCGACGGGCACCGGGATGGGGACGTTGATGCCGATCATGCCGACGGTGACCCGGCGCTGGAATTGCCGTGCGGCCCCACCGTCGTTGGTGAAGATCGCGACCCCGTTGCCGTAGGGGGAGCTGTTGATGAGTTCGATGCCCTCCTCGAAACCGTTCACCCGGACGACGGAGAGGACAGGCCCGAAGATCTCGTCCTGGTACACGGCGGAGCTGGTCGGGACGTTGTCGATCAGGGTCGGGCCGAGCCAGAACCCTTCGGCCGCACCGTCGATGCTGGTTTCGCGGCCGTCGACGACGATGGTGGCGCCGTCGGTGGCGGCCACGTCGAGGTAGCCGGCCACCTTGTCGCGGTGTTCCCGGGTGATGAGCGGTCCCATGTCGCAGCCTCGGCGGCCGTCGCCGGTGCGTAGTTTGCCCATGCGTTCGGCGATCTTGGCGACGAGTTCGTCGGCGATGCTGTCGACGGCGAGCAGCGCGCTCACCGCCATGCAGCGTTCGCCCGCCGAGCCGAAGCCCGCGTTGACGGCGGCGTCCGCGGCGAGGTCGAGGTCGGCGTCGGGCAGCACGAGCATGTGGTTCTTGGCCCCGCCGAGTGCCTGTACCCGTTTGTCGTTGGCGGCGGCGGTCTGATAGACGTAGCGCGCGATCGGGGTGGAGCCGACGAAGGAGATCGCGGCGACGTCCGGGTGGACGAGCAGGGCGTCGACGGCTTCCTTGTCGCCGTGGACCACGTTGAGGACGCCCGCGGGCAGGCCCGCTTCGGCGGCGAGTTCGGCGAGCCAGTTGGCGGCCGAGGGGTCCTTCTCGCTCGGTTTGAGGACGACGGTGTTGCCCGCGGCGATGGCGATCGGGAAGAACCAGAGCGGAACCATGGCGGGGAAGTTGAACGGGCTGATGATCCCGACCACCCCGACCGGTTCGCGCACCGAGTACACGTCGACGTCGGTAGAGACGTTCTGGCTGAACTCGCCTTTGAGCAGTTGTGGCATGGCGAGGGCGAATTCGACGACTTCGAGTCCCCGGGCGATCTCCCCGCCCGCGTCGCTGAGGACTTTGCCGTGTTCGGCGGTGAGGATCTGGGCGAGGTCGTCTTTGCGGGCGTTGAGCAGTTCCCGGAAGGTGAGCAGGAACCTGCTGCGGGTGGCGATCGAACTGTCGCGCCACTGGGGCAGGGCGGCGGCGGCCGCGGCGACGGCGGTGCCGACGTCGGTGGCGGTCGCCATGCGCACCTCACGTTGGGGTGTGCCGAGGGCGGGGTCGAAAACCGGTGCGGTGCGGGTGGATTCGCCCGGCCAGGCCTTGCCGTCGATCCAGTGCTCGAGAATCTGTGTCATGGTCGTTTCCTTGTCTTCAGAGTCCGGCGAGTACGTCACGAATCGCGGCGACGCCCGCCGTGGCCTCGGCGTCGGTGATGACGCAGGGCGGCACCACGTGCAGGCGGTTGTCGGCGATGAACGGGAGCACGCCGCGTTCGAGCAGACCGGTTTTGAGCTTGCCCATGGTCGCGGCGGGGACGGGGGTTCGGGTGTGTGGGTCGGTGACGAGTTCGAGTGCCCAGAACACGCCTTCACCGCGTACCTCACCGATGACGGGGAAGTCGTCGGCGAGGGCTCGTAGTGCGGGGCCGAGGGTTTCGCGTCCGACGCGCTCGGCGTTGGCGACGATGCCTTCGGATTCCATGGCGTCGAGTGCGGCGACGATGGAGGCGGCGGCCAGCGGGTGACCGCTGTAGGTGAGGCCGCCGGGGAACACGGTGTCGTCGAAGGTGCGTGCCACGGGGTCGGAGATGATGACGCCGCCGACGGGGACGTAACCGGAGTTCACGCCCTTGGCGAAGGTGATGAGATCGGGGACGACATCGTGGCGGGAGAACGCGAACCAGGCGCCGGTGCGGCCGAAGCCTGCCATCACTTCGTCGAGGATGAGCAGGATGCCGTAGCGGTCGGCGAGCTCACGCACACCAGCGAGGTAGCCCGGTGGTGGGATGAGCACACCGGCGGTACCGGGGACGCTCTCTAGCAGAATGGCCGCGATGGAGGCGGGGCCTTCGCACTGGATCACCCGTTCCAGGTGGTGCAGTGCGCGTTCGCATTCCTGTTCGGCTGTCGCGGACCAGAATTCGCTGCGGTACAGGTAGGGGCCGAAGAAGTGGACGTGCCCGCGGGCGAATTCGTTGGGTACGCGCCGCCAGTCGCCGGTGGCGACGACGGCGGCGCCGGTGTTGCCGTGGTAGGAGCGGTAGGTGGAGAGCACCTTGTCGCGGCCGGTGTGCAGGCGGGCCATCCGGATGGCGTTCTCGATGGCGTCGGCGCCGCCGTTGGTGAAGAACACCTTGTCGAAGCCGTCCGGTGCGAGCGCTGAGATGCGCTGTGCCGCTTGTCCTCTGGCGAGGTTGGCGGTGGCGGGGGAGATGGTGGCGAGTTGGGCTGCCTGCTCGGCGATCGCTCGGGTGACGGCCGGGTGCTGGTGGCCGATGTTGACATTGACGAGCTGGCTGGACAAGTCGAGGTATTCGCGGCCGGCGTGGTCCCAGAGCGTGCAGCCGCGTCCGCCCGCGATGACGAGTGGTTGCAGCGCGGCCTGGGCGGACCAGGAGTGGAAGACGTGGTCGCGGTCGAGCCGGTAGGCCAGGGCGTCGAGGTCGGTCGCGGTGTCGGCGGCGGTCATGATGCCGCCTTCATCGCGGTGATGTGTTTGGTCATGCCGGGGATGACGGTTTCGCCGTAGACGCGCATGGTCTCCTCCTTGTTGTCGTGTTGGAGATAGCCCGCGAACTGGTCGACACCGAGTTCGGCGAGGCGCTGCAGCTTCTTCAGGTGGTCCTCGGGTGTGCCCAGGACACAGAACCGGTCGACGATGTCGTCGGTGACGAAGGCGGCGTGGGTGTTGCCCGCGCGGCCGTGCTGGTTGTAGTCGTAGCCTTCGCGACCGGCGATGTAGTCGGTCAATGCCGGTGGGACGGAACCGGATTCGCCGTAGCGGGTGACGATGTCGGCGACGTGGTTGCCGACCATGCCGCCGAACCAGCGGCATTGGTCACGCATGTGCGTCCAGTCGGTGCCGATGTACATGGGTGCGGCGACACAGATCTTGACCGCGTCGGGGTCGCGCCCCGCGGCGGCGGCCGCGTCCTTGACGGTGCGGATCATCCATTCGGCGATGTCGAGGTCGGCGAGCTGGAGGATGAACCCGTCGGCTACCTCACCGGTGAGCTGGAGAGCTTTGGGCCCGTAGGCCGCGACCCACACGTCGAGGGTCGAGCCCGTGCTCCACGGGAATTGCAGCACGCGTCCGTCGACCTCGACCGGGCGGGAGTTGGCGAGTTCCTTGACGACGCGGATGGATTCGCGCAGGGTCGCCAGGGTGGTCGGTTTGCCGCCGCCGACCCGGACCGCCGAGTCGCCGCGGCCGATGCCGCAGATGGTGCGGTTGCCGTAGGCCTCGTTGAGGGTGGCGTAGGTGGAGGCGGTGACTGTCCAATCGCGGGTGGCGGGGTTGGTGACCATCGGGCCGACGGTGATGCGTTTGGTCTCGTTGAGGATCTGGCTGTAGAGCACGTACGGTTCCTGCCACAGGATGTGGGAGTCGAAGGTCCACAGGTGGCTGAAGCCGTGTGCTTCGGCGAGTTTGGCCAGGTGCACCGTGCGCGCCGCAGGCGGGTCGCACTGCAGGACCGCTCCGAATTGCATGGTGGCTCCCTAGATGAGGTATTGACAGGGGTCGCGGCGGACGAAACGTCCGTCGCCTTTGCGGCCGAGGTAGGTGTTGTCGTCGACGACGACCTTGCCTCGCGAGAGCACGGTGTCGACGTGGCCGTCGATCTCGTAGCCCTCCCAGGCGGAGTGGTCCATATTCATGTGGTGGGTGGCGTCGACGCCGATGGAGGTGTGGCCGTTGGGGTCGTAGATCACCACGTCGGCGTCGGCGCCGGGGGCCAGGACGCCCTTACGGCCGTAGAGACCGAACATCCGCGCGGGGGTGGTCGCGGTGATCTCCACCCAGCGTTCGAGGCTGATCTTGCCGTCGACCACACCCTGGTACATGAGGTCCATGCGGTGTTCGACAGAGCCGATGCCGTTGGGGATCTTGGAGAAATCACCGATGCCCATGTCCTTCTGCCCCTTCATGCAGAAGGGGCAGTGGTCGGTGGACACCATCTGCAGGTCGTTGGTGCGCAACGCCTGCCACGCTTCGTCCTGGTGGTGGTCGTGCTTGGAACGCAGCGGCGTGGAGCACACCCATTTGGCGCCCTCGAAACCCGGCGCGCCCAGCTGGTCCTCCAACGACAGGTACAGGTACTGCGGGCAGGTTTCACCGAAGACGTTCTGACCGCGATCGCGGGCGGCGGCGAGCTGGGCGACGGCTTGCTTGGCCGACACGTGCACCACGTACAGCGGCGCGCCGGTGAGTTTGGCGAGCATGATCGCCCGGTGAGTGGCTTCTTCCTCGAGTTCCCAGGCGCGGGCGATGCCGTGGTAGTAGGGGTCGGTCTTGCCCTGGGCGAGCAGCTGGCCGACGAGTACGTCGATCGCCGGCCCGTTCTCGGCGTGCATCATGGTGAGCAGGCCGGTATCGGCGCCGGTCTGCATGGCGCGCAGGATCTGGGCGTCGTCGCTGTAGAACACGCCGGGGTAGGCCATGAACAGTTTGAAGCTGCTGATGCCCTCGCCGGGGAGTTCGCGCATGGCGCGCAGGGATTCGTCGTTGACGTCGCCGATGATCTGATGGAACGAGTAGTCGATCGCGCATTCGCCCGCGGCCATGTCGTGCCAGGTCTGCAGGCTGTCCTGGACTCGCTCCCCGAATTTCTGGACGGCGAAGTCGATGATGGTGGTCGTCCCGCCCCAGGCGGCGGCGCGGGTGCCGGTTTCGAAGGTGTCGGCGGCGGTGGTACCGCCGAAGGGCATCGACATGTGCGTGTGGGCGTCGATGCCGCCGGGGATGACGTACTTGCCGGTCGCGTCGATCACGCGGTCGACCGTTTCCGTCAGATTCGCGCCGAGGACGGTGCTGCCGGGTTCGAGCAGGGCGACGATGCGTTCACCGTCGATGAGCACATCGGCCGCACCACGCCCGGTCGCCGAGACGACGGTGCCGCCGATGATCAATGTTGTTGCCACGGTGATCCTTTCCGGCTCAGGGCGCCACGATCGAGGAGTAGGAGTCGGGGCGGCGGTCGCGGTAGAACTGCCAGTCGCCACGCACCTCGCGCACCACGTCGAGGTCGATCTCGCGGATCACCAGTTCCTCGGTGCCGGTGGAAGCGACCTCGCCGACGAAATTGCCGCGCGGGTCGACGAAGTAGGAGCTGCCGTAGAAGGTCACCGCGTCATCGCCGAATTCGTCGCTCTCGGTGCCGATCCGGTTGTTGGCGGCGATGAAGTACTGATTGGCGGCCGCCGCGGCCGGCTGTTCGAGTTCCCAGAGCCGGTTGGACAGGCCGGGTTTGGTCGCCGAGGGGTTGAAGACGAGTTCGGCGCCTGCCAGGCCCAGGGCGCGCCAGCCTTCGGGGAAGTGGCGGTCGTAGCAGATGTAGACGCCGATCTTGCCGACGGCGGTGTCGAACACCGGGTAGCCGAGGTTTCCGGGGCGGAAGTAGAACTTCTCCCAGAAGCTTGGCAGGTGGGGGATGTGGTGCTTGCGGTATTTACCCAGGTAGGTGCCGTCGGCGTCGATGACAGCGGCGGTGTTGTAGAGGACACCGGGCTGGTCTTCCTCGTATACCGGCAGCACGATCACGATGTTGTGTTCGCGTGCCAGGGCGGCGAACCGTTCGGTGGTGGGGCCCGGTACCGATTCGGCGTATTCGTAGTACTTCTTGTCCTGCACATTGCCGAAATACGGCCCGTAGAACAGTTCCTGGAAGCAGATCACCTGAACGCCTTCGGCGGCTGCCTGCTCGACGAACTTCTCATGTTTGGCGAGCATCGATTCTTTGTCGCCGGTCCAGGTGGCCTGTGTGATGGCTGCTTTGATGATCGTCACCGGTCGATCTCCTGCCTAGGATTTGGGTTATGTTATCGTCAGCACTAAACATTTCTTGAATGTTTCACCCAATGCCGGGAAGTGTAAATCTCGAGGGGCCGACGGCGAGGGAAAAGTGGACAAGAAGATCCGGATCGATGATCCGACGCCCGCCGGGATCGCCGGGGCGATCGCCCGGCTCATCACCAGTGGCGAGCTGCGACCGGGTGATCGGCTCCCCACGGTGCGCGAACTGTCCGCGCAGCTAGGAGTGAGTCCGGCGACCGTGAGCCACGGGTGGCGGGCGCTGGCTCAGGCCGGGCTGGTTGTTTCCAAGGGGCGCAGCGGAACCTTCGTCACCGGGGTGCCGCGCGCTGCCCCGACGCGGGCGGGTGGGATGACCGGTGGGGCCGAGTCCGCGCGCCTGGACCTCTCGCTCGGCACGCCCGATCCGGCCCTGCTCCCCGAGATCGGATCGCTTCTCGCACAGGTTGCTTCGCGTGCGGAGAGCACCGACTATCACCAGCCACCGGTGGTTCCCGAGCTCGGTCGGCTGCTGCAGGCCGACTGGCCGACGGGGTCGGGTGGGTTGACTGTCGTCGACGGGGCGATGGATGCGGTGGCGCGCAGCCTGGCCGCGGTGGTGCGCTTCGGTGATCGGGTGATCGTCGAGAACCCGACCTTCCCGCATTTCCTCGACTACCTCGACACCATCGGTGTGCGGGCCGTCCCGGTGGCGATGGATGAAAACGGTGTGCTGCCGGACGAATTGGCACGTGCCCTCGCCCTCGCACCCGCCGCCGCCGTCCTGCAGCCACGCGCCCAGAATCCGACCGGTGCGTCCATGACCGCCGAGCGCGCCGAGGCACTCGCCAAGATTCTGGGTCGCAGCGAGCATCGGTGCATGGTCGTCGAGGACGACCATTCCGGTGCGATCGTCGCCGCCCCCGACATCAGCCTCGGCCGCTGGTTGCCCGACCAGGTGCTGCACGTGCGGAGCTTCTCCAAATCCCACGGCCCCGACCTGCGCATCGCCGCCCTCTCGGGCCCCGAGGAGGTGATCGACCGCATCGTCGCCACCCGCATGCTCGGCCCCGGCTGGACACCGCGCATCCTGCAACGTCTGCTGTACGAACTCCTGCGTGACGACACCGCGAATCGCACTGTGTCGCAAGCGCGGACGGATTACACCGATCGGCGACGCGCGCTCACGGACGCTCTGAGCAAGCACGGAGTGGCGGTCGCCGAGGGGGACGGGCTCAACGCCTGGGTGCCGGTGGCAGATGAACGCTCCGCGCTGGTTCACCTGGCGGCCAACGGTATTCGGGTGGCGCCGGGTGGTCCGTTCATGGTGGGTGAGGAGGCGGGTCAGCCGCAGGCGGTGCGCGTGACCGTGGCGCCATTGCGCGACGGCATCGACGACGTGGCACGAATCCTGGCCACCGCCGCCCAGCCACCGCGGCAGTCGGAGTACTTCTCGTTGCATACCAGGCGTTGAGGGGTTTGCCCACCGTTCTGGGTGAGTCGGGGCAGGGCGGCTGCTCGCCCCGGACCTGATCGGCATGGGCGAGTCGGGGAAGCCGGCGATCGACTACAGCTTCGACGACCATGCGCGATACCTGGTCGCCTGGCTCGAGGCGATGGGGTTGGACAGGGTGGTGCTCGTCGGCCACGACGGGGCGCACTCGGGACCGCCGGGTGGGCGGCATTGCGATACTTCAACCATGCAGTCTTCGACGCACCGCGCGGTCGGTGGCCCAGCCCGGCGGGCCGCTCCCGGGCAGAACACGTGACCGGCGCGACCGGTTGGACCGGGACAATGCTGCTGCGGCCCGGGCTGATGGTACTGACGGGCGAGTTCGGAACCACGGCGCTTCATGCGCACCACACGATTCAGATCATGAAGAGCGACTCCGCGTTCTGTATCGGTGACGCACAGGGAGCTACGGCGAGCTGCCGGGCGGCGGTGATTCCCCCGAACACCAGTCACCGAGTGGTCGAGGGCACTGCCTCGGCCACCTTGATCCATCTGGCGCCCGAAGCGGCGGTGGCGACCATGCTGTGCCCTGAACCCGGGGATACGGTCGATGTCTGGGTGCGTCACGGGGCGATGTTCAGCTCCGGCCCGATGGGTATGGCGGCCCTTGTCGCCGGCGCGGTCGAGCCCGACCGGAGCGCCTGGCACCCGGCAGTTCGCCATTCCTTGGCCGACTTGCCCGCGCTGCTCGCCGACGGCCCTATTCGGCTCGGTGATCTCGCCCAGCGGGTGGGGTTGTCGGAGAGCCGACTGGCACACCTGTTCTCGGCGGAGGTGGGCCTTCCGTTCCGGGCGTACGTGCGTTGGCTTCGGATGCAGCACGCGATGCGGCTCTTCGCCGCGGGACGGACCCTCACCGAGGCGGCACACGGTGCAGGCTTCGCCGACAGCGCCCATCTGAACCGCGTCTGTCACAGCATGTTCGGCGCGGCCCCGACCCAATACGGGCAGCTGCGGTTGGTCGACGAGCTCGGTTGCCCGTAGCAGCTTTGTTCAAGCGGGCACCGGCATCCCCTGCAACGCTGTGGGGAGACACGACAACCCAGGAGGTCCCATGTCCCCCATGCCCGCCGGCGTCCGATCCGCGTTCGAAGCCGAACTGGACCGCGCCCGCCTGACCAATGATGTCGACGAGATGTGGCACGCGCTCGAACGGGCACACATCCTTTCGCAGGAGTGGGCGTGGCCGCACACTCGCGCACATTGGGAGATGCTCCGACTCGCCATCCGCTGCCGCGACCGTCATGAAGTCGTCGGCCAGGTGCTCCGACTCGCGTTCGGCGGCATCGCGTCCGCGACCGGCCGCGCGCCGCTCGGCAACAACGGTAGGTCCGATGTCGGTCCCTTCACACCCATGCCGATCCCTGCCGATCTCCTTGCCATACTCGCCGCGGGTGCCACCGCCGCACGATGACGAAGACCCCGCCGTTGTCGTGAGCGGCTCCGATGCGTCACGCGAACCGAAGTACCCGACGGCGGGCACCACGGCACGATCGAGGAGAACACGACCCGTGAATCCGGTACCGCCGCGTGTCAGAGGCCGAGTTTGGTGACCGCGTTGTCTTCGAGGGGGTTGGCGGTGCGGATGTAGCCGTGGACGGTGCGGGGGTTGGACCAGCGGCCCTGGCGCATGATTTCGCGGTCGCTGGCGCCGCCGAGGGCGGCTTGGGTGGCGAAACCGGCGCGTAGGGAGTGGCCGGAGAACAGGTCGGGGTCGAGGCCGGCGCGGGCGGCGTAGCGTTTGACCAGTTCGGCGACGGCACGGCCGGACAGGGCGGTGGGGGAGATGGTGCCGTGCCGGTTGACAGTGGGGAACAAGGGGCGGTGGGGGTCGCTGCTCAGGGTGGTTCCGGTGAAGCCGTGGCAGCGGTGGATGGTGGTGTCGGTGATCGGGTTCGCGGTGACCCAAGCACGGAGAGCTGCTGTGCTGGAATGGTTTTCGAGGAGCTGTACCCAGTCGGCGAAGGCGCAGACGGGGCAGGTGTGCGGGTGTTTGCCGCGTGGCAGGGCGACACGCTGTTCGCTCGCGCCGGTCGGGTCGGTTTTGGTGGTCGGCAGGTGCACGATCAGCAGTGGTTCACCGGTGTGGTGATCGGTGCGTACCTGAACATCGCCGATGCGCAGGGCGGCCAGTTCGCTGCGCCGCAGGGCACCGGCGAAACCCACCAGCAGGGCGAGGGCGTCGCGGCGGCGGGCCGGTTCGGTCGGCCAGCCGGGGGCGGGGAGTTCGGCGAGGAGCTGTTCGAGGGTGTGCAGCAGGACCGGGCGTTTGCGGGTCGGTGGGGTGCGGCGGGTGCGCCGGATGCCACGCAGGGTGAGGCGCACGACGTCGGACCTGGTCGGGGACGGTAACCCGTTGGCCGCGTGCACGGCGGCGATAGCGGCGGATTTGCGGTCGAGGGTGGCGGGGCTGAACGCCCACGTGCCGTTGTCGCGGCGGGCGTCGGCGGCCGCGGCCAGATACACCGCCACGTCCAGGGGGTCGGCGGGCAGCGCCTGACGGTGTTCGCCGGCGCACCAGCCCGCCCACGCGATCCAGTCGGTGCGGTACGCGCGCAAGGTGTTGGCCGACTGCGACGCCTCGAGATAACGGCGTAGCGCGCCCGCTTGGTCGTCGTCGAAACGTTCACCGACGAGCCGCAGTGCGGCGGTGTCGATCAGGACGCTGCGTACGCCGCGGCGTAGTTCGGTGCGGACCCGTTCGGGTAGCACGACCGCCTCGCTCACCGCAGCCCTCCTCGCCCGCGTGGTCGCCGCTGATCTACGGCGCGCCCAGCTTAATCCGGGTCAGGGCAGTTCCTCGAGTTCGGCGAGCTTGGTGTGGATGAACGCGGCGAGGCGGTGCTTGGCCGCGCCGGTGAGGAAGCTGGTGTCGCCGAGGCGAGGGAACCCGTCGTCCGCCGATGCCGCGGGTTCGGGGGTGTCGGTATCGCCGACTAGTTCGAGACGTGCCGGATGCTGCTGGGGGAGAGGAACATTCGGTTCGTCCGGTTCTGTCTGCTCTGCTCCGGTACGTACCATGACTCGAACAATAACGTTGTGGTCACGGCCGTTGCCAACACGATGGGCCACGGAGTGATAACAGACACGTTTTGTTCGGATTTGCGTAATAAGTCCGGTTTCAGGAGGCTCGGGCCTGCTGGGCGGTCGCGCGCACGTACCCGGCGACCGGGCTCAATCGCAGTACATCGGGCATCCGTCGGGTTACCGCGTGCGGGCCGATGAACCGCACCCGTCCGGTGTGCTGGGCGTGTGCCAGCGGCAACCGACCGAGCCACACCTCGTACAAACCCGCCACGTCGGCGCTGATTGTGACATCGACCGGGTACCCCGGATCCGTCTCGCACACCGACGCCGCACCGCCCTCGACCACGATCCAGAACCGGCGCGGATCGTCGGTGAACCGGAC
The DNA here is from genome assembly GCF_013839555.1 of Nocardia sp. GTS18. NCBI lineage: Bacteria > Bacillati > Actinomycetota > Actinomycetes > Mycobacteriales > Nocardiaceae > Nocardia > Nocardia sp. GTS18. Next base: position 73,782 of record NZ_JACBIU010000001.1, on the reverse strand, counting down.
CGCGAGCACCTGACGGCGACCCGGCAGCTGCGTGGTGTCGAGACGGTTGTGCATCCACCACACGAGCAGGGCCGCGTCGCGCTCGCCGTGGCGCGGTTCGCCGAAGGTCCAGCGCGCACCCCACTCGCCGAGGCCGAACAGGATCGGTTCCAGATCCCGACCCGCCTCGGTAAGCACGTACTCGGTGCCGAGCTTGTCGACCAGACCCGCGCGTTCGAACTGGCGCAGCCGTTTGGCCAGCAGGCTGCGCGACAGGCCGGGCAAGCCGCGGGCCAGATCGTTGAATCGGGTGGTGCCCAGGAACAGGTCGCGGGCGATGAGCAGCGACCAGCGTTCACCGAGCACGTCGAGGGCACGCGAAATGGGGCAGTACTGGGCGTAGCTGGGGGTTGTGCTCGTCATCATCACCTCGCCGACGGGGTCCAGATACTGGATCGGGGGAGTCCACTTCCTGGACTATCCGGTTATCGCGCCCGTCCCTACCTTTCGAAACATGACTTCCACGATTACTTCCGCAACCGACCGGGTCGCCCTGGCCCGCACGATCGGTGAAACCCTGCGCACCGAGGTCGCCGAGCGCGACCGCACCGGCGAGATCTCCGTCGCCGCCTTCGACCTGCTGCGCTCCTCCGGGCTCTCGGCCGCGCTCGTGCCGACCGAATTCGGGGGCGGCGGGGCCACACATACCGAAATGGGGGCCGTGCTGCGTGAGCTCGGCGCCCACGATCCGTCGACGGCGGTGGCGTTCGCGATGCATTCGCATCTGGTCGCCGCCCAGGTGTGGCGGCACAAGCACGGTATCGACGCCTCCGGGGTGTTCACGAAGGTCGTCGGTGGGGCGATTCTCATCAGCACCGGCGCCTCGGACTGGGTGGATTCCAACGGAATGGCCGTGCCGGTGGACGGCGGATACCGGGTGAGTGCGCGCAAAGCGCCCGCGAGCGGATGCGAGGTGGGTGACGTGCTCGTCACCAGTGTCCGCCTCGAAGGGAATCAGGTGCTGCACTGTGCGATCCCCATGTCGGCAGCCGGTGTTCGGATCGAGAAAACCTGGGACACTTTGGGTTTGCGGGCCAGCGGATCGCACACCGTGGTGCTCGACGACGTATTCGTGCCCGAGGCGGCCGTGTCACTGATCCGGCCCGCCGGTGCGTGGCCCACCGTGCTGAATGTCGTGATGGGCGCCGCTCTTCCCCTGATCCTGGCCGCCTACCTCGGCATCGCCGACACAGCGGTCGCCCTCACCGCCCACCTGCTGCGCGGGCGCGCCGACGACCACACCCTGCAAACAGCGGGCGAGATGCTCAACGCCCACACCACCGCCGACGACCTCGTCACCGCCATGTTCACCGACGCCGCCGACCTCACCTTCCCCAACACCGACGCCTATGCCGCCCGAGCCCTCAGCCGCAAAACAGTCGCCGCCGAAGCCCTCATCACCACTGTGCGCCTGGCCATCGAAACCACCGGCGGCGCCGGCTACTCCCGCACCTGCGACCTCGAACGCCTCTACCGCGACATCCTCGGCTGCCAATTCCATCCCCTGCCCAGGCCCAAACAAACCCGCTTCACGGGGCGCGTCCTGCTGGGACACAACCCGATCGGGTAGTGCGATCCCGTCCGCCTGGAACCATGTGAAAGACGATCGCCGACCTCGAGTGAAACAGAAGCGGCGCGATGCCAGCCCACCCGGATCAGCAATGACGAGGCCCTGCGGCGCACTCCTCCTCCTGCCGGCGGGCAGCTCGCAGAATGAGCAGCCCGCTTGCCGGTGAGTGATCGGGCGGTGCGCCGAATGTGGTTGCGCGCGGAGGGGAGCGGCTGATGTACTCGGGCTGTGTTGATGTGTGCGCAGCAGTGGTGGTCGGTTCAGTAGCGGTCGGCGTTTGTTGCGTGGCCGCCTCGCGGGCGGTCGGGTGCTTGTCGTGACGACATCTGGTTGGGTCCGGGCGGCGGCCCTGGATTGGGAGGTCAGCAGATGAGCGACAGCACTTCAGCTTCGGGAACCGGTGGGTTCGGGGAGATTCTGGTCAGTTCTCGTTCGCTGGACGAATATCGGGCGATGTTCGCGCTCACCGAGCAGGACCTGCGGCACCGGATCCTCGATTGTCCCGGTGGCGCAGCGGGTTTCACCGCCGAAGTGTGCGCTCGGGGTGGGGACGTTACCGCATGCGATGTCGCCTATTTCGGTGACGGGTTGGCGAACGTGGCGGCGACCGCTGTTGCCGAGGCCGAACGCGGCAACGACTTTGTTCGAGCACACGCGCAGGACTACCGGTGGGAGTTCTTCGCCGATCCCGACGCGCATCGCCGGGCACGGTGTGAATCGGCCCGGCAGTTCGCCGCCCACAGCAGTTCGCATCCGCAACGCTACGTTCCGGGACAGTTGCCCACGCTGCCGTTCGCGGACAACAGTGTCGACCTCGTGCTGAGTTCGCACCTTCTCTTCAGCTACGCCGACGATCTCGATCCCGAATTCCATCGTCGAGCGATCGTCGAACTGCTGCGGATCGGTACCGAGCTCAGAGTTTTTCCGCTTGTTCCGATCGGTTCGTGCACCCCGTACCCACAACTGCGTGCGTTGATTTCCGAACTGGCCGATGACGGTGTCGACTGCCGGGTTGTCGACGTCGACTACGAATTCCAGGTCGGGGCCGGTCAGATGCTGATGTGTCGTCGAGCGAGAGATGGCGCGACCCGCTGTTAGAGGCAAATTCCACGACGCTAACTGGGCGATCGTCCATGTTGTTCTATTGTTCATCGAAACGCGCTGGATGCGGTGCCGTAGCGGCCGGGGTGTTGTGCTTCGATCGAGCGGTCGACGGGTGAACTCGGGAAGGTGAGCATGGACGAGCAGCTCAACGTGCGGTCGAACGGTCTGGGCAGGCGCGAGGTTCTCGCGGGCGCGGCCGGTGTCGTCGCGGGTCTGACGTTGGTCGGGCTCACCCCGGCTGGTGCGGTGCCCGCCGAGGTGGCGAAATTCTCGCCCACGGCGGGGCGCGGGGTGCGGGTGCTGGTCACCGGTGATGCCGGGACCGGGACGCGTACGCAGTGGGCGGTGGCCGACGCGGCGCGGGAATTCCATGTGCGCGAACCGTTTTCGCTGGCTGTCGGGCTCGGCGACAATATCTACGACTCCGGTCCGAACGGACCCGACGACATCCAGTTCGCGACGAAATTCGAGGACCCCAACACCGGCCTGGACTTCCCCTGGGCGATGGTGCTCGGTAACCACGACACCAGCTCGGTGTTTCCCGGCGACGGCGGCTGGTTGCCGCGCGGCAACCACGAGGTGGCCTATCACGCGAATTCGCCGCGCTGGTGGATGCCCAGCCGCTACTACTCGCTGCGCGTGCCCGAGGAAAACCCCGTCGTGGAGTTCTTCGTTCTCGACGTGAACCCGCTGGCTGCCTACATCCCGCCCGTGTTCGACCCGTACTGGGCGGTCGACGGCCCCTACATGAACGAACAGCGGGCCTGGCTCGACCGCGCACTGGCCGAGTCGACCGCGCAGTGGAAGATCGCCTGCACCCACCACCCCTACCTGAGCAACGGCTCCCACGGCGACGCGGGCAACTACGAGGGCCTGCCGATCGAACCGCTCAACGGCGTCCACGCCAAACGTTTCTTCGAAGACCACGTTCTTGGCAAGGTCTCGCTGCTGCTGTCCGGCCACGACCACACCATGCAGATCCTCGAACCCACCGCCGCCACCAAAGGCACCCGCCAGATCATCTCCGGCGCCTCGGCCAAAACCTCCACCGGCCAGCCCGGCGAACCGACCGGCCGCCACAACGCCCTCTACCAAACCCATCATGAACTGGGCTTCATGGTCTTGGACCTGCACCCGGACTCGATGCGCGCCCGCGTCGTCACCGTCGACCCGGCCACCGGCTCGGGCACCCAGGTCTTCGACCGCCGCCTCGCCTGAACCGACTCGGCCTCGGCTTCGCGCTGACGCAGTACCGGGGGCTTTCCCGGCGGCTGGTCGGCGAGGATGATCGGGGGATGGGCTTCTATACCGATCGGATTCTTCCGCATCTCACCGACAAGGTGTGTGGGGCGCGGGTGAACGACTCGCTGCGGCGGCGGGTGTGTTCCGGGTTGCGGGGGAATGTCGTGGAGGTGGGGTTCGGGTCGGGGAACAATGTGGGGTTCTATCCCGAGACCGTGGAGCGGGTCAGCGGGGTGGAGCCTGCTGATGTGGGGTGGAAGATCGCGGCGAAAAGGGTTGCGGCCAGCCCGGTTCCGATCGAACGGGCGGGCCTGGACGGGCAGGCGCTGCCGTTCGGGGACGACAGTTTCGACACCGCGTTGTCGACGTTCACGCTGTGCACGATTCCCGACGTCGCGGCGGCGCTCGCCGAGATCCAGCGCGTGCTCGAGCCTGGTGGCACCTTGCATTTCGTCGAGCACGGGTTGGCGCCGGACGAATCGGTTCGGGTGTGGCAGCACCGGCTCGACCCGATCCAGCAGCGGATCGCCGGTGGATGCCATCTGGCGCGCGACATCCCCGCGCTGATCGCCGGCGCCGGATTCGAAATAGTGGAACTCGACCGGTTCTACCAACCCGGCGCCCCGAAGGCCTTCGCCGCATTGTCGCTGGGTGTCGCCCGTTGAGCAGGGGTTGAAATCACGCGGAAGTCATCGGTTGGCCGCGGATATCCGCGTCGATAGCGTGCGGGCATGACCAGTCACCTCGCGGCCTTGAACAGCATTTCCGAAGCGACAGCGAAAGCGGTGGCCCTCGATACGGCCAACGCGCACGTGGTGTTCCGTGCGGCGGCGACGCCCGAGGGCACGGTGGGCAGCGTGGTCACCGCACGCACCCACACCGTGCGCGTCGACGAACCGCCCGCGCTCGGCGGCGCCGACACCGCCGCCAATCCGGTGGAGGTGTATCTGGCGGCACTCGTTTCCTGCCAGGTGGTGACCTACCGATTCTGGGCCGAGCGACTCGGGATCAGCATCGACGACCTCGAGAGCACCGCCGAAGGCGACCTGGATGTGCGCGGGTTCTTCGGCATCGACGACACGGTGCGTGCGGGGTTCCAGGCGGTGCGGGTCGCCGTGCGGATCAACGGCCCCGAGACACCGCAGCGCTACGCCGAACTACAGGAAGCCGTCGACGCACACTGCCCCGTGCTCGACTCGACCACCGGAGCCACACCGGTGAACACCACCCTCGAGGTCGGCTGATTCACCTTTCCGTCGGGCGAACCGCCGTGCTGGTGAGGAACTCGGTGACTGCGGCGGCGACCGCGTTCGGCTGGTCGAGCATCGACAACACATAGGCATCGTCGATCTCGACCAGGCGGGCGCGGGGGATCAGGTCGGCGAGGCGACGACCGTGCTCGCGGGGCATCACCTTGCCCGCCGACGACCACAGGATCAATGCCTCACCCCGGAAGTGTCGCAGTGCTTCGGTTGCGGCGATCAGTTCGGCCTTGTCGAAACCGGAACGGGTGTAGGCGAGCAGGTCGCGGCGGATGCCGGCATCGCGCAGCCCGGGATCGGTCCAGGCGCGCACGAGCTCGTCGGACAGCGGGAATTTCGCCATCCAGCCGAACAGCGGTGGAGTCTCGCGCAACCAGCGCACGCGCAACTGACGCAGGGCAAGGGTGATACCGCCGGGCAGGTAGGAGGCGAGGGTCGCGGATTTGCCGGGCAAGCCGGGCGGGAAATTGTCGAACGCCTCGCTGGGGAAGACGATCAGCCGACCCACCCGCTCGTCGAGACCGTAGGCGGTCAAGAACAGTCCACCACCCCAGTCCGAGTGCACCAGGGTGACGTCGTGCAGGTCCAGAGCAGCAAGGAAGTCCGCGATCAGCTGATTGAGTCCGCGCATGCTCAGGTCGGTGCCCGGTCGCAACGGCTCGGGGTGCGCGCCCAACGGTAGATCCGGCAGCACATAGCGGAACCCGGCGGGCAGCAGATCGATGACCGAATCCCAGACCCGGTGGTTCATCAGCAGGCCGTGCAACAGCACGACCGGCGGTCCCTCCCCACGCTCTGTGTAGTGGACGCGGCCGACGGGCAGTTCGACGGACGGCATGAGAACCTCCAGTTAGAGCGAACACTCTAGCGCGTTTGCTCTAGTCTGGAGTCGTGAGGGAGAAGATGTCAACGCCTACTCGGGAACGCCTGGTCACCGCTGTCGCCGAACTGATGCGCACGCACGGGTACAGCGCGATCACGGTCAAGCAGATCACCGCCGTCGCCGACGCGCCGATGGGCTCGCTCTACCACCACTTCCCGCAGGGCAAACCGCAGATCGCCGCCGTGGCCCTGCGCGATTCCGGTGCCGCCTACATCCAGTTGCTGCCGCTGTTGATGGACCCGCACGAGGATCTCGTGGACGCGATGTCGTCCGCGTTCGCCGATGCCGCCCGCACGCTCGAGGAATCCGGGTGGATCAATATGTGTCCCGTCGGCACCGTGGCGGGCGAGATCGCCGACTCCGAACCGGAACTGCGCCAGGTGGTGGCCGAGGTCGTCACCGACTGGATCACCCAGGGCACCACATACTTCGTGCGTCGTGGACTGGTCGAGGACGAGGCGCGCGATCTTGTGCTGGCGGTTCTGTCCGCATTGGAAGGGGCGTTCGTGCTCGGGCGGACATTGCGCTCGGCCGAACCGCTGCTGGCGGCCGGGAATGCGATGCGGGCACGGGTCGAGTCGGTGCTGGCTCGGGCCGAGTCGTAGTTCTTACCGCAACGGAAAAACGATGCGCGCCACCAGGGCCCGATGGTCGGCGCCGGGCAGATCGACGGTTTCCACCTTCGTTGCGTGTGCGTCGGCGAGCAGGAAATGGTCGATGCCGACCAACGGGGGTATCGATTTGTCCGTCGGATAGGTGACCAGATGGCCCGCGCCCGCCTGGGCGCCCGCATCGGCGTAACGACCCGAGGCCATAGCGCGGAACCGGGCATGGTCGTGGGTGGCATTGAAATCGCCGCCGACGAGCACCGGACGATCGGCGGGCGCACCGTCCAGCACCTGCCGGAGCCGGGACAGTTCATCGGCCCAGACACGCGTGTCGTAGATCGGGGGCACCGGGTGGAAGGCATACACCGAGACCGGCCCGACCTCGGGAACGGTGGCGGTCGCCGAGATCTGGTTGAGGACGTACCCGTCGTATTCGACGGTGTCGGACAACGGGTACCGACTCCAGATCCCGGTCCCGCTCGCCGTCTGGCCGGGGGCCAGGTAGCGGTACGGAAGAAGGGCATCCAGACCCGCACGACCCAGGTCGTCGACCGCAGGGCGGGTGAGCTCGTTGACGGTGAGCACGGCGATATCCCGCGCACGCACCTCGTTCACGAGCACCACCGGATCGGCGCCGTCGAACAGCAGATTGGCCTGCATCGCCATGATCGCCGGCCCCTCGCCACCACCATCGGCGAAGTAGAGCGGTGCCTGGGTCGCCAGACCGGCGGCGACCACGATCCCTGCCACCCCGGCAACCACCCACTGCTTGATGCCCACGAAACCAGCGGCCCCCACCACCGCACCGCACATCAGATACGGTGCCGCCGACGCCGCCAACACGACCGGCTCCACATCCCACCGCGAAAAATGCAACGCCACACCGGCGATTCCGGCCAGCGTCGCCACCCCGGCAACCACCCCGACCCCGATCCGAACAATCCGCGCGCTCACCACGCCAGCCAAACACGTGCAACGAGACTTTCCGAACTCCGGGGTGCGCTCGGCGGGGACCTCACATTCGTTGTCGCTGTCTCGTCGGACTACCGAAAAGGTCCGAAGGTTGCGGAAGGAGACGCGGGATGTCAGGTGAGAGCGAGATCAGGGAGTTCTTGGAAAGTCGTACCCGGGCGCACGAATCGAAGGATATCGACGCGGCGATGTCGTTCTACTCGGAGGACATCGTCTACTACGATGCTGTTGCGCCGCTGCGGTTTTCAGGAACCGAAGAGGTGCGGGCGAACTTTCTGCGGTGGTTCGACGGGTATGACGGCCCGATCGATCTGGAAACGCATGAGCTGTCGATCGCCGTCGACGGGGACGTGGCCTTCGCCAATATGCTCCATCTGGATTCCGGGAAGCACAAGGGCGGCATCGAATTGTCGATCTGGGTGCGCGAGACCGTCTGCCTTCGGCGAGTGGAAGGCCGATGGGTGATCACGCACGAGCACATTTCGATTCCGATGAGTCCCAAGACCTTTCAGATCTGGTGCGCGTCACACAAGGACGCGCCCGCCGACGGGGGCCGGACCGTCTTCGGTCTGGCGGCGCGGGCGCTGGTGGCCCGGTTCGTTCCGTGGGGGCGCAAAATGGCTGACAGGCCGGTGTGATCGAGACGACCACACCGACCTGCTCCGGTTGCCGTCAGGGGCGCGCAGGTCGCTCGGTGAGCAGCAGAGCGGCCGTCAGCACGACGAACAGCATGGCCGAGATATGCACGGTCAGCGCTGTCGTCACCGTTCCGCCGTGTGTCACCACGGCCAGTGCGTCGCCGAACGGGATCGCCGCATTGATCAGCACGATCCAGCCGAGGACGCGACGGTGGCCGAGGGCGAGCACGAGGAACGCCACCGCGGCGGTCGAGATGTCGCGCACGCCCTTGACGACGAAATAGCCGTCGGCATTGCCGGTGGGCCACGGCGCGATACCGAAACCGGCGGGCGAACTCTCGGGAGCGAGCAGGAAACTCAGCCCGAAATACAACGGCGCCGCCGCGCAGATCACGGCCATCACGGTGGTGACCCGATACCTCGCGACCACCTTTCGTCCCACTGTGCCGATCCGCATGCCCTGGGTGGTGATGCTCATACTGTCCTGCCTTTCAACGGGTTTCGATGTGAACGAGACTGCTCGCCGAGGTTTGGAAGGCAGTTGGAGCCGACTTGGAACCGTGCGGGCCCGCGCGCGTACGATGTGGCTGGTCATGGTCTTGATCCGGGTGTTGGGCTCGTTCGCGGCCGAGGTCGGCGGCGAACCGCTTCCCCTCGGTGGGCCGCGTCAACGCGGTGTGCTCGCGCTGCTGGTGGCCGCGCGCGGGCAGGTAGTGCCGGTGGACCGCCTGGTCGAAGACCTCTGGCGTGGGGAAGCACCGTCGCGGGCGTTGGCGTCGTTGCAGGCGTACGTGTCGAACCTGCGCCGCCTGCTGGAACCGGACCGGCCACCACGGGCACCGGCCCGTCTGCTGGTGAGCGCCGCACCCGGTTACGCGCTACACCTGCCCAAGCACGCGGTGGACGCCTGGCGTTTCGAGGAGCTACTCGAACAAGCCCGCACACTCACCGATCCCGAGGGCACGCGCGCCCGGCTGGACGAGGCATTGGCGCTGTGGCGCGGTCCCGCGTTCGCCGAGGTCGCCGACGAGCCGTGGGTGGCCGCCGAAACAGCACGGCTGCACGAGTTGCGTCTGGTCGCGCGCGAACTGCACATCGGGGCAGGTCTGCGCCTGGGCCGAGCCGCGACGGTCGTTCCCGACACCGAGACCCTCACCCGCGACGAACCCCTGCGTGAGGAAGGGTGGCGGCTGCATGCGCTCGCGCTGTGGGGTAGTGGGCGTCAGGCCGATGCGCTGACCGCGCTGCGGCGTGCCCGCACGCTGTTCGCCGACGAACTCGGCCTCGACCCGGGCCCGGACCTGGTGGAACTGGAAGAGGCGATCCTGGCTCAGCGCACGGACTTCCTGCGTGCGGCGGTTCCGGTGGCGTCCTCGCAGCGGACAGCGTTGCCCAGGAGCCGGAATGCGCGCGAAGATCCTGCGGGCGGCGGCCGTGAGGTAGAGGTGGGCAAAGTCGGCCCCGGCGCGGTTGACTCCGGCGAAGTCCGCCCCGGCGCGGCCGGATCAGGTGCGGTCGGCCCGGGGGAGGATTACTCCGGGAGCGTCGGATCACACTCAGCGGCAACGGCATTCGATAACGGCCGGTCGCCCACCCCGTTTGTCGGACGCGACCACGAACTCGCAGCCCTGACCAGAGCCGCCGAGCAAGCGATCACCGACGGCGCGAGAACCGCCCTGATCACCGGCGAAGCGGGACAGGGCAAGTCGACCCTGCTCGAGCACCTCGGCACGACACTCACCCGCGACGGATGGCTCGTTGCCGTCGGGCGCTGCCCCGACGTCGACAGCGCGCCACCGGCCTGGGCCTGGGTCGAAGTGCTGCGATCCATCACCGAAAGCGCGGCGCCACAACCGTTCTCCGACGATCTGGCTCCACTGCTGGGCGACTCCGCGCCCGCGCACGGCGACGCGGCTGCCGGACGATTCCGGCTCCGCCGAGCCGTGTGGGCATGGCTCGCCGCGGCCGCCACCGACCGCCCGGTCGCCGTCGTCCTGGACGACCTGCACTGGGCCGACGCCGCCACCCTGGAACTGCTCACCGGCGGCATCGACACCAAGGCCCCGATTCTGATCGTGGCCGCCTACCGTTCGGACGAAAGCGAGCGCCTCACCGAAACACTCGCCACCCTGGCCCGCACCGCCCCGCTGCGGCTCGATCTGCCCGGACTCGACCGCGACGCCGTCGCCGAACTCGTGCGTGCCGAATGCGACACCGACGACTCGACCGTGGCCGGAATCGCCGAAAGAACCGGCGGCAACCCCTTCTACGTGCGCGAGACCGCCCGCCTGCTCAACGGTGAAGGTGCACTGGTCGCGCTCTCCGAGGTCCCCGAAGGCGTCCGCGACGTGCTGCGGCGACGGCTCGCACGGTTACCCGACAGCGGTGTGTCCGTGCTGCGATTGGCGGCGGTGGCCGGGCGGGAATGCCCGGTCGACGTGCTCGTGCGCGCCGCCGACACCGATGAGGACGGCGTGCTCGACGCCGTGGACGCGGGCGTCATCGCCGGGCTGCTCGACGAACCGGGGCCGGGTCGTGTCCGGTTCGTGCACGCCCTGGTCAGGGACACCCTGGTCACCGGTGTCAGCCGGGCACGCACAACGAGGATGCATGCGCGGATTGCGGCGGCCCTCGAAGGCTCCGGCGACATCGTCGCCCTGGCACACCACTGGGCGCGGGCCGGATCGCCGAAAGCTGTCGGGTACTGCGTGCAAGCCGCGGAACTGGCCGAGGCGCGCTACGCCCACGATGTGGCGGTCGTGCTCCTCACCGACGCCGTCGCCGCTGCCCGTGAACCGGACGAACGGGTGGAGCTGCTCGGCAGACTGCTGCGAGCACAGGTCAGGGCCGGGTCCATCGCGGGGGCCAGGCGCACCCGCGAGGTGGCCGTGGAGTTCGCCGAGTCGCTGGGACGTGAGGATCTGATGATCGCCGCGTTCACCGCCTGGACCGAACCGACACCGTGGCAGTCCCGGATGTACGGCACGGTCGACCGCCCGATCGTCGAACGGCTCGCCCGGTTGCTCACCCGCACCGATCTCGACCGCGAGGTGCGCGCCCATCTGCTCATCGCCTACACCCACGAATTGGTCGGCGAGGACGATCCGACGATCATGCCCGCCGCCCTGGAGGCACTCGAGTCGGCGACCTCCCCGGGTTTGCGCGCCGCCGCCCTGCTGGTTCTGGCGCGCGCCTCGGGCCGCCAGGAGTACTCGCGGGAACTCCTGGCGATCGGCACCGAACACGACCTGCCCGTGTACCGCATCACCGCCCTGCTCAACCTGGCCGCCGGTGCCGCGGCCGCCAACGATCCGACGACCATGCGTCGCGTCAGCGAACAGGCGCGCGACCTGGCCCGCGCCTACCGGATGCCCGAAGCGGTCGGCGCAGCCGAGATCGCCCTGGCGACACTGGTACTGATCGAGGGACGGTTCGCCGACGCCGAACGCCGCTACATCACAGCCACCCAGCGCATGGAACGCGCCGGGTCCGTGCACGCCGCCGGGTTCCTGCGCATCGCACGCGCGGCGATCTGGATCAACGACGGTACCCTCGGCGCCCACCTGGACGAGGTCCGCGCCTTCCACGAAGCGCTCGGCCCGATGGTCGCCGACCTGCTGACACTGGCCCTGCACGCGGCGGGTCGTGGCAACGAAGTGGAGTCAACACCACCGGCCCCGATCCGGGCCGATTTCTTCTTCACCTTTCTGACGAGCCTGCGGGCGCTGGCCCTGATCGCCGTGAACGACCGCGACGGTGCCGAGCGGGTCTACACGGACCTGCTGCCGCACCGCGACGGTCCTCCCGCGGGCGCGGAGAGTGTGTCGCTCGCCGTGCGCCCGGTCGCGCACGTACTGGGCGAACTCGCCGTGTTCCTCGGTCGTGGCGAGGAAGCGGCCGCGCATTTCGCTCAGGCGGCCGACATCGCCGACCGGTGGAACGCCCCGCACTGGTCCACCGTAGCCAGGGCGCGCGCCGCCGCGGCGATCCGCAGCTGACCGACCAGGGCACGGCGACCTCCAATTCGGCTCCAACTCCCCTCCAAGTCGGGCGAGCAGGCTGGAACCCATCAGCACTGATGGAGGAGCGAATCATGAACACAGCCGGCACTTTCCGGGCCGCCGTCGTCCGCACACCCGCAGGGCCCGACTCGATCGAGATCATCGACGTCCCCGTCGTCGAGCCCGGACCGGGTGAGGTGCGGGTGGCCGTCGCGGCCGCACCCGTCAACCCCACCGACCTCGGTGTCGTCAGCGGGTTCTTCCATGATCTCGGGATGATCGACCAACCCGAACACACCGGACTGGGCTGGGACTTCGCCGGCACCGTCCTGGCCACCGGACCCGGCGTCGACCTGGCCATCGGGACCCGCGTCGCAGGTGTCGTGCTCGGCTTCGACCGCGACTTCGGCACCTACGCCGAACAACTCGTCGTGCCCGCCACCGACCTCGCGGTCGTACCCGACGGGCTCGACCTGGTCCCGGCGGCCACGGTGCCGCTCAGCGGTCTGAGCGCCGCACAGATCGTCGACATGCTCGGCGACGCACCCGCCGATGGCGACCGGCTGCTGGTGATCGGCGCCGCCGGCGCCATCGGGGCCGGTGTCGCCGCGCTCGCACCCGACCGGGGGTGGCGGGTCACCGGTCTGGCCAGAGCGGCCGACGAACAGTTCGTGCGTGGACTCGGCGCCGACTTCGTCACCGCGGTCGAGCCCGGGTGGGACGCGGTCGTCGACGCCACCCCGCAGCAGACGTGGGGCCTGAAACCGGTCCGTGACGGTGGGATATTCGTCGGGGTCCGGCCCAATATCGTGCCCGCGGTGGAACGGGGGATCACCGTGAACGTCTTGATGGTGCGATCGGACGCATCACGCCTGAGCCAGCTGCTCGCCCTCGCCGCAGCAGGACGACTGCCCACGCGGGTGCACGCGGTCCTGCCGCTGGACCGGGCCGCCGACGCCCACCGGGCCATGGCCGAAAGTGGGGCGCGCGGTCGTTACGTGCTCGAACCCTGAACCCGGCCGGGCGCGGACAGGCCGAGGGTGGTTTCGAGATGGCGGGCCCACCACTGTGCGTGCGCGTCGAAGGTCGCGGCGGCGTCGGTGAGCCCGGCGCTGCGCCGGAAAGCGTTGCCGTAGCGGACATCCAGCGCCACGGCCTGATGCAGAGCCGCGACGGCGTGGCGGGTGTCGTCGAGGCAACTGCCCGGTGGGCGGGCACGGTGCAGGGCCTCGACGACGGGGTCGAGCATGCCGCTGCCCCGGTCGCGCCAACCCGCGGCGTGCAGGGCGACGGCGAGATCGGCGTAGCCACCGCGATAGAAGTCGTGGAGTGCGGTGATGAGTGCGGGCAGGTCGGCGTTGTCGTCCAGCCAGGTCGCGACGATGTTCGCGAGGCCCGCCCGGAGCCGGCGGCCGCCGTGCCGCAGGAGCTCGGTGAGCAGGGTCTGCCGGTTCCGGAAGTGATGGGTGACGCCGGCGTCGGTCATGCCGACGCGGGCGGCGACCGCACGGACCTGCACGGCCGCGGGTCCGCCCTCGGCCAGGAGTGTCGCTGCGGCGTCGAGGATCGCCTGACGCGCCTCCTCGGGGCGCCTTCGCACTCGCGGCATGCTCACCTCGTCACCCTACCTTGACTGGCCAAGGTGGCACGGCATACCGTTACCTGGACACGTCAAGGTTTGGGGCCTGCGATGATCCACACCGATATCGTCCTCGGCGACGCCACACTGCGCGCCACGATCAGCGGCCACGGACCCACGGTCCTGCTGCTGCACGCCGGGGGAGAGCGCCGCGGCGTGTGGTCGCCGATCGCGGCACTGCTCGGGGCGCGTGGCTACCGCACCGTTGCGGTCGACCTGCGCGGCCACGGCGAGAGTTCCGGGCAGGTCACCACGCTTCGGCCGCTCGCCGACGACGTGGCCGCGCTGATCGGCCGTGAGTCCGGACCCGTGGTGGTCGCCGGAGCCTCCCTCGGCGGCTTCGCCGCCATGGCGGCGCTGGCCGAACCTGCCGTCCGGTCCAGGGTCGCCGGGCTGATCCTCGTGGACGTCGTTCCCGATCCGGACCCGGAGCCGACACGAACCTGGTTGCGCGACCAGGGGTTCGGTGCGAGCCTCGAGGACCTCACCGACGACATCCTCGGATCCGGGCCCGCATTGCTCACCACCATCAGCACAGTTGACCTGCCGATCCTGCTCGTGCGCGGCGGCCGCTCCTTCCTCGCAGACGACGACGTGCACCGTCTGCGCCGGGCGAACCGGCGCGTCACCACCGCCGTGATCGCCGAAGCGGGCCACCTGGTTGCCCGTGACACACCGGAAGAACTCGCGGATCTCATCGCGGTGCACGTCGATACCAGTCTGGACGAAGACACCGTGCGCGAGGCATTCGAGTTCCAGCGAGCACTCGGCGCCGAACGCATCGAGCACCCGGGCGGGAACCTGCTCGATCATCTGCGGCGCGTGCATGCCATCACCGCCGAGTGGAACGCCCCACGACGCACCCGGCTCGCCGCGATCTGTCACGCCACCTACGGCACGGACGGGTTCGCCACCGCACTCTTGCCGACCACACAGCGACACCGATCGGCCGAGGTGATCGGTTGTCCTGCCGAGGAATTGGTCTACCTCTACAGCGCCTGCGCGCGCACGCCGACCTACCGTGAACTCGGGAAACCGTCACTGCGGGTCACCGACCGCTTCACCGGTGGATCGCTCACGATCACCGGCACCGACCTGCATGCCTTCGCCGTCCTCACGATCGCCAACGAGCTCGACGTGGCACGGCACGCCCGCCTCGCACCGGGCATGCGGCAAGGAATCCGCGATCTCGTCATCGCCCTCGCCCACCACGCACCGCGAGAGGCGGCGAAAGCGCTCGCAGACGAGGCGCTGGCCGTGGCTGTGCGAGACTCCTGAGGGCTATTTCCGGCTCGTCGCTACTCGGCGCTGGTGTAGAAGCCGGCCACGCGGTCGGCGACCGTGCGGGCAGTCGCCGGATCGGTCCCGGCAGTGGCGTGCGCGTCGCCCCAGGTGCTGGCGGCGCGCCGGATGTACTCGGCGCCTTCCGGTGTGGACAGCAGCTTTTCCAGCTCCGCCGGGGTTGCCCTGTGGTCGCCGGACAGGAACAAACCCACCGCGAGGAACGAGGTTTCCCAGCCGACGCCGGTAGCGCCGGGGCCGTAGGTTCGCCAGTGTTCGTTGTCCGGCACGGTATGGGTGAGTTCGAGCGTCGCCCCACCCTCGGCGCCGGTGATCGTCACCTCGACCACGCTCGTGTCGTCGCCGTACTCCCAAGTGATGCGCAGCCGTGTCGGCGCGACGCACTCTTCGATGATGCCGGTCGTTCCGCTGCCGTCGAGCCGGTAGCGGCCACCCTCCCGCAGCTCACCACTGACCGGCTCGAACCACCGTGACAGCCGCTGCGGGTCGGTGCACGCGTTCCACAGGTCCTCGGTGGTCGTGTCGTAGGTTCGTGCGAGTCTCACCTGTTTCGACGGCCCGAGGTCGGTCATGGTGCGGTTGATCTGAGCGATGAGGTCGAGCATTGCCGTCTCCTTCAGCTGCGTCGCTCGCGTTTGCCGCGGGCGATCTCGGTGTCGAGGGCGTCGAGCCGGGTCTGCCACAGGTGGCGGAACCGGTCGAGCCATTCGTCGGCCTGACGCATACCGGCGCTGTCGACCGCGTAGAGGCGCCGCGTACCTTCCGCGCGGACTGTCGCGAACCCGTTCTCCCGCAGTACCCGCAGGTGATGTGACACGGCGGGGTGGGAGATCGGGTATTCCTGTCGCACAGCGTCACTGATCGCGCCCGCACCGCATTCACCGGCGGCGAGCAGTTCCAGAATCCGGCGACGAACCGGATCCCCGAGGATGTCCAAAGCGTGCACCCCTTATTTAAGCACAGATTTAATTAAGTCAGCATCTAAACATGGGGGTGATGCCTACGCGGGGCGCGTCGAGACGACGAACAGTGGTAGGAAAGGGGCGTGGTGGCATCTGGCGAAAGTTCTGGAGTCGATCGACGGTCTCGCGCGGAAGACGAGGTGGTGGGGCTGGTCAGTACGCTGATCCGGTTCGACACCTCCAATACCGGTGAGCTCGCGACCACCAAGGGCGAACGAGAGTGTGCCGACTGGGTCGCGGCGCAACTGCAGGAGGTGGGGTACGAGACCGAGTACGTCGAATCGGGGGCGCCGGGGCGCGGCAATGTGTTCGCCCGCCTGCGCGGGGCGGACCAGAGCCGGGGTGCGCTGATGATCCACGGGCACCTCGACGTGGTTCCCGCCGAAGCGGCCGACTGGAGTGTGCACCCGTTCTCGGGGGCCGTGCAGGACGGATACGTGTGGGGGCGCGGCGCGATCGACATGAAGGACATGGTCGGGATGACCCTGGCGCTGGCGCGTCAGTTCAAGGCCGAGGGCACCGTGCCGCCGCGAGACCTGGTGTTCGCGTTCCTCGCCGACGAGGAGAACGGCGGCAAATGGGGCTCGCAGTGGCTGGTCGACAACCGGCCCGACCTGTTCGAAGGCGTCACCGAAGCCGTGGGTGAGGTCGGCGGGTTCTCGCTGACCGTCCCGCGCCCGGACGGTACCGAACGCAGGCTGTACCTGGTGGAGACCGCCGAGAAGGGCCTGGGCTGGATGCGGTTGCGGGCCAAGGCCCGTGCCGGGCACGGGTCGTTCCTGCACGAGGACAACGCGGTCACCATCCTGGCCGACGCGGTGGCCCGGCTCGGGAAACACACCTTCCCCGTGGTGCTCTCGGACTCGGTGGCCGAATTCCTGGCCGCCGTCACCGAGGAAACCGGCCTGCAGTTCGACCCGAGCAGTCCCGACATCGAAGGTCAGCTCGCCAAGCTCGGCACCATCTCCCGCATCATCGGTGCCACGCTGCGCGACACCGCCAACCCGACCATGCTCTCGGCCGGCTACAAGGCCAACGTGATCCCGCAGACCGCCGAGGCCGTGGTCGACTGCCGGGTGGTGCCGGGACGTCAGGCCGCGTTCGAACGCGAGGTCGACGAACTGATCGGCCCCGACGTGGAACGCGAGTGGATCACCAAACTCGACTCCTACGAAACCACCTTCGACGGGCACCTCGTCGACGCCATGAACGACGCGGTGCTGGCCAACGACCCCAACGGGCGAACCGTGCCCTACATGCTCTCCGGCGGCACCGACGCGAAAGCATTCGCGCGCTTGGGAATTCGCTGCTTCGGTTTCGCGCCGCTGCAGCTGCCGCCGGACCTCGACTTCACCGCCCTGTTCCACGGCGTCGACGAACGGGTGCCGGTGCAGTCCCTGGAATTCGGCACCCGGGTGCTGGAACACTTCCTGCTGAACAGCTGAACCCGCGGGCCCAGCCGCCAACAACACAGAGAGGCCGCTATGACCTACAACCCGTACGACGCGCTGCCGAAGGTGCCGTCGTTCACCCTCACCTCCACCGACATCACCGACGGACAGCCGCTGGCCAACGATCAGGTGTCCGGGGTGTTCGGCGCGGGCGGCAAGGACATCTCCCCGCAGCTGAGCTGGTCCGGATTCCCCGAGGACACCCAGAGTTTCGCGGTCACCGTCTACGACCCGGACGCCCCGACCGCGTCGGGATTCTGGCACTGGGCGGTCGCCAACATCCCCGCCTCGGTGACCTCGCTCGACACCGGCGCGGGCAGCGAGGGCGGCACCCTACCCGCCGGTGCGGTGTCGTTGCGCAACGACGGCGGATTCCCCGGGTTCGTCGGCGCGGGCCCGCCGAAAGGCCATGGGCCGCACCGGTATTTCGTGGTCGTGCACGCCGTCGACGTGCCCGAACTCGAAGTCGGCCCCGACGCCTCCCCGGCCTACCTCGGGTTCAACCTGTTCTTCCACACCCTGGGTCGTGCCACCCTCGTCGGCACCTACGAACAGCACTGAAAACACCGGTGGCCCCGCACGGATGCGGGGCCACCGGTTCTTTCGGACCTACTTCACGTTCACGACGCCCGCGGGCGGTTCGGCCGCGTAGAGCTCGGCGATCCGGTCGGCGTATTTGTTCGCGATGGGGGTGCGCTTGAGCGACATCTTCGGGGTCAGCTCGTCGCCGCCGGGCTCCCACAGCGTCTCCACGATGTGGAACCGCTTCACCTGCTCCACCCGCGACAGCTTGCGGTTGCCCGCGAGCACCGCCTCCTTGACCTCCTCGATGATCTCGGGGCGCCGTGACAGCTCGGCCAGAGTGGCGTCGGTGGCACCGAATTCCTTGGCGCGCAGGGCGGCGACATCGGGATCGAGCATGACGAGGGCGGTGATGTAGGGGCGGGCGTCGCCGATCGCGACGGCCTGACCGATCATCGACGAGGCCGCCTTCATGGCGTTCTCGATATTGGAGGGGGCGATGTTCTTGCCCGCCTCGCTGATGATGAGTTCCTTCTTGCGGTCGACGATGCGCAGGTAGCCGTCGGCGTCGAGCGTGCCGACGTCACCGGTGTGCAGCCAGCCCGCGTCGTCGATGGCTTCGGCGGTCTTGTCGGGCATATTGCGGTAACCGCGGGTGATGATCGGACCGCGGATGAGGACCTCGCCGTCGGCGTCCAACCGCAACTCGACCCCGTCCATGACACGACCGACCGAACCGGGGCGCGGCTTGTCGATCTCGGTGAACGTCCCGACACCCGAGGTCTCCGACATACCCCACACCTCGCTCACCGAGAAGCCGAGGCCGAGGAAGTACTCGAGAGTTTCCGGCGGCACCGGGGCGGCACCGGACGCGGCGACCTTGAGTTCGGCGAAACCGAGCGCGTCCCGCAACTTCGACAGCACCAGCGCGTCGGCGATCTTGTGCTGCA
The DNA here is from genome assembly GCF_013839555.1 of Nocardia sp. GTS18. Taxonomy (NCBI): domain Bacteria; kingdom Bacillati; phylum Actinomycetota; class Actinomycetes; order Mycobacteriales; family Nocardiaceae; genus Nocardia; species Nocardia sp. GTS18. The sequence continues at coordinate 54,637 of NZ_JACBIU010000001.1, read as the reverse complement.
CACCGAGCAGCAGGGACGAGCCCTCGCCCGCCAGCTTGGCGCGCGCGTCGGCGACGCCGACACCGATCGCCCAGTTGGCCAGCGCCTTCTTCACCGGGCTCGGTTCCACGGCGAGCTTGTTCTCGATACCGGTCTTGATCTTCTGCCACACCCGTGGCACACCGAAGAACACCGTCGGGCGGGCGTCGGGCAGGGCGGCGGCGATCTCGCGCGGATCCGGGACGGTGGTGATCTGCACACCGGTGAGCAGGCTGATCGCGTGCGCGGAAATGCGGTCGGCGACATGGGCGGCGGGCAGATACGACACCGCGCGGTCGTCGAAACCGACCGGCAGCGGGCCGGAGACCAGGCCGACGACCTGGGCGATCACATTGCTGTGGGTGAGCTCCACACCCTTGGACGGGCCAGTGGTGCCCGAGGTGTAGATGAGGGTGGCCAGATCGCCGGGCTCCACGGCCTGCCAGGCGGCTTCGAAATCGAAGTCCGGCAGTGGGTCCGACTCGAGCTGGGCCAGCGACACGGTGTTCTCGGCGGTGCCGTCGACGAGGACCGTGTGCGCGATCTCGGCACCGGATTCCCGGATCACATCGAGGAATGCCTGCTCGGTGATGACCACCTGGTTGCCCGCGTTGGCGAACACGTGCGCGATCTGCTCCGGCGAGCTGGTGTTGTACACCGAGAACGGGGTGGCGCCCAGGTGTAGGGCGGCGGTGTCGATCAGGTTGAACTCGGGTCGGTTGGTGAGCATGATCCCGACCGAATCACCGTGCCCGACACCGAGTTTCGCCAGGCCGGCGGCCAGTGCGCGCACCCGGGTGGCGTATTCGGACCAGGTGATCTCCTGGGTGCCGCCGACGGTGCGCAGCGCGATCTGGCCGGGCCGCAAGGCGGCGGTCTGCTGGAAGGCGGCGGGTACGGTGTGCACCGTGACCCCGGAAGCGTGCGCGAAACCGATCTCTGTCATATCCCTGTTCCCATAGGCCGAGCTGAAGTGCCGAACCAATGAGACGACTTTCCTCACATCATCTCGAGGCGAAGACGTCAAATGTGGCACGGCTCACATATCTTAGCCGGATATCGGGAATCCCGGGGCGTTTACCTGCGGCGACCGGGCCACCACCACGTCCGGCGGCGGGTGCCGGGGACCTGGTCGTCGACGGGGATGGTGTGGTGGCGGTGCACGCGTTTGGCCTGCAAATACTGTCTGCCCCGGGTCGTGGCCAGGGTGATCGTCAGGGGCACCGGGTTCACGTCGATGCCCGCATCGGTCAGAGCCCGGCACTTGTCGGGGTTGTTGGTCAGTAGGCGTACCCGGCGCAAGCCCAGCTCGGAGAGTGCGTTCGCGGCGGGTGCGAAACGGCGGGTGTCGGCGGGAAGGCCGAGGCGCTCATAAGCCTGAAACGTGTCGGCGCCCGACAGTTCGCTCTCCCGGTACCCCCTGGCCTTCCAGATCAGGCCGGCGCCGCGGCCCTCCTGCTCCAGATAGACCAGCACACCACAGCCCTCGGCTTGGATGCGGTCCATCGCGGTGCGCAGTTCGGCGCCGCAGTCGCAGTCGTCGGAGCCCAGGCTTTCGCCGTAGAGGCAGCGTGAATGCAGCCGTACCAGGCAACCGTCGCCGGGGTTGCCGAAAACCAGCAGATGCCCGCCGTCGTCGGGGTCGGCGATCTCGATGACCCGAACCGGCAGCTGCCCGCCCGCACGGCCCAAACGGTGGGCGGTGTCGGACCCGGCGCGGGTGCTCGCGGTACTGCCGAACGACAGTATGGTCAACGATCCTCCGAGGTGGGACGGGGTGCGGTGCGACGCCGCGACTTTACCCCCGGATCAGGCGCGCGGCGCGTACAGGCGCACGATGCGATCGATGTCGTCGACACCGGGCATGGTCACCGCGACCGCACCCAGCTTCTGGGTGGGAATCATCGCGGCGGTGGCCCACGCGAAATCGGCGGCGGTGAGCGCGGTTCGGCTGTTCACCAACCGATGCGCCAACGCCCCGGTGAACGCCGCGGCCGCACCGACGGAGGCCTTGAGCACCTGCGGGAAGTGGTCGACCACGGTGTTCACCGTGTCGGAGGCGACCACGCAGCGGAAGTTCTCCACCGTGCACACGGTGCCGACACCGAGCCCGCGCAGTAACCGGGCGATATCGTCGCCGGACTCGGCGGGCACGTCGGGCAGCAGCGCCGCGAGTTCGGCGGCCGTGCCGACGAGGTAGTCGACGGCGCCGAAATACTGATACAGCCCCTGGGGAACCTGCATCGACGGGGTGGGACACACGATCACGGGCGGTTTGGGTTGCAGCTGCGACACCGTGGCCAGTACCTGTTCGATCACCGCCGGTGGCTGCTCGAAACTCAGGATCACCACATCCGAGGACTCGAGGGCGGCACGCAGCTCGGGGCGGTGCAGGTCCTCGTCCTGCAACTGCACGCGGGTGTCGCGGCAGCCGATCATCCGCGATTCGCCGTTGGGGGCCAGCACGACGGCGGTCACCAGCGACGGCGCGAACAGGACCACCTTCACCAGATCCAGGTGCACGCGCTCGGTTTCGAGGAATTCGCGGATGCGGCGGCCGTACTCGTCGTCACCGACCGCGCACACCAGGTGCACGTCGATGCCGAGCCGGGCCGCCGCTACCGCCCGGTTGAGGCCTTTGCCGCCGGGATGACCGGTGAAGCTGCCGCTGGCCGAGCTGGTGGCGGTGGGGAAGTCGTCGACCCGGTACAGGTGGTCGATCACCGCGTCACCGAATACCGTCACCACCCCGCGCTGGGCGGGCGGCGGCGCGGTCGGCGCGGGCGCGGCGGGCTGCGCCATCGGATAGCCCGAGTCGGCGGCGAGCAGCCCGGCCAGCGCGGTGAACGCGGCATGCTCGGCGACGGTGCGCAGGCGTTTGACGGTGGGGGTCTCGGGGATCGGGTCGACATCGAGCAGGGCGTGCAACGCGACCCACTGTTCGGTCAAGGCCTCTCGACGTTCACCGAGGTTGTCCGCATACAGGCGTTCGACATCGACACCGACGCCCGGCCGGTCCCGCCACAACCCCAGACACAGGGCGGCATCGACGATCAGCCGATCGGTAGGGGCGAGCCACTGGGCGACCTCACGCACCACCGGCAGGATCGCGGCTTCGACACTCTCTCCGGTGCGCCTGGCGTGCCTGCGCACCGACAGCAGCTCGAGCAGTGGCGCGGCGTCGATTTCGGTGTGGCGCAAGCGTTCCGCGCTCAGGCCGGAGTACTTGCCGAGGCGGGTGAGGATGCTGCGGATCGCGGCGACACGGGCGTCCTGGGGAACCATCGACATGTCTGCCTCCCGTCACCTGACGACCCGCGACCGCGCGGTCGCCGGACTGCGATCGCCACAATGCCGGGTTTGCCACGCCCGGTTTGCGGCAATTACCTCTCTACAATGGCAATTGACCCGGACAAAAGGCAAATGCCACACTGGGTTACGGGGGAGCGCCCGCCCCGCCGGACACCCGGACAGGTGAAGCGCCCGCCGGGGAAGGCAGGTCCGCGATGATTTTCCGCACCGACGACACCATGCGCAGCGACCGCACACCGGAATACGCCGAACGCGTCGGCCCCGATTCCTGGACCCTGAGCTGGTTGCCCGGCTATCTGCTCACCACGGAACAGGCTCGCGCGGGCATGGAACTGGACGAACTCGTCAGCGATCTCGGCATGGCCTACGACCGCATCGCCCACGCCGAGATCAGCGCCCGCGCCGACATCCTCGGCATGATGTGGCAGCAGGCGCTGATCAAGTTGGCCAAACGGCTCGACGCCCGCGCCGGACGCGAACCCGCGGGCGAATCGTTCCACGATCCGCCCGCCCGCCGAGTCGGCTGGGGTCCGCCGAAGCTGCCGCACGGCGAGCGTGCGCGGGACGTGTACTACGGGTGAGGCTCAGGCCTTGGCGGTGCGGTGTTCGGCGCCGACGGCCTGCGCCAGGGAGGTGAAACCGCCCGCGCGCAGGTTGGCGGCGATGCCGCGATGGATGCGGGTGGTCCAGAAGGGACCGCCGTAGATGAAACCGGTGTAGCCCTGCAACAGGGTGGCGCCGGCGAGGATGCGCTCCCAGGCCTGCTCGGGGGTTTCGATACCGCCCACCGAGATCAGGACGAGCTTGTCGCCCACGCGGGCGTAGAGGCGGCGCAGAACCTGTAGGGAACGCTCGGCCACAGGGGCGCCCGACAGCCCGCCCGCGCCCATCGCCTCGACCTCGGCGGCGGGAGTCTTGAGACCGTCGCGGCGGATGGTGGTGTTGGTGGCGACGATGCCGGCCAGACCGAGCTCGACGGCGAGGTCGGCGACCGCGTCGATGTCGTCGTCGGACAGGTCTGGGGCGATCTTCACCAGCACCGGCACCGACACCACGTCGAGCACGGCCGCCAGGATCGGGCGCAACGACTCGACCGCCTGCAGATCGCGCAGGCCGGGGGTGTTGGGGGAGGACACGTTGACCACGACGAAGTCGGCCAGCGGACCGAGCAGGCGCGCACTGGTGGCGTAATCGGCCGCGGCCGCATCGGGTTCGACGACCTTGGTCTTACCGATGTTCGCGCCGATCGGCACCGTGGGGTGCGCACCGTGCAGGCGGGCGGCCGCGGCGGCCGCACCGTGATTGTTGAAACCCATGCGGTTGATGAGGCCGCGATCGGCCGACACCCGGAACAGGCGCGGCGCCGGATTACCGGGCTGGGCCTGGGCGGTGACGGTGCCGATCTCGGCGAACCCGAAACCGAGCGAGCCCCAGGTGTTCGCGCCGTCGGCGTTCTTGTCGAAACCGGCGGCCAGCCCGAGCGGCGCGGGGAAATCGACACCGAACGCGGTCGTCGCCAGGATCGGGTCCTCGACGACGGTGAGCTTGCGCGCCAGCCACCGCGTGGGCGGGAACCATGTCGCGAACCGCAGGGCCGCGAACACCAGGTGGTGCACCCGCTCCGGCGGGATCAGGAACATCAGACGTAATAGCAGGGCGTACATGGGTCGGCTCACAATCCGGGTTCGGGCACAGGGAGGACGGCGGTCTTGCGGCGGCGCAACAACACCCGGCGGCTGCCGTCGGTGTAGGCGCGCACCCGCGACAGTTCCCAGCCACCGAATTCGGCCTGAATGGCCAACCGCATGGAGGCGGAGACCCGGGTGACCTCCGGTGGCAGGCGAAGCGGCACGTATTCGTAATCGTCGTTGCTGGTCTCCCAGCTCGGCGGAGTCGCCATCACAGCCCTCTCTTCCGCTGTCCGGCCCCGATCCGCTGCAGGCCATCGCCCGCGGCCGAGGCGACGAACAGGTCGCCGGTGCGTTCGTCGACGGCGATCGCGTCGGGCTGACGCACGGTGGTCAAGCGGTCGACCTCGACACCGATGCCGGTCGACAGGTCGTACCCGACGACCTCGTTGCTCTGCGTGCACGACACCCAGACCGTGTCCGAGCGCGGATCGTAGGCCAGGGCGTAAGGCGCCGATGCTACCGGGAAACGCTGACGCAGCACGAGCGGACCGGCCGAGTAGACGAGCAGTTCGCCGCCGTCGGTGTCGGCGACGACGATGCGGCCGTGCGGGTCGGCCAGGGCGTTGGTCGCGCCGTCGCCCGCGCGCAGCATCAGGCCGAGCGCGTCGGTGCCGACACCGACGACGGCGGTCTGTTTGCGGTCCAGGACGGTGATGGCGTCGCCGGTGACCGCGAGTGCGTCGGCCGAGACGAGGCCGGTGACGGTGCGGGTGACCGCACCGGTGGGGTCGAGGACGCGGACGGTGCCGTCGGCGGTGCCCACGACCAGGCTCGCGTCGGGACGGATCTGCACACTGCGCACGTCACCCTCGACGGGCAGTTCGGTGATCGCGCCCGAATCGGCACGCACCCGCAGCACCCGGCCGTCGGCGGCGACGAGCACCTCACCTGCCGTCCCCTGCGCCAGGGCGGTGCCCGCGACGGGCAGGGCCACCCGCTGGGTGCCCGCCGAGTCGATCAGGGCGAGCGTCGTGCCCGCGGTGTCGAGCGCGGCGAGCCGACCGGTCGCCCGTTCGGCCAGTAGCGCTTTCGTTGCCGACAGCGGCGTGACACTCCCGGCCGGGACACCTGCCGCGGGGGGCGAGACCGCGGCGGTCGCCGGTTCCCGGGTCGGCACAGAGGGACCGCTGTCCTCACCCGCGCAACCGGTGGCCACCACAAGTGCCGCCAGCAACGTCGAGGCGACCGAGCCACGAAGGCGCATGCACCGAACTCCTTCAATTCCGCACGAGATGACCGCAGATCACCATCTGACCATGATGACTCACCAGTAGCTCCGACCGGGTGGCCCGCGCCGAGACGGCGGTGACGCGCGTTACTGTTGACGTGTCGACAACTGATCGCCCCGCACAGCGGCAGGAGAACACACGATGACCGAGCCCACCGCGTCGGGTTTCGGTATCGATGACCTGTCGCTCGGCCCGTTCGCCCATGGTTTCGGCACCACCGACGACGGGCGGCCCTTCGCTTTCCGCACCCGGCGCGCCACCCTGACCGTCCAGATATACCGCCCCGACCTGGGCGAAACCGTGCCCGGTTCCGCCGATGTGGTGGCCCAGGCCAGTGCGCAGGTCACCGATATCGACCTCGACGACGAGCGAAGCGTCGTCGCGTTCGTGCGCGACCTGATCGAGCACGCACAACCCGTGCAGCGGCCCGAAACCAGTGTTCGCGGCATCCTCGGCCGGATCGGTGCCGTCATTGATGGTATGTAGATGGTGATGTCTTCCACACTTTTCGCCAGGGCCGCTGCGGCCACCGCCTGCCTCACGGCCCTCGCCGTCCTCACCGCCTGCGGTGGGACCGACGAGGCCTCGGTCGACGCCGCACGGTCCTCGGCCAACGCCTCCCTGTCCTCCTCGGTCGCGATCTCGTCGAGCAAGGCCAACGTGCCGCTGCCGACCGCCGCCGAACTCGACGCGCAGATCAAACGCGCGCTCGACCCCAACCTGCCCGACGACGAACGCACCGCTCTCATCGAGGACGGCGCCGCGTTCAAGGACGCGATCCCCGACATGTACAAAGCGCTGCGCGACAACCCGCACGCCGTGTACGGGGTCGTGGACCCGGTGTTCGACAACCGCGACGGCACGCTCACCGCGACCATGCGCCTGGACAAGGACGGTTCGGGCACCAATGTCCGCACCACCATCGTGCATTTCGTGCTGATCGACGGGAAGTGGAAGATCTCGCGCACCGATCTGTGCGGCATCCTGCGCTCGGCCGACTACCGCACCGCCGCCTGCGGCTGAGATGCGGGAATCGCGGTCGATGCGGTGGGGGCGTTTCGTCCACCGGCATCGTTTTCTCGTGCTCGGGTTGTTCGTCCTCGCGGTGGCGATCTCCGGGTGGTACGGCCGTGACCTGGCCGGTCGCTACACCCAGGAGGGCTGGTTCGACGAAGACAGTCAATCGGTCGCCGCGTCGAAACTGGCCGACGACACCTTCGGGCGCGACACCGACGGCGACCTCATCGTCATCTACACCGCCCCGGCCGGCGCCACCGTCGACGATCCGGCGGTGCGCGGCCCGGTCCTGGCCGCCCTCGACGGTTTACGTGCCGAGCACGGCGAGCGCATCCACAAGATCGACAGCTACTGGGACAGCCCGTTCTCGGCGAACGCCTCCGACCCGACCAAACAGCACGCCTTCGCCAGCATCGGGCTGGCCGGTGGCGGCGGCACGGCGACGGTCAACAACTACCTGGCACTCAAACCACACCTGAACGCCGGTGTGCCAGGCGGGGGACCCGGCGGGACGACGGTGCAACTGGCCGGGTTGCAGCCGGTGGTCGAGGGCATCAACATCGGGATGCAGCACGACATCCGGCGCGCGGAGATCATCGCGTTGCCGATCGTGGCGATCCTGCTGTACTTCGTGTTCGGCGGAGTGATCGGTGCGTTGCTTCCAGTGCTCATCGGTGGGCTCACCATCCTCGGCACCTCGGGGATCCTGCGGGTGCTCACCGACCACATCGAGGTCAACGTGTTCGCCAGCGCCGTGATGACGCTGGTCAGCCTCGGTCTGGCGATCGACTACGGGCTGTTCACGGTGACCAGGTTCCGCGAGGAGCTCGCCGCCGGGCGCAGCGTGGAAGAAGCGACCGCGCGCACCGTGGCGACCGCCGGGCGCACGGTGCAGTTCTCGGCCGGGATCATCGCGCTCAGCCTCGGTGCGCTGTTCATCTTCCCCAACGGGGTGCTGCGCTCGGTGCCCTACGGTGGCATCTCGGCGGTGATGCTGGCGGCGGTGCTGTCGGTGACCGCGTTGCCCGCCGCTCTGAGCATCGCGGGACGGCGCATCGACTGGCTCGGGTGGAAACGGTTCTCCCGCACCAAGACCGAGGCCCAGATCGATGCCGGGTTCTTCTCCCGGCTGGCGACCTGGGCGATGCGCAGGCCGTGGGCGGTGGTTATCCCCATCGTGCTCGGACTACTGGCGCTGAGTATTCCGTTGCGCCACATCGAGTTCGGTGGGATCAGCGAGAAGTATCTGGCCGCCGACAATCCGGCGCGAGTGGCGCAGGAGGATTTCGACCGGCTGTTCCCCGGTTTCCGCACCGAACCGTTGAAGCTCGTCGTGGTCGGTGCCTCACCGCAGCAGCTCGGTGACATCCGGTTCGAGGCCAATCAGATTCCCGGATTGACCGGTCGGTTCGAACCGGCCGCGCCGACGAAGAACGACGTGAACGTGCTCTCGGCCGGGCTCGGTGACAAACGCGATGCCGACCGGGTGATCGACTCCTTGCGCGCCCTGTCCGCACCACCCGGTGTCGAGATCATGGTCGCGGGCATCCCGGCGCTGGAACGCGACAGCATCAACGGGTTGATCGACGGGCTGCCCCTGCTGTTGGCGATCCTCGTCGCCGCCGCCCTGGCCTTGATGATCGTGGCGTTCCGGTCGGTGATCCTCGCGGTGAAGGCCGTGGCGATGAGCGCGCTCAGCCTGGTGTCCACATTGGGTGTGCTGACCTGGATCTTCGTGGAAGGGCACGGGGCGGGGGTCTTCCAGTTCACGCCGGGACCGTTGATGTTCGCGGTGGTCGCGTTGATCGTGACGGTCATCTTCGGGTTGTCCACCGACTACGAGGTGTTCCTGCTGTCGCGCATCGCGGAGAAACGTGCCTCCGGTGCCGACGCCACCGAGTCGATCCGCTACGGCGTCGCCCACACCGGCGGGGTCATCACCTCCGCCGCCGCCATCCTCATCGTCGTGACCGGCGCTTTCGGCTTCTCCGATCTGGTGCTGATGAAGTACATCGCCTACGGCATGATCGTGGCGCTCATCATCGACGCCACGATCATCCGCATGGTGCTCACCCCCGCGCTGCTCAAGATCATCTGGCGGTGAGGCGGCCGGGATTCAGGCCGTTTTGACGACGCCGCCGTCGATCACGATCTCACCGCCCACGATGTTGGCGGCCTTGTCCGAGGCGAGAAAGGCGATCAGGGCGGCGACCTCCTGCGGTTCGGTGATCCGGCCGGTGGTGATGCCGAACCGGCCGGGCAACGACGCCAGCAGATCGGCATGCGAAACGCCCTGGGCCGCGGCGATCGTCGCGGCGAAGTGGTCGTCGGCGAGCCACACCCGGGTGCCGACCGGGCCCGGGGACACCGTGTTGACGCGTACGCCGCGGGGACCGAATTCTTCGCTGAGCCGCTTGCCGAACGAGGTGAGGGCGGCCTTGGACTCACCGTAGCCGGCGGGTCCGCTCGCGGGCAGGCGCGCGCTGATCGAGGAGACATTCACGATCGCGCCGCGTCGCTCGAGGAGGCTGGGCAGGGCCGCACGGGTGGCCCGGACCGCGCTGAACAGGTTGAGGTCGAGGTAGCGCTGCCAGTGCTCGTCGGTGCTGTCGAGGAACCCGCCGAGCGCGAGCCTGTCGACGTCGCCGCCACCCACATTGTTGACCAGGATGTCGATGCCGCCGAGATGGTCGAGCGCGGTGTCGATGACCGTGCGCACACCTTCGCTGGTGCTCAGGTCGGCGGAAACCGTTGCGGCGGCGACTTTCTCGAGTTCGGGGGTGATGGTGCGGGCGGCGCCGACGACGCGGACGCCCTCGGCGGCGAACAGTTCGGCGACGGCGAGGCCGATGCCGCGCGAGGCACCAGTGACAACGGCGGTTTTGCCGGTGAGGTCGAGGTCCATGGATGAGCCTTTCTTGAACTGCAGGTCAAAAATTAGGGCATGCGAAAAGGGGTGGAGAGGGAACGGGCAGATCAGAGGATGGTCAGGGCCGCGTCGATGACGCGATAGAGTGCGGCCGCGTCGTTGGTCTTGGACATGATGCGCAGGCCGGTGTTGGTGGTGAACAGCAGGGCCGCAACGGTTTTCGCATCGACGGACGGATCGACATCACCGTCGCGGCGACCCTGTTCGATGCGGGCGGCCAGGACGGCGACGATGCGCTCCTCGATGGCGCGCAGCGTCGTGGTGACCGCGGTGTCGCGGTCTCCGAATTCGGCGGCGCTGTTCACCGCGAGGCAACCGCGCCGGGTCGGTGTCGAGAAATCCAGGTCGACCCCCGCGCGCAGGTACTCGCGCAGGCAGTCGCGTGCACTGCCCGGCCCGGCCATATACTCCTCGGCCAGGGCCACGCCGAGCCGTCCGTACCGTTCGAGGGCCCGATCGAACAGGGCGCGTTTACTGCCGAAAGCGTTGTACAGGCTGCCTTTACCGATGCCGGTGGCGTCGGCGAGCTGGGCAGGAGAGGTGTTGAGGTAGCCGTAGGTCCAGAACTGGTCGAGCGCACGGTCCACGACCGTCTCGATGTCGAAGTTGCGGGGCCTGGCCACGATTCGACAATAGGCGTTCTGTACTTCCAGGTCAATAATCTGTAAGCGGTGGCCTGCCCGCGAAAGAGCCTGTGGTGCACGCTGTTCCCTGTCACACTGAGGTATGGGCCGCGCGGTACACGTGAGCACACTCGGTGAAATGATCCACACCCGACGTGACGACGTCCTCGGCAGCAGGATCAGGGCCAACGCTCAACTGCAGTGCGTGGCCGAGCCCGATTTCGGATTTCGACCGCCCCTCCTCGCGAAGGCCACCGACAGCGATCACCACCGTTGGCTTTCGGCCACCGAGGAACTGGTGGCCACGATCCAGGCATTGCAGGGCAGGGCCGAGCAGATCAGCGCGCACCTGCGCCCGCCGCTGCGTCGCTCCGCGTTGTCGCGGCAGTGGTGGCACATCCGTTACGCGCGGCGAAACCGCACGCTGCGGGACAACTACGAAGCGGAGGCCGACGAACTGTGCGCGCAGTTCGATCGCGCACTGGCGGTGTACAAGGAAAGAGCAGGCGACCTGCCGGGGTTCTTGGTCGAGTACAACACCCAGCAAAGGCAACGCGCGGAGCAGGAGTGGAAACGACAGAAGGAGGAGGCTGATCGCGAGGAAGCGCGAGCCCGTACGCGGCGCGCCACGGCATTGGAAGCCGCCGCCGGACCGCAATGGGCCTATTACCTCAACGACTACCGAGGCTCGCGCAGTTTCTGGATCTACCTGTCCAGCTTGGACGATCCACGAGGGGACAACAGTGGGCTGACGGTGACCGAGGTCCATGCGGCACTGGTCGCCGAGCGAGCGCAATACCCGCACACCTGGGTGATGTGGGGCACCGAAACCAAGCGGGCACTGGAGGAGAAGTATCAAAGCGAGAGCGCGGGCTGGGAGGCGTTGACCGGGGAGTCGATCGACCCGCATCCGGTCGATCCGAACGGGCGTGGTCGGTCGCCGGGATACCGCGGCCCCTCCACCACCTACGGCGGTGAGACGGGCGGCGGTTACTCCGGTGACACGGGCGGCAGTTACTCCGGTTGTGGCGGCGGGTTTCGCTGAATCCCGCCCCTAGGGCGTGCGGCTGCCCAGTAAGGCGGTCCGTCGCTCGAGGTTCGAGCAGGCCCCAGCTCATGAGACGACCAGCGGGACCGGCGTCGACGTGGCGGGTCAGGGATTTCGGTGGTGGGTGCGGTCCGGTAGGACCAGTTGCAGGCCGGTGGCGGGGTGGTCGAAGACGTCGACCGGGTGTCGGTAGATCTTGGTCAGCAGGTCCCGAGTGAGGACTTCGCGGGGTGGGCCGTCGGCGGCGACCCGACCTTCGTCGAGAACGGTGACGCGGTCGGCGTAGGCCGCGGCCACCCCTAGATCGTGCACGACCACGACCACCGCCGCACCGTCGGCGGCACGGTCGGCGGCGAGCCGCAGGACGGCTTCTTGGTGGCCGATGTCGAGGGCGGCGGTGGGTTCGTCCAGGAGCAGGGTCGCGGTGTCCTGGGCGAGGACCCGGGCCAGGGCGACGCGGGCGCGTTCACCGCCGGACAGGGCGGGAAAGGTGCGGGCGGCGAGGTGGGTGACGTCGGTGGCGGCCAGGGCGGCGGCGATCAGTTCGTCGTCGCGATCGGCGGCGGGGGTGTGCAGCCACGGTGCGCGACCCATGGCGACCACCTCGCGTGCCGTGAACGGGAAGCCGACGGTGTGTGATTGAGGCAGGACCGCGCGGCGGCGGGCCATGTCGGCGTGGGTCCAGTGCGACAGGGCGTGGCCTTCGAGTTTCACTGTGCCCGAGGTGGGTTCCAGCTCACCGGCCAGGGCGGCGAGCAGGCTCGACTTGCCCGCGCCGTTCGGTCCGACCAGCGCGACGATCTCACCGGCGGCCACCCGGAAGTCGACGTCCTCCAAGACCGTGCGCTCACCACGGCGCACGGTGAGACCCGTCGCCCGCAACGTGACGGTGCCCGGTTCCGGGCGGGCGGGGACATCGGGAGTACGGGCGAACAGCGACCGCCACGACGTGGTCTTCCGCCGCTGAACCGTGCTGCTCGCCGCCGTGCTGCTCGTGGCCGTTCGGTCGAGTACCGGCCGCGAAGCGGACCGGCCCGGTGTGCTCATCCCCAACCTCCAGCCTTGGCCCTGGTGCGGCGCAGCAGCCAGAAGAAGAACGGGCCGCCGATCAGTGAGGTCAGCATGCCGAGGGGCAGGTCGGCATTGCGGACCAGGGTGCGCGCGGCGACGTCGGCACCCAGCAACACCACCGCCCCGACGACGGCGCTGAGGGGCACGAGCACCCGGTGCCCGGGGCCGACGAGCATCCGCACCACATGCGGCACGATCAAGCCGACGAACAGGATGATGCCGCTGAACGCCACACCCGCGGCGGTGAGCACGGCGACCACCACGATCACCTGCCTGCGCAACCGCTCCACGTCGACACCGAGGTGACGGGCCGCGGAATCCCCCAGCGCCAGCAGATCCAGGCGCGGCGCGATGAGCACGGCGGCCAGGATTCCGCTCGCGGCGAGGGTGGCGACGACAGCGACCGACGGCCAGGTGGCGCCGTTGAGACTGCCCAGCTGCCAGAACACGATCTGATCCCGGGCGGCGGGAGTGGCGACGAACAGCAGCAGCGCGATGAGACCACCGGCGAACGCGTTGATCGCGACACCGGTGAGGATCAACGTCACCACCTCGGTGCGCCCACCCGAGCGCGACAGCACATAGACCAGCGCCGTCGTGACTAGACCGGCGACGAACGCGGCCGCCGCGATCGACCAGGCGGCGACGAACGCGCCGCCGATCACGATCACCGTGCCCGCACCGACAGCCGCACCGGCGGACACCCCGATCACGCCCGGTTCGGCCAGGGGATTGGCGAACACGCCCTGCAACAATGCACCCGCTGTCGCGAGGACCGCCCCGACCAGAATGGCCAGCACCACGCGGGGGAACCGCACCTCCCACAGCGTCACCTCGCCGGCCGGGTGCGCGGGCATCGGCCCGAAATCCAGTCCGATCCGGTGCGCGACGCTGCCAACCACCTCCGCGGCGGTCGTCGGCACCTGCCCGAGCACCGCCGACACGACGGCCAGAATCACCAGCGCGGCCAGTGCGACCGCGAACACCACCGTCACCCGGGCAGTTCGGTGTCGCGGATGCGGCAGCGGGTCAGGCGTCGCATCGGTGATCCGCGCCGGATCGGCGGACTTGATCAGCTCCGGGGCGTCACTCATGCGACGTCTCGGAGCTCGTCGGGGGAAGGCTCAGTCGTCATCGGGCGACGACGCCGACCTGGCTGTTGAGCGCGAGAGCTATCGCCACCGCCCGGCGCTTCGCGGGTAACCGGCGCCAGACGTTCGAACTCCGGGCATCGCCGGCTGCGCCGAACGACCGGGTCAACCGGCTGGAGGACATGCGCCCGGCGGGTCACTCCTGCTGCTCGCGCGGTCATGAGGCCTTCCCGTAGATGGCATCGGACAGCGCCGAGATCACCCGGCCGGTGTTGGGGCCGAAGCTCAGCACCACCGCGTCGGACATGTCGACCACGCGCCGGTCACGCCCGGCAGGCGTTTGGGCGATGCCGGGCACCTTCACCAAACCGTCGACCCCACCCACCGATTTCAGGCCGTCGGTCATCACCAGCAGCACATCGGGCGACGCGGCGATCATCGCCTCACTGGTGATCGCGGTGAACGGTTCGCTCAGCCCAGCCGAGGTCCCCGCGTCGACCCCGCCCACCGCGGTGATCAGCGAATCGGCACCGGAACCCGGGCCGGCCATCATGGTGATCGCGGCGCTGCGCAGATACAGGAACGCGATCTTGGGTTTCGGGTCGGCGGCGGGCACGCGGGCGGTGGCGGCGGCGATCTCGTCGCGGGTGCGCTGTCCCAGCGCGCGGCCCGCGTCGGGAACCCCGAGGGCGGTCGCGACGGCCTCGATCTGCGGGACGACACCGTCCATGCTGCGGTCGGGGTCGAAGTACACGACCTTCACACCGGCGGCGCGCAGTTGGTCGCGAACGGCGGGCGCGGCGCTGGTGGTGTCGGTGAGGAACACCGACGGGCGAAGGGCGAGCACCGCTTCGACACTGAGGCTGCCGTTGCCGCCCGCCACGTTCGGCACGTCGGCGACGGCGGGGAACGAGGCGGAGGTGCTTCGTCCGACGAGGTTGTCGCCGAGACCGAGCGCCCAGACGGTCTGGGCGAGCGTGCCGTACCGGTCGACGGCGATGATGCGTGAGGCGTCGGTGACCGTCACCTCGGTGCCGTCGAAGGAGCGTGCGGTCGCCGGCATCTTCGGCGTGGGCGCGGGCCCGATCGGGACAGGGTCGAGGTCCGCGAATTCGGCGGTCACCGGCCCACCGGATCGTGCAGTCGATGCAGGATTGCTTCCGGTGCAGGCGACGGCGCCGGTGAGGACCGTCGCCGCCAACATCGCCGTCAGCACACCACCCAGTTTCATGCAGGTAAGGCTAGCCATCATTCCGAACGGGCGCTCACATCGTCGAGGGCGGCCGCGATCGCCCGCGGCAATTCCAGGGTTTCGGCGGCCAGCACGCCCGTGAGCTGACCGATATCGCGCGCACCGACGATCATGCTCGCGATACCCGGCCGGTCCCGGATCCAGGCCAGCGCCACCGCCAGCGGCGAAGTACCGAGCCCGTCTGCGGCGGTGACCAGCGCGTCGACCACCCGGGTCGCGCGGTCGTCGTCGAGGCGGCGGCGGATCTCGGCGGCCGTCGACTCGTCGGCACCGCGCGAATCGGCGGGCACACCGTCGCTGTATTTGCCGGTGAGGATGCCACCGGCCAGCGGCGCCGAAGCGATGATCCCCACCCCGTGGTGGCGTGCGGCCGGAATCACATCGTTCTCGGGGCCGCGCGCCAGCAGCGAATACGGTGTCTGCGCGGCCGTGACCGGGCCGATCGCGGCCAGGCTCGCCAACTGCCAGGCACTGAGGCCACGCACGCCCGCGTACCTGGCCCGTCCGGTGGCGATCACCGTTTCGAGGGTGGCCGCGACCTCCTCGAGGGGGGTGTAGGGGTCCCAGGCGGCGATGCTGAAGATGTCGAGATGGTCGGTACCCAGGTCGGTGAGGGTGCGATCGAGCTGGCGCAGCAAGGTCCGCCGGGACGCGTCGACGACGGGACCCACCGCGGCCGGTGCGGGCACCGTGTCACCCACTCCGGCACCCGGTTTGTGGGTCACCACCCCCGCACACCCGCTGAGCACCACGTCCTCGCGCGAGACCACCTCACCGAGCAGCCCGGCCAGGATCTGATGCGCGGCGCCGTCGCCGTAGACGGGGGAGAGGTCGATCAGTGTTCCCCCGGCATCGGCGAAGGCCGCCAGCTGCACCGAGGCCTCCTCGGCGTCGGTATGGGTGCCCCAGGTGTGGGTTGCCAACCCGATCCGCGACACCCGCAGTCCGCTTCGTCCCACCGTTCGCTGTTCCATCACCGCGCCCGTGCTTTCGTCACGGCGCCCAGCCTAATGCGCGGCGTGGCCGTCACCGCCGCGCCGACCCGGTGCGAGTCGGGTTCACCGGTGGGCCGACGACACCGATCCGGCCCGACGGGTAGGGTCGCTGCGGGATCGCGGGCCCACACGGCCGGGCGAGCAAGCAAAAGCCCAGGAGGACGCGATCTTTCGGGCGCGAGAAGTGGTAGGAGGATGTGGTGGGCGAGTCGATGACCTGGTTCCAGGCATTGGTACTCGGACTGGTGCAGGGGCTCACGGAGTTCCTGCCGATCTCCTCCTCCGGACACTTGCGCATCGTCTCGGGTGTGTTCTTCGGTGACGACGCGGGCGCGTCGTTCACCGCCGTCACCCAGCTCGGCACCGAGGCCGCGGTCCTGGTGTATTTCGCCAAGGACATCTGGCGCATCCTCATCGCCTGGTTCACCACCCTCGGCATGCGATGGCGCGAACGCTCCCAGCGTGCGGTGGCCGTCGGTGACCGGGTGACGACCAAGCTGCCGGTGATGGACCGCAGTGCCCGCGAAGCCCACGAACGCGACACCCAGCGCGAGCTGGACTACCGCGTCGGCTGGTACGTCATCATCGCGACCATCCCGATCGGTGTGCTCGGGTTCCTGTTCAAGGACGAGATCCGCACCGGGGCCCGCAACCTGTGGCTGGTGTCGTTCATGCTGGTGGCGTTCGCGCTGGTGATCGCCGCCGGTGAGTACTACGGCAAGAAGACCCGTCCGATCGAACAGCTCACCACCCGCGACGGCATCATCATGGGCCTGGCACAGTGCCTTGCCCTGATCCCGGGGGTGTCGCGTTCCGGCGCCACCTCGACCGCCGGCCTGTTCCTGGGCCTGAAACGGGAAGCGGCGGTGCGGTTCTCTTTCCTGCTCGCCATTCCCGCCGTCACCGCGTCGGGCCTGTTCAGCCTGCCCGACGCCTTCGAACCGGCCGGTGAGGGCCTCAACGCGAGCGGCCCGCAACTGCTGGTCGCGACCATCCTCGCCTTCGTCGTCGGCTATGCCTCGGTGGCGTGGCTGCTCAAGTTCGTCGGCAAGCATTCCTTCTACTGGTTCGTCGGCTACCGGATCATCCTCGGCCTGACGGTGATGGGCCTGCTCGCCGCGGGTGTCGTCTCCGCCACCTGAGCCCGCGGCCCGCTGATGGTTAGGCTGGTCCCATGACGGTGATCCTGCTCCGGCACGGAGTGTCCACCTCCAACACCGCGCGCACCCTTGCCGGGCGCGCACCCGGTGTGGAGCTCACCGAGCGTGGCACCGAACAGGCCGCCGCGGTCGCCGACCGGCTCGCCACCCTGCCGATCGAACACATCGCCAGCTCACCGCTGCTGCGCTGTCAGCGCACCGTCGCCCCGCTGGCCGACAAACTCGGTCTCGAACCCGAACACGACGAACGGCTCATCGAGGTCGACTACGGCGAATGGACCGGGCGCCCGATCGCCGAACTGCTCACCGAACCGCTGTGGAAAGTGGTGCAGGGGCACGCTTCCGGTGCTGTGTTCCCCGGTGGCGAAGGCCTGGCCCAGGTGCAGCAGCGGGCGGTGGCCGCGATCCGCGACACCGAACGCCGGCTCGCCGACAAGGCCGGTCGCGATGTGCTGTGGGTGGCGTGCGCGCACGGTGATGTCATCAAGTCGATCCTGGCCGACGCGCTCGGCCTGCACCTGGACAGTTTTCAGCGGATCGCGGTGGAACCGGCCTCGATCAGTGTGGTCCGGTACAGCCCGCACGGGCCGTCGGTGTGGAAGTTCAACGACACCGGCGCCGACCTGTCGGCCCTGTCCGCGGGTACACCACCGCCACCGCTGCCCGGCGGGGAAGTACCCGGGACAGCGAGTGCGGATAATGGGAATGTGAGACACCGCGATTCTCCTTGAACCAGGAGGTTGTTCGTGAGTGTCGTTGAGGGTCACGTATCAGGAGGTGCATGTGTCACGCGCAATCCATGTATTCCGCACCCCCGATCGTTTCGTCGCCGGGACCGTGGGCGAGCCGGGCGATCGTTCGTTCTACCTGCAGGCCGTGCAGGAACCGCGCGTGGTCAGCGTGCTGCTGGAAAAGCAGCAGGTGAAGGTGCTCGCCGACCGGATGGGGTTGCTGCTCGACGAGGTGGCGCGCCGTTTCGGGGCCGAGGTACCGCCCGAAGGTGAGGACGTCACCGATGTGGCGCCGCTGACGACTCCCATCGACACCGAATTCCGGGTCGGCACCATGGGTCTGGGCTGGGACGCCGACGCGAACGCCGTGGTGGTGGAACTGCTGGCGATCACCGAAACCGAGGTCGACGAATCGGTGGTGCTCGACGACACCGACGAGGGTCCCGACGCGGTGCGCGTGTTCCTCACCCCGATGCAGGCGCGCGAGTTCGCGTTGCGCTCCACCCGGGTGATCGCGGCCGGACGCCCACCGTGCCCGCTGTGCGGGGAACCGCTGTCAGCGCGCGGGCACATGTGTGTGCGCACCAACGGCTACAAGCGCGGCGAGATCTTCGGTGCGGCCGAACTCGACGAGGAGTGAGACGTGTCCGGCATCACCGACGGTGAGCTCGAGATCATCGGACGGGTCGGCGTCGCCAGCAACCTGACGCTGGTGTGCGAGATCGCCGCACCCGAACCCGATGGTGCGCCGCTGCGGGTGGTGTACAAGCCGGTGCGCGGCGAACGACCGCTGTGGGACTTCCCCGACGGCACCCTCGCCGGGCGCGAGGTGGCCTCGTACCTGATTTCCGAACAGCTGGGATGGGGTGTCATCCCGGAAACGGTGTTGCGCGACGGTCCGTTCGGGCCTGGCATGGTGCAGCGGTGGGTGACCTCGGTCGACAACCGCACCGACGCACGCCAGCGCCTGGACCTGGTCGATCTGTGTTCGCCGGGCACGGTGCCCGACGGGTTCTGCGAGGTGCTGCGTGCCCTGGACGACACCGGCAACGAGATCTCGCTCGTGCACGCCGACGATCCACGCCTGCAACGCATGGCGGTGCTCGACCTGCTGCTCAACAACGCCGACCGCAAAGGTGGGCACGCGCTGGAAGGTGTCGACGGCCAGGTCTACGGCGTCGATCACGGCATCTGCCTGCACAGCGAACCGAAACTGCGCACGGTGCTGTGGGGGTGGGCCGGTCAGCCCATCGACGAGGCACTGATCGCCGATGTCACCGCGTTCGCCACGAATCTGACCGGCCCGATAGCGGATTCGCTCGCCGAGCACATCACCGACGCCGAGATCACCGCACTGACCGAACGCACGAAAGCCCTGCTGGAACGCCCGATCATGCCCCTACCGAATTCGGCCCGCCCGATCCCCTGGCCCGCGTTCTGAGGGTGCGAACCCGGCCGCGACCATGACGAGCAGCCCGCAGCACCCGACCAGAACCCAACCGGGCCGCGCGTGCTGAGCCAGTTCCGTCTGCGCGGCGCCGCCGATGAACCCACCTGCGACGGCGACGCCGAGAGCGGCACCGAATTGACGTGCGGTGGAGGTGATTCCGCCTGCGACACCGGCGCGGTCGGCGGGCAACCCGCTCACGGCGGTGGTGGTGATGGGCGGGTTGGCGAAGCCGAAGCCGATTCCGACCAGCAGCAATGCGGTGAGCAACAGGGGGATCGGGCGGTGTTCGCCGACCGCGACGAACAGCAGCACACCACCGAGCGCGGTGAATCCGCCCGCGAGCTGTAGCGGCAACCGCGCACCGTGGCGGCTCACGAGCACTCCCGAGAGTGGGGCGAACACGATCGCGGGTACCGCCAGTGGCAGCATCACCGCACCGGCCGCCGCCGGTGACATCCCGCGCGCGTCTTGCAGATACAGCGTCGTCAGCAACAAGGTGGCGCCGAGGGCGACGAACACCGCGACCGCGCTGAGGACAGCGGCGGTGAACGGTGCCGCCGGAACAAACCCGGATCGATCAATGGTTCGGGCCGGCGACCTTCGAGCCGGACGAATGCGACCATCGCCGCGCACACCACCGCCGATGCGATCACCGTCGCGGGCGAAGCCCAGCCGAGCCACGGACCCTCGAGAAGCACACCGACAGACCCGCCGACCACGATCACCAGCAATGCCTGTCCGCGACCGTCGAGCCGCCGCACCCGCGCGGCTTTCGACTCCGGAACCACCAGCGCCGTCAGCACGAGCACCACCGCGATCACCGGCAGATTCACCCAGAACACCCCACGCCACCCCAGGCTCTGTACCAGCGCACCACCGACGACCGGCCCCGCCGCCATCGCCACTCCGAAGACCGCCGCCCACACGCCGATCGCGCGAGCCCGCTGCGCCGGGGCGGTGAACACCCCGACGACGATCGCCAACGCCACCGGGCTCAACATCGCCGCGCCCGCACCTTGCGCGATCCGCGCGGCGAGCAGCACGCCGAGCGTCGGGGCCACCGCGCACAGGATCGACGACGTGCCGAACAGCACCAGCCCAACCCGGAACACCCGTCGCCGCCCGACCCGGTCGGCGACGGCGCCGGCCGAGATCAGCAGGCTGGCCATCACCAAGGTGTAGGCGTCGACGATCCAGGCGATGCCACGGACTCCGGTGCGCAAGTCGCGGGCGATGGACGGCAGGGCGGCGTTGACGATGGTGGTGTCCAGCCCCACCAGGAACAGGCCCGTGCTGCACACGGCCAGCACCGCCCATCGTCGTCTCGCGCCGAGGGCGTGGTCTTTCGCTGTGTCGATCATGGCGAGAATCGTCGAGGCGAGGCCGAGCGAACCGGTAGAGATTTTGCGAAGACCGCAAAATGGTGGGGTGGACGACGCCCAGATCATCGACGAGATCGGACCGCGCCTGCTGGCATTGCGCCGCGGCCGCGGCCTGACCCTGCACGAGTTGTCGGCCGAGACGGGGATCTCGGTGAGCGCCCTGTCGCGGCTGGAAACCGGCAAGCGACGCCCTACCCTGGATCTGCTGCTGCCGTTGGCGCGGGCGCATCGGGTCTCGCTCGACCAGTTGATCGCCGCACCGGCCACCGGCGACCCGCGCGTGCATCTCACGCCGCGACGCAGCCGCAACGGCAGTGTGGTCGTGCCGCTGACCGAGTACCCGGGTCGCATGCAGGTCTTCAAACAGGTTCTCGGCCCGAACAAGCCGCGCCTGGTCACCCACGCCGGGTACGAATGGCTGTATGTGCTGGCCGGTGACCTGCGGTTGATCCTCGGCGAGGAAGAACTCGTGCTCCGTGCGGGCGAGGTCGCCGAGTTCGACACCGACCGACCGCACTGGTTCGGGCCCGCCGACGATCGAACCGTCGAGATCCTGCACATGTTCGGTCCGCAGGGCGGGAAAGCGCGGGTGCGCACGCCATCCTGACCGGCACGGATTTTCCTGGGTGGACGACGGCGCCGGTGCTAGTGTGCTCCAAGCACTTTCGCTGTCCCCGCATCATCAGAGGAACACCATGTCGACTCGTTCGATCGTTACCGGATCCGCCGCCGCCCTGCTGCTCGGCGCCGTCGTCGCCGCGCCCGCCCAGGCCTTCCCCGCCGGCTGGTGGGAGAACAAGACCTTCGTGTGCACCGCCACCGACCGCGCGGGCGCCCCGCTGCCCGATGTCACCGTGCAGGCCCCCGACCAGGTCGGCGCCTCCTTCTACGCCCTTCCGCAGTTCGGTGAGAACGTCGACAACCTGAATGTGCAGTGCTACGAGCAGTGAGCTGAACCCCGGACCGCCGCACGTCGGGGAGCGGCGGTCACCGGGAGCGCAGGAACCGGCTGATCCGTTCTGCCTGGCCGAGTACCGCGTGTCCTACACCGGGCAGCACCTGCACCTCGCCCTTGGCGAGCAACCGGGCACGACGTGCGGTGCCCGCCGAATCGAACAGGGCGTCACGCTCGCCGACGATCACCAGCACCGGAATGTCCACCGCCCGCAACCGCGCCTCGGAGAATCTCGGTAAGTTGCCCGAGCGGGCCGAGAAATGGGTGAAGACCAGTTCCACGTCGTCGAGGATCGCCTCCGCCGCCGGACCGGTGAGCCCGAGACCGGTTCGCGCCATGTCGCGCACACTGTGGCGACCGAGCAACCGTAGACCCACGGCTTTCACCAGCCACCCGTAGCGATGCCTGCCCAGGCCGCAGGGGCACAGCAGCGCCAGCGCCTCGGCCCGGCCCGGTCTGCGGGTCACGTAGTCCAGTGCGGTCCAGCCACCCAGAGACATCCCGGTCATCGACACCGTGTCCAGCTCCAGCCCGTCGAGGACCTCGTCGAGCCAGTTCGCACAGGCGTCGGTGTCGAGCGCCATCCTGGTGGGCGCGCTGAAACCGGGCTCGCCGGGCAGGTCGACCGCGTACACCCGGAAGTGAGCCGCCCACTCGCTGACATCGCCGCGCCAGGCGCTCGTATTGGATCCGGAACCGTGCAGCAGTACCAGCGGTGGCGCGTCGGCCGGTCCGCAGACCAGCACGAACGTCTCACCCGCGGCGGTCGGGACGAGCCGCTGCTCCCACGGCACCGGCCAGGTCGCCAGATGTTCGCGGTAGCGCTGCGCGATGCGTTCGCGGCCGTGCTCGGAGGTGTAGATGGTGCTCATGGGGCGAGGACTCCGTCCAGGTAGTCGAGCAGGCGTGCGGTGTCGGCGAGTCCGCCGAGCAGGATCACTTTGAGGCGTCCGCGTGCGGGGTCGTAGCTGGTTTCGACCCGCAGGGCCCGTCCGCCGGGACCCCGTGTCGCGGCGGTGGCGGTGAGCAGGGTTGCGACCCGGTCGACGGTGGCGCGGTCGATGTCGTCGATCTCGACGATGCAGGAGGCCTCCGCGTGCCCGGCGGTTGCTGGTTTCGGTGCGCTGATCGGGAGGCCGGTGAAGGTCTCGAGGTCGTCGTGGGTGATGCGGTACTGCTTGCCGATCCGTGCGGCGGGCAGTTTGCCGTCGCGCACATATCCGCGCACGGTGCGCACATGCAGTCCGAGCAATTCCGCGACCTGTTCCACCGAATAGAAACCTTCTGGCATGAAACAACCGTATACGAACGTCAGAATAGGTGCAATTAGGTAATGATAGGGAGTATGCCCGAAGCGCGTCGATGACGGCAGCTACCGTTCGCGGGCTCGGCGCTCGAGACCGCGGCACGACCGCCCACCGCACAGGCGAACCCCCTGCGGCCTGGGAATCCTCGTGAGCACAACACTTGACAGTGCCGGTCGAACACGTTTGTGTGCAGGTTGCGGGCCGCGCCGAATCCGGCCGGGCAACCGGGTCGACCGGGCCGCGAGGCGAGCACTCCGGCCGGGGCTCTACCCTCGAATCATGCAGTCCTGGTCCGATAACGCCCTTCCGACCGTCCCCGGAGCAGGGCCGCCGTTGCGGTTGTACGACACCGCCGACCGCCAGGTCCGCCCGGTCACCCCCGGCGCGACCGCGAAGATGTACGTCTGCGGGATCACCCCCTACGACGCCACCCACCTCGGCCACGCCGCGACCTATTTGACCTTCGACCTGGTCAACCGGTTGTGGCGCGACGCCGGACACGACGTGCACTACGTGCAGAACGTCACCGACGTCGACGACCCGCTGTTCGAGCGCGCCGCCCGCGACGGCGTCGACTGGCGCGACCTCGGCAGCTCCGAGATCGACCTGTTCCGTGAGGACATGTCCGCCCTTCGGGTGGTGCCGCCGCGTCAGTACATCGGCGCCATCGAATCGGTCGAAGAGGTCGTCGAGGTGGTGCAGAAGTTGCTGGCCTCCGGCGCCGCCTACATCGTCGACGACGCCGAACATCCCGACATCTACTTCCGCACCGACGCCACCGAACAGTTCGGCTACGAGTCGGGCTACGACCGCGCCACCATGGAGAAGTTCTTCGCCGAACGCGGCGGCGACCCCGACCGTCCCGGCAAGCGCGACACCATCGACGCCCTTCTGTGGCGGGCCGAACGCCCCGGCGAACCGTCGTGGCCCGCACCGTTCGGCGCCGGGCGCCCCGGCTGGCACATCGAGTGTGCGGCGATCGCGCTCAACCGCATCGGCACCGAATTCGACGTCCAGGGTGGCGGCTCGGACCTGATCTACCCCCATCACGAGTACTCCGCCGCGCACGCCGAAGCGATCACCGGCACCCGCCGTTTCGCCCGCCACTACGTGCACGCCGGGCTGATCGGGCTCGACGGCGAGAAGATGTCGAAGTCCAAGGGCAACCTGGTGCTCGTCTCGAAACTGCGCCGCTCCGGAGTCGACCCCGCCGCGATCCGCCTCGGCCTGTTCGCCGGGCACTACCGGCAGGACCGCATGTGGACCGACGCGGTCCTCGGCCAGGCTCAGGCGCGCCTCGCCCGCTGGCGTGAAGCGGTATCGCTCGGCTCGGGACCGTCGGCGATCGACACCGTCGCCCGCCTGCGTCAGCACCTGGCCGACGACCTCGACACCCCCAAAGCTCTTGTCGCGGTGGACAACTGGGCCGAGCAGGCGATCGCCTACGGTGGCACCGACACCGACGCCCCGGACCTGGTGCGCAACGCCGTCGACGGGCTCCTCGGTATCGCCCTCTGACCCGGCGCGGGCATTTGCGGCAGGATTGCCGGAGCGTGCGGTGTTTATACTGTGGCGAACCGCCGTCGTCGGATCGGAGAGGGTCCCATGGACCGCTACCAGCGCATCGTGGTGGGAACCGACGGGTCGGAGGCCGCGCAACTGGCGGTCACCGTCGCCGGTGAGGTCGCGCTTCGGCTCGGGGTCCCGATCACCGCGCTGACCGTCTGGAAGGAAAAGGCGCGCAAGTCCGCCCTCGATCCCGAATCGGCCGTGCGGATCAGCGCCGCCGCCGTCGCCGCGCTCGTCGAGGCGGGCCTGTCCGAGGTGACGGCCCTGGATATGCCGGGGACACCGAGCGCGGCGCTGCTCGAGGTCGGTGCGCAGGACCCGGGCACGCTACTGGTGATCGGGGCGCGTGGTCTCGGCCGCTCCAAGGACCGGCTCACCAGTTCCACCGCCAACCACGTCTCCCACCACAGCCCCACCGACGTCCTGTTCACCCACAAGGTGCCCAAGCGCTGGACCACTGTCGGCCTGGCCACCGACGGCTCACCCAGTTCGATGCTCGCCGTGCGCCGCGGCTACGACCTGGCCCTGGAACTCGGTGCGCGTCCGTTCCTGGTGACCGCGACGAAAACCGACGCCGACGGCGCGGAAACCCTGGCCCAGGTGCACGCGGCCCTGAGCCTCGACGACCCGGAACTGCTCGGCCACGACGTGCTCACCGGCGTGCCGCCCGCCGAAGCGCTGTGCAACGCCGCCTGGAAATACGACCTCGTGGTCATCGGCAATCGGGGGATGAGCGGACCCGCGCGGCTGCTCGGATCGGTCGCCAACAAGGTCACCCACGACATCGACACCAACCTGCTGCTGGTCGCCACCACCCATGGGTCCGACGATCCCGACCCGGAGCCGGACCCGCCGCGTTAGCCTGGAATACGTACCTGCGCGAGGTCGAATGCACGCCGGGCCCGGACATGATCGCAGGTTTGCTCCGATATTGCGGGTAAGTGCCGAACTTGCCCGGAACCTCCCGATCTGTCCCCTAAGATGACCGAAACGCGCGATGTTCGGAACACGACGGAGTGGACGCCGGATGAATGCTGAGATCGAGGCGGCGGGCTTCTTCGGCCTGCTGAACTGGGAAGAGATGACCGGACTCAGCAAGTTCTGGGTCGACATGATCAGCATTCCGATCTTCAGCGCCATCGCGGGTCTGATCACCAACTGGACCGGCGTCATCATGCTGTTCGCGCCGGTGCGATTCACCGGTTTCTATGTGCCGGGCCTCAAGACGCTGTTCCCGTTGTTGCCGCGCAAGGTTCAGATCCTGCCGACGTTCGCGCCGGGCGGCATTCTCGGCTTCCAGGGGTTCATCCCGGCGCGCGCGGAGAAGATGGCCAGCCTGATGGTCGACAACGCCGTCGCCAAGATCGGCACGGCCAAGGACTTCTTCGACCAGATGGACCCGCGCAAGATCTCCGCCCAGGTCGCGCACGTGGCGTTACCGAATGTGCGCTCGATGGTCGATTCGATCATGACCACCGAACACCCGCAGCTGTGGGCGGATATGCCGCCGCGCGCGCGTGAGGCGATCTACGCGCGGGTCGAAGCCGAACTGCCCGCGATCACCGACCGCGCCTTCGACTTCATCGGCGCCAATATCGACCAGCTGCTCGATGTGAAGCTGATGGTCGTCGGGTATCTGCGGCGCCGCCCGGAACTGCTCAAGGACGTGATCTACGGGCTCGGTGCTCCCGAACTGCGGTTCATGACGCGCAGTGGGGTGCTGGGTTTCCCGTTCGGTGTGGTCGTAGCACTGTGGTTGTCGTTGCTGCACTACAGCTCCCCGCACGGTGACACGCCTGCGATGATCGAACTGCCCGGCTGGTTGCACACCCTGGTGCATCTGTTTCCTGCGTGGCTGGTCGTGGTGCTCGGCGGCGCCGTGGTGGGTGTGCTGGTCAACATCATCGCCATCAAGGTCGTGTTCGAACCGGCGAACCCGCAGCCGAGATACAAATACCCGTGGGGTGTCGCGAAATTCGCCAAACGTCAGTATCAGGCGGCGGCCGACCTCGGGCACGCGATCGGGTACCAGATCGTCACCCTCGACGTGGTCACCGAACAACTGCTCGACGGGCCGAGCGGTGACAAGACCCGCGCGGTGATCGCCCACTTCCTGCAGCTCGAGATCGACCGCATCCTCGGCCCGCTGCGGTCGGTGACCCGATTGGCCGTCGGCCCACGCCATTTCGACGCCATCCAGGCCACCGCGGGGGCGAGCCTGGCCACCGAGATGAAGCCCTGGCTGGTCGAGGACGTGGAGTTCTCCCAGTCGACAGCGGCCAGCGTCGACGAGCTCGCCACCGAGAAGCTGCGCGAACTACCGCCCGAGGAATTCGTCGAAATGCTGTACACCGCCATCGAACAGGACGCCTGGCTGCTGTATCTGCACGGCGGCATCCTGGGCGCCCTCGTCGGTGGCGTGCACCTACTGGTCTTCGGAGCGTGAACATGAACGACGACCGCGATTCCGGTATCCCCACCGATCTGGCGGGTCTGGCCCGCATCGCCGGGCTCTCGATGCGGCAATTCGTCGGTGCCGTCACCAAGGGTGCTGTGCACACGGCCACCGAACTGGTCGACGACATCCGGGCGGGCGAACCGATGTCACGCATCATCGACGAACGGGTCGATGTGCTGCGCCGGGCGGCGCTGAGCGCGCTCGGCTTGGCGCCCACCGCTTCCGGTGCCCTGCGCGCCATCGACTCCGACGTCGACGCCGAAGACCTCAAGACCATCGGCGACGCCATGATCAACGAGGGCTGGGACTCGGCGCAGCAACCCCGCGACGTGCACCCCTCGTTCGTGCCGATCCTGCACGACCTGACTCCCGACGAGGCCAGGATTCTGCGGTTCCTCGCCGTCGCCGGACCACAGCCTGCCATCGACATCCGCACCAAGTCGCCCTTCGGGATCGGGTCCCAACGCCTCGCCGACGGGATCAACATGATCGCCTATATGGCCGGGTGCGCTATGCCCGAACGCGACCAACACTATCTGGGCAACCTCAACCGGCTCGGGCTGGTCCGGTTCTCGAGCGAACCGGTCGCCGACTTCCGCCGGTACGCCTTCCTCGAGGCCCAGCCCGCCGCCCAGGCCGCCTACAAGTCGGTGAAGATGCGGGCGATCAGTCAGTACCGCAGCATCTATTTGTCGGTGTTCGGGAAACAGTTCTGCGGCGCCTGTTTCGTACTCGACGGGTATACCGGTGGCGGCTGGGCCACCGACGACCGCGGCGATGTGTACCTGGGCAAGGGCCCGCGGTTGCCATGATCAGTTCTTGCCGCGCAAGGCGCTGAGCACACCCTCGAACATCACCGACTTGATGGCAGTCATCGTCGGCTGATCCTTGCCGCCCAGTGGGGCGACCGAGGCCAGAGCGGCGTCGAGGACCTCGGCGGCGGTGGCGTCGACCAGGTCGAAGGCCGCGGCCTCGGTGCCGTCGAAGCGGCGTGCGGTGGTCATGGCCGCGATCGCCGTCTTCGGGGGCACTTTCGCCTGGATCAGGGCAGCCATGCCGTTGGTGAACGGGATCCGCAGCTCGGACTCGGGGAAACAGAAGAACCCGCGATCGGCGCGCATCACGCGGTAGTCGTGGGCCAGCGCCAGCATCGCGCCTGCCCCGAACGCGTCTCCGTCGATCGCGGCGGCGGTGGGCATCGGCAGGGTCAGCACCCGGGCGAGCAGGGTGTGCACGGCGGCCACGTAGCCGGCGGCCTGATCGCCGTTGGCGGCCAACCACTCCAGGTCGAGACCGTGGGAGTAGACGGGGCCGGTCGCGGTCGTCACCAGGGCCCGCGCACCGGTGGTGACGACCGTGTCGAGGTGGGTGTTCATCTCGGTGAGGAACTCGGGGGAGAAGCGGTTCTCGCCCTCGCCGAGGTCGAGGACGGCGACGGTGCCGTGATGGCGCAGGGTGGGCATACGGTTCCTTTCGGTGCGTAACCAGATGTGCGCCAGCACTTCCCGGCGTTCGCCGAGGCGGTGCCTACCACTCGACCGCGGACGACGGTTCCTCGAAGGTGGCGGGACCCGTTCGGGCAACGGGGGTTTCGGTGGCGTCGAGCACGGTCTGCGGGGCCATGAAACAGGGGTCCCTACTGAACAATACTTTACAGAGCTATTGCTCCGTTATTCCATCCGGGACCTCCTCTCACCACATCGAGCACCGATTATGTTCCAGCCCTTGGCATTTCGGGAGGCGCGGCGGCGGTCGGGCCACAGAATAGATTTCGTTACGGTGCTCTGGGCCCTCGATACGATGGGGTACTGTTCGCATTCTTCGGCCCTGCCCGCACGAACAGAACGGCATCGCGATGTCCCGAGTGGTTACCAAGGAGCAGTACTTCGACACCGCTGTGGCGGTGCTCGCCGAGTTCGGCTTCAAAGGTCTCAACATCGGCGTGCTGTGCCGTCGTCTCGGGGTCACCAGCGGCTCGTTCTACCACCACTTCGGCTCCTGGCAGGGCTTCGTCGACGCGCTGCTCGAGCACTGGGAGAACCGGCAGATGGTCGAGCTACGCGCCCTCGACGTCGGCCACGGCGACCCCGACGCCGACGTACGCGCCATGTCCGAACTCACCGGCGGCCTCGAACACGGCGCCGAAGCGGCCCTGCGCGCCTGGGCGGCCAACGACGAATCCGTTCACGTCACCGTCAAACGGATCGACGAATCACGCAGGCGCACCGTGCACCGGGTGATCGACAGCGTCATCGGCGACGACGACACCGCGGCCGTGGTCACCGAGGTCGGCATGGCCATGCTCATCGGCTACCAGCAGCTCGCCGCCACCGGCGAACCGACCGAACTCGACCGCCTCCTGTCGCAGTACGCGCGCCTGATCTACTCGCACCGCCGCTAACCGAGCAGTTCGTCGAGATAGCACCAGCGCCACCGCTCGCCCGGTTCGACGCTGCGCATCACCGGGTGCGCGGTGGCATGGAAGTGTTCGGTCGCGTGGTTGCCCACCGAGGACTCGCAGCAGCCGATGTGCCCGCACTCCAGGCACATCCGCAGATGCACCCACCGCATCCCGGCCTCCCGGCACGCACGGCACACCGGTTCGCCCACCGGGGGCGCGGTGTCGGGTGCCTGTTCCAGATGCGCGCAGCCGGCGGTGGCGTTGCCGAGGGGCTCGGTAGAAGTGTCGTCGTCGTCCTCGTCGAAGCGGTCGATCATCGACTCCTCGAGATCGAGGCGGGCCAGCACATGCTGGAGCACTTCGTAATCCACCGCACCCACGTCACGCACGGCCAGCACGGCGTCGCGTTCGGCGGCCAGCATCGCCAGCCGTAGCCGCCGGTACTCCGCGGTCGGTGTCACCCATTCGGCCTCCGGACGACCCAGCCGCTCCCACGCGGCATTGCTGCGCCAGGTGAGGCGCTGGCGCAACGATTCGATCACCGGTTCCGGCGTGTGCGGGCCGATCCGGCGGTCCAGCTCGGCGAGCCCGGCCACCGAAGCCTGGTGCAGCAGATCGGCTTTGGTGAGCGCGTCCTCGGCGCGGCTGGGGCCACGCAACCGCAGCAGCCGCACCAGCCACGGCAACGAGGTGCCCTGCACCAGCAGCGTGCCACCCACCACCACCAGCGCCAGCAATTCGAGCACCGGCAGTTGCGGTGTCGAATCCGGCAGCAACAGCACCGCGGCCAAGGTCACCACACCGCGCATCCCCGCCCACGACACCACCGCCGCATGACTCAACGGTTCGGTCTCGCGCCCGAACAGCCGGGCAACCAGCACCGGGGTGAACACCCACACCGGACGCGCAAGCATCACCGCCGCCAGCACCGCCACCGCCGCGACGATCAACGTGGTGTGGTCGAGACCGGAATGCCAGGCGCCCTCCACGATCCAGCGCACCTGCAACCCGATGACCAGGAACACCGCGCTCTCCAGAATGAACTGCACAGTGCGCCAATTGGTTGTCTCGGCGACCCGCGAGGCCGCACCCTGCCAGCGGTGCGCGCCGTGGCCGAGGATCATCCCGCACGTCACCACCGCGATCACCCCGGAGGCGTGCACGTGCTCGGCGGGCAGGTAGGCCACGAACGGGGCGAGCAGCGACACCGTCGTGTCGAGCACCGGGTCCTGAATCCGCCTGCGCAACACCACCAGCACCGAGGCGACCAGCGCACCGATCACCGCGCCACCGACCGAGGCGAGCAGGAAGTCGCCACCGATCTGCCACACCGTCACCGCACCGGCCATCGCCGCGATCGCCCCACGCAACGACACCAGTGCCGTCGCGTCGTTGAACAGCGACTCGTCCTCGAGCACCGTCACGATGCTGCGCGGCATCCCGGTACGGCGCGCGATCGCGGTGGCCGCCACGGCATCCGGGGGCGCCACCACCGCACCGAGCGCGACCGCCGCCGCGAACGGCACCGGCAGCAACCACCACACCACCAGCGCGACAGCGAACGTGGAGAACAACACCAACCCCACCGACAGCGACGCGATGGTGCGCAGATTCTTCCGGAAATCGACCAGCGAGGTCTTCAACGCCGCCGTGTACAGCAGCGGCGGCAGCAGACCGAGCAGCACCATTTCCGGTTCCAGATGCACCTGCGGAACCATCGGGACATAGGAGGCGAGCACACCCGCCACCGTCAGCACGAGCGGTTCGGACACCCCGAAACGACGCGCGGTCGCGGCAAGAGCCGCCGCGGCCCCGATGAGCACCACCAAACCGATCGCGATATCCACCCCGGCATTGTTCCACCCCCGCTACCGCGCGGTGACCGCCCGACCACGCCGCGCCACCACCGACCACAGGTACACCCCGAGACTGGCCCCGACCCCCAACGCCACACACACCGCCCCCGCCTGCACGAAATACTGCACCCCCGACACCTGATACACCGACAGCATCAACCCCTGGCACACGATCAGGCCCGGCAGCAACGCACCGGTGATACCGACCAGGGCCAGCGCCGACATCGGTAACCGCAACCGGTCCGCACACGCCGCCGCGAGGAACCCGAGCACCACCGCGGCGATCGGTCCCGCCCACGCCGAGGGCATGTTCCCCAGATGGATCAGCGTCTGGTTCACCGACGCGGTCACCAGACCCGCCACCGCGGCGGGCAGCAGCAGATCCTTGCCACCGGCATTGAACAGCGCGTTGCCGATCGCGCCGAGGACCGCGAACACCACACCCAGCCACACCGGAAGCACCGGCAGGTCCGCGCTCACGGGAACGCCGAGATCGAATCGCCACGACAACGACAGCACGAGCAGCCCACCCAGGACGATCCCACCGATGATCAATCCCGCACCGAGCGCACGCACCAGCGCCGACATGCTGTCTCCGCTCACCATGTCGATGGCGGTCGAAATCAGTTGGGGCAGTGGGGCGATCAACACCCAGGTGGTGGCGACCACCGTCGCCGCCTGCGCCACCGTCGACCAGCCGGCCAGATGACACAACCCGCCCAGGCTGCCCGCCAGCGCCGCCTGGACCGCGACACCGAACAGTTTCGGCACCCCCCACGCGCCGAAACCCCGACCGGTCACGTTCACCAGCAACTGGATGACTGCGGCTGCCGACGCCGCGAGCATCCCGCCACCGATCTGCACACAGATGCAGAACGCCAGCAACATCCCACCCGCCTGTACCCACCACCACGGAAACACCGGCGGACCGGAATCGGCGTCGGTCAACCGGCGGCATGCGGTTTCCGGGTCGAGCCGTTCGGTCACGGTCGCTCGCGCCACTGCTTTGACGCGGCGCATCCGGTCGCAGTCGAAGCTGTCCAGGCCGGCGGACTCACCCATTCGGGAGACCAGATGCCCCTGCCCGTCCTCGCACTGCACGATGAGCACCCGGCCCATGCCCGTCACCGTGAGCCGCGACAAGCCCCACGCCGCAGCGCACGCCCGCACCATGTCCTCGGCGGTGGCCGTGGCGTAGCCGCACTCGAGCGCGTCGGTTCCCAGCCGGGTCAGGAACTCGAGGGCCGCATCGAGGTGGGCAGTGCCGGTGCGGCCGGTGTCCTGGTTCGGCATAGAGCCAATCTAGGGGCGGCGGAACCGGCTCCCACGCCGACACGCAGGGCACTCAGCCGTCCCGCTCACCCACGGTCAGGTGGTCGTCGGAACCCCACACCCGCAACGCCAACCGGTCGCCCTCGCGCCGCCACTGCGACACCGAGGCGTTGGGTACCGGTTCCAGCGAATCCGGAACGGGCGCACCGAGGCCGTCGAGGATGTAGCGCAACGACACGACCACCGCGTCGTGGGTGACCAGCAGGACCTGTTCCCCAGCGGCGACGGCGTCGAGTTCGTCGAGGAAACCGCGCACCCGCACCGCCACGTCGGCCAGCGATTCGCCGCCGGGTGGGCGGTACACCCAGTTGCCGACCTGCTCGCGGCGCGACGCCTCCTCGGGGGCGCGTCGCCGGATCGCCCGGTAGGGGTGCAGTTCGAACACGCCCATCTCCCGGTCGCGCAGCCGTTCGTCGACAAGGGTGCGGATCGGGGGGAAGCGGCGTTCGCGTACCGCCGCGTCGGCCATCAACGCCCACGTCAGCCGCGTGCGCAGGTAGGGGGAACACACTACGAGGCCGGGGCGCTGCGAGCTCGACAACCCGGCCAGCCACCCACCCAGCCGCTGACACTGGGTGCGGCCGTATTCGGTGAGGTCCATCCCGGCGTCGGTGCCGCGCATCGGCCGGGTCTGCGTAGCGGGATCGGCGTACCAGACATTGGCTTCGCTCTGGGCGTGGCGGATGGCCCACAGTCCGCCGAGTGCCCGTGGCCGTGGCAGACCGTCGGGCACCTGCACCCACCCCCTGTCGCCGCGCTCGACTGCCATCATGTTCCTCCCCGTTGCACCGGAATAGCGGCAGTGTCGCTCGCGTTGCACCGAACGAACTTGTACGCCTGTCCAGAATGTTCCGCCGGGCCGGCGCACCCATCCACGATGTGGCGCAGGAGGCCCGCTTGACCACAAGAGTAGAGATCTGGACCGACATCAACTGCCCGTTCTGCTACCTGGGCAAAGCCCGCTTCGAGCAGGCCCTGCACAGCTTCGAGCACCGTGACGACGTCGAAGTCGTGCACCGTTCCTACGAACTCGACCCCACCCTGCCCGCCGACGAGAGCGGACCGGTGATCCCGCGCATCGCGGCCAAGTACGGCATCACCGTCGACCAGGCCGCCGCCAACGAACGCGCCATCGCCGCCCAGGCTGCCGAACTCGGCCTGCCCTACCAGAGCAGCGGCCGCGACTACGGCAGCAGCTTCGACATGCACCGGCTCCTGCACTTCGCCCTCGAACAGGGCCGCCAAGAGGCACTGCTCGACGCCCTCTACGCGGGCAACTTCGCCGAAACCGAACCGGTCTTCGCCGACACCGACCGCCTCGTCGACCTCGCCGTACGCGCCGGCCTCGACGAAACCGCGGTCCGTGCCGTCCTCGCCGACCCCACCGCCTACGCCGACGCCGTCCGCCAGGACGAACGCACCGCCGCCCAGCTCGGCGTCACCGGCGTGCCGTTCTTCGTGTTCGACAACAAGTACGCCGTGTCGGGCGCCCAGCCCACCGAGGTGTTCGCCCAGGCGCTCACCACCGCCTACAACGACCGCCCGGCACCGCTGGTCACCGTTGCCGAGGGCGAGTCCTGCGGGCCGGACGGCTGCGCGGTCTAACTCGCGCCGAGGTCGATGACGACCTTGATATCGGAGTGATCGCCCGGATCGAACGCCTCCAGGGCCCGCTCCAACGGCAACCGCCGGGTGATCAACCGGCCCAGCCACGCCGGGTCGGCCTTGGCCAGCGCCTGGGCCGCCAGCTCGTAGTGGTGGCGGTTGGCGTTGACCGACCCGAACACCACCGCGTTGTCGAGCACCATGTTGCGGTTGACCGCGCCGACGTCGACCTCGGTGTCCTTGCCGGGGGAGGAGACACCGGTCAAGCAGATGATCACGCCCGGATTGTTGAGCTGGAGCAACTGCTGGGCGATCGCGGTGGCCGCCGTCGCCTCGATCACGATGTCGGCGTTGATCTTCTCACCGACATCGAGGGCCGAACCGGTGTGGAACGTGGCGCCGAGGTCTTCGACCAGTTTCGGTTTGGGGCCCTCGGTGGAACGGTCGAGCACGTGCACGTCCAGGCCGCGCTGCACACCGAGCAGCGCGGCGAGCAGACCGATCGGCCCCGCACCGGTGACCAGCACCGACTTCGGTTCGAACCAGGCCCTGGTGTTGATCTTCTCGATCTGGTCCCACGCCTTGGCCAGCACCGTGGTCGGTTCCATCAGCACACCCACCTCGGTGAGCGCGGGGTCCATCTTGACCGTGTAGTCGGCGTCCACCACCCACGACGTCGACCCGTACCCGTCGATCTGCTTGATCCCGCGCTCGACGTACTCACCGTTGCGGCACATGTCGAACTCACCGTGCGCACACGCCCCGCACGGCACCGGATCGGGCCTGCGCACGATCCCGACGACGAGGTCACCGGGGGCGAAACCGCTGCCGTCGGGCGCGGTGCGTACTCGGCCCAGCGATTCGTGCCCGAGGACGAGGTGTTCGCGTCCCGGCGGCGCCCACCCGTAGATGCCCGAGGCGATCTCGCGGTCGGTGCCGCAGATGCCGAGCGAAATCCCGTCCACGAGAAGCTCGTTGGGGCCGGGCACCGGATCCGGGACATCGTCTATCCGCAACGATCCGGGTCGGTTCGGCACTACGGTCAAAGCGCGCATGTCGTTTCCCTTCCGACGAACTGCCCTGGCTATCCATTCGCGAACCTTGGTGAAACACGCACTACCTGGGATAACGGTACGGGACACGTGAGCTGAGGCGAAGAACTGTTCAGGTCGCGAATTGTTTGCAATCCGGGTCGTCGCCCCCGTCGGTTACCGTGGGAACCGCTCACCTCGACCGACCAGGCCCACCGGAGGCGTCTTGCGCACCATTGTCCAGGTTCTGTGCCTGCTCGTCGCGCTCGTCTGCCTCGCCCCACCGGCCCAGGCCACACCGCCGGTCGTTCTCGACGATGTCACCGCCGGCAAGGTCGACGAACTGCTCGACGCCCGCACCCGGGCAGGCACCACCGACCGGGCCGTGCAGATCGAACGGATCTCCGCGCGCCTGCTCGGCACCCCCTACGGTGCGAACATGCTGATCGGGTCGGCGAATACACCCGAGCAACTCGTCGTCGACCTGCGACGCGTCGACTGCTTCACCTTCATCGACTACGTCGATGCCGCGTCACGCTCGAGCACCGCCGAGCAGTTCTTCGACAACCTGATCGCCGCCCGCTACGTCGACAGCCGGGTCGAATTCACCCAGCGCAAACACTTCTTCACCGACTGGGCCAGCACACCGCGGATCTCGGCCACCGATATCACCGCCGACCTGAGCCCAGCCGCGGTCACCACGACCAAGCACCTGAACGCCAAAGCCGACGGCACCACCTTCCTGCCCGGCGTCCCCGTCGTCGACCGGGCCGTCACCCACATCCCGTCCGGCGCCGTCGACGGGGGAGTGGTCGCCGGACTGCGCACCGGTGACTTCATCGGCGCCTACACCCCGGCCGCGGGCCTGGACGTCACCCATGTCGGCATCCTCGTCCACACCACCGACGGCCCGGTGTTCCGCAACGCCTCCTCCCTCGCCGCGCACAACCAGGTCGTCGACACCCCGCTGCTCGAGTACGTGCGCACCGTCCCCGGCATCCTGGTCCTGCGCCCCCGCTAGCCACCCTTGACTTCAGGTCGACCTGAACACCGACAGTGGTGCCATGACCACCTTCGGACACCGCCAGAGCCTGGGCTACGACCGCCGCGCCACCCGCCTGCTCAGCGGGCTCTACCGCCGCATCAGCACCGACATCGACACCCTGGCCGCCCCCGGCGCCACCGTCCTCGATCTCGGCACCGGCCCCGGAAAACTCCTGGCGCACATCGCTACCCGGCGCCCCGACCTCACGCTGCACGGCCTCGACCTGTCCCCGCACATGATCGACATCGCCCGCCGCAACCTCGCCGGTCACCGGGCAGATCTCACCGTCGGCGACGTCACCGACCTGCCCTACCCCGACGCGAGCGTCGACCTGATCGTCTCCAGCCTCAGCATGCACGAATGGCCCGACCTGCCCGCCGCATTCCGCGAGATCCGTCGCGTCCTGCGCCCCGGCGCCACCGCCGCCCTCTACGACTTCCGCTTCGCCCGTACCCGCGAGATCCGCCGCACGGCAGGCGACATCGAACGTGAGAACATCCGCCTGCCATGGCATCCCGTCGCACTCGTCACCCGATACCGCCTGCACACCGCCTAGAGTGCGACCATGGCGACCATCGGTGAGGTCGCGACCCGCTTCGGACTCGCGACCCACGTACTGCGGCACTGGGAAGACCAAGGCCTGCTCACCCCCGAACGCGACTCGGCAGGCAGACGGATATACCGCGACGCCGACATCGACACGGTCGCCATGGTCATCCTCGGCAAGAAGGCCGGGCTGACCCTCGAGGACCTGGCCACTCTGTTCACCCACGACCCCGACCGCGACACCCGCCGCCGCGTCCTGGAAACACAACGCGCGCGGCTCACCGAACAACTCGCCCGCACCCGCAGCGCCCTCGACGCGGTCACCCACGTCCTCGACTGCGACGCCGAGGACTTCCGCACCTGCCCGCACTTCCGCGCACACCTGGCAACCGTGCTGGACAAGCCATAGCCCGCACGTGCGACGATCGCTTCATGACCGGTGCACGCCCCCAGCAACTGAGCGACCTCGCCCGGCTGCGCCGCGTGCGCGACCGCATCGACCGCGAATACGCCCAACCCCTCGACGTGGAAGCACTGGCCCGAGGCGTGCACATGTCCGCCGGGCACCTGAGCCGCCAATTCCGCCTCGCCTACGGCGAATCGCCCTACTCGTACCTGATGACCCGGCGCATCGAACGTGCCATGGCGTTGCTGAGACTGGGCCGGATGAGCGTCACCGAGGTGTGCTTCGCCGTCGGCTCCTCCTCGCTCGGCACGTTCAGCACGCGATTCACCGAACTCGTCGGCGTCCCGCCGAGCGTGTACCGCCAGCAGTACGCACCGACCGAGGGCATCCCGTCGTGCGTGGCCAAAGCGGTGACCAGACCGATCAGGAATCGAGAAGCAACCGGTTCCGGCGACCGTTAGCGTCGATCCCATGAACATCACCATTCACCAGAGCTACCTGCCCCAAGACGACCCCGACGCCGCGCTGGCCTTCTACCGTGACGCCCTCGGCTTCGAGATCCGCAACGACGTCGGCTACAACGGCATGCGCTGGATCACCGTCGGACCGAAGGGCCAGCCCGACACCTCGATCGTGCTGCACCCACCGGCCGCCGACCCCGGCATCACCGACGAGGAGAAGCGCGTCATCACCGAAATGATGGCCAAGGGCACCTACGCGGCCGTCAACCTCGCCACCGACGACCTCGACGCCCTGTTCGAGAAACTGCAGGCAGACGACGTGGAAGTGGTGCAGGAACCCACCGACCACCCCTACGGCATCCGTGACTGCGCCTTCCGCGACCCGGCGGGCAACATGATTCGCATCCAGCAGACGAAATAGTCGGACCCGACCGCTAGATTCGGTGGACGCCGAACGACCGAGGAGACCCATGAGCAAGACCGCAGCGCCTGCGCCAGCCGACAGCCACGATCTGATCCGGGTCACCGGCGCGCGGGTGAACAACCTACGCGATGTCAGCGTGGAGATCCCCAAGCGCCGACTCACCGTGTTCACCGGCGTCTCCGGCTCCGGGAAGAGCTCTTTGGTCTTCGGCACCATCGCCGCCGAATCCCAGCGTCTCATCAACGAGACCTACAGCGCGTTCGTCCAGGGCTTCATGCCCACCCAGGCCCGCCCCGACGTCGACGTCCTCGACGGGCTCACCACCGCCATCCTCGTCGACCAGTCGCGTCTGGGTGCCGACCCGCGCTCCACGGTCGGCACCGTCACCGACGCCAACGCCATGCTGCGCATCCTGTTCAGCCGCCTCGGTGATCCGCACATCGGTTCCTCGCAGGCGTTCTCGTTCAACGTGGCCTCGATCAGCGGTTCCGGCGCGGTCGCGGTGGAGAAGAAC
Organism: Nocardia sp. GTS18; assembly: GCF_013839555.1. Lineage (NCBI taxonomy): Bacteria > Bacillati > Actinomycetota > Actinomycetes > Mycobacteriales > Nocardiaceae > Nocardia > Nocardia sp. GTS18. Next base: position 15,728 of record NZ_JACBIU010000001.1, on the reverse strand, counting down.
GGGGTCACCGTCAAGGAGCGCCGCAGCTTCAACATCACCGGCGGCATGTGCCCCACCTGCGAGGGCAAGGGCAAGGTCAACGACATCGACCTCACCCAGCTCTACGACGAGAACAAATCCCTCGACGAAGGCCCGTTCACCATCCCCGGCTACAGCATGGACGGCTGGATGGGCCGCATCTACAAGGGCAGCGGCTTCTTCGACCCAGCCAAGCCGATCAAGAAGTACACCAAGAAGCAGCTCGCCGACCTGCTGTACAAGGAACCGACCAAGATCAAGGTCGACGGCATCAACCTCACCTACGAGGGTTTGATCCCCAAGATCCGCAAGTCGATGCTGTCCAAGGACGTCGAATCACTGCAGCCGCACGTCCGCGCGTTCGTCGAGCGCGCCGTCACCTTCGGCACCTGTCCCGACTGCGAGGGCACCCGCCTCTCGGCCGAGGCCCGCTCGTCGAGGATCAAGGGCAAGAGCATCGCCGACGCCTGCGCCATGCAGATCACCGACCTCGCCGAATGGGTCAAGACCATCGACGACCCGTCCGTGGCGCCGCTGCTGGAATCACTGCGCGGCACCCTCGACTCGTTCGTCGAGATCGGCCTCGGCTACCTGTCGCTGTCGCGCCCGTCGGGCACCCTGTCCGGTGGTGAAGCGCAGCGCGTCAAGATGATCCGCCACCTCGGGTCCTCGCTCACCGACGTCACCTACGTCTTCGACGAACCGACCGCCGGCCTGCACCCGCACGACATCCAGCGCATGAACGACCTGCTGCTTCGCCTGCGCGACAAGGGCAACACGGTGCTCGTCGTCGAACACAAGCCCGAAACCATCGTCATCGCCGACCACATCGTCGACCTCGGTCCCGCCGCCGGCTCCAAGGGCGGAACGATCTGCTTCGAAGGCGCCGTCGACGGATTGCGCACCAGCGACACCGTCACCGGCCGCCACTTCGACGACCGCGCCAAGGTCAAGGATTCGGTGCGAAAGTCGAGCGGCGCCTTGCAGATCCGTGGCGCCACCGCCAACAACCTGCGCAAGGTCGACGTCGACATCCCGCTCGGTGTGCTCGTCGCCGTCACCGGGGTGGCCGGCTCCGGTAAGAGCTCGCTCGTGCACGGCTCCATCCCGGTCGACGAAGGTGTCATCTCCATCGACCAGGCACCCATCAAGGGTTCGCGACGCAGCAATCCCGCTACCTACACCGGCCTGCTCGACCACATCCGCAAGGCCTTCGCCAAGGCCACCGGCGCCAAACCCGCCCTGTTCAGCGCCAATTCCGAAGGGGCGTGCCCGAACTGCAACGGCGCGGGCGTCGTCTACACCGACCTGGCGATGATGGCCGGAGTGTCGACGATCTGCGAGGTGTGTGAGGGCAAGCGGTTCATGGCCGAAGTTCTCGAATACACCTTCGCGGGCAAGAACATCAGCGAGGTGCTGTCGATGCCCGTCGACGAGGCACGCGAGTTCTTCGGTGAGGGGGAGGCACGCACCCCGGCCGCGCACAAGATCCTCACCCACCTCGCCGAGGTCGGCCTCGGCTACCTCACCATCGGTCAGCCGCTGACCACCCTGTCCGGTGGTGAACGCCAGCGACTGAAGCTGGCCACCCACATGTCCGACAAGGGCGGGGTCTACATCCTCGACGAACCGACGACCGGTCTGCACCTGGCCGACGTCGAACAGCTGCTCGGGCTGCTCGATCGCCTCGTCGACTCCGGCAAGTCCGTCATCGTCGTCGAACACCACCAGGCCGTGATGGCCCACGCCGACTGGATCATCGACCTCGGCCCCGGCGCGGGCCACGACGGCGGCCAGATCGTGTTCGAGGGCACCCCCGCCGACCTCGTCGCCGCCCGCTCCACCCTCACCGGTGAGCACCTCGCCGAATACGTCGGAGCATGAAAAAGACCCTCCCCCTGGAATCGGCCAGGGGGAGGGTCTTCGAAGTCCGACGACTAGTCGCGGTCTGGCGCGGCGACCTTGTTCAGTTCGAGTTGGTAGTACAAGAGCCCCAGCCCGAGGACAAGATTCAGCAGGAACCCGATCGCCGGGCTGCACGACGGCTCCAGCCCGGCGCTCTCCTGGGTGGCCCTGATCCGATTGCCCGTCCGCCAGTAGCTGACGATGAAACCGATCCCGGTCCACGACAGAAACAGCATCACCAGCAAAGGCCCGGTGACCGGAGCCTCGGGATCACGCCGCTGCTCGGCCATCTCCTTGTGGATCTTGTAGTACCAGACGAAGAAGTAGATCCCGAACGTGATGAGCGGGAAGACCAGCCACACCAATACCGGGTTGCGACGCTGCACCGGTGATGGGGCGAGGGCTGTAGTCATGTCGGTGACACCTATCTGAATGCGAATGGAATGTCACAGCAGGGCTTTTCGGCGCCACCGCAACCTCGCAACGTACTGCACATCACCTACTCGCGCCACCCGAGGAAGACCGGCGGGGGAGTAGACCGAGGGTGAGGTGGTCGACCAGGTCGTCGAGGAGTTGCTCGGCGTCGTAGTCGGCGGTGTAGCCCGAGCCGACGAACGTCGCCAGCCCCTGTAGCGCCGCGAGGGCGGTCACCCCGATGCGTCTCGGATCGCCGGGGATGATCTCGCCCGCGGCCTGCCCCTCGGCGATCAGCGCGATGGGTACGGCGAAGGCCCGCTCGGCGGCGTCGTGGATCTCGGTCTCGGTGGAGCTGTGCCTGCGCGCGAACATCAGCGGCAACAGCTCCGGGTTGTCGACGGCGAAGCGCAGATAGGTGTGGGCCAGGGTTCGCAGACGCGTCGTGATCGGGCCGTCGGTCGCGGCCTCTTCGAAGCAGGCGCCGAGTCGTCGCAAGCCGGTGACGGCCAGTGCGTCGAGCAAAGCCTGCTTGTCACGGAAATGCCTGCTCGGCGCCGCGTGGCTGACACCGGTGTCGCGGGCGAGCTGACGCAACGACAGCCCGTCGGCGCCGACCGTACGCAGCGCCGCCTCGGCGTGCTGCAGCAGTGCGGCGCGGAGATCGCCGTGGTGATAGCGCGAATGCAGGGACATGGTGTTAGCAGGATATCCGACACACCCCGGAATGTTTGCATTGACTACTTTGTAGTCGGTGACTACATTTGCGCATGCCATGACTGACAACACCGCGCCGACGCGCCGACCGCGCAGCATGCCGATCCGTGACTGGTTAGCGCCGATCACGCTGGTCACCGTGCTGGCCGCGCTCCTGGGAACCATGTACCTCGGCTACACCGCCGACCCCGAGAAACACCTGCACGACTTCCCGATCGCCCTGGTCAACCAGGACGTCGGCGACACACTCGCGGGCAAACCCGCCAACCTCGGCGCGCAGATCACCACCGCGCTGGAGAAGCAGATCCCCGCCGAGAAAATCGACCTGCGCACCGTCGGCATCAACGAGGCCCACCGGCAACTACGCAACGGTGAGGTGTACGGCGCCATCATCATTCCCGGCGACTTCACCAAACGCGTCGCCATCCTCGGCGCCGCCTCCGTCGTCACCGGCGACGTCGAACAGCCGATGATCTCCGTACTCACCAACCCCCGCGCGGGCACCCTCGCCGCCCAGATCATGCACACCATCGCCGACAAGGCGATGACCGAGGTCAACACCACCGTCGGCACCCAGCTCGCCGACCAGGTCCGCGCCGCGATCGGCAGCACACCGCTCAGCGGCGCCGCCCTGCTGCAACTCGCCAAACCCATCGACGTCGTCGTCAGCGCCTACCACCCGCTGCCCGAAGGCACCGGCCAGGGCCTCGCCGCCTTCTTCTACACCCTGGTCCTGCTGATCGTCGGCTTCAGCGGCGCCATGATGATCAACTCCCTCGTCGACGGGTCCCTCGGCTTCATCCCCGCCGAATACGGGCCGTGGCACAAGCCGACCACCCCCGCACGGATCAGCCGCTGGCGCACCCTGCTCATCAAATGGGCCATCGCCGTCATCAGCGCCCCACTGGCCTCGGCCGCCTTCCTCGCCGTCGGCGCCCTGCTCGACATGAGTATCGAACGCCCGCTCATGCTGTTCCTCTACGGCACCCTGGCCATCATCGCCATCGCGGTCACCGGTCTGTCGGTGATGGCCGCCTTCGGCACCGCGGGCCTGATGATCAACCTCATCGTCTTCGTCGTCCTCGGCATCCCGTCGTCCTCGGGCACCATCCCGCTCGAAGCGACACCGCGCTGGATCGCCGACATGGCCTCATTCGAACCGATGCACCAGATCTACCTCGCCGTGCGCGCCATCATGTTCTTCGACGGAAACCTCGAGGCAGGCCTGAGCCGTGGCCTCTGGATGACCATCGCCGGCCTGGCTATCGGGTTGGTCCTCGGTTTCGTGGCCACCCACGCCTATGATCTGCGTGGCCTGCATCGCCTCGGCCTCGATCACCGCCAGGAACCGGCAACCGTGGAAGGGCACTGATGCGAGAGTTCGAAACCCCGGCGTCGTACGTGATTCCGGACAACGCCAACAACTCCGACAGCGTGTTCCGGTACGGCCGAGAATCGCCCGACACGGTGCTGTTCAGTGTCGCGGGCGCCGACATCACGGCCGCCCAGTTCGCGAAAACGGTGACCGCCGTGGCGAAAGGCCTCATCGCCACCGGAATCGAACCCGGTGACCGGGTCGCCATCATGGCACCCACCCGCTACGAATGGGTCGTCCTCGACCACGCCATCTGGGCGGTCGGCGGCTGCACCGTAGCCATCTACGACAGCTCCGCCGCCGAACAGGCCAAATGGATCCTGCAGGACTCCGGCACCGTGTTGCTGATCGTCGACAGCGACAAGCACCGCCGCGTCATCGACGAGATCCCCGCCGACGCACTGCCCGACCTGCGTGAGATCCTGCAGATCGACAAGGGCGTCGTCGCCGAACTCACCGCCCGCGGCGCTCACCTCGACGACCAGGCCGTCCACACCCGCCGCGCCGGTGTCGGCGCGGAATCGCCCGCGACCCTGATCTACACCTCCGGCACCACCGGCCGCCCCAAAGGTGTGCTGCTCACCCACGCCAACCTCTACGCCGAATCCAAATCCGACCGGCTCGCGCTGGGGGAGTTCGTCACCGAGGGCAACCGCACACTGATGTTCCTGCCGTTGGCGCACGTCTTCGCCCGGGCGGTCACGCTCGCCGCGCTCGACGCGAAGGTGATCGTCGCCTTCAGCTCCGATTGGGCGACCCTCGTCGACCAATTCGCTGAGTTCCGGCCCGATTTCATCCTCGCCGTGCCGCGCGTGTTCGAGAAGGTGTTCAACGCCGCGAAACAGAAGGCACACGCCGGCGGCAAGGGCCGCATTTTCGACCGAGCCACCGAGACCGCCATCGTGTGGAGCGAGACACTCGACACCGGTGGGCCGGGTCTGCTGCGCAAGCTCGAGCACGCCCTGTTCGACAAGCTCGTGTACGCGCAATTGCGTCGCGCGCTCGGCGGCCGATGCGGTGCGGCGGTCTCCGGCGGCGGCCCACTCGGCGCACGGCTCGGGCATTTCTTCCGTGGCGCGGGCATCCCGGTGTACGAAGGCTACGGCCTCACCGAGACCACGGCTGCCATCACCGTGAACACCCCGCGCAACACCCGCGTCGGCACCGTCGGCCGACCCATCGAGGGCCACGGCGTCAAGATCGCCGACGACGGTGAACTGCTGCTGCGCGGACCTGTCGTCTTCGGCGAATACTGGGGCAACCCCGACGCCACCGCGGACGCCTTCGTCGACGGCTGGTTCCGCACCGGCGACCTGGGCGCCATCGACGCCGACGGCTACCTCACGATCACCGGCCGCAAGAAGGAAATCCTGGTCACCGCGGGTGGCAAGAACGTCTCGCCCGGCCTCATGGAAGACGCCCTGCGCGCGCATCCAGTGGTCGGTCAGGCGATGGTCGTCGGTGACGGTCGCCCCTTCGTCGGTGCCCTCGTCACTCTCGACCCCGAAGCCCTTCCCGCTTGGAAACAGCGCAACAACATCCCTGCCGATACCCCTGTCGAAGACCTCGTCGACAATCCCACCCTCCGCGCGGACATCGACCAAGCTGTCGCCGACACCAACAAATTGGTCTCCAAGGCCGAGGGCATCAAGAAGGTCCGCATCCTGCCCACCGACTGGACCGAAGCCACCGGCGAACTGACCCCGAAAATGTCCCTGCGCCGAGCCGAGGTCATGAAGAAGTACGCGTCCGAAGTAGAAGCGCTGTACAGCTGAGTCCTTCCCCAACCCCCTCATTTCGTCACTGTGACGAAATGAGGGGGTTGGGGGATGGAGGGGGAGCGCACACGAGTCACCTCCCAGTCGGCCTTCTTCGTACCACCCGCAGATCAAGCCCCAGGCGGCGGCATTCATCCCGAACAGTCATGAATGGCCGGAGGCTCGAAATCGGCCGAAGCTCGGCGCGAGCAAACCGTCTGGGTGGATGATTTTGTGGCGACAGGCTGATCCGAGCGAAGCGGGCCGGCTGTCGAACGGGGTCATGGGCACGCGGTGCGAAGTTGCATACGCTGCCACAAATGTTCTCGAAACCCCTACCGACCGGCCCGGTTAAAACGCCGATAATGCACACTATGTCAAGTAATCGAGTTGTCAGTGTCCCCTGGCAAACTCTCGGTTCATGGCCGATGACCTGATATGCAACCTGGTGTGCAACGCCGAGAATGGCTGTGGCGCAGAGAAACCGCGCCAGCGATTCGCTAGGTCGACGGCCGGTAACGCTCTCTGCCAGGCTTGTTATCAGCGTGCGCGGCGAGCCGTCCAGCTGCCCACCGAGGCACGCCGGGCGAATCTGTGGGCGAAGTATCGCATTACCCCGGAACGGTACGACGAGCTCCGCGCGCTCCAGCAGTTTCGGTGCGCGATCTGCGCGTCCCCGGAATCCGATATTGATACCACCAGGGTCGGCGGTCGTCCTCGGCGCGATGGGAAAGCACTCGTGAAGTCGCCACTGGCGGTGGATCACGACCATCGCACCGGCGCCGTCCGAGGCCTGCTGTGCTCGTTGTGCAACGCGGGGCTAGGCGCATTCGGGGACGACCCGGACCGCTTGTCTGCGGCGATCGAATATCTGCGCTCACGGTGAAGCGCTGTGGTTGAGCTGCGCACACTCTTGGGCCACTCGGACGTGACTCATCGCCCGGTCCCCCGGATCTTGCGGCGCAGCCGGGCCGGTGCCCGCCGTGCGATTTCGGCAGCTCCGGTGGTGCGTCGCGGCCGCCGAACCAACTCCCCCGCGCAGTTCGGGCACACTCCGTGGTCTGCCGCGCAGGTCGAGCAGTACGTGCATTCATAGCTGCAGATGAACGCTTCGGCGTCGGCGCGCAGCGGCGCCGAACATGTCTCGCAGGTGGACTTCATCTTCAGCATCACTGCCACTCCCTCAGTTTCACATACAAACTGTATGTGACATACAATGTGTATGTCATTGGGAGAGAGAAGGCAAGATGGCAACAGTTCGCGAGGCAGCTGCGGCACGGACTCGGGCGACGTTGATCGCGGTCGGTACCGCGCTGTTCGCCGAGCACGGCTTCGCCGAGGTGACGACCGCGCAGGTGTGTGCGGCCGCCGGTGTCACGCGGGGAGCGCTTTATCACCACTTCGGCAGCATGGCCGGGCTGATGGAGGCCTGTTTCGCGGCGGTCGATCACGGCGTGGTCGACACGCTGTCGGAGCATGCGGTGACAGGTTCCCCGGTCGAACGGGTTCGTGCGGTCAGCCACGCTTTCGTCGATCAGCTGGCCGACGAGACCGTCCGGCAAATCCTTTTCGTGGAAGCGCCCGCTGCCCTCGGCTGGGCACGCTGGCGCGAAATCGACGGCGGGCGCTCCCTCGGTCTGGTCAAGAACCTGCTCGTCGCGGCACACGAACAGGGTGAACTGCTCCCCCGGCACAACCCGAAAGTGCTGGCACACCTGCTGCTGGGTGGGCTCAATGAGCTCGCGATGTTCGTCGCCGCGTCACGCTCGCGCGAAAAGGCGTTGGCTGCAGCACACACCGAGCTGAGCGCGGTGCTCGACGGCATGTTCACGTCACCGCGATGACTTGGTCGAGCCGCTCTTATACGGTCATCGGTCGGAAGCCAGCACTGCCGCGAGCCCTTCCTGTAGGTCCTTGACGAAGTACTCCGGGACCTCGAGCGACGGGAAGTGTCCCCCGGTCTCGGGCGTCGTCCAGCGAACGATCTGCCGGTACCGTTGCTGCGCCCACGGTCGCGGGCATTTCTCGATGTCGGCCGGGTACATCGTGATCGCCGACGGGACGTCCACGCGAAGGTCGGGGTCGAGGGAGGCGTGGCTTTCGTAGTAGATGCGGGCTGCCGAGGCGCCGGTGCGGGTCAGCCAGTAGAGGGTGACGTCGTCGAGGATGCGGTCCATGGGGATCGTTTCGAACGGGCTGTCGTCGGTGTCGGACCACTCGGCGAACTTGTCGAGGATCCAGGCCAGGAGTCCGACCGGTGAGTCGACGAGGGAGTAGCCGATGGTCTGCGGTCGGGTCGCCTGCTGCTTGGCATAGGCGGCGCGGTATTGCCAGAAGTCGCGGGTTTCCTCGGTCCACCGGCGTTCGATCGGCGTCAGTCCGTCTGTTGTGAGCCCGGGCGGTGCTTCGGCGAACAGTGTGTGGATGCCGAGAACACGGTCCGGGAACCTGCCGGCGAGCACGGTGGTGATGTTGCCGCCCCAGTCACCGCCGTGTGCCAGGAACTGCCGGTAGCCGAGCCCGTCCATCAGTTCCACCCATACGGCGGCGATCTTTTCGGTGCCCCACCCTGTGGTGGTCGGTTTGTCGCTGTAGCCGAAGCCCGGTACCGAGGGGACGACGACGTGGAATGCCGGTGCGGCGGCATCTTTCGGGTCGGCCAGTTCGTCGACGAGGTGGGTGAATTCGGCGACGCTGCCGGGCCAGCCGTGCGTCATGATCAGTGGTGTGGCGTCCGTGCGCGGGGACCGGCGGTGCAGGAAGTGGATGCCGAGACCGTCGATGGTCGTGCGGAACTGCCCGATCTGTTGGAGGCGCTCTTCGAACGAGCGCCAGTCGTATCCGCTGCGCCAGTAACGCACCACCTCGACGAGGTCGGCGCGCGGAACGCCCTGATCCCATCGGCGCGGGTCGGGTCCCGGACGGTAGACCGTCTCCGCTTCCGGCAACCGCGCCGCGGCCAATCGTGCACGCAGGTCGTCGAGTTCGGCGTCTGTCGCGTGGGCTTCGAATGCTTGTACGTCCATGCGTACCGGGTTACCCGAATTCCGCTCAGCCGCTCTGCCCGGCGACCTCCCGATCGAGTTGTTCGTTGAGGACACCGGCGATGCGGGCCAGGACCGCGGGTTCGGTCATCGCCAGGTGGGTGGCGTCGACGTCGATGTCGGTGATGTGTCCGCGCACGCTCGGTGCCCATCCCCGATGACCGGTCGCGTCGTCGCGGCGTTCGCCGGTGGCGGTGAAATACAGCATGTCGCTGTCGATTACCGGTGGATGCCAGTCGGCGGCGGCCCGGATCGACTCGTTGTAGGCGTCGGTCATGTGCTGGATGAGGGCGGCGTCGATTCCGAGCCGCTCCCCCAGTTTCTGTTCGATCAGTGCGGCGGCTTCCTCGGCGGTGGCGTTGGTGGGTACGAAATCGATGCCCATGACCGGGCCGAGGTTGGCGACCAGTTCGCCGGCCGTCACGGTGGTGACGGCGGTGGGTTCGAATCCGTCGGCTTCGGCGTCGAGCAGTGCCAATAGCGCGACTTGTTCTCCGGCCGTGCGTATTTCAGCGGCGATGGCATGGGCGATCTGGCCGCCGAGTGACCAGCCGAGCAGGTGGTAGGGGCCGTGCGGCTGGATGGCGCGGATTTCGTCGAGGTAGCGGCGGGCGGTGTCTTCGATGGTCGCCGAGCCTGGTTCGCCGCTGAGTTGTGGTGCCTGGATGCCGTAGACGGGCCGGTCCTCGGTCAGGTATTCGCCGAGGGGGCGGTAGCACCAGGCCAGGCCGGAGGCGGGGTGGATGCAGAACAGCGGCGGTTGTGTACCGGTGGTGCGGATCGGTAGCAGGACATCGAATCCGGGTGTGGTCGGTTCGGTGGTGACGTGTCCGGTGCGCATTCCGGTTTCGATGCGCTTGGCGAGGTCGGTGGGGCGCGGGTCGGACAGGATCCAACTGACGGGGACCTCGTAGTCGAGTTCCTTGCGGAGTTCGCTGACCACCTGCACCGACTTGAGGGAATTGCCGCCGAGGGCGTAGAAGTCGTCGTCGGCGCCGACACGGGCTGTGCCGAGGACGTGCTCGTAGACCCGGGCGACCTCGCCTTCGAGCCAGGATTCCGGTTCCCGGAACTCCCCCACGTCGAATACCGGTTCCGGTAGGTGTTTGCGGTCGAGTTTGCCGGAGTCGGTCAGCGGCACGGTGTCGAGCACCATGACCGTGGTCGGCACCATGTAGTCGGGGAGTTCGGCGGCGGCGTGGTCGAGGACGGCGTCGGTGTCGGTGTCGAGGTCGTGACCTGCCGTGGGCATCAGGTAGGCGACGAGCCGGTCCCCGGTGCCGGAGGTGTGGACGGCGGCGATGGCGCGGGCGACGGTGGGGTGCTCGGCGAGGACGGCTTCGATCTCGCCGAGTTCGATGCGCAGGCCACGGAGTTTCACCTGGAAGTCGATGCGACCCAGGTATTCCAGTTCGCCGGTGCGTAGGCGGCGGGCCCGGTCGCCGGTGCGGTACATGCGCTGACCCGCGGTGAACGGGTCGGGGACGAATCGTTCCGCGGTGAGGCCGGGGCGGGCGTGGTAGCCGCGGGCGATCTGGTTGCCGGCGAGGTACAGGTCCCCCGCTACCCCGGGTGGAACCGGGCGCAGGCGGGTGTCGAGGACGTGGGCGCGGACGTTCCAGACCGGTGTGCCCATGGGGATGCTGCCGGCGTCGGTCTCGGTGACGTGGTGGGCGGTGGCGTGCACGGTGAATTCCGTGGGGCCGTAGAGGTTGTGCAGTTCGGCGTGGGGCATGGCGCGGCGCGCGGCCGACACCACGTCGGCACCGAATGCTTCGCCGCCGACGAGCAAGGCGCGCAACGAGTTCAGGGATCGCGCCGGGGCAGCGTCGGCGAAGGCCGCGAGCATGGACGGGACGAAGGAGGTGACGGTGACCTGGCGGTCGGCGATGGTGTCGGCCAGGTAGGCGGGGTCGGTGTGTCCGTCGGGTCGGGCGATCACCAGGCGGGCGCCGACGGCCAGGGTGGCGAACAGTTCCCAGACCGAGACGTCGAAGGTGGCGGGGGTTTTCTGCAGGACGGTGTCGGCGGTGGTGAGCCGGTAGGCGTCGATGATCCAGTGGAGTTGGTTGAGGGCCGCGCTGTGCGGCACCGCAACACCTTTGGGGCGCCCGGTGGATCCGGAGGTGAACAGGACGTAGGCGATGTTGTGGGGTCGTAGTGGGGTGCGGCGGTCGTCGTCGCCGACGGGGGTGTCGTCGTAGCCGGTGAGGTCGATTCCGTCGAGGGAGGTGAGTTCGAGGACGGGGGCTGCGGTGGTGAGCATGTAGTCGATGCGGTCGGCGGGGTGGGCGGGGTCGATGGGGACGTATCCCCCGCCGGCGGCGTGGACGGCGTACACGGCGGTGACCTGGTCGAGGGACCTGGGCATGGGTAGTGCGACGAGGGTGTCGGGGCCGACACCTCGGGTGATGAGCCAACGGGCGAGCCGGTTGACGCGTGCGGCGAATTCGGCATAGGTGAGGGTTTCGGAGCCGGATTCGACGGCGGGCCGGTCGGCGTGGGTGCGTGCGGCGTGGGTGAACAGGCTCGCGAGGGTTTCGTTGGGGTCGAGGGGGTGTTCGGTGGCGTTCCACCGGTGCAGGAGTGCGTCGCGTTCGCTGGTGTCGAGCAGGTCGACGTCGTGGACCTGGCGGGCGGGGTCGGTGGCGAGTGCGCGCAGGATCCGTTGCAGGCGGTCGGCCATGGTGGTGGCGGTGGCCGGGTCGAACAGGTCGGTGGCGTAGGTGATCGTGCCGTTCATTCCGGTGGGTGCACCGGTGCTGTCGTGGGTGTCGGAGACGGTGATCTGGAGGTCGAACAGGGAGGTCGCGGTGTCGGCTTCGACGGCGGAGGCGGTGAGGCCGGGGAGCCGGAAGTCGGTGGTGGTGTGGTTCTGGAAGGCGAGCATCACCTGGAACAGGGGGTGGTGGGCGTGGGAGCGGACGGGGTTGAGTTCTTGGACGAGGCGTTCGAACGGGACGTCGGCGTGCCCGAATGCGGCGAGGTCGTCGCCTCGGACGTGCTCGAGGAGTTCGGTGAAGGTCATGTGGTCGGTGAGGTGGGTGCGCAGGACGAGGGTGTTGACGAACATGCCGACGAGGTCGTCGAGTTCGGGTTCGCCGCGACCGGCGTAGGGCGTGCCGATGGCGATGTCGTCGGTGGCGGCGACGCGGCCGAGGGTGGCGGCCAGGGCGGCGTGGAACACCATGAACAGGGTGCTGTTGTGGGCGCGTGCGACCTTTTCCAAGGCGGCGTGCAGGTCGGCGTCGACGGTGAGGTCGACGTTGCCACCGGTGTAGGTCTGGATCGGCGGCCGCGGCCGGTCGGTGGGGAGTTCGAGCAGCGGTGGCAGATCGGCGAGTCGGGCGGTCCAGTAGTCGATTTGAGCGCGCAGCAGCGAGTCGGGGTCGTGTGCGGCGCCCAGGACGGTGTGTTGCCAGATGGCGTAGTCGGCGTACTGTACCGGTAGCGGTGTCCAGGCGGGTGGGTGGCCGTCGACGCGGGCCTGGTAGGCGGTCATCATGTCGCGGGCCAGTGGGGCGAGGGAGGATCCGTCGCCGCAGATGTGGTGCAGGACCACGGCCAGCACCCAGGTGTCGGGGCCGGTGTCGTAGAGCCGGGCCCGCAACGGTACTTCGGTCGTGACGTCGAAGGCGGTGGCCAGGAGTGCGGTGAGCGCGGCGGGCAGTGCGCTGTCGTCGATCGGGACGGGGTGCAGCGGTGGCGTGGCGAGGTGGGCCGGGAGGACGACCTGTGCGGGCTCGCCATCGATGTGTGGGTAGCGGGTGCGCAGCACTTCGTGACGGTCGACGACGTCGGTGAGGGCTCGGTGCAGGGCGTCGGTGTCGAGGTGGCCGGTGAGGCGGATGACGATGGGGATGCTGTAGGCGGCCGAATCGGGTTCGAACCGGTTGAGGAACCACATGCGCTGCTGCGCGTAGGACAGCGGGATATGCGGCGGCCGGGGTTGCGGGGTGAGCGCCACTCGTCCGGTGTCGGCGTGGGATTCGGCGCGGGCGGCGAGTTTGGCGACCGTCGGTGCGTCGAAGATCATCGCGACGGGCACGGTGGCGTCGAGGGCGGCGCCGATGCGGGCGGCGACGCGGGTGGCGACGAGACTGTTGCCGCCGAGTTCGAAGAAGTCGTCGTCGGCACCGACGGCACGGTCGAGGCCGAGTACGTCGGTGAACACACCCGCCACGATTTCCTCGACCGGTGAGGAGGGGGCACGGAATTGTTTGGTCTGCAGGACGGGTTCGGGGAGGGCCTTGCGGTCGAGTTTGCCGTTGGGTGAGAGCGGGATCCGGTCGAGGACCATGATCGCGGCGGGCACCATGTAGGCGGGCAGGGTGTCGGTGAGCGCGGTGATGAGGGTGTCGACGGAGATTTCGGCACCGGGTGCCGCGACCACGTAGGACACCAGGGTGACGGGCCCGGTGCCTTCGCGGCGCGGGATGGTGACGGCGTAGGCGATGTCGGGGCGGGCACCGAGGGCGGTGTCGATCTCGCCGAGTTCGACCCGGTAGCCGCGCACTTTCACCTGGAAGTCGTTGCGGCCCAGGAATTCCAGGTCGCCATGGGTGTTCCAGCGGACGAGGTCGCCGGTGCGGTACATGCGGCTGCCGGGTTCGGCGTAGGGGCAGGCGGTGAATCGGTCGGAGTTGGTGGCGGCGCGGTTGAGGTAGCCGCGGGCCAGGGCTGGTCCGGCCAGATACAGCTCGCCGCTGACGCCGACCGGTGCGGGCCGGAGCCGGTCGTCGAGGACCAATGCCTGGATTCCGGGCAGTGGGGTGCCGATGGTGGGTCGTTCGCCGGGACGGATCGGTTGGGTGGAGGTGGCGAGCATGGTGGTTTCGGTTGGCCCGTAGAGGACCCGGAATTCGCGGGTGCCCGCGCGGTCGCTGTCTGCCCACCGGTTGATGAGGTCGGCGGGGACCTCGTCGCCGCCGGACACGATGTGCTGGAGGTCGTCGAGTCCGGTGGGGTCGACGGAGGCGAGGGCGGCGGGGGTGACGAATGCGTGGGTGATGCGGTGGGTGCGCAGGAATTCGGCCAGTTCGTCGCCGCCGTAGATATCGGTGGGGGCGATGACGAGGGTGGCAGCGCGGCCGGTGGCGAGCAGGATTTCCAGGACCGAGGCGTCGAAGGACGGTGAGGCGAAGTGCAGGACGCGATCGCTGCCGCGGGGCGGGGTGCCGAGGCGTTGTCCGGCGACGAAGTCGGCGATGCCGGTGTGGGTGATCGCGACGCCCTTGGGGCGACCGGTGGATCCGGAGGTGAACACGATGTAGGCGACGTTGGTGGCGTGGAGTGGCCGCACCCGGTCGGCATCGGTGACGGGTTCGGCGGATTCGCCCGCCAGTTGCGGGGTTTCGGCCGGGGAGTCGAGCAGGATCCAGTCGACGGTGCCGGGCAGTTGGGGTCGGGCGGCGGTCAGGGTGATGCCGAGGGCGGCGCGGGAGTCGGTGACCATCTGGTCGATGCGCCCGGCGGGGTACCGGGGATCCACCGGGACGTAGGGGGCACCGGTTTTGACGACCGCCCACCAGGCGACGACTTCCTCGGCGGTGCGGCCGGTGGCGACGAGCACGGGATGTTCGGGCCCGGCGCCGTGGCGGATCAACCGCCGTGCCAGCTGGTTGGAACGGGTGTCGAGTTTGCGGTAGGTGAGTTCGGTGTCGCCGGAGACGACGGCGGTGCCGGTGGGATTGTCGTGGACGGCGGCGGCGAAAACCTCCGGCAGCAGGGCCGGGGGCGGGGTGCCTGCCGGGCGTGGTCCGACCCGGGTCGACAGGTCGTGGTGTTCGGTGTCGTCGAGCCAGCCGAGGTCGCCGACGGCTTCGGTGGGGTCGGTGGTGATGGTTTCGAGGACCCGGAGCAGTCGTGTGCGGAAGGTGTGTGCGGTGGTTTCGTCGAACAGGTCGCGGGCGAAGGTGAGTGTTCCCGACAGCCCGCGCGCTGCTCCCCCGTCGTCGTAGGAGTCGGCGAGGATCAGTTGCAGGTCGAATTGGGACAGGCCGGTGTCGATGTCGGCGCGGGAGACGGTGACGCCAGGCAGTTCGACGTCGGTACCGGACAGGCTCTGGAATGCGAGCATCACCTGGAACAGCGGGTGCCGGTCCGCGGCGCGTTGCGGATTGAGTTCCTCCACAACCCGTTCGAACGGCACATCGCCGTGTTCGAAGGCGGCCAGGTCGGTGTCGCGGGTGCGGGTGAGCAGTTCGGTGAACGGTTCGCCGGTGTCGACGGGGGTGCGCAGGGCGAGGGTGTTGACGAACATGCCGACGAGGTCCTCGAGGCCGGGTTCACCCCGGCCCGCGACGGGGGTGCCGATCACGACGTCGTCGCTGCCGCTGAGGCGTCCCAGGACGGCAGCGAGGGCGGCGTGCATCACCATGAACAGCGAGGAACCGCGACTGTGGGCGAGTTCGCGCAACCGGGTGTGCAGACCGGCGCCGATATCGACGGGGATGCGGCCACCGGCCAATGAAGCGACGGGTGGGCGGGGGCGGTCGG